>DHUL01000031.1:15008-18688 GCA_002409145.1 Bacteroidales bacterium UBA5235
TACCTGACATCAAAGCGACGACGCACTCCCTGATAAGAACCGATGGCGCTGCGGATGATCTCAGGCGATACACCTGCGCACCATGCTGCAGAGGCAGCAGCGGTGGCATTGAGAATGTTCACCATCCCCGGAAGATGACTGCGTATGTTCCTGACGGGCTCACCCGGGGTTATTATGTCAAAAGTGTAGCTTCCCTCCTCCTTCCTGATGGAGGCAGCCCTGAACGAGGCTTCCGCACCGGTACCGTACGTATAAATCGTAGCATCACCAGGAAGAGAGAGCGATGATGCAATGTTCTCATTGAGGATGATTGTCCCTCCGGGACGAACGCGGTGACAGAACTCTCCGTAGGCTTCTACCATCGATTCGGCCGTGCCGTATATATCAAGGTGATCGGGATCAATTGCGGTGACCACAGAGATTAGCGGTGAGAGATGCAGGAAAGACCTGTCAAACTCATCTGCCTCCATCACCGTGTAACGACTTTCCGAAATGAGCAGGTTTGTGTCGTAATTTTTGGATATTCCACCCAGAAAGGCGGAACAGTCTATGGGTGATGAACTGAGTATATGGGCGGTCATGGTGCTCACAGTAGTCTTGCCATGAGTCCCTGCCACGGCAATGGCATCAGTGTCACGGGAGATGACTCCAAGTATCTCGGCACGTTTGTAAATAGTATATCCGTTGTCCCTGAAAAAGTTAAGCAGTATGCTCTCCTTCGGGATGGCCGGGGTGTAGACTATCAGCACCCTGTCGTTTTCGGAAGGATCCGAAAAGAGCACGGGGAGCGAGTCAATGCTGTCTTCATAGGTTATTGAGCATCCCTCCTCCGCGAGGGTGTCAGTCAGTGGACTCTCGGTGCGGTCATACCCGCATACAATATAATCCTGTGACAGGAAGTAACGGGCCAGTGCGCTCATCCCGATACCTCCTATCCCGAGGAAATAAATCCCTTCTATGTTTGTAAGTCCCCTCATCGTTCTGCCATTTTAAATACCTCCCGGGCAATCACTTCATCTGCATTGCGTATCGCCATCATCCTGATGTTTTCCGAAAGCGAGTTTCGCTTTACGGTGTCATTTACCAGGTCAATGGCTGTTTTCACCAGCAAGTCCTGTGCATCGGTGTCGCGCACAAGCAGTGCCGCCCCTCTGTTCACGAGGGCCATGGCGTTGTGGGTCTGGTGATCCTCTGCCACATTTGGAGAGGGGACCAGTATGACCGGTTTGCCCACCAGCGCCAGCTCGGAGATGGTACCGGCGCCGGCACGCGAGATGATTACATCGGCGGCGGCATAGGCCAGGTCCATGCGGTTGATGAAGCCGGTGACCCTGATGCGGGTGACACCCCGGGCTTCAGCCATATCGCGCATACGGTCATAATAATGGCTGCCTGTCTGCCATATCATCTGCACCCCCGAAGTCTCTATCAGGCCTATGCCGTCGCCAACGCTGTTGTTCAGCGTGCCGGCGCCGAGCGAGCCGCCCAGAACAAGTATCACCGGCATGCCCTGATCAAGCTTGAAGTGCTGCAGAGCCTCCTCATGCAGCGAGGCTAAATTGTCATATACCTGCCTTACAGGATTTCCGGTAAGGATTATCTTTTCCTTCGGGAAATACTTCTCCATCCCCTCATATGCCACGCAGATACGCCCGGCCTTCTTCGCCAGCAGCTTGTTTGTCACTCCTGCATAGCTGTTCTGCTCCTGTATCAGAGTAGGTATGTGACGCTGCTGTGCCTGTTTCAGAACAGGTCCTGATGCATATCCGCCCACCCCGACAACAACATCAGGTGCAAATTTTTTGATTATATGACCTGCCCTGAGCATGCTCCTGAAGAGCTTATAAGCAACATTTATATTCCTGATACTGCCTCCCCTGACCAGCCCGGCCACCGGCAACCCCACTATCTCATAGCCGGCATCGGGCACCTTCTGCATCTCCATCTTCCCCTCGGCGCCCACAAACAGTATCTTTACCGACGGTTCCAGCCGCCGCAGTGCATTGGCAATGGCAATCGCCGGGAACAGGTGGCCGCCGGTGCCGCCACCGCTGATGATTATTCTGGTATTTTTTCTCTCTTCGCTCATGCTTTTATCATGACTTTCCTGTCACTATACCCTCGCTCTTCAGTATCTGTCATCATCGGTTATTTTAAGTTCTTCAGCCTTCTCTATACTTGTTTCGCCTTTCACACAGGCACCCTGTCTGTCTGTTCCACCTCGGAGAGCTTCTCCTGCCGCTCCCGTGCATTCATCACCCTCGATACGCTCAGTATCGCACCCAGTGCGAAGCTGATGACCATCACAGAGGTACGCCCCCAGCTTATCATCGGGAGTGTCTGTCCCGTCACCGGGAATAGCCCTACCGCCACAAGCATGTTCAGGAACGCCTGGAATACTATCATGACGGTCAGTCCCAGCACCATCAGGGCCGGGAACGCATAATCACATTTTCGCGCTATCTGCACCCCCCGGAACATCAGCGCCAGGTAAGCCATAATGACTATCACTGCGCCAAACAACCCGTATTCTTCAACAATAATTGCGAAGATGAAGTCGGAGTTCGACTGTGGCAGGAGATTTCGCTGCGTGCTCTTGCCCGGCAGCTTGCCGAAGATCTTGCCCGTGGAGATAGCAATCTTAGCCTGGTTGGCCTGGTAGTCAGCATCAGGAGAGCTCTCTCCGCTGAAATATGCCTCAATACGGTTCTTCCACACCTGCACCCTGTTGTCGTCCTTCTTGAAGACAAGCAACAGCGAGGCAAACAGAATCACTCCTGCCAGCCCCAGCCCGGCATAGGTGAGCAGGAACTTTATTGGAACACGCCCGATAAACAGTATGATCATGCTGATCATAAATATCATGACAGCGGTGGAGAGATTCTCTGACATGATAAGCACACAGACAATGCCGACAGGAACCACCAGCTTCATTGTCACCACATTGAAATTGTTCAGCTCATGCTGGTACACCGTCAACCCCCGCGCCAGGTAGATCACAAGCGCCACCTTCGCCAGGTCAGAGGTCTGCAGCCTCAGACCGATCACAGGTATTTCGAGCCAGCGTGTGGCCGAATTGATACTTACACCTGCAAAAAGCGTAATCACAAGCAGCAGCACAGCCACAACCAGCCCGATGGTGGCATACTGCATATATTTAATATAAGGTATCCAGTGGGTGACAACAATGATCAGGAGACCCAGCATCAGCATGATGAACTGGGTGCGGAGGAAGTAGAATGTGTTACCGTGATGAGACGAATAAGCCACACTGACTGACGAACTGTAAACCGACAGCAATGACAGCAGCATGAAGAAGGCAATTAGTCCCCAAAGGTACCTGTCACCTCTGAAAAATCTCTTTATGGTTACATCAGCCATACTGTTGTTTTTGCTTCCTTAGAAATCCGTCCTTTTCTTCCTTCCCGGGAGATTCCCTCCTAGAGGTTCCTTACACACGTTTTAAACTGGCGTCCGCGATCCTCGTAGTTCTGGAACAGGTCGAAGCTGGCGCACGCCGGCGAAAGCAGCACCGTGTCGCCCTTGTGGGCCAGGTAATAAGCTGATTTGACCGCTTCCTCCATCGAGCCTGTCTCAACTATTGTAGACACCATGCCACTGAAAGCACTGATGATTTTGGAGTTATCTTTGCCAAGGCAGACAATGGCTTTCACTTTCTG
>DHUL01000031.1:18928-28122 GCA_002409145.1 Bacteroidales bacterium UBA5235
TTCATGCATTCAAGGGCATACCATGTCGAGTTGACATTGGTCGCCTTCGAGTCATTTATGAAGTTGATGCCCGCCACCATAATGACGGACTCGAGCCTGTGCTCCACTCCCTGGAAGTCTGCCAGACTCTCGCGTATAGTCTCCTTGCGGATGTTGAGAACCTTTCCGGCGATGGCCGCAGCCATCGAGTTGTAGGTGTTGTGGCGTCCTTTCAGCGCCAGGTCGTGAATGGTCATAAGGCTGGTTTTTTCGGTTATTTTTAGAATGAGGTTTTCGTTGTCAATGCATGCTGTCATCCCCTCGCATCTGTCAATGGAGAAGGGAAGTGAACGGGCGTTAATGATCCGTGCGGCCACCTCCCTGGCAGTCACGGGATCATCAGCACACCAGATGAAATGGTCAGCTCCGGTCTGGTTCTGTATCACCCTCATTTTGGAGTCGACGTAGTTTTGCATATTATGGTTATACCTGTCGAGATGGTCCGGGGTGATGTTCATCATTATGGCTATCTCAGCCCTGAAGTCATACATTCCGTCGAGCTGGAAGCTGCTGAGTTCAATCACATAGTAATCATATCCGCCCTCTGCCACTGCCATCGCGAAGCTGTTACCCACATTGCCGGTCATAGCCACATTGAGCCCGGCCTTCTTCATCATGTGGTAAATCAGGTTGGTGGTTGTGGTCTTGCCGTTACTTCCCGTCACGCATATCTTGACGGCATTGGTGTACCGCCCGGCAAACTCTATCTCGGAAATAACCGGAATTCCCTTCTCACGGATCGCCACAACAAGGGGGTTATCCTCACGGAGACCCGGACTCTTAACCACCTCGCCGGCATTCATAATAAGCTCGGGGGTGTGTTTCCCCTCTTCAAAAGGGATATTGTGCCGGACCAGTATCTCGCGGTATTTGTCCTTTACCGTACCGCTGTCGCTCACGAAGACGTCAAATCCCTTCTGCCGGGCCAACACAGCCGATCCCGCACCGCTCTCTCCCGCACCCAGTATTACAATTCTTTTTTTCATTCTGTCTTATCTTCAGTCTTACCCTGCCCGTTGCATTCTCCGACGAATCTTCAATGCCACCGGACCCGGGTCAGTTTCTATCTTGTCTTCAGTGTCACCACGCTGATAACCGCCAGTATGATTGCGATGATCCAGAAGCGTGTGACTATCTTTGGTTCAGCATATCCTTTCTTCTGATAGTGGTGATGCAGCGGCGCCATGAGAAAGATGCGCCTCCCCTCTCCGTACTTCCGCTTGGTTCTTTTAAACCAGCTCACCTGCAGCATCACCGAGAGGCTCTCCACGAAGAAGATGCCGCAGAGGATGGGTATCAGAAGCTCTTTCCTTATCACTATGGCGAAGACGGCGATGATCCCCCCGAGGGTCAGGCTGCCGGTGTCGCCCATAAATATCTGTGCCGGGTACGAATTGTACCAGAGGAAGCCCACGGTGGCTCCCGCGAAGGCGGCGGCGAAGATCACCAGCTCGCCGATGTTGGGCAGGTACATTATATTCAGGTAGTTGGCATATATGATATTACCTGATACATACGCCAGTATTCCGAGTGTCACTCCCGCCACGGCACTTGTGCCCGTTGCCAGCCCGTCCAGGCCATCAGTAAGATTAACACCGTTCGAGACGGAGACAACCACGAAGACGACCATGGCCATAAAGACAATCCACCCGAGCAGTTGTTTTGTTTCGCCCTTGGCGAAGGGAACAAGCCACGAATAGTCGAACTCATTGTTCTTTACGAAGGGGATGGTTGTCTTGGTCGACTTAACGTTGACGGCTGTAGACTGCTGCTGAAGTTCGACGGTCCGGTTATCTGCAGAACCGGCCGGATCACCATAAGCGGCATCGGCCGATGCCACAGTGACTCTTGCCGGCGGAGCAACATTGACGCGTACAACAACGTCGTCACTTAAATAGAGCGTCAGCGCAACAATCAGCCCCAGGCCTATCTGACCGATAATCTTGAACCTGCCGGCCAGGCCCTCCTTATTCTTTTTAAATATCTTGATGTAATCATCTATGAACCCTATGAAACCCACCCAGATTGTAGTTATAATCATCAGGATGATATAAACATTGTCAAGCCTGGCGAAGAGAAGCACCGGAACCAGGATGGATGCTATTATGATGACGCCGCCCATCGAGGGGGTGCCCTGTTTGCGGTACTGCCCCTCGAGATCGAGGTTGCGGATTGTCTCCCCTATCTGTTTTCGTTGCAGGAAATAGATGATCTTCTTGCCGATCAGCATGGCAATCAGGAGGGAAGTAATGACAGCGGCGGCAGACCTGAATGACAGGTAGTTGAAAACCCCTGCGCCCGGCACTCCGAGTGAATCAAGATATCTAAAGAGGTAATACAGCATATCAGCTTATTTTAAATGCTTTGCGTAGTTCTTCCCTGTCATCGAAGTGGTGTCTCACACCCTTCACCTCCTGGTAGGTCTCATGGCCTTTGCCTGCAACAAGAACAATGTCTCCCGGTGTGGCAAACATCACTGCAGCCCTTATGGCATCAGCACGACCGGTGATGCGGATCATCTTTGGCATTGCATCAGGGGTCAGGCCGGCCTGCATATCATCAATGATACTGTCAGGATCTTCGCTGCGTGGATTGTCTGATGTGAGTATCAGCCTGTCGGCTCCGGCAGAAGCAATACGTGCCATCACCGGCCGCTTCGTCCGGTCACGGTCTCCCCCTGCTCCTACGACGACTATCAGCTTGCCGGCTCCCTGCCGCAGCCTGTTGATGGCTTCGATCACATTCTCGACAGCATCAGGGGTATGGGCATAGTCAACGATGCCCGTTATTCCGTTATCAGAGCGGATAACCTCCATGCGGCCATCAACCGGACGAAGGTTGCTGAGGACCGGCAGTACCTCATCTTTGCTTGCACCCAGCAGGATGGCAGCACCATAAACAGCAAGCAGGTTTGATGCGTTATAATCACCTATAAAATGTGTCCATACCTCAGTGCCGTTGACCTTCAGGAGCATCCCCTCGAATCCCTGCTCGATGATGTTGCACCGGAAGTCGGCCATTCCACGCATACTGAAGGTATGCTTCCTGGCACTGCAGTTCTGGACCATGACGCTTCCATTGCGGTCATCGGAGTTGACAAGCGAAAAAGCTTCGGGCGTGAGCCCGTCAAAGAACTTCTTCTTGGCTGCCAGGTAATTGTCAAATGTCTTGTGATAGTCCAGGTGGTCATGTGTGAGGTTGGTGAAGATGCCGCCCGCAAAGTGGAGCCCGGCGATACGGTTCTGCTCAACGGCATGGGAGCTCACCTCCATGAAAGCATACTCGCACCCCTGGTCAACCATCTCCGCCAGAAGGGCATTGAGCCTGACCGGGTCAGGGGTAGTGTGGGTAGCATCCCTCCGCGTGCGGAAGACATAGTTGCAAACTGTGGACAAAAGCCCGCACTTATACCCCAGCCCATTGAACATATTATAGAGGAGCGTGGCGATGGTGGTCTTGCCGTTGGTACCGGTGACACCTGTCAGCCTCAGCTTGCGCGAGGGATGATCATAGAATGCCGAGGCTGCCATGCCGGTGGCGGCTGCTGAATCTTCGACAACAATAAAGGTTACTCCATGTGTATCTGATTTCCCGGCCACCGCCTTATCCGTCAGGCAGGAACTTCCCGGTCCCGGTTCAATGCCGCCTGCCGGAACAGCCAGAGGGAGCTGCTCGCAGATGACTGCGGCAGCGCCAGCCTCTACAGCCTTGCCGATGAATGCGTGGCCATCGCTCTTTGTTCCCCTGACAGCTATGAAAAGGCTGCCCGCTTTTACCTCGCGCGAGTCAGCCGTGACACCGCTGATGACCTTCACCTCATCTCCGTAGATGCAGGTCACTCTCAGCTCTTTCAGTATATCTTTTAACTCTTTCATTCCTTACTTAGTTAATTCTCCCCGGCCAGGCTTTTACCTCAACCTCAGTTCAATTGCCACAGTTGCTCCCCTGGATACCCTGACACCGGGCTGAGGCGACTGCTTCGCCACCCTTCCTCGGCCGGTGTAATGCACCCGCAGCCCGCTGTTCTCAAGCATGTAAATCGCATCTCGCAACCCCATACCCACAACATTCGGCATAACTCCGCCGGCAACCGTGAGGTCATACTTTCCGACTTCACTCGAGGCTTCGCGCAATGTGACCTTTTCATCACCCTCCGGGTTGAGGGCATGGAGATCACGGTAAAAACTGCTGGCATAAACTTTATCTGCAATCTCCTTGAATACAGGTCCCGACACTACATTACCGTAATAAACCCAGTTGGATGGTGCGTTCACCACCACAATACATGAGTAGAGCGGATCATCGGCGGGGAAGTACCCCACGAACGATGCCTGGTATGATATCCTGGACCCGGAGCGATATCCGTGCCTGGCGTTTGCTATCTGCGCCGTCCCTGTCTTGCCGGCGATCTTGTAATTGCTGTTCTTCAGGTTTTTGGCAGTGCCATCCTCAACAACACCCTCGAGCAACGACTGCGCCTTGCGGATTGTGGAACGGGAGCATATGGCGTTGGTGATCACCTCGGTGCCGAACGATTTCACTACCCGATTGCCATCTTTGACCTCTGTGACAAACCTGGGCTTGACCATCTTGCCGTTGTTAGCCACCGCGTTGTAGAAGGTCAGAATCTGCAACGGTGTCATCTGAACCTCGTAGCCGTGTGACATCATCGGAAGAGATATACCTGACCAGAGTTTGTCACCGGGAGCGCGGATGACTGGTTTGCCTTCACCTTTGATCTGCAGGCCGAGAGGCTTGTTGATCTTCATCGAATAGAGGCGGTCAACATAGCGGCGGGGATTATCTTTGTAGTTTTCATAGATGATCCTGGCAGTGCCTACATTGGAAGAGTGTTCAAACACTTCGCGGGCCGTTATCTTACCAAGCCCCTCATCCTCATGATCGCGGATCACCTTGTCATAATACCTGACCGTACCGTCGCCTGTGTTTATTGTGTCATGGAGATCGATGACACCGTCTTCCAGTGCAACGATCATCGACATCAGCTTGAAGGTGGAGCCGGGCTCTGCACTTTCGCCGACGGCGTAATTATAGGTCTCATGGTATAGCCCGTCAGACCCTATCTCGAGATTGGCGATGGCCTTGATGTCGCCTGTCTTCACCTCCATAACCACGGCACAACCGTGATGAGCCT
This sequence comes from Bacteroidales bacterium UBA5235, assembly GCA_002409145.1. Taxonomy (GTDB): domain Bacteria; phylum Bacteroidota; class Bacteroidia; order Bacteroidales; family VadinHA17; genus SR-FBR-E99. The sequence continues at coordinate 24,123 of DHUL01000031.1, forward strand.
TGTGTTTTGAGAGCTGCTTGTAGAGTGCGTTCTCTGTCGCATCCTGGAGGTCAAGGTCGATGGTGGTGACAATGTCGTCTCCCGGGCGGGCGTGGACTGTCTCGAGGTTATCGACATCGATCCATGCTCCTCCCGTCAGGCGTTGCTGCACCTTCAGCCCGTCCTTCCCGGCGAGGTAATTATTGAATGATCCCTCAATCCCGACGATGTTCGCGAGAGTGTCCTCAGTGATGTATCCTATCGTTCGCTTTGCGAGAAGTCCGTTGGGCATTATGCGCCTGTTCTCCGGCTGATAGAGCAACCCGCCACGGAATTTGCCGTGACGGAAGATAGGGAGCTCCTTCAGATGCTTGAGCGTCTCGTAGCTCACATGCCGCTTGATAAGGTAATACCTGTCTCCGCGCTTGCGTGCATTGGTCAGGGTGTTCTTCCAGCCCTCAGGTGTGTTTACACCGACATATTTCGAAAGGCCCCTGCTGAGGCCGTTTATCCCGTTGTACCAGGTGGTGTCGGCCATTCCTGAGCTGCGGGTGTCCATGTAGACAGTGTAGTACGGGACGGAACTGGCCAGGATGCGCCCGTCATCTGAGAGGATATCACCTCTGGCAGCCAAGTCAACCTGCCTGCGGAAAACAACCTTGTCAGCCATTGAGGCCCACTTGTCCGACTGTACGAACTGCAGGATGATAATGCGGATGAAGACGGCGATGGCCATCACTGCCACTATACCGTAGATGACTCCGGTACGGGCAAGGATCTGGTCTTTAGGTTTATTCGTCTTCTTCATTGTTCAGGTTAGTGTGGTTCTGCCAGCGTGGCGGATGGAGTGTTTTGGTGGGTTATCTGTTCTCTTATTTCAGTTGTGCCGGTTGTGGTGGCTGGGGTTTTGCTGGTTAGTTCTGTATTCTCTTCTGTGGTTATTTCTGTTTATATCCCTGGTGGTTATTACTGGTCATTCATTCACTACGATTCTGTATGGCGGCTCGCGGAGCTCTTCGAGGCCAAGGCCTCTATCCTTCACCAGCCGGATTATTTCACTCTGCCGGCTCACGCTGCCCAGATCGGCTGACACGGAGAGCGACTCCGCGCGAAGATCTCTCACCTCCTGTTCCAGAACAGCTATATCGCGCTCCACACGTTCTGCGTTGAACCTGTTGGCGATGAAAATTATAGCCAGCAGTGCGATCATTGCAGAGTACTTCACATCCTTGAGGATGATGCTGTCAGAGATGACTGTTCCGCTGATCAGACCTTTGAGGAAGGTACCTCTTCCCCTGCCGGGAGTCTTCTGCCCGCCAACCTTGCCTTTTTCCTCTCCGGCATTTGCCTGTCTCTCATAAACTGCCGATTGCCCACTGCCAACTGCTGACTGACTTCCTGCTGTCCCGACCCTGCTTGTCCGCGATTGAGGCTCCTCATAATCCGGAGCATCCACCTGCCAGGTGCTATCAGATGAACGCTCATCCTCCATGGCCCTCTGTACCATACCACCCAGGTAATTATTGCTCCTTTCCTCCATCTCCTTCACCCTTTTCTGCTATCCTGAGCCTGGCACTGCGCGCACGGCTGTTATTCCTTACCTCCTCCTCTGACGGAACGATCACCTTCCGGTTCACCGCCCTGAGCGGTGCACTCACATTCCCGTAAAAATCCTTCTCACTTTCACCCTCGAAATTGCCGCTGCGGAAGAAGTTCTTAACCAGCCTGTCCTCCAGAGAGTGATAGGTGATCACTGCCATCCTTCCTCCCGGTTTCAGCATCTGCAGCGCCTGGATCAGCATCTCTTTCAGGGCATCCAGCTCGCCGTTCACTTCAATTCGAAGTGATTGGAACAGTCGCGCCCAGAACTTGTTTTCCTCCCGCGGAGGTACCAGTCCGCTTAGCGCCAGGGTAAGGTCGCTGACTGTTGTCACCTGTTTTGCCGTCCTGGCCTTTACGATTGCCGCTGCCAGTCTTCGCGAGGTTGTCAGCTCGCCGTAGTTGTAGAAGATATCGGCCAGCTTCTCCTCCTCGTAGGTCCGGAGGATGTCCGAGGCCTTCACAGGCGACTGTCTGTTCATCCGCATATCGAGTTCGGCATCGCCGCGAAACGAGAATCCCCGCTCCTGCTCGTCGAACTGGTGAAATGACACACCCAGGTCGGCTATCAGCCCGTCGATGGCGCTGACGCCATGGTAGCGCAGGTTGTTCTTCAGGTACCTGAAGTTCTGGCAGAGAAGGGTGAACCGTTCGTCATTAATGACGTTGGCGGCAGCGTCAGCATCCTGGTCAAATGCTATCAGCCTGCCCGAGGTGAGCTGCTTGAGAATGGCACGTGAGTGTCCGCCGCCGCCAAATGTTACGTCGACATATATCCCGTCGGGCCTGAGGTTGAGCCCTGCAATGCTTTCATTCAGCAGCGCCGGGAGATGATATACTGCCATTATGCCGGGCCGGTATCGGGATTGCCAAGCAGTTTCTCCGCCAGGTTGGCGAAGTCGTCGGAAGGCATGTCGATACGGGCATATACCTCCTCAGCCCACATTTCGATGCGACCGTCCTGCCCGGCCAGAACAACATCTTTCTGTATCCCGGCAAGGTCAAGGAGGCGCTTTGGAATGAGCAGCCTGTTGCTGCTGTCGAGTGCGACTTCGGCGGTACCCTTGAAGAAATTGCGGAGAAAGATATTGTGCTCCCTGTTGTATGGGTTGATCCTGCTGCGGATCTTCTCGAGCTGCCTGTTCCAGTCGTCAATCGAGTACATGACAAGGCACCCTTCGAAGATGTCTTTTCTGACCACAAAGCGATCTTCAGCTGCCGGTGGCATCTGTTTCTTGAACGCGGAAGGGAGGATTACTCTTCCCTTGGCATCAAGCCTGCATGAATAATCGCCGATAAATGTGGCCATCACAGTTGTTGTTTCGAAGGGCTAAAGTAGGAATAAATTTCCCACTTTACTCCACTTTACTCCATTTTTCTTCACTATTGTTGAAAACTTTGTTTTAGGAGGAAATATTGTGTGATGGAGCAGTAAATTTTCAGGAGTTGTTATAGCCTGCTTTACAATGCTTTAACCGCTACGCGGTATAATTCGTCGTAGACGATCAAGCATTGTATGTCTGGCCGCCAACTCCCCGCCGGGGCCGGTTTAACGGGTTGCTTGCAACCGCTTTCTCACAGTTGACCAGGTATCTGTGATGAGGAAACTCTCATCCATGTAACCGATCATTTTTTCAAACCGCGTCATTGGAACTGCAAATGAAATCTCATTGTCAGCCACGCACTTACGGGCAGAAGGATCAAACATTCCTATCACTGCCCGTTGCCTCTCTGTCACTGTTTCGAGGTAAGGATAATGAATAATTGAGCTACATCCCGAACCGAAGGGAGTGAATGTGCCGTTCGGCTCTGACTGGTCAAAATTCGCGAGGGTGAATAGTCCGGCCAGAACATCGGGAGTGGCAAAGAAGATGACCACATCGGGCTCATCATCCTTTTCGAGCTTGTCCCATCTCTTGAAAACCAGGTTCATTCCGGAAACAGCCAGGGTTTTCTGTGACTTCATGAACTCCCTGACGAGTTCAGGAGAGCGGAGGTATCTTTCGCCCTCGATTTCATTGTTACCGCATGAGAGGAAACTTTCGAATCCGGGCCGCATTTTGTCGGTGAAGCCCAGGTATCTTTTCCCGCCGCCACATTTGATTCGCTCTGCGTTGTACATCAGGGATCTCCCCTTACGGACTTTTGCGAGCTCGCATATGATGCAGCTCCACCCCCTTGATTTATCCGCCCACTCTGCGGCGGTATCGGAAAGGGTGTAATAGAAAGTGACAGGCAGTTCAGCTTTGCCGAAATATTTACTCCATCCATCAAGGAATTTGTCTCGCAGTTCAAGATTCATGGTTGTGTTGTTTGTGCGGGTAAATATAACATCATCTAATCTCAAAATGTTGAGCAGAACAATGCTGAATGCTCTACGAGCAAATATATACTTTAACATTCTGTTCTACAATGCTTTATC
>DHUL01000031.1:28368-33692 GCA_002409145.1 Bacteroidales bacterium UBA5235
AATAATTCGCCGCAGACGATCAAGCATTGTAACCTGCAGTCATCATCTGCAATAATTCCTTGCAGACGATACAGAATTGTTTATCCTCATATTTATCTTTGCAACCGATTAAGGTGACAAAATGGAAGAACCCATAAAACCGCTGCAGCTGGACGTCGAGAAGATCCTGGCCGATAAGAACCCGAAAATCCACAGGGTGCTCCCCGGATTTGTAATCAGTTACCTCAAACGCATTGCGCACCAGGATGGCATAAACAACATCCTGCGCAATTTCGCACATCTCAGGGGTGCCGCTTTCAACGACGCAGCCCTTGGATACATGGGCATCTCATACCGTGCCCACGGTGTAGAAAACCTGCCAAAGGGCGGGAGAAACATCTTCGTTTCAAACCACCCCCTCGGCGGCCTTGACGGCATGGTCTTCATGAGTGAACTGACCAAACACTTCCCTGCAATAAAATTTCCGGTAAACGATATCCTGCTCTATATAGAGAACTACGGTGATATCTTCCTCCCGGTAAACAAGGTGGGTACCTTCAGCCGCGATGCGGCTATACTGATGGAGGAGGCCTATGCCTCAGACTATCAACTTCTTAACTTCCCTGCAGGGATATGTTCCAGGAAAATTAAGGGCGTGGTCACTGACCTGCCCTGGCAGAAAAGCTTCATCGTCAAGGCTGTACAACATCAGAGGGATATTGTGCCGTGCTACTTTGCGGGACGTAACAGCTCCTTCTTCTATAACCTCGCCAACTTCAGAACATTTATAGGACTTAAAACGAACATTGAGATGCTCTACCTGGTCGACGAGATGTTCAGACAGAATGGCAAGAATATTGAGGTCTTCTTCGGGGAACCGATACCCTGGCAGACATTCGACAAGTCGAGGAAACCACAGGAGTGGGTCGATTTGATACGTGAGAAAACATATAAATTGCCCGAAAGATTTAAAAGCAGTTAACGATTATTTCTTACTTTTAGACCTCAATTTTATCTCTCCGTGGATAAGGAAATGGAAAATGGCAATGCGGAGCCCCTGGGCGAGGCTGTGCCTGTGGAAGATCTGGCAGCGGAACTGTCCAGGATTGGTTACCTGAGAAAGACGAACAACGCCAATAATGAGGTATACATCTTCGACCACCGGAGCTCGCCATTGCTGATGCACGAGATAGGGCGCATCCGCGAATTGACATTCAGGCACGCCGGGGGAGGTACAGGGAAAGCCCTGGATCTGGATGAGTACGATCTCGATCCGGACCATCCACAGAAACAGCTGATAATCTGGGATCCTGACAACCGGGAGATAATCGGCGGATACCGCTTCATCTTCCCGGAATACAAGGAGAAGGATTTTACGGTTGACCGGTTTGCATCGTCATCATATTTCACTTTTTCCAGGAGATTCATCAAAAAATACCTTCCGCATACAATGGAGCTGGGGCGCTCGTTCGTCAGACCGGAGTACCAGAGTGCCGCGATGGGCCGGAAGAGCCTTTTCTCTCTCGATAACCTGTGGGACGGGCTGGGCGCTATCATTATAGACCACAGGCAGATACGATACCTTTTCGGGAAGGTCACAATGTATACCCATTATAACGTGCAGGCTCGCAACATGGTCCTGTATTTCATGCTGAAATACTTCCCCGATCCTGATAAACTGGCAGTGCCTGAAAATCCTTTCTTCATCGATATTAACAAAGAGGAGATGGAGAGTATCTTTGTGGGAAAACATTTCAGGGATAACCTGAAGATCCTTGGCCAGGAGGTTCGCAAGCTGGGTGAAAATATTCCTCCTCTGATCAATGCATACATGAACCTCTCACCGACGATGAAATGTTTCGGTACATTCATCAACCATCACTTCGGTAATGTTGAGGAAACCGGTATAATGATCACTGTGCGGGATATTTACATCGAGAAAATCAACCGGCACCTGGCATCATACAGGGAGGATTTTGACATCTCTCAGTAGGTTAGCCATCCCACCCTAACCAATGCTTAATGGTCTACGACCAAAAGAATTATTATGTTTCTCTTCTACAATGCTTTAAGCTCTACGAGCTATTATTGTCAACACTTTTGCCTATTGCCTATTGCCTAATGCCTAATAGGCCCTTCCCCCGCGGCCTTCAATATAGTTAACGAATGCCCTGTTAACCACCCTGTTACCGCCGGGAGTGGGATAGTTCCCGGTGAAGTACCAGTCACCGGTGTGGCCCGGGCAGGCCTTGTGGAGTCCCTCAACCGACTGAAACACGATCTCCAGTTCAGCTTTTATCTCGGGTGTTTTCAGCATCACCGCAATCTGGTCAGAGATCTCCCTGTCAGTGAATGGTGCGTAAATTTCCTGCACCAGGTTTACCATTTCAGTATCCGGTTTCTTTAATTCTTCCTGTGCGCGCTCATAAACGTCACTAATCACTTTCTCACGACCGGTAAGCTTCAGCAACTCCAGTGCCGCCCGGAAAGCTATGAAGTCACCCAGCTTCGACATATCAATACCGTAACAGTCAGGGTAGCGTATCTGCGGTGATGATGAAACTATTACAATTTTTGCCGGATCAAGCCTGTCAAGGATTCGTATAATGCTCTCCTTCAACGTGGTGCCACGGACAATTGAATCGTCTATCACCACCAGGCTGTCTTTCCCGCGACGAACAACTCCATACGTGACATCATATACGTGGGCTACAAGGTCATCACGACTACGGTCCTCTGTAATGAAAGTCCTTAGTTTAATGTCTTTTACTGCAATCTTCTCAATACGGGGTCTTACATCCATGATTCGCTCAAAATCAGCAACAGTGATTGCATCACCCCTTTTGATCAAAGTCTGCCGCTTCCTGTTGTTGAGCCACTTGTCAACCCCCTCAATGAGACCGTAGAATGCACTCTCGGCGGTGTTGGGGATGTATGAAAACACAGTGTTCCTTACATCATGATTCACCGCATCCAGCACCGGCTCAGTTAGTGTCTCGCCGAGTTTCTTGCGTTCACGGTATATATGTTTGTCGGTGCCGCGTGAGAAGTATATCCTTTCAAAGGAGCATTTAGCCGGCGTGGTTGCGGGGAGCACTTCCTGCAAAGAGTATTCGCCTGAGCCCTTAATAATAAGCGCCTTGCCCGGATCAAGCTCATTGACCTTGTCAGTGCGGATGTCAAACACAGTCTGGATTACCGGTCGTTCCGAGGCAGCAACCACCACTTCGTCATCGGCATACCAGAATGCAGGTCTTATCCCGGCGGGATCACGTAAAACGAAGGCGTCGCCATGTCCTAGCATCCCGGCCATAACGTATCCGCCGTCCCATCGCTTCGCGGCACTGCGCAATACACCCGCTACATCCAACTCCTGCTCAATGACTGGAGAGATTTCGCGCTTTGTGAGGCCCTGCTCCTTGTGAAGGCGGTAGAGGCGTTCGACCTCCTGGTCAAGGAAATGGCCGACGTTTTCAAGGATAGTGATGGTATCTGAGAAGTCAACCGGATTCTGTCCGATCTCAAGGAGGCTATTGAAGATCTCCTCTATGTTCGTAAGGTTGAAGTTGCCGGCCATGACAAGGCTTCGTGAGCGCCAGTTATTCTCGCGGGATACAGGGTGGACAAAGTCAATGTTGTAGTTACCGTAAGTGCCATAGCGCAGGTGTCCGAGCCACACATCGCAGGGGTTCTCCTTTATCTCCGGGTATATGCGGGTGAAGATGTCCTTTATCGCATTGGCGGAGTTGGAGCGCTGACGGTGGATGTACCGCGTTCCCGGCTTCGCGCCGATGTGTATCCCTGCCAAGCCGGCGCCATCCTGGCCGCGGTTGTGCTGCTTCTCCATCATGAGATACATCTTGCGCAGGCCGTAATCCCATGACCCGTATTTATCAATATAGTATCCCGCGGGGCGCAGCAGTCTTATCAGTGCTATCCCGCATTCGTGCTTTATGCTCTCGCTCATCTACTTTACCGGTCCCGGATTTTTGAATGAGATAACGTCCCTGATCAGGTAAGCATCAGGGTATTTGTTGATTATGTCAAAGAAGGCTTTAGCTGCCTCCTCGCGGGTGCGAAAATCGCCCACTTTCACCTTGAACCAGTTGGGACGGTCGAAGGTGCGGTATGTGGGTATATCGGGATAATCATCCATGAAACGTGCACGGACTTTGTTGGAGTCTTCGTTTGCCGTGCGGTGGCCGCCGCGGTAGATCTGTATGCGCCATCCGTCAACGCCGTTTTTCGAGGCGTTCATAAGGATGTGGCGGCTTATGAGGGTGTCTATCGCGGGATCCTGTACCACAATGAGCCGCTCTGCTATGTAACGCGGACGTCCGTCGTTCATAAGCTCCTCGACGCCAAGGCCTCTCTGTGCTGTCAGTGACACCGGCAGGAAGATGGTGAATGCCGCAGCAAGCAACAATGATCTCATGTGGCAAATATACAACAGATTTTCTGAAGTGGTTTACGCAAGAATCGTTCCAGATGATTCCGGATAGCGGTCCATGTTGAATTATAGCAGGGATCGGGCTCTAATGTGCGGCAGGGTAGCTTTTACTCAAGGGCGCCGGCAAGTTCGCCGGTTATCTCCATTCAGCTACTCCCCGAGTGCCCCGGCAGGCTCGATGAAGGGTCAGGCTTTATTCCTCCAGCGCCTCGGCCAGCTCGTCAGTTATCTCGAGGTTATGGTATACGGCCTGTACATCATCGTCATCCTCAAGAGCTTCGATTAGTCTCATCACCTTACGGGCCAGCTCCACATCAAGTGTTTTTGTCTCTTTCGCGACCCGCTTGAGCATTGCTTCGTCAGGTACGATCTCCAACTCTTCCAGCTTCCGGTTGACACTGCCGAAGTCGTCTTTCGCACAGGTGACCGTGATTACATCCTCATCGATCTCGATATCCTCAGCGCCGGCATCAATAAGTTCGAGCTCGAGGCTCTCCATATCCTTTTCGCTGACATCTTCGGCATTGATTGTGAAGACACCCTTCCGGTCAAACAGGAATGTCAGCGATCCGTTCGGGCCGAGGGCCCCGTTATACTTGCCAAAAACAAATCTTACACTTGAAAGTGTGCGGTTTGTGTTGTCAGTAAGTCCCTCGACGAACACAGCAATGCCGTTCGGACCGTAGCCCTCATAGGTTATCTCGTGGTATGCCTCGGCCTCTGAGCCGCCGGCTTTCTTGATAGCTCTCTCGATATTATCCTTGGGCATGTTTGCACCCTTGGCGTTCTGTATGGCCAGTCGCAGGCGTGCGTTACCCGCCGGGTCAGCGCCACCCTCACGTACTGAGATCATTATTTCCTTGATGATCTTCGTAAAGATCTTCCCTCTCTTTGC
>DHUL01000031.1:33913-37568 GCA_002409145.1 Bacteroidales bacterium UBA5235
ATCTGCAATGAGGCCACTTAACTCTAACCACCGGACCGCAGGACTGCAAGACCGCAAGACAATTTTTTCCCTACCTTTGCCCCGATTATGCCAAAAAAATACTACATAGAAACATACGGTTGTCAGATGAATGTCTCTGACAGCGAGGTTGTTGCATCAGTTCTTTCAGATGCCGGTTATTCACCGGCAGGAGACATTAGCGAGGCCGACATCATCCTCGTCAACACCTGCTCGATCCGTGAGAATGCCGAGCAACGCATCTGGGGCAGGCTTGACTTGTTCCGTGCACAGAAAAAGAAACGCCCGCAGGTGATTGTGGGCGTGCTGGGATGCATGGCTGAGCGACTGAAGGAGAAGCTCCTCGAGAGCGATAAAATGGTTGATATGGTTGTGGGGCCGGATGCTTACCGTGACCTTCCAATGCTTGTTGAGACAGCCGCTTCCGGTCATGCTGCGGTAAACGTGCTGCTCTCCCGTGAAGAGACCTATGCAGATATCTCACCGGTGCGCCTTGAGAGCAATGGTGTATCAGCGTTCATATCCATCATGCGCGGCTGCAACAACATGTGTGCATATTGTGTGGTGCCGTATGTGCGTGGCGCAGAGCGAAGCAGGGATCCGGAAACGATAGTGCGTGAGGCCCGCGATGTTTTTGAGCATGGCTACCGCGAAGTGACTCTGCTGGGACAGAATGTGAATTCATATTCATGGGAAGGAAACACACCGATTGGTTTCGCGCGACTGCTGGAGACGGTGGCATCGGTTGATCCGGGGTTACGCGTGCGCTACTCCACTTCCCACCCGAAGGACCTGTCGGACGATGTTCTTGAGGTCATGGCAAGGCATGACAATATCTGCAGGCACATTCACCTGCCGGTTCAAAGCGGAAGCAGCAGTGTGCTGAAGCGTATGAACAGGAAATATACTCGGGAGTGGTACCTCGACAGGATTGCTGCCATCAATCGTATATTGCCGGGATGCGCCCTCTCGACGGATATCATCGCCGGTTTCTGTGGCGAGACCGAGGAGGAGCATCTCGGGACCCTCAGTCTCATGCGCGAGGTGGAATTCGATTTCGCCTATATGTTCAAATATTCGGAACGACCCGGCACGAAGGCAGCGCGTCATATGAAGGATGATGTGCCTGATGAGGTCAAGACCCGGAGGCTGAATGAAATTATCGCCCTGCAGAATGACCTCTCTGCCAGGAGCAAGAAGGCTGATGTTGGCCGGACATTTGAGGTTCTGGTTGAAGGCCCGGCAAAGAAACCAGCCGGCGCCATGATGGGACGGACCTCCGGCAATAAGGTTGTGGTCTTTCAAGCCTCGGACGTACAACCCGGTGACTATGTTAACGTCACCGTCACCCGTTCCACCTCTGCCACACTGATCGGAAACCTGACTCCCTGACCTTAAGACTGCATGACCGCAAGACTGCTAGACCTTTCGACCTTCAGACATCAGACCTTGCGACCTTGTAACCTCTGCCCCCGCCAATGCAACGCCGATCGCTCCAAGGCAGCCGGCTGGTGCCGTATGGACGACAGGATTCACATCTCTTCAATAGTTCTGCATCGAGGCGAGGAGCCGCCAATTTCAGGAGAGAAAGGGGTTGTAAATGTCTTTTTTCCGTCGTGCAACATGCAATGTGTTTACTGTCAGAACTGGGAGATCTCGTGCCGGGGTACAAAGGGAACAGTTATGAGCATTGATGAAGTATGCGACGCAATAATCAACCTCCTCCCGGTTTCGGAAAATAACCTGGGATTTGTTTCTCCTACTCATTTCGTGCTTCAGATGATTTCCATTGTAGAGGAGTTGCGGAAGCGTGGATTTTATCCGACAATAGTCTATAATACAAACGGATACGAACTTTCTGAAACGATCCGTTCACTGGAAGGCATTGTAGATGTATGGCTTCCCGACTTCAAATACTCTGACGATGACCTCGCCGTGGTGCTTTCAGAGGCACCGAACTATAGCCAATTCGCGCTGAAAGCGCTGAAAGAGATGGTTCACCAGGCAGGAACAACATTACACACTGATGACAGGGGTATTGCCCGCCGGGGGATAATTATCCGCCACCTTGTGCTGCCCGGATTGGTAAGCAACAGCCTTGGAGTTTTGAAATTGATTGAGGAAAACCTGTCTCCCAACCTTCATATTTCCTTAATGTCTCAATATTATCCGCCTGAAAGAATATTGATGCAAAATCGCAAATCTCAATTCGCAAATCAAAAATTCTTGCGTCGTCCGATTACCCGGACTGAGTATGAAGCTGTCCTCGAGGCATTTCATACTCTGGGTTTTACAAGGGGCTGGCTCCAGCAATATGAAAGTCATCAGACCTACCGGCCTGATTTCTCAAAAGAACATCCTTTCGAATAAATCAAATCTCTTAATGCCAAATACTGGTCAGGCTGATTGAGTGTTTCCAGTTCAGGAACTCGTGGTGCTGTTCACCGGGTCTGATTTACGGAAAGACTAGTAAGCAATGACAATCTTGGCTGCATCCTGGATTATCGAATTGTAAACTGAGACCACATACACTCCTGGCAATAAACCCGAGATATCAAAGATGCCCTCAGTTGAATCAATAACCTTTGACTGCAAATGAGATCCATAGAGGTTATTCAGGCTTGCTTTTGCCGGAAGCAGATGTTCAGGCACCTGGATTACCAGCTCATTCCTTGTGTACCTGAACTTGATCGATTCCACCAGATTTATTGTAATTGCAAGCTCACCAATAACGCCAGAGCCATCAAGTGATGTTGCAACCACAATCACTTCGCCCGGTGCGACACCTTTAAGAATTCCGTCTGCACTTATGACAGCTGATCCGGTACCATTTATTATTGACCAGGAAACGTTTTTCTCAGTAGCATCTTCGGGTAAGATTTCAGCTATCAGTGCAAGTTCTCCATTCACAGTGGTAGTTGTAGATGATTTTGTTTTCACCTTGACCTTAATGGAGGATACTGTTACAATCTGATTTGCGATGGTGATTTCCACCTCTCCAAATATTTTACTGCCATCATTCGCAGTAGCTCTTACGACTATTTTGCCGTTAGTTCTGGCAGTTATGATCCCTTCCTTGCTTAATTCGGCATGACCGTTGCCGCTGACAAGGGACCAGGTGACTGATATATTTGAAGCATTGGAAGGCTTGATTGAAGCCAGAAGTCTCAAGGTACCATTGTCGGTATTGATTGTTGTGACTCCTCCCTCTCCTGTAACCGTAATGCCTGTCACAAGTACAATCTGGTTGATTATTGAGACTGTAATATCTCCATAGACTCCTGATCCGTCATTAGCAGTAGCCCGTACAATCACACTGCCGTCTGCCAACGCAGTGACTAATCCGTTTGAGTTTACAGTGGCCTGACCGGTACCACCTGCAATTGACCATGTAACTATCTTATTAGTAGCGCTCTCAGGCAGAATTGAAACGGAAAGTTGAAGAGTACCCTTGCTGGTTGAGATTACCGGCTCCCCCTTAGTTGCAGCTACATTTATTTTTGTAACCGGGATAACCTGGCCACTGAGTGTTATGACCATCTGTCCATAAATGCCTGTGCCATCATTCGCTGTTGCCCTGGCTGTTACCGTTCCGTTAGATACTGCCGTAACAAGTCCGGTGCTGTTGATCGTTGCC
>DHUL01000042.1:0-2506 GCA_002409145.1 Bacteroidales bacterium UBA5235
CAGACCCTGGGGCAGAGACTCCCGGACCACCACTCCCGGAACTGTTTACAGCGAAACTTTCGGTCTTATGGAGATTGATTTCGGAATCCCGGTGGCATTTAACTACGACTTTCTCAGTCTAGAAATAGAACCGGGATACATAATACCGCTCTACTCTGACGAAGGAGCATCAGGCACAAAAGGTTTCCTGCTTATGACAAGCCTCTTTTTCAGGATTTTTTAATTTTGAGCCATGAACGTCCTTATCGTCGAAGACGAAAAGAGCCTTGCCGCTGAGATAGCCCTTTTCCTGAAGAAAGAGAATTTTCTCTGTGACATGGCGCATACCGGTACTGATGCCTCGGAAAAAATTGCCGTTAATCTCTATGACTTCGTTCTGCTTGACCTTGGCCTGCCTGATTACGACGGCCTTGATCTTATCAGGGAGGCAAAAGAGACAAATGCAGATGTCTCATTCATTATCATCACCGCCCGCGGTGCAGTTGAGGACAGGATCAGGGGACTGGACCTGGGAGCGGATGACTATCTGCCTAAGCCGTTTGCCCTTGCAGAACTTCATGCCCGAATCATGGCAGTGGCCCGCAGAAAATTCAGGATAGAGTCATCTGACATAACACTGGGCGAATTCATCATGAAAACCTCGGCCAGAAAACTTCTGCATAGTGACACTGAGGTTGAAATAACCAAAAAGGAATTCGACCTCCTGTACTATCTCGTCATCAACAGCAACAAGGTCCTTGCCCGCCACCAGCTCTACGAACATATCTGGGGGAACACCCTCGATGACCAGTATGACAGCAACTTCATAGACGTTCACATTAAAAACATCCGCAAGAAGCTTAGTATGCATGGTCCTACCCCATGGCTTGAGACCGTCAGGGGAGTGGGCTACAGGATCAGCACTGAAAGTCAATGAATCACAGGGGCATGATGAAACTCCAGACAAAACTTGCTCTATTCGACCTGCTTTCAAAACTGGTTTTTTCTGCTCTTTTCATTGCTTTCCTCCCCCTGATAATAGAACGGATCAATACAGGTCAGATCGATAATGAGCTGATCAATAAAAGGGAAGAGGTGATCAGCCTGATCTCGGAGGTGGGCATAGCGCCGTTCATTGTTTCTGACAGTGCTGGCGGGTTCGGTAGCTATAACATCCTGAAGGAGGAGTATATAAGCCTCGAGAGGGCTGAAACCGGTGATGAGTGGAATTACATTGACGTCACACAAAGGATCATTGATAATGAGACCATTGACTATCGGGTGCTTCATTATTCCCTGAAGATTGACGGAGAATATTACCTGCTTGAGATCGGGATGAGCCTGGCCAGTATAACATATGCGGCCAGAAATATCCGGACTGTGATACTGGTTTTCCTGGGGTTGTTCATATTTGTCACTCTCCTTTCCGACCTGGCATATACGGCACGAATACTCAGGCCTCTCAGGATAATAACGGGCAGGCTCGGAGAGACATCATCACCTTCGTTTGATGTTGTCGAACCACTTGTGACATCGACTGAAGACTTTGTTAAGCTTGACCGCACCCTCAGGGAGATGATGAAAAAAATCAGTGAGCTGTTCAGGCAAGAGAAAGAGATTACCGTAAACATATCGCATGAGCTGATGACCCCGGTGTCAATCCTCCGGAGCAAGCTTGAGAACATGCTTTTGCGCGAAGGGCTTGACCCTGAAGTGGAAGCCGGTATCGAGGAGTCGCTTCGAACCCTTCACCGGCTCAAGGCACTGGTTAACTCCATGCTGATGATTGCCCGTATTGAAAGCAGCCAGTATCTTAAGGAGGAGAGCGTAGATCTCTGTGAATTGCTTAGGGAAGTGACAGCCGAACTTGAACCTGTTGCCGATGACGGCGGGGTAACCATGAGGATCAGTTGCGAAAACAAATTCACATTTAGCAACGCCAACAGGTCACTCCTCTTTTCAATGATATATAATGTTGTCAATAATGCAGTTAAAAATACCCCCGAAGGCGGGAGAATTGATATCACAGGAAGGGATACCGGAGGCCGATTCGAGATCTCAGTCTGCGACACGGGCAAAGGAATGTCATCTGATCAGCTTGCCCGACTTTTTACACGCTTCAGCAACCGTCCCGATCCGGCAGGAAATTCAACCGGCATAGGGCTGGCCATAACCAAATCAATAGCTGATTTTCACGATATAGCTGTAAGAGTTCTCTCCGGGCCGGAAAAAGGCACACAATTTTTTTTCTTTTTCCCCGCAATTTCATTATAGCTTCATTTTCACGGGTTTATTTTTGATCTGTTATCTGAAAATAAACTTAAAACAGAACGCAATGAAAAAGGAATTTCTTTTGGGCGCAATAGCACTCTTAATAAGCGCAGGCGTCATGGCACAGATTACCGAACCGGCACAGAAACAGACCAAGACAAAAAAACAGCTCAGGATTGAGGCCAGACAGCAGGATAAAGTCCAGGATCAGACACAGAGCGGTGATCAGACCATGACACAGACCAGGACAAAGGAT
>DHUL01000042.1:2763-19035 GCA_002409145.1 Bacteroidales bacterium UBA5235
TCAGGATCAGACACAGAGCGGTGACCCAATCATGACGCAGGCACAGGAAAGGAAACAAAACCACGGCGCCGCTGTAAGTGAGACTGCCAAACAGGCTCAGACACAGACCCAGGGAGGTATTGGTGAGGTGGTCAGAGAACAGGCCAAACTCCAGGGTGAAGCTCAGAAATCAATGAAACAGGCAAAAACCGCAACCCAGAACAAGGGTGCTGCAAAAAGCGTCAGGACCAACCGGCCGGCAACGGTCAGGGGGACCGGCAGCGGACGCAGGTAACCAGGAACTAAAGGCTGAGAAAAAAGCCGGCGGGGTGATCTGCCGGCTTTTTTATTATTTGTACCGCGGGAAATTTATTATTCTGCCCCGAGGGCCTTCATCTTCGCCCGCTTGCGGTCATTCTCATCGAGCATGATCTTCCGCAGGCGCATTGATTTGGGAGTGATTTCGATATACTCGTCAGCAGCGATGTATTCCATTGCCTCCTCCAGCGAGAAACGCACCGGAGGAGTAAGGACCGCCTTGTCATCCGAGCCTGATGCCCTCATGTTGGTCAGTTTCTTCGTCTTCGTGACATTCACCACTATGTCATCCTGCCGGGTGTTCTCGCCTATCACCTGACCCATATAAACATCCTCTCCGGGGTAAATGAAGAACCTGCCCCGGTCCTGCAGCTTGTCAATCGCATAGGCTACAGCCATGCCTGTTTCCATGGCTATAAGTGACCCGTTTCTCCTGATGGCCATCTCTCCTTTCCACGGTTCGTAAGTATCAAACCGGTGGGCCATCACTGCTTCTCCTTCAGTGACGGTTAGCACCTGGTTCCTCAGACCGATTATTCCCCTGGAGGGGATGCGGAAATCAAGGTGCGCCCTGTCATTTCTCACTTCGATATTGGCTATCTCCCCTTTTCGCTGTGTCACCTGGTCAATCACCTTGCCCGCGAATTCTTCCGGCACCTGCACTGTCAGCGCCTCCACTGGCTCATGTTTCACACCGTTTATCTCTTTGACCAGCACCCTGGGCTGGCCTACCTGCAGCTCAAACCCCTCACGACGCATTGTCTCAATAAGTATCGAGAGATGAAGGATACCCCGGCCGTAGACCATGAAGGTGTCAGCTGAATCGGTTTCCTCGACCCTCATGGCCAGGTTCTTTTCAGTCTCCCGGAAGAGCCTCTCCCTGAGCTGGCGTGAAGTGACGAGCGTTCCCTCCCTGCCGAAGAACGGCGATGTGTTGGAGGTGAAGAGCATGCTCATGGTGGGTTCGTCGACCCTGAACCATGGCAGTGCTTCCGGATTCTCGGAATCCGCTATGGTGTCTCCTATATCGAAATCCTCCATCCCGAATATGGCGCATATCTCACCCGCCTGCACAGGCTTTTTGGTCTTCTCCTTTCCCAGGCCCTCAAAGAGATAGACCTCCTTAACTGTGTTGCGCGCAACTGAACCGTCACGTTTAACCAGTGAGACCTGGCTGCCCGGTACCAGAGTGCCCCGGCTCACCTTGCCCACAGCTATTCTGCCCTGGTATGATGAATAGTCAAGCGATGAGATCCTCATCTGAAGGGTTCCCTCAGATGTCTTTGGAGCCGGTATGTATTTTATGATGGTGTCAAGCAGATAACTGACATCTGTTTCCGGGGTAGCCCAGTCAGGTCCCATCCACCCCTGCTTTGACGAGCCGAAAACCGTGGGGAAGTCGAGCTGGTCCTCGGTGGCCCTGAGACTGTGCATCAGGTCGAAGACGCTCTCCTGTGTTTCCTCTGGTTTGCAGTTGGGTTTGTCAACCTTGTTGATGACCACTATCGGTTTCAGCCCCAGTTCCAGAGCCTTCTGCAACACGAAGCGGGTCTGTGGCATCGGCCCCTCAAAGGCGTCAACAATCAGCAGCACCCCTTCGGCCATATTCAGGACACGCTCAACTTCACCCCCGAAATCGGAGTGCCCGGGTGTGTCGATGATATTAATCTTTATATCCTTGTACCTGACCGATACGTTCTTCGAAAGAATCGTAATTCCCCTCTCCCTCTCAAGGTCATTGCTGTCAAGTATCAACTCTCCCATGACCTGGTTGTCACGAAACAGCTTTACCTGAAACAGAATGCGGTCTACCAGTGTGGTTTTGCCGTGGTCTACGTGAGCTATCACGGCAACATTTCTAATCTCTTCCGTATGATTCCCTGTTTGGGCTGCAAAAGTAGAAAAAGAATTGTAACAGCGGTGTGTTTTAGGCTACTACTTTTAAGGTCAGGGTTCGTAGATCATTTTCCGGGTCATACCGCCGTCAATGATCAGGTTCTCGCCGTTGATGAACTCATTTCCCTCGCCTGTAAGGAAGAGGCAGGCCCGGGCAATATCTTCCGGTCTGCCCACCCTGCCTGAGAAATGCTGGGCATGGTCTTCTTCGCGAAGTGCAGAGTAATCACCTGTTTCAATCCATCCCGGGCTGATGCAGTTGACCCTGATCCTGCTGTGCGCCAGGGAGGCTGCCAGGGCGTGCGTCAGGGCCACTACCCCGCCTTTGGAGGCGGCATATGCTTCAGATCCGGCTTCTGACATGAAGGCGCGTGTGGAAGCAATGTTAACAACTGACCCTCCACCATGTTCCTTCATGAAGCGGGCGGCTTCCCTGGCGCACAAAAACGCCCCCCTCAGATTGGTGTTGACCACGCTGTCCCACTCCTCAATGGTCAGGTCGAGAGGCGATTTCCATATCCCGAAGCCGGCATTGTTAATGACAATATCGATTGTGCCGTATTTTTCAACCGTTGTCATGACCATGGCTGTGACCTGATCGGGTACGCTTACATCAGTCATGATGAAGCTGGCTTCACCTCCCATCTCCCTGATGTAATTTTCCGCAGCCTCTCCTGCTGCTCTGTCGCGCTCCGCAATTACCACCCTGGCGCCCTCGGCAGCGTATGATAGAGCCACGCACCTTCCAATTCCACTGCCTGCTCCGGTTACTATGACAACTTTTCCTGCATGTCCCATCTGTCAGAAAATTAATTGTTGCTTATCAGGTTTCCCGGCTGCCCTGACCGTGAACATGATTTCGTTGCCGGCTGCAGCCATGCGAATTTAGAAATTTACCGGTTTCAGCCATTAATGTGAAATGTGGAATAGGTGTTAATAGAATGAAGAATACCATTTTATGCTTACATATCAGTCCCGGATTGTCTTCATCTTTGCACGAATCATTGCAGAAAAGCAGTATTCCGGCCTCAGATTGAGGAGCTAAACAATATAAGGTATGACAAAGAACAACAACTCTCCCACAGTAAATAAATTCAATATCGGGCAGGACTGGGCATCAGTGGTTACAGGTTTTGTACTTATTCTTTTTGTGGTGATTTCCGGCTATGCTATTGCTACTCCGTCATTCGGAGGGAAAGCCGGATGGAATCATGATCATGATTTCTCGGGGATGTTCGGAGCATCGTCACTCTGGGCCTCAGTTCTTT
The DNA here is from genome assembly GCA_002409145.1 of Bacteroidales bacterium UBA5235. Classification (GTDB taxonomy): domain Bacteria; phylum Bacteroidota; class Bacteroidia; order Bacteroidales; family VadinHA17; genus SR-FBR-E99. The sequence goes on from DHUL01000042.1 coordinate 6,225, forward strand.
TTACCCTGGTGATTTTTGCGATAATAGCAATAATCGGGATCCTTCTGAGCGGTGAGAAGATCAGGAAATACTTCACCGGTTTTCTTGTTATTTTCCTTCTGGCAATTCTTGCGCAGTTTGTGTCATCCTATGCATGGTTCAGGAATCTCGGTCTGGAGACAGTCCTCTTCTCCCTTGTCATAGGCCTCCTGATAGGCAACTTTTTCAGGCTGCCGGAATGGCTTCGGTCAGGTGTGCAGACGGAACTTTACGTGAAGATCGGCCTGGTGCTGCTCGGAGCCACGATCCTTTTCAAGGATATCCTATCGGCCGGTGCATTTGGTCTTATCCAGGCTGTGATAGTGGTGACTGTTGTCTGGTATTTTGCTTTCTGGATCTCACGAAAAATGAAGGTTGACGATGAGTTCTCCACAATGCTCGCAAGCGCTGTCTCAATCTGCGGGGTATCGGCAGCAATAGCTACTGCCGGCGCCATCAACGGTGACAAGAAGAAACTTTCATTCATAATCTCCCTGGTACTTATCATTGCCATCCCGATGATGATCCTGCTCCCCATTATCGCCAGATGGATAGGTCTTTCAGAGGTTGTCACCGGTGCATGGTTGGGAGGAACAATTGACACAACCGGTGCAGTTGTGGCAGCCGGTACAATTGCCGGCGAAACGGGGCTCAAATATGCAACTATTGTAAAGTTCTCACAGAATGTTCTTCTCGGCCTGGCCGCGTTTGCAATATCAATTTTCTGGGCTTACAGGAGCAGGGGTGCAAATGAAAAGGGACAGCGTGTGCCTGCAAGAATCATCTGGGATCGTTTCCCCAAGTTCGTCCTCGGATTCATCCTGGCTTCACTGGTCTTCTCGTTCATCCTCAGCCCTGAGACGGCACAGTCATCAGGCAAGGTAATCAAATCTTTCAGCACATTCTGGTTCAACCTGGCTTTTATAAGTATCGGACTGGAGACCAGGTTCGCGGATTTCAAACAGATGGAGAGCAGGAAGCCATTCTACAGCTTCCTGATAGCCCAGACCTTCAACATATTCTTTACCCTGGGTGTCTCCTACCTGCTGTTCCAGCTGATAAGCCGCGGCTAAAACGACTGTAAATCCGTAATGCATGGCCTTACGGGCGGAGTTAGTATCTTTACTCCCCTGACCTGCACGCAGTCTTGTTTATTTACTGTTTTTTGCAGTGATAAAATCTATTATCAATTTTAATTTTCGAACTATGAGGCATTTTAAAATTTTCATTCTCATGGTGCTCTTCGCCGCTGCCACAGTCAGGTGCGGAACATCAAATGAAACTGTGATAATCATGACCGAGCTTGGTGATATCCAGGTGATGCTTGACCTTCAAAATGCACCCGTTACCTCAGCCAATTTCCTCAGGTATGTTGATGCAGGCCTGTTTGACAGCGCATGTTTCTACAGGGTTGTGCGGCCTGACAACCAACCCAATGATTCGGTGCGGATTGCAGTTATCCAGGGCGGGAGGTACGAGGAAGAAGAAACCGGAGGATTTCCTCCAATAGCCCATGAGACAACGGAGATGACCGGAATCAGGCACCTCAACGGTATCATCTCAATGGCAAGGTGGACTCCCGGAACGGCCACCTCGGAGTTCTTCATCTGTGTGGGCGATCAGCCTGAGCTCGACTACGGAGGCAAAAGGAATCCGGACGGTCAGGGTTTCGCCGCTTTCGGGAAGGTGACAAAGGGAATGGATGTTGTCATGAAGATTCACAGCATTGAGGCCCCTGCACAATATGTCGATAAACCCGTGCTCATATACCGGATCAGTCGTAATGGAGCAGGCAAGAGGCAGTAAGAGCAGGAAAGAGGTATGCAAGGGCCTCTGCAGTCAAAAATAATTGACTTTGGCCATCCCGGGGCGTAACTTTGAGAGAACAGTATAAATAACTTAAAGTCAGCAGGGATGAAAACAATTGTCGACCTACTTGAAAACAGCGCCGGGAAGTACGGGAACAATCCTTACCTCCTGGAAAAGAAAAGTGACCATTATGAGTCAATCTCGTACAGGGAGACAAAAGACCTGGCCTATGCAACGGCGGCAGGGCTGGTTGCCATGGGCCTTGAAAAGGGTGACCGTGTTGCCCTCCTTTCCGAATCACGCACTGAATGGGTCCTTAGCGAGCTTGGGATTCTCCATGCAGGCGCCATATGCGTACCACTTTCCATTTTGCTGAAGGAAGGCGCCGACCTCAAATTCAGGATAGACCACTCCGGTTCGCGCTGGATTATAGTATCTGCCCTCCAGTATGAAAAGATCAGGGCAATCAGGCAGGACCTGGCCAATCTTGAAAAATTAATTCTTCTTGATCCGAGGGAAAGCTATGGCGAAGACGAGATATTCATGGGGAGAGTCAGAAAGTCAGGCGAGGAATACCTGAAGAGCAATCATGACAGGTTCATGGAAAGGGTGAAGTCCGTCGGACCTGATGACTATGCAAACATCAGCTACACATCCGGAACCACGGCTGATCCGAAGGCAATTATTCTTTCCCACAGGAATTATACTGCCAATATAGAACAGACCCTTACCCTCATGGATGTCCCTGAATGGTGGACCACCCTTCTCATACTCCCCTGGGATCACTCTTTTGCTCATACCGTGGGGATCTACATCATGATGGCTACCGGTGCAAGCCTGGCATCCGTCCAGTCGGGCAGATCATATCTTGATTCCATCAAACACATACCATCCAACATCAGGGAAATAAGGCCGGTATTCCTTCTGAGCGCCCCGGCACTTGCCAAAAACTTCCGGAAAGGGATTGAAAAAAGCATCAAGGAAAAAGGACCTGTGATTGAAAAACTGTTCAGGCATGCGCTTAAGGTTGCATATAAATACAACGGAATCGGCTGGGACAAGGGGAAAGGATTCCGGATTTTTCTTAAACCCCTGTATATGCTCTATGACATGATCCTCTTCAAAAAGATAAGGGCCGGATTCGGCGGCAGGCTTAAATTCTTTTTCGGCGGAGCAGCACTGCTGGATATTGAGCTTCAAAAGTTCTTCTCAGCCATCGGTATCCCAATGCTCCAGGGTTACGGGCTCTCCGAAGCCTCCCCGGTTATTTCCGGAAATGTGGAAAAACGATATAAACTGGGGTCATCCGGCGTTGTGGTCAGGAACCTGGATATAAAAATCTGCGATGAGGACGGCAAGGAACTTCCGGCCGGCCAGAAGGGGGAGATAGTGATCAGGGGTGAGAATGTAATGAAAGGATACTGGAAGAATGAAAGAGCAACCCGGGAGGCAATACGTGACGGCTGGCTTTTCACTGGAGATATGGGATATCTGGATAAAGACAGGTTCCTGTATGTTCTCGGAAGATTTAAAAGCCTTCTCATTTCAGACGACGGGGAAAAGTACAGTCCGGAGGGTATTGAGGAAACTATTACCGACAGGTCTCCCTTCATTGATCAGCTGATGCTGTACAATAATCAGAATAAGTATACTGTTGCCCTACTGGTTCCAAACGGAGAGGCAATGGCCAGATGGGCAAAGGACAAGAATATAGACACTTCAGGCTCACAGGGCCTCGAAGCAGTTCTGACCGAGCTGGATTCAGTCATAGACCAGTACAGGACCGGAGGCCGGTATGATGACCTCTTTCCGCCAAGATGGCTGCCAGCGGCAGTGGCTGTTCTTAATGAACCTTTCAATGCAGAGAACAAACTCCTCAACAGTCTCGGGAAGATGGTGAGAGCGAAAATAGTGGAGAGATATCATGACAGGATTGATTACCTGTATACAGCTGAGGCCAAGAATATTGTAAACCCGGAAAACCTTACTGCCATCAGGAATGTCCCTGGCATCAGATGAAACATACAGCCAGGCCAGGCTTTGCAGAGAAAGATGAGCCGACGCACCAGGTAAAGGCATATTCGAGGTTTGGTATAGCAGGTGATTAAAATACCGGCAGGGCAAACCTTAAACTCACCGGATGCATAACAGATATTCAGCAGATTGGATTTGAGGGACGCAGGGAGGCCGGAGGAGACTTTTATTTTATAAGCAACTCCTCTCTGAACCTGCAGACACTTTCATTCTCCCGGGAGCCTGTTGTTACTCTTTCCTTTAATTGGTAATTTAGAGGCCCCGACCAAATGAAATGAGCAGAGGATTTGTCAAAGATGGCGATCAGGAAGAAGTTCCGATGGTGCCAAAAAGAGCATACCTGCCGGATGATGTGCCGAATTTCGTCACCCGTGCCGGCTTTGAACAGCTTATGGCTGAAAAGGAGGCTCTTATTGCGGAAAAGGAAACCCTGGGTATTGCTCATGAGAATGAAAAGCGCCTGGCCCTGAACTTCATCAATGCAAAACTTCAATTGCTTAACAGCAGAATTACCGACGCCAGGATTATCGACCCCAAGGACCAGCCACAGGACGAAGTGACATTTGGTGCAAGAGTCACCATCAAAGCAGTAGTTACAGGAAAATTGCAGACTTTTCAAATAGTAGGAGCTGACGAGGCAGATATATCAAAAGGAAAGATTTCTTTCATCTCACCACTTGCAAGGGCACTGTTAAACAAGAAAACAGGGCAAAGAGTTACGCTTAAGCGTGAAAAGGAAGAGATATTATACGACATTGTCGAAATCTCGTACATCTGAATTGGCATTTATATTCTTACCTGACTGACATAACCTTCACCTGGCTTTCCGGGCCGGAACTCACCCCCTGCCCGGCTCCTGTTGCTATCGAAGTATCCTGCCGGAGAACTCTTCCGACCCTCTCGAAGGGTCAGAAAAGTGAGCCGCTAATCGCATATGCAACATAATAGTCGGGACCGGCCAGAATGATGAAGATTTAAAGAGCGTGTCTCATGTTATGTTATCTATGGCACATTAATACATTTTTTTTGAGTCATGACGAATGGATATCCTTGACTTTGGTGGCCGGATAGCGTAAATTTGATAGGATAACCAACCCTAAGCAGAGATGCCCAGCCTCATTCCAGAATACGAATACGATGTCTTCATAAGCTATCGCCAGAAGGACAACAGGTACGATGGCTGGGTGACGAAGTTCGTCGACAATTTCAGCAAGGAACTTGAAGCAACGTTCAAGGAGGATATCTCCGTCTATTTTGATGTCAATCCTCACGACGGTCTCCTGGAAACGCATGATGTGGATGATTCACTGAAGGACAAACTGAAATGCCTGGTCTTTATACCGATTATTTCCCGCACCTATTGCGACCCTTTGTCGTTTGCCTGGGAGCATGAGTTCAAGCCGTTTGCTGCAAATGCCTCACAGGACCGGTTTGGATTAAAGGTTACACTGCCTAACGGGAATGTGGCAAGCAGGGTCCTGCCTGTACGAATTCATGACCTGGACATCGGGGATATTGCATTATGTGAATCAGTCCTCGGGGGGATGCTTCGCGGGGTTGAATTTATATACAGGGAACCGGGGGTTAACAAACCGCTGACTGATGAAGATGATGAGACTAAAAACCAGAATAATACAAAGTACCGTATTCAGATAAACAAGGTAGCTCTGGCAACCAGGGAGATCATAACCGGAATGATGTACGGCCACGCTGCAAAAGTTGCAGCAATGACTGAACCTGCGGAAGGAAAACCTGATTTTAAGGCTGAAGAAGTACTGTCCCCCCCTGCTAAGGGAAATACGAAAGGCAAAAAGCTCCTCTCCTGGGCATTGGCCTCAGTTATCTCATTGTTATTGCTGACATTCATTCTCTTTGATGTTCTCGGTCCGTTTAAATCCCTGAACACATCAAATGATAAACTTGCGGTTGCAGTATTCCCGTTTCAGAACATGACCAATGACAGCCTCTGGGATATCTGGCAGAACGGGATCCAGGATAACCTTATTACAGCACTGTCAAATTCACCTGATCTTAAAGTCAGAAAAAAAGAAACTTTAAACCTGCTGCTGCAAGATGAGGCGGCAACGAACTATGCATCCCTTGCTCCTCCAGTCTCCAAGATAATTTCACAAAAACTTGATATTGATATATTCATTACGGGCAGTATTAACAGGGAGGGCCCGAAAACCAGGTTAAATGCACAGATAACCGACTCAAAAACAGACGAAGTCTACAAGGCTTTCAGGATTGAAGGGAGGTCAGACAGTATGCTGTATGCCATTGACTCCCTGTCAGGGCTAGTAATGGATTACCTGGTCATATCCAAGATGATAAGAGAACTGCCCCCGGATCGTCGGTTTCCTCCGGTTACCAATTCTCCGGAAGCCTACAGGCTTTACCTGTTGGGAGAATCTGCCCGCAGTAAGAAAGACTATGCAACAGCCAGAGAAATGTTTCAACAGGCTCTCTCAATTGATTCAAACTACCACCATATGAAGCTGATGATATCGGTGACATGCATGAATGAAGGATTGTATGAGGCAGCAAGGGAATGGAGTGACAAGGCTTATGAAAAAAAGGATCTTGTGCCGCTGGCGATGCAGATCCTGATAAATTCAAATCATGCATACTTCCACGAAACACCGTTCGAAGAAATCAGATACCTCGAGCAATACCTGGAAATTGATGAATCTTACCCCGGCACCTATTATGATATTGGAAACAAGTACGCCTCACTGCTTCAGTATGACAAGGCAATTCCGCAGTATGAAAAAGCTCTTGATCTCTATGCCAGAATGGATGTCAAACCATGGTGGGTCTACTATTATATACAGCCCGGATATGCCTATCATAAAACAGGGCAATACAAAAAGGAAAGAAAACTTTATGATAAAGCTGATGAGTATTTTCCGGATGATCCGACGCTGGTGTGGAGAAAAGCAATTCTGTACCTGACTGTCAGGGACACGGCCAGCGCCGGTAAATATCTCAGGCAATACAAGTCGATCTATAAGAAAAATGCATGGCCTGAGTCTGCACTTGAGCGTAATCTGGGATGGGCATACACCCAGGCCAATATGCCCGACCAGGCAGAGATCGCCTTCCGCCGGTCAGTAAGCCTTGACAGCAAAAGCCCCTGGTGGGTTTACTACCTGGCATACTTTCTGATCGACAAAGAAAGAAACATCAGGGAGGGCATCGAACTGTCTGAAAAAGCGCTTGAGTTAAGTCAGGGCCAGTATGAATGGATCTTTATGGATTGCAAGGGCTGGGGATACTATAAACAGGGCAGATTCGAGGAAGCACGTGAGATACTTGAAAAAAGCTGGGCCCTCAGGAGATCCAAAGCAGCATATGACCACGAAGCCTTCCTGCATCTTGAAGCGGTCAGGAAGGTCACCGGCAATTAATGATTACAAACCAGCCACTGAAAATCAGCTGGGAAACAGTGTGATCAAATGTTGTGTTATCCTTCACCCCAGGAGGGATGACAGGAGAATCCACAAAGGCATTACCGATATCCTCACAAGGTAACCGGGCCGTCAGGTAATTCATCCGTATCAAGAACCTGACCGAAGATGAGTGCCGGTACAACGAACTGGTGGAGGTAATTAGCACTCAGATTCACCTGCGGAAGTCCAAATGCAAGGTTTTCACTGACCTTCTTCTCAGCAAGACTGATGTCAATCCCGGATGACCGGACAGTTCTGTTGTTTTCCAGAGCGAAGTCACAGGCCTGCGCAACTGACATACTGAGCATCTCCTTCTTGTCCAGGCTTTTCAGATACGGCAAAATGAACGGCAGAAACAGACTCAACAGGATAATTTGAACCACCTTATACAATCAATTACTTGCCTGGAAAAAGGAATGTTCAGATTCTTTTAACACCCGCAAAAAGAAAAAGTTTTTCAATGAGAAAGCAGGATTCTGTAAGTCAGAATCTGATAAGGGGCGATTGACCAGTAATCAGGATATTCCGGTAGCAGGAATGATTATTTTTGTGCTCTGAGAAAATCAAGGACCTCCCTGGTATCCTGTTCCGGGTCTACGGCATCATTTTTATAGATGATCTTCCCGTCTTTTCCCACAATAAAGGTCCACCTCTTTATGGAAAGATCGCGCACAAGCTCATATTCGGCACCATCAATAGTTCTCTTTATAGTTGCACCATCACCCACAGGTACACCAAAGGCTGCGGCTATGGTGCCCTTTTCATCAGACAAAAGCGGGAAGTTGAGGTTTTCGGCATGTCTGAACAACTTTAGACTCTCAGGTTTATCACCACTGATCCCCACTACAATTGCATCCTCTGATGTAAGGTCAGCCATATGATCACGATAGGAGCATGCCTGTTTAGTGCATCCGCTAGTCATTGCACCCGGGAAAAAATATATGACGATATAGTCTTTACCTATATTCCTGCTGATATCCCAGGCAGATCCGTCATCCGCAGTGGCTTTGAATTGGGGTACTTTATCCCCGACTGTAAGTGGTTTCTGACCGTACATGATTCCTGATGCTATAATTAATACCATTAGAAGACCCATTAGCTTTTTCATGATCTGACAATTTTAATGTTAACAATCCTGATCTTAAAAGGTTTTGTCAACTTCCGGGCAAGAAGCCATGAAACAGGTCAGTCTGGCTTTCTAACGCATTAAAAGTCTGAGAATTTTTTCCTTGATTGGTGTGTACGGCGGATATCGGACAGGAAGATCAATGAGATTTGATTTCTCCATAACGGATCTCATGTTTGAGAATGTTTCGAATGACTTTCTCCCGTGGTACCTGCCCATTCCGCTCGGACCGGTTCCTCCGAAAGGCAGGTTAGGTGATGCAACCTGCATTATTGTGTCGTTTATTGCCGCAGAGCCGCTGCTGGTTTTTGACAGGAACTCCTCTGAGAGCTTTCTGCTTGTTGTAAATATATATGCTGCCAGCGGCTTCGGGTTCCTGTTGATAACGGAATACACCTCTGAAAAATCATCGAAAGAGATTACAGGCAAAACCGGGCCGAATATCTCCTCCTGCATGACCGGGTCCTCAGGTTTGATTCCTGTGATTATGGTAGGAGCAACAAAACAGGTTTCCGGATCTGTCTTACCACCTGCAACTATGTTCCCGTTCTTCATGAGTGACTCCATTCTAATGGTCTTTCTGGCATTGACCATCCTGCAATAATCAGGGCTTATAGAGGGATCATCCCCATAGAATGATTTGATTTCTTTGACCAGAAGCTCCAGGAAAGGCGCTTCTACCTTTCTGTCAACAAGAAGGTAATCTGGTGCTATGCAAGTCTGGCCGGCATTCAGGAATTTTCCTGACGCTATCCTTTTTGCGGCAAAACTGAGTTTTGCATCGGCTGCCACAACACAAGGATTCTTGCCTCCCAGCTCGAGAGTTACCGGGGTCAGGTTAACGGAGGCTTTTGCCATCACCATCTTTCCTACGGCCGGACTTCCCGTAAAGAATATGTAATCAAACCTGAAATCCAGGAGATATTCGCTCACTGAGTGCTCTCCCCTTACCAATACTATCAGTTCCTTTGGAAAATGGTCAATTATTTTTGATATGACTTCGAGTGTATGTGGAACCTTCTGGGAGACTTTAAGAACTACGCAGTTGCCTGCAGCCAGCGCGCTCATTGCCGGAATTATTGATAACTGCAGAGGATAGTTCCAGGGCGACAGGATCAGCACCTGTCCGCAGGGCTCTGGTATAATATAGCTCCTGGCAGGAAAATTAGTAACTGAAGTCCTTACTTTTTGCCTGCCTGACCATTTCCTGAGATTTCTTATCATCATGCTGATCTCGGCGATGGCAAACCTGGTTTCTGTTCCAAGAACTTCAAAATCAGGCTTATGAAAATCCTTATACAGCGCCTCCTTAAGTTCATCTTCATGGCTGAGGATCAGAGATCTGAGTTTCTTCAGGTTTTGGAGCCTGTAATTTATATCGAGCGTTTTGCCTGAGGCAAAATATTCCCTCTGAGCACCGAGAATTTTTTCCAGTTCATGTTTTTCCATAGTATTCCCATCAAATTACTAAAAGGATTTTAGTAAACCTAATGAAAATTCGGCGCAAAAAGATATTTTTAAAAGATTTATAACTGAGGAGTAAATTTCGACAGATTATAAATGTCAGGATGGTTTTCAATACGGGTAAAAGGGTCATTTCAGGAGCGGTCTATCTGCTGGATAAAATTTGCATAACAAATTTGCAGGCCATAGTTATGGTCTGAATATTGTGTCTCCCTCTCTCAGGGGGAGTCATATAATGGCTGAATTCATCTCAACGAATGACAGCCAGTTACTGGATGCATACTCATCCACAGTTACGGGAGTGATAAAACGAACCTCACAGGCAGTTGTCCATATCAGGGCAACAAGGATGACAAACGAGCAGGTTGGTGAACATAAAGCTGATTAGACAGCCTCAGGCTCAGGATTTGTGACCTCTTCAGACGGTTATATCATCACCAATCATCATGTAATTGAGGGTGCAGATACTATTGTTGTGATCTTTTATGACGGGCTGGAGCTGGATGCGACGATTATAGGTTCAGATCCGTCAACAGATATCGCTGTCATTAAGGTATTTGATGCTGAACTGAGTACGCTGCAGCTTGCTGATTCGGGTAATGTTGAGCCGGGCCAGATAATACTGTATGGTAAGGAAAGAGAGCTCAGTTAGGCCTGGGTGGTCACACTGTCAAACTCACAAGACGGATGGTGGGGCTAAATAAATTAACCGTATCAACGGGAGTCTACATTTTCGAACGAAACACTGCGGCTGGAGCCGATAACTGAAGAATTGCCTTTACCTGGCTACCCTTGAAATCCGATCTCAAGTCAGATTTTTTTCATCCTGCACAAGATGTATCTTTGAATAAAACAAACAACATGAAGTCAGCCGGACGGTTTACTGTAATGTTCTTACTCGTCATCTCAGGAACAATAAATTACAACTCTCTCCTTGCTCAGGAACCGGCAAGTAATCCTGCGCTGGATGAAAAGGTCAGAAAATTCCTCTCTGACCGTTCAGAAAGGTGGTATGACATGAACATCCCCGCACGCGACGGGCAGCTGCTATATGATCTGATAATAAAAGGCAATTATAAAAGCGCTCTTGAAATTGGTACTTCAACGGGGCATTCCGGCATCTGGATAGCCTGGGCGTTGAGCAAAACAGGAGGTAAGCTTATCACTATCGAGATTGACCCTGACAGGCACCGGGAGGCACTCCGGAATTTCAGGGAAGCCGGGCTCTCTGATTACATCGATGCCCGACTTGCCGATGCACATGAACTCGTTAAGGAACTGAAGGGTCCTTTCGATTTTATCTTCAGTGATGCTGATAAGAACTGGAATAAGAATTACTTCGCCGATATTGATCCTAAACTCAAAGTCGGAGGCTGTTACACCACACATAATGTCTCCGGCAGGGGTGGTTACGGAAGCCAGGGAGATTACCCTGAATATGTCAGAAGTTTTAAAAATTACGAATCAACCATTATTCAGGGAATGTTGATAAGCTATAAGAGGGCTGCAAGATAATACGCCTGGCAATGGCAGACGACCTGAAGAGAAAACTCGGACTATTCTCTACAACAAATATTGTTGTGGCCAACATGATTGGTGCCGGCATCTTTACCACCTCGGGCCTCCTTATGGCAGAGTTGAACAACCCGCTTCTGATGCTGTTATTGTGGATTGCCGGAGGAGTAATCGCCCTGTGTGGTGCCCTTTCATATGGTGAACTAGGGGCCGCAATGCCGGAGGCCGGAGGAGAATACTATTTTCTGTCAAAGCTCTATCACCCGGTCTTCGGTTTTCTCAGCGGATGGGTATCATTCATTGTTGGTTTTTCCGCTCCCATAGCAGCCTCAGCACTGGGATTCAGTGAATATTTATGCAGAGCATTACCGGCAATACCTGAGTGGTTTGAAGCTTCCGGCCTGTTGACCCAGGTTTCAACCCGAAAATTCATGTCTGCAAGTGTTATAATAATATTCACATACATTCATTACCATGGCCTTAAAACAGGCTCCACAGTTCAGAATATTCTCACTTTTTTAAAGGTCGGGCTGATCCTCCTGCTTCTTTTTGCAGGCTTTGCTTCAGGAAAAGGAAACATCGGAAACTTCAATTCAGAGGGATGGATCTCAACAGGTTTTGCGGGATGGAAAACAGCAGGCCTGTCACTCATGTGGATCATGTTCGCATACAGTGGATGGAACGCATCTACATATGTAGGATCTGAGATTGTAAATCCTGTTAAAACGTTACCCCGCTCACTCATCCTGGGAACAGGAATAGTAATGATTCTTTATCTCGGACTTAACACATTGTTCATATATGCTGTCAGCCCGGAAGAAATAAAGGGTGTCATTTCAGTGGGTGGCCTGGCAATGGGAAACCTCTTCGGGAATTATGCCGGGATGCTGACATCATTGCTGATCGCTTTCGCTCTGTTTTCTTCATTGAGCGCATTCATAATCCTTGGACCGAGGGTGTATTACTCCATGGCAAAAGACGGCCTTTTCTTCAGGTCTGTTGCCAGGATTCACCCAAAGCACAATGTGCCATCCAATGCAATTTTACTGCAGTGCCTGATAGCAGTAATACTGGCTCTCTCAGGGACCTTCGACCAGGTACTGACTTACATGGGATTCTCACTCGGATTATTTCCAATACTGGCTGTACTTGGCACAGTCAAACTCAGGATGAACAGGATGTCTGTCCTGAAACTGAAAGGTTACCCCTTTACCCAGGCAATCTATGTGGTGACAGGTGTTGCAATTCTTGTGCTGTCCTTCCTTGAGCGGCCGGTCGAATCATCAATTGCCCTGACCACGGTTATAGCTGGCATTCCGGTATTTTATCTTTTCAGGAGAAAGAAATCCTGAAAAAAGGTCTTCAATCTGTTTCAGGCAGTCATTTAAAAAAA
>DHUL01000042.1:19231-24892 GCA_002409145.1 Bacteroidales bacterium UBA5235
TAGAATTACTTTAGTGGGGAATGTCAGATTCATTAAAGCCGATTACCATGAATGTTAAAAGAAATACAAGGCCCCTGAGTCTTTATTCGACTCTGCTGTTAGTATTCGTTTTGTTGAGTACTATGGACCTGGCTGGTCAACCCGGGCGCAAAAAGACAGAAAATTGGGTGGCTGCCTGGAGCACAGCCCTTCAGCTTGTCGAGCCACGCAATAATCCTCCTTCCCCGGGACTGACTGATAACTCCCTGCGTCAGATAGTGCGGGTTTCTATTGGTGGAAAAACCCTGCGGCTAAAGCTTTCAAATGAATTCAGCAAATCTCCTGTCACCATGCGTTCAGTGCAGATTGCAGCCTCAGCCGGCCGGGGTGCCATTGATAATTCAACAAACGTAAAACTTACATTTAATGGCAATCATGAGATTACCCTGGATCCGGGTGGCGTAATTACCTCAGACCCGGTCAATTTTAATCTAAAACCACGGATGGATCTGGCAATAACAATTTATTTCGGTGCCACGTCACCGGATATCACCGGCCACCCTGGTTCCCGGACCACTTCCTATATAATGGCAGGGAATGATGTTTCCGTAACCGATTTTACCGGTTCTGTGCCAACGGAACACTGGTATGTAATCAGTGGCATTGATGTTTTGACGAGATCATCGGTATCTTGTATTGCGATATTGGGCAACTCGATCACTGACGGACGTGGTTCAACAACAGACCTCCAGAACAGGTGGCCGGATATGCTGGCTGAACGGCTCCGGGCAAATGCAGATACAAGACAGACAGGCATTCTTAATCTTGGCATCGGCGGCAACTGCGTTCTCAGGGACTGCCTCGGACCTGCCGCAATCAGACGCTACAGGAGGGACATTCTTAGTCAGCCGGGAGTAAAATGGGTTATAGTTTTTGAAGGGGTCAACGATATCGGACAGGTCAGATCTGCAGACGATGCGGCTTCTGTTGCTGACGGACTTATCGATGCATACACGATGATGATAGATTCTGCCCATGCGGAAGGATTAAAGGTTTACGGTGCCACCATAACCCCGTTCAGGGGCAATGGTTACTATAATAAATACAGTGAAACCTGCAGGAATGAAGTTAACGCCTGGATCCGGAACAGCGGCCGGTACGATGCTGTTATCGATTTTGACAGGGTGCTGAAAAACCCTGATGATCCGGAAAGTCTCGTGTCATCTTTTCAGAATGATGGCCTGCATCCTGACACAACAGGTTTCAGGAAAATGGCTGACTCGATCGACCTGACGCTTTTTGCTGACAAGCAGACTGCGAGGCGAAGGTCAGGGAAGAGGCACTGACCGGGACCAGTTTCAGGCTGTCAGAAGGCCATAATAAAACCAGGAGTTCGGTTGTAACCTCTTATCTTATTTCGATGAACTGACATAAGAACTTACCTGATCCTGCTCCCCGCCTGTATATTTTGGATATTCCGGATATGAACAGAGAAGATATCCTTTACCTTCCGGCTTAACCCCGATTCGTCCATCGGTGTCTATAACAAGTGTTTTGGCAGGAGCGATTCCTTCTTCAACCCATGATATTATCAAATCCAATTTGTCGCCGGAGTTTGGTGCCGGAATGTTTCTTATCATAACTGATTCTCCATCCCCGTTCATCTTATAGCTTCTGCCTGATAATCCATGGCCACCCTGGGGAACAACGTACAACCGTGCAAACTTATCCAGTTTATTCTGTCCCATCTTATTCAGTAAAGACTGATAATAATCAAGCTGTGCACCAGAAGAGGCAATAAAATCCTGAGTCCCGACAGTAATAATTATCTTGCCCCCATGCCTGTAAAATTCATTCAGGTTCGGATTCGTCGCATCGAGCCATTCGGATATCTGTTTCCGGCGCTTAAGCATGGCTTTATCCTCGGTATAGTCCAGCGGATTGGCAGCCAGATCCTGCATCAGGAACCCGGTTACCCCGAGAACTCCGAGCCCGGAGTGAACCTGAGCGTTATCCGGCGCTCCTTCCTGTCCTTTATACCGGTTAGGGGTAATCGTTCCGAATGATTCAGGATCGATAGTCGGGAGCCACATGCCGAACGATCTGACGCCGTTTGCAAGTGGTGACTTGAATATGAGCCTGCTGTACACGAATTCGAGTGTCTTAATCTGTCCGTCAGTAAGCCTGTCCGGTGAAGAAGCAACTCCCGGTATCTGATCCTTTCCTTCCGGCACGCGCAGGGCTGCCCATGGATCAGCAGGACCCGAACCGTCTGTCACATCAAATATGGTACGTGACGCCATATAGTTATTAATTATCCCGTCTGACAACCCGTCAAGTTTGTCACATTGCCTCAGGAACTCAGTCCTGATTGCATCAGTCTTGTCAGGCGTCACCCAGCCTGCCAGTGGTTTTTCCTGTATCCTTATCAGTTCAGGAGCAAGCATCAGAGTCGAAAGGCTGACTATCGGGACATCAGATATTATGCCGTCATAATCTGCGGGATATCTTTGGGCGACCATAAGTCCTTCGCGTCCGCCCTGAGAGCCTCCGACATAATAGTTGAAACGAGGTCTTTCATTATATATCCTTTCAATTATAACCATCACTGCATCATGGGTCTTCTTCATTTGCATATAACCGATGTTGCGGATAGCTTCCTCATTGAGGCTCCATTCTTCAGGTTTAGCTCCTGAAGGACCGGAAGCCAGAGCTTTGCCTCCTCCGCCCATTCCTCCCTGGTGGCCAGAGTCGCTGCCATACAATGCAAAACCTTTATTTAACAGCGGATTTCTGCCTTCTCTGACTGTGATAGATCCGTTCATACCGCCTCCGCCGGTCTGCATGGCACGATACGACCAGCTTGCGGGAAGCAGAACACGAAAATTAATTGGCCAGCCTTCCGGATCTACAGGGAAAATTGAACCCTCGACAATACCGTATGCAGGAGTGGCATCGGTCGCTTCAACCCAGCGCGGAGCATATAGTTTAACCGAACTGACAGGTTCTCCGATTGCCGAAGCCGGGATTGATGTACCTGCCTTTTCGATGTCGGTTTTTGTAATTACTAAATTTTTGTCATAAGAGCCCTGACCGGTGACAGATGATTCCACCAAAAGCGAGGTTGCAATGACTAAGAAAAAGAGCCTTTTCATAATTTCATCGATTCTAATTGATAGCTTTTTTATTATAATTGATTCGAACGCCGTAGTCACTGATTACAAGGTTAAGCCCCATCCCACCATCCGGATTCTCTACTCCCTTCACTTTCCCGGTTAATACATCCTTGCTTAAGGTTACCATATCATCAACTCTCTGCTTTGTTTCAGGATTGTTACCATAATAGTGTCCGGGAAAAAGATTTTTAATCCCGTATTTCTGCATAATTGCACTCATCTTCTCACAGGTTGAAATAAGAGTCGAGAAATTCATGCTTAAAAGCAGGTTCCCGGAACCAAATGAGTCACCACTGAATCCATACCCCGCATCCTTATCAATAAATGAAGTGGAGCCAGGGGTATGACCCGGTGTAAAAACCACTTCCAGCTTTCTGTCCCCAAGGTCTATTTCTTCACCGTCGGCCAGGTATCTGATCTTCCCCTTATAGCCAGGCATTACCTGAGGAATCAGAACCGTATCGCCAGGATTAATGTATATTTCAGGGAACCGATCAATTGATGAGCCTGTGTGATCCCCATGAACATGTGTGGCCACCATTATTACCGGCTTTTTTGTGATAGCTGCCACAATCCCATCGAGGCCTTTGATTTTAGTCCCCGCATCGATCAAAACAGCTTTATCGGTTCCTTCCACGAGATACAGGCTTTCGTTATAGACTAAATTCCCGGTTCCAACCCAGGTGTGTTCGTCGATCTGGCGGAAAACAACGTCGCTATTTTTGAAAACTTCTTTCCCCTCCGGATAGGATTGCTGGGCAGATGAAACAATTCCTAAACATAGAAAGAGTGCTGCAGTAACCATTAATTTTAATTTCATAATGTCAGTGATATTTAAAACTCTTATACTAAAAATTTAAAGGATAAATGTAGTCATCAATTTTACTTCCTTATCTGTTTTATTCAGGTCAATTAGCTTCCGAGAGACTTTTCTCTTTCAGTTATCAATCAATTACATTTCATTTTCTGTCATCGTAGTAAAAAGCGAAAAATATTGTGGTAGTTTAGCATAAGAAATGTTTAATTTTTTAAAAATACACTATCGTAAACACTATTAATATTTATCATGAACATCAAATTAAAAACACTGTCATTAGCGGTTATCTCTTTAATCCTTACAGGATTAGGATTACATGCGCAACCTGGCACAGCTGGACGTCAGATGGACGATCCTACAAAACGCGATACTGTACGAAGCATCGCACCCTACTTCATTCCGGCCACAAAATCAAAGAAGACACCTGATTCCCAGGGATTTATTCAGCGTTGGTTACTGCTGGAGCCAATCAACAAACCAAACCGTACCAATACTGTTTTTACAGACAGTTATATAAGAACAGCGTTTACAACTGAGTATTTCCCGGAACAGTTTACTGTTTTACCCAAAGACGGAGAAAAAGTAAAAGTCGGAGAACAGGAGTTGACCTGGCATGCCCTGGAAAGCACAAAGTATAATGTGAAACTGTTTCGTTTCGCCTATGGGTTGAACAAACAAACATACGGAGTTCTTTTCTGGGCTGTAACGGTGGTCAATAGTCCGCAGGAAATGAAAAATGTAAGAATGGCTGTAGGGTCAAATTCAGCATCAATGTGGTGGCTGAATGGCAAAGAAGCAGTGATACTTTCGGGAGACAGACGCATGGTAATGGATGATTGTCTCTCTCCCCGGCTTACACTTGTCAAAGGCGCAAATATAATCCGGGGAGCAGTAATCAACGGCCCCGGAATGAGTGATTTCTGCATTCGCTTCCTTGATGAGAACGGAGAGCCGATTAAAGATATCACCATTAGCTGTGAATAAATTCAGCCAGTCAAACTAAGAATATCTCAATTGTATATAAATCGGAATTATGAAATCAAAAATTAAAATATTGGGCATAACATCCCTGTTGACACTTTTGTTGACCGGAACCGTAACGGCACAAATCGGGAAACCATTTATACATGATCCGTCAACTATCATGGAATGTGACGGCAAGTACTATACATTTGGAACAGGCGGAGGCGGATTAATATCCGAAGATGGCTGGACATGGAATAGTGGTGCAGTAAGACCCGGCGGAGGGGTTGCACCTGATGCTGTTAAAATTGGAGACCGTTACTACGTTTCATACGCTAAAGGCGATGGAGGTCATGCAAGTAGTGTTTATGTAATGTGGACGAAATCACTTGATCCAAATTCTCCTGATTTCGGATTTAAAGATGAAACACGGGTTGCCTTTAGTGACGGCATTGAAGATTGTGATGCAATTGACCCGGCATTTCTTCTGGATCCAACCGATGGAAGATTATGGTGTTCCTACGGAACCTACTTCGGGTTCATTCGTCTTATTGAGCTGGATCCACAAACCGGGAAACGTGTTGAAGGCAACCAAGCCATCGATATTGCGATTGACTGTGAGGCTACAGACCTGGAGTATCGTGACGGATGGTATTACCTGCTTGGCACCCACGGAACCTGCTGCGATGGCGCTAACTCAACATATAATATTGTTGTCGGCCGTTC
>DHUL01000042.1:25202-25831 GCA_002409145.1 Bacteroidales bacterium UBA5235
ATGTCATGCCATTATGAAGCAGATCTCGATCAGAGTGGCCGCAGCGTTCTGGGCATCCACCCGTTACTCTGGAAAGACGGATGGCCTGTTGCGGGAGATAATTTCAGGGAAGGAACCTATGAAATAGAGTCTGTGAGAAGAGGATATGCCCTGGAATTAGTAGTTGATTTTGTAAGAATGGCCGGTGGAATGCGTGGATTCGGGCGTAATCAGAATGAACCGGTAAAACCAATTCCTTCACAGGAACTGGCAGATGTGATAAACACCTGGCCAACCGGAAATATTGGGGTAAGAATCGGCGATTACATGACCCGTCCCCATCAGAAATGGACCATTACAGCAGCTCCTGATTCAAGTGGATATTTAGGAGGACCCTATTATAAAATAGTGATAGCGGGAACGAACCGGGCGCTGGCTGCAACAGCCGATGCCGAGGTGATAACCGTACCGGAATTTACAGGTGCACCGGAACAGCTGTGGCGGATTGATCAGTTAACTGACGGAACATACAGAATAATGCCCAAACTTGTTCCCGGTTCAGATGAGAAGCTGGTCCTTGTGTCTGTCGGAGACAGCACACCTTCACTTGGTAAATTTGATATGAACAGTGATAATTCCAAGTGGAATTT
>DHUL01000089.1:0-6929 GCA_002409145.1 Bacteroidales bacterium UBA5235
AGCCAGTTGGCAGACATGACGATGGATACCACGGAGAGAAGCCAGACAGATAAGGGCATCAGGAAGGCAGCCAACAGGAGGCAGATCAGATGTACGGTCTGGTGGGTGTTTCTGCTGCACATGCGGATATTAAAGAAATTAAAAGTACAACATATTGCTCGAAATAAAAATATGTTGTATTTTTGCAGACCCCAAAATTGGGGTTTTTATTTTAAAAAATCATTAATTAACAAAACCTTAGTACAAAGTGAACACCTTAAGCTACAAGACAGTTTCAGCCAATAAGGCGACTGTTGAGAAAGAGTGGGTACTTGTAGATGCGGAAGGTCAGACACTCGGGCGTCTGGCATCTGTTGTTGCCCTGATGCTGAGGGGGAAGCACAAGACAAGCTTCACACCTCATGTTGACTGTGGTGATAACGTAATTGTTATCAATGCAGAAAAAGTTGCGCTGACGGGAGCAAAGATGACTGACAAGGAGTACATCAGGCACACGGGTTATCCCGGAGGCCAGAGGATTGTCAAGGCTGATGTGCTGATGAAGAAGAATCCTACACGGCTTATTGAATATGCCGTCAAGGGAATGCTTCCGAAAAACAGTCTGGGCGCCGCCATCTTCAAGAACCTTTATGTGTATGAAGGCCCCGAACACAAACACGAGGCTCAGAAACCCAAATCAATTGATTTAAAAACCATTAAGTAAGAAACATGGAAGTTATCAACGCTATCGGAAGAAGGAAAGCGGCTGTCGCAAGAGTATATCTCAACGACGGAAAAGGACAGATCATGATCAATGACAGGGAGTACAAGCAGTATTTCCCTAATGAGATCCTGCAGTATGTGGTCCTCCAGCCCCTTAACCTTCTTAATGTTGCCGACAAATTTGACATCACAGTCACCCTTGACGGCGGTGGATCAAAAGGTCAGGCAGAGGCGGTTCGTCTTGGGATTTCCAGGGCTCTGATCAAGGTTGATCCGGAGTTCAAGTCGAAGCTTAAGGCTGAAGGTTTCACCACGCGTGATCCGCGCGAGGTTGAAAGAAAGAAGCCCGGCAGACCCAAGGCCCGTAAGAGATTCCAGTTCAGCAAGCGTTAGGAGTTCAACAGCAATTATTATAGATGCAGGTTTAGTATCTAAATTGCATTGACTTCCCGCCAGGAACTACTCTGCAATTGACTTCACAGAACGTAAACTTAACAACACAATCAAAATGTCAAGAACCAATTTCAAAGAATTACTGGATGCCGGTGTACACTTCGGGCACCTTAAAAGAAAATGGAACCCGGCAATGGCTCCCTATATATTCATGGAGCGCAACGGCATTCACATCATTGACCTTGAAAAAACAACGATCAAGATAGACGAGGCTGCATCAGCACTTAAGCAGATAGCCAAGTCAGGCCGCAAGGTTCTCTTCGTGGCAACCAAAAAGCAGGCGAAGGATATCGTCGCTGAAAAGGTAGGATCGGTTAATATGCCATATGTGACCGAAAGATGGCCGGGTGGAATGCTCACCAACTTCCCCACCATCCGCAAGGCGGTCAAAAAGATGGGCTCAATAGACAAAATGGCAACAGACGGCACCTTTGACAACCTCTCCAAGAGGGAAAAGCTGCAGATCACACGCCAGAGAGCCAAACTTGAAAAGAACCTCGGTTCTATAGCCGACATGACAAGGCAGCCTTCCGCACTCTTCGTGATTGACGTGTCCAAGGAACATATCGCCGTTCATGAGGCAAAAAGACTCGGTATACCCGTGTTTGCAATGGTTGACACCAATTCTGACCCGTCAGATATTGATTTCGTAATCCCTGCAAATGATGACGCCGCCAAGTCAATCTCGCTGGTGGTTGACGTCATGTGCCAGGCTATCGCTGAAGGACTCAACGAGCGCAAGGCAGAGAAGGACAAGGACAGCTCACAGGCTGACAGGGAAGAGATGCCGGAAGGCTCACGCAAAGGTAAATTCAGGGCCGCTGACTACGAAGAGGAGAAACCCGTTATGAAGAGTGACGACGCAGTGGAGGCTTCAGTTGAAAAACCCGAAGAGGAAGCCGAAGAGAGCACTGAAGAGGAAGAATAGTCAAATCAACCATTTAACAGATTTAACAAGATGTCAAATATTAGCGCTGCCGATGTCGCCAAACTGAGAAGAATGACTGGCGCCGGCATGATGGACTGCAAGAAAGCCCTTGAAGAGGCAGCAGGAGATTTTGAAAAAGCACAGGAACTGATACGCAAAAGGGGTCAGGCTATCGCCAACAAACGCGCTGACCGCGAAGCCACCGAAGGCGTTGTTCTGGCTAAAACAACAGCTGACGGCAAAACCGGAATGATGATCTCACTGAACTGCGAGACTGATTTCGTTGCCAAAAATGCTGATTTTATTGCACTCGGATACCAGATACTTGACGGTGCCCTCAAATCAGCCCCGGCTGACCTTGAGGCATTGAAAAATTCTCTCATCGACGGCAAAAAGGTCAGTGACATCGTGCTTGAAAAAAGCGGTATCACCGGTGAAAAATTCGAGCTTACATTCTTCGGCAACATTAATGCTGCAGCCGTACAGGCATATGTCCACCCGGGAAACAAGCTTGCCTCACTGGTGGGCTTCAGCAAGGCAGGCCTCGATGTTCAGGTCTACAAGGATGTTGCCATGCAGGTTGCAGCAATGAACCCTGTTTCAGTGGATAAGGATGACGTTCCTGAGAAGATTCTTGCCCAGGAGCTTGACATCGCCAGGGAACAGGCACGCCGCGAAGGCAAACCGGAAGAGATGCTTGAAAAGATTGCCCAGGGTAAACTGAACAAGTTCTTCAAGGAGAGTACTCTTATGAACCAGGAATTCATAAAGGACAGCAAGCTCAGCATAAGGCAGTACCTCGAAAGCCATGACAAGAGCCTCAAGGCAACCGGCTTCGTTCGCTATACACTTAATGTCTGACCGGCAGCTGACTGAAATAAACGGAACGACGCCCTGACGGACGCCGTTTTCTTTTTTAACCATCAGGCTTGAATGAATTTTTCCGGTGGTGTAATATTTTATTATTAATTTAGTCTCAATAAACTGTTAATGACTTATGAAAAAGAACATCGGTAAAACAGACATGACTGTCAGACTGGTTCTGGCCGCACTGCTCGTAATCCTCTATTTCTTTGTAGGTAAGATCACCGGGCTGATTTTCATTATTCTTGCAATTATCCTGGCTGTTACAGCATTGACCCGTACCTGCCCGATTTGGTATATTTTCAGGACGGACACCCTGGACAAGAAGGAGTAAAGGTTCTCCTGCATTACAAACATACAGCGGCGTATCCCCCGGAGCGCCGCTTTGTTTTTATTGCCTCTGCTATCTTCCGGGCACATTTTTTGCTAATTTCGTTTCCGTCATTAAAAAGAATATTGTAATGAAGTACAAACGAATACTTCTGAAACTCAGCGGTGAATCCGCAGGCGGCCCTGATGGTACCGGGCTGGATGCTGAAGTGCTTACCAGCTACGCAAAGCAGATAAAGGATGTAGTTGATGCAGGATGCCAGGTAGCCATAGTAATCGGTGGCGGAAACATCTTTCGCGGACTGGGAAGCACCGGCGAAGGCTATGACCGCGTCAAAGGTGACCAGATGGGGATGCTTGCCACAGTGATCAACAGCCTCGCCCTGGAGAGCTTCCTGTCAAGGGCCGGATGTAACGCAAAAGTATTCACCTCTATACGCATGGAGCCGGTGGGTGAGTTCTATAACAGGGACAGGGCTTCAGCGGCACTTGACTGCGGCTGTGTGGCCATCCTGGCCGGAGGTACTGGCAACCCCTTCTTCACCACTGACACGGCAGCTGCCCTGCGTGCCGTGGAGCTGAACTGCGACGTACTCCTCAAAGGCACCAGGGTTGACGGCGTCTATACTGCTGACCCGGAAAAGGATCACTCAGCAGTGAAATATGATTCTCTCACCTTCGGTGAAGCCATTGACAAAAAGCTCAGGGTAATGGACCAGACAGCTTTCGCAATGTGCAGCGAGAACGGCATGCCGCTGATTGTGTTCGATATGAACCGGGAGGGTAACCTGAGGGCTGTGGCAGAGGGTAAGAGGTGCGGAACCGTCATTACTCTCTGAAAAGTTTTTTCTACATTTGTTTCCACCAGAATAAAAACAACAATATGACTGAAGAACTGGAACTGATCAGAGACGAAGCCGAAGATAAGATGGAAAAGGCTATCAGGCACCTCGAGTACGAACTCTCCCACCTTCGTGCCGGGAGAGCCAACCCGCTGCTGCTTGACGGCATAAATGTAGATTATTACGGTACCTTGACCCCGCTGGCACAGGTGTCAAATATAAACACCCCTGACGCCAAGAGCATACTCATCCAGCCGTGGGAAAAGAACATGCTCGGTGTGATCGAAAAAGCCATTCTTGCAGCCAATATCGGCATGACCCCCATGAACAATGGTGAAGTCATCCGTATAAACGTACCTCCCCTGACGGAAGAGAGGCGACATCAGCTTGTGAAGCAGGTGAAACAGGAGGGTGAGACCGCTAAGATAAGCATCCGCACAGGCCGCAAATGGTTCCTTGACGAACTTAAAACACTCCTGAAGGAAGGTCTTCCGGAAGACGAGGAGAAAACCGGCGACAGGCTCATCCAGGAGCTGACTGACAAACACATAGCCAGAGTCGACAAGATAATGGAAGTCAAGGAAAAAGAGATACTGACGGTATAAAAAAAAGGGGGCTGACCCCTTTTTTTATTCAATTCCTGTGCCGGCAGGCTATTTTCCCGGAAGGAAGATCATCTCATATTTTTTTGCTGCCTCAACAGCTGCGTCAGAGAAGGGCTCACTGTAAAACCCGTTGTTTATGTAGGTTTCGGTCTGCGAGAGATAGAACGGGCTGCCCGGTATGCCTGAGGTGCCGGTGGGGATGACCGTAAGAGACTTGTCCCAATCAGCAGTATTGAATATATGCCTCTCGGAGGCGCCATGATGTGCCCTGAAATTATCCCTGAAGGCATAAGGCTCAACGGTGTGGTAACTTCCTCCTACACCATATGTATCTGAGTTGAGCTTAAGCAGCCTGTCAAGGATCTTAACCCCTCCCATGGGATGTTCAAGGGTTAGAGTATGAATCCTGCCCCACTGCCACTGCTCACCATACACGCCGTACCTGACAGTCAGGGTATCCAGCGCTGCACTTATGCTCCGGGCAATGATGGTCTCCAGGCTCTCTTTTTCAGGTGTGTCAACATTGTCGACCCATTCATCCGGCCCCTCCTTCATCAGGCTGTAGATATAAAAGTCATGCTGCCTTCCCAGGGCTGCTCCATAGAGCTCATCCAGCTCATCACCCAGGAGCTGACGTGCCATCTCCATACGAATGAATTCAAAAAGTGTGGGGGCAACAAGTGAGGCGTCCATAGCATAGTTCCACCCCTTCAGCTCCTCAATTGCTTTCTTTTCCGTTTCGCCGGGAGCGCTGAGAGCCTCTGCTCCCTTCAGTATGAAAGGGGTAAGCATCATCGCATAGGCTGAGTGATTGTCGGTGATCATTTGTTTAAAGTCCTCTATTCCAAGCATCTGCTCCCTGGCAGCCATCTCCCTTATCCGCATTATGCGGTATGGCATTGAGAACTCACCGCTGATGTAGAATGGATAATTTCTGTCCACCGTCCTCTGATTGGCTGATGAGATAAATCCTTCATCAGGATTGAATGATGAGGGCAGGAGCTCAAACGGCACATAGCCTTTCCATTCATACTCTCCGGTATCACCCCTTCTCGGAAGGAGGCCTGTCCCCTTTCTGACAGGCACTCCGCCTCCTGTATTGAGTCCTATATTGCCATCAACATCAGCATAAGCAAAGTTCTGGCTGATTGCCCTGAAATGACTGAGGGCTGTCCTGAACTCATCCCAGTTGCCGGCCCTGTTGAGAAGGTAAACGGCTTTTATCTCGTCACTGTAATCATAACCGCTCCAGCACATCGAGAGCACTGCGTCATCGATCTTCTGCATGCCAGAGATGACCGGACCGTGATGTGTGTATCTGATCACTCTCGTCTGTGCTGAGTCATCCGTCATCTTCAGTGTGTGTTCCACATCACGGAAGGGAAGCCATTCACCATTGTACAGATAGTTGTTGCCGGTCGTATCAACCGTCTCAACGAAGAGGTCGATGTCATCGACGCTCAGGTTGGTCATTCCCCATGCAATTCTGTCATTGTGTCCGGCAATTATAAACGGTTCACCGGGAAAGATCACGCCGGTTACGTTCAGCTTGCCCGGGATGACCTGGTGTACCTGCATCCAGAACCCCGGCACGTTGAACCCTAAGTGCATATCATTTGAAAGGATGGGCTTTCCGGTCTCGCTTCTGTTTCCTGATACAGCCCAGTTATTGCTTCCTGACAGTGTGACTATGCCAAGCTCCTCAAGCTTCTCCATGGAGCTGATTGCTTCAAGCGCCTTGCCTGTAAGCTTGTCATCCAGTTTAAAATCAGGAAAGACAACCTCATCAACCATATTCCAGTCAGCAATTAGTTCTGCAGCTTTTTCAGCACCCAGCTTCCGGCCGAGTTTATAATTGCTGATTTCGGTCGAGAGGTTTGACGAGGCAAGATCCCAGCCAATGAATCCAATTATGTTAGTAATGTCTATCATGGTCCACGGTTCCGGATCGTAGCCCAGTATCCTGAACTCAGGGGGAAGTTTCTTCCCGCACTGGGCGATCCAGGCGTTTACTCCGTCAGCATATGCCTGAAGTGTTGCCAGTATAGCGGGATCACCTTTATCCAGCACCAGTTGCGACTTCTCCGGCATCCCCAGGGAACGCAGGAAGATATCAGTGTCAAACATGTCTCTCTTGAACAGCTCAGACAGCCGGCCCTGGGTGGCATGTCTTACCATATCCATCTGCCATAGCCTCTCCTGTGC
>DHUL01000089.1:7206-16235 GCA_002409145.1 Bacteroidales bacterium UBA5235
TCATCGCGTATGACCTTCACTTCGGCCGTAAGGCCTGCAATTCTCTTTTCTCCGTTAAGCTCGGGAAGGCCCGACTTACGAAGGGCGGGTACAACTATTACCCCGGCCAGCAGAACAACCGCCAGGATGACGGCAACGATAATAAGTGCGATTTTCAGGATCTTCATATGACTTCCGGTTTGATTTGCTTAAAATTACAAATTGAATGGCACCTGACAATAAGCATTCTGCCGTCCATTTTAAAAAAACAGTCTTTTCCCTTCCGGGCAACTTTTACAGATATCTACCTGCCTGCGGTTACGCATCACCCTCTCCCTGAATGAACTATACCTCTCGCCTCTCCAGATCTGGCTGAGGGTCTGCTGCCCAAGGGTTCCCATCACATGCCGGATATTTTTGTCGTAGCAGCAGGGTATCACATCCCCGTCGGTGGTTATTACCGTCGAGGTCCACATCCGCAGGCATCCTTTTGCTGATGACTCTTCAGCCCGCCAGCCACCGTCTTCACCTTTCAGGTAGCGTGACCATCGCGGATCTGACGGGGCCCACTTCCCGGCTTCTGACGGATCAAGCACCTGCATGCTCTTTACCCGGAAGCCTGCGCCAACAGATCTTGCAAAGGCAGAGGCTGCACCCGTTTCATGCTCATTGCCCCTGTGAACAAGGAACTGAATAATGATTTCCAGTTTTGATCTCCTCTCTTTCACAATGGATGCCAGCCTCCGGATACCTTCCGTGACGATGCTGTGATCACCCCCCTTTCTGTAGATATTGTAAGCAGACGGGGTGGCACCGTCCCAGGAGATGATTATTCTTTTAAGCGGTGAATCTGCAAGCTTTCTGCAATTTTCCCTGCCCAGGTAATGGCCGTTGGTTGAAATCACCGGGTTCATTCCGGCAAAGAGGCCTGTTACCCGGAAGAATTCAGGGTGCATCATGGGTTCTCCCTGGTAACTGAGCCATGCTGACAGAACCCGCCCCCTTGATTGAGCGGCAATCTCTTCAGCGAGATCATAATTAATAAAACTGTTCACTCTCCTGGTAAGGCCGATGCCGGTGACACACTCAGGGCAGGCCAGGTTGCAAACGCTGCTGAGCTCAACGCTGATTGCCGGCGGCAGCGGCGGGTTGGCACGAATGCCGCCATACCTCTTTGCAGCGTAAGAGAAAACAGAGTAACTTGCATTCAGGAATGTAGTTGCCATGGCAAAGGCAAATGAACAATTTTTTCCTGTCAATGTATAGGGAAGAGGGTCCAATTCCGGTCATTACTATGGAACAATGATCCGGATTAAGAACAAAAAAATAAAAAGACCATGAAAACGAAAATCCTTTTTACAGCAATTGCTTCGGCACTGCTCCTCTTTCTGACCGCAGGTGACATGACAGTATCGGCTGCACCGGTAAAATCAAATAGGGAGAGGCCCCAGCAGGTGACAACTATCCGCGGAAGGGTTGTTGACGCCGAGACAAACCAGCCCCTGGTATTTGCCGGCATAGCCGTACAGGGAAGCAATGTCTCGACAGTAACCAACCTTGACGGAGAATTTACACTGAAACTCACCGGCAGTGAGACCGGCAAACTTGAGTTCTCCTTTATAGGCTACAAGAACAGGGTGATGGCGATTGAAGAGATGAAAACCAACGGACAACGCAACGTTATCAGCCTTGAGACCGCCCTGATTCCCATCAAGGAAGTAATTGTAAAACCTCTTGTGCCCGAAGAAATAATAGAACAGGTCATCAGCCGCTTTGACCAGAATTACCCTGCCGTTGCCAATGACATGACTGGCTTCTACCGGGAGACCATACGCAAGAACCGCTCCTATATCTCAATCGGAGAAGCCCTGGTTGAAGTGTTCAAGGCTCCATACCATAATAGCCTCAGGTATGATGCCGTCAGAATTTACAAGGGAAGGAAGAGTAATGACGTGGAAAAGATGGATACCGTACTCTTCAAACTGCAGGGCGGACCTACCACCACCCTCTATCTTGACGTTGTGAAGAACCCCGAAACGTTCCTCACCAGGGAAGCCCTCAGCCAGTATGACCTGGAGCTTTCAAATATCGCCATGATAGATGACCGTACCAACTATGTCATCAACTTCTACCAGAAGCCTTCAATTACCACACCTCTCTACCAGGGTCGTCTTTTCATTGACATCGAAACCTATGCAGTGGCACAGGCCGAGTTCTCATTCAACCTTGAAAACAAGGAGCTTGCGGCCTCGATGTTCATCAGGAAGAAACCCATTGGCATGCAGGTGACTCCTGAACTGACCTCCTATATGGTCCGGTTCCGTGAACAGGGTGGAAAATGGTATTTCACCCATTCCAGGGCTGAGGTTAAGTTCAAGGTTGACTGGAAAAAGAAACTATTCAATACCAACTATATAACAATGTCAGAGCTTGCCATCACTGACCGTACCGAAGAGGATGTTGTGAAGTTCTCGAATAAGGAGAGGATGAAACCAACAGACTTCTTCACGGAGGAAGTTGCAGCCTTTGCTGACCCTGATTTCTGGGGTGACTACAACGTGATTGAGCCTGACCAGAGCATCGAGGCAGCCATACGAAAGCTCAGCAGGAAGGTTAAATTCAGCGACAGGACAGAGTAAAACGGGGGGATACTGCTGATGTTCAGCGACAGTGAAATCATAGGAAGGATCAGACAGGGAGACAAACAGGAGTTTGAGAAGCTGTTCCGATCCTCCTATGCATCACTGGTGCGCTATGCAAAAAACCTTATCAGGGACCACGATGCCTCGGAAGAAATAGTACAGGAACTCTTCTTCAGGCTGTGGCAGGACAGGCAGGGCCTCAGAATTGAAAGCTCTTTGAACGGTTATCTTTACAGATCAGTACACAACAGGGCACTGCATTACCTGGAACATCAGAAGGTAGTCAGCCGTCACGCCGGCGAAGTGCTGGCAGCGGCTGAGGTGACTGCCGAACCGGTGACCGATGCTATATATTATCATGAGCTACAGGCCAGAGTGACAAGGGTGCTCGAGAGGCTGCCCGAAAGATGCAGGCTGATATTCCGGATGAACCGGTTCGAAGGTTTGAAATACAATGAAATAGCTGACAAGCTTGCCGTCTCGCTCAAAACAGTAGAGGCAGACATGGGAAAGGCACTTAAAGAGTTCAGAAAAGCACTTGCAGAGTGATGAAGAAGTTAGATGAAACAGAAAAATGGAATGACCGGGAATGGGCCGGTGCAGCCTCATGGCTTTCCGGAGAGGAGAACGGTGATGGTGAAAAGGCCCGCATACTGGCCAGTGAAGAAGCAGATATAATGAAAAAATGGAATGACCTGAAACATTCAGGAGAGGAACCTGTTGATGTTGACAAAGCATGGGAAAAACTGAATGGCAGGATTGAGGCGGCTGAAGCATCTGTGATGCCCCTGCCCGTTAAAAGGACACCGTTCCTTACAACTTTTGCAAGAATTGCTGCAATGGTACTCATAGTTGCAGGTGCGGGATGGCTCCTCTTTGAGGTGGCGGCCCCTCAGAAAATCACACTGACTTCAGACTCTGACCAGAAGAATATAGAGGTGCTCCTCTCTGACGGAAGCACTATCTTCCTTAACCGGAACAGCAGCCTCACCTACCCGAAGAACTTCAGGAGCGGGACACGCAGGGTATCTCTGAAAGGGGAAGCTTTCTTTGACATCGCACGCGATGAAGAACATCCCTTCATTATCGATGCCGGAAAGGCAAACATCCGGGTACTTGGCACTTCGTTCAACGTAATCACAGAAAATGCCAGTAACGAGGTGGAGGTTTATGTCGCTACCGGGAAAGTGATGGTGACAAATGTGGACGGATCAGGCAGCCTGACCCTTGAACCTGAATATATCGGAAAGGTGTCAGGGAGCAATGCCACTCAGGAACGTAATACAAACGTTAACTACCTCGCATGGCACACCGGTATGCTCACCTATGACGGCGAGCGCCTGGAAGTGGTCTTTGAAGACCTGAAACGGGCTTACAACATTGAGATAAAGGTTGCTGACCCTGAGATAAATGACTTCAGACTCACCTCACCCTTCGAACAGCAGCCTCAGGATACCATTGTTAAACTGATTTGCACTACCTTTAACCTTCGCTCTGTCAGGGAGGGAACTACTTACATCCTGTTCCGCTGACAGAGTCAAAAGGAACTGATGGGGCCAAACAGATCACGGAAGATACAGGCGGCCCTGATTGCCGGCCTGCTGGTGCTCTCACTGCCTTCATACCCGCAGGAGAGCATCCTCGACAGGACTTTCAGGCTGCCGGGAAACAGCATCAAGGCATCCAGGGCGCTGGGTGAGATCAGCAGGCTCACCGGTTATCTCTTTACATATGACACCCAGATAATAAATGCAAACAGGACTTTCACCCCGGCAGGCGGCGAGATGCCGGTCAGGGTGATCCTTGACTCTGTGGCAGGTGATACCGCCATACATTACCTCATACAGGGGAGACACATAATCCTGTACCGTGAGACAGCCCTTCCTCCCAGGCCGGACCCGCCTGCTGATTCGCTCCCGGTCTTCCTCTCAATCGGTGGTAAAATTGTGGACGCAGAAACATCTGAACCTTTGCCCTTCGCTACAATCGGTATCAGCCACCGCGGAAAAGGGACAGTGACAAATTACAACGGCGACTTCATCCTCAGGATAAGCGAGGAAAACCTTAATGACACCCTGACAGTCTCATATGTGGGTTATGTCAACAGGCTGCTCCCTGTACGGAGCCTCCCGGGAAACGTGATGACAATCACCATGGACAGGGACTACATCCCTATACCTGAGATTATCATCAGGGCTCAGGATCCGCAGGTCATTCTGAGAAGGACAGTCTCATCCGTGGCCTCAAATTATGGGACTACTGCGGCCATACTCACCGGATTCTATCGCGAAGGGGTCTACCGCAAAAAGGAACCACAGATATATTCCGAAGCAGTGCTGAGGATCTACAAAAGCCCCTACTCAAGGTCTCTTCAGAATGATCAGATCAAGGTGATCCGCAGCCGCAAGATTGAAAGCCTCGAGGCAAAGGACACCCTTGCAGTAAGGCTCAAGGCGGGTCTCAGCGCCACACTTTCCCTCGACGGAATGAGGCATCTCTTTGATTTCCTTGATCCTCAATCATTTAACTCCTACGAATATCATCTTACTGATATAGTTACAATTGATGGTCAGACGGCATTCGTTATCTCATTCAAACAGAAGGAGTGGATCACCGAAGCCCTGATGCAGGGCGATATCTATATCAATGTTGATGATTACAGCCTGATGCTCGCCGAATTCGAGGTCAATCCACGCTATGTGGACCAGACCGGAGAGTCGTTCATCAGCAGGCTTCCGAAGGATTATTCTATGAAGCCGGAATATGTCAGGTACCGGACCCGTTACAGGAATGTTGACGGTAGGTACTACCTGTCACATGTCCGTGGCGACCTCGGATTCCTGGCCAGGGGTAGGAATAAAGTGTTCAGCAGCCGGTTCAATGTCTTTTTTGAGCTCGCTGTCACTGAGCATCGCACCGTGAATGTTGCCAGGTTTGACCATGAGGAGCTCGCACCGGCTTATTCAGTCTTTTCGCTCACCATCAATGGTTATGATCCGGGATTCTGGAAAGATTTTGACTTCCTCAAGCCTGAGGATGACCTGGTTGCAGCGTTGGAGAAGCTTAAAGTACGCCTGGGCGAGTTTAATGAATAATCCTCCTGCCATGCTTCAGTCCAAAGCACCCCGGAACTGTTCTCCCGTCATGCGGGCGTGATCCGGGCGCCGGTATTAATAACTCTCAAGAATACGGTAAAGCGCCGTCAGGTCAGGTGTCAGGATTATCTCCGTTCTCCTGTTTTTCTGGCGGGCATCGGGCGTTTTTGCCGGATCAACCGGGATGTATTCGCTTCGTCCTGAGGCGACAAATCTCTTCGGATTGATGTGTGTATCCTGGGTCAGAACCCTGACAACAGTTGTAGCCCTTTTGACGCTCAGGTCCCAGTTGTCAAGGATCTGCTGCCCCGGAGCAGCCCTGTAGGGTACATCATCAGTATGCCCCTCAATGGTGATTGTCACATCAGTATTCTTCTCAAGCAGTGCCCCGAGCTTGCGCAGTGCCGCGCGACCGTTGGCGTCAATTTCATAACTGCCGGTTTTGAACAGCAGCTTGTCATCCATTGAAACGTATACCTGGCCGTTTTTCATTGTGACCGTCAGTCCGTTGTTCTCGAACCCGAAGAGGGCTTCAGACACCTTGTCCTTCAGTGTCTTCACGGCTTTCTGCTGTGCATCAAGCATTTTCTCAAGCTCAGCCAGCCGTGTATTACGCTTTTCCAGCTCGTAGGTGAGCTCTTCAAGGGTAGCCTTCTTGGTGTCAAGGTTCATCTCGAGATCACGCATCAGGTCCTCACGTTGCTGAAGTTCCGTCTGCGCCTGTCGTAACTCGGCAAGCAGCCTCTGGGTCTCCTGTGCTTTCCCGGCAACCAGCTCGGCCTGGGCTCTCTGCAACTCATCATACCTCGTGGAGAGCCGATTGACATCATCCCTTGACTGTGCAAGCTCCGTCCGTGCTTCATCCACTTCCTTCGTAAGCCTTTCGGTATCTCCGGCGAGCTGCATCGACTTCGTCGTAAGCTCACGGTTCGACATCGTCAGCCAGATGTTTTCCGCCTTGAGCGAATCACGCTCTGACATCAGCAGCAGATTCCTGTCAGTGAGGGTGTTATATCTCTTACCCGTAACGCAGGAGACCGCGGTGAGAGCCAGCAGAAGTAACGGCAACAGAATTCTTGGTACTTTCATAAACATGCTGAGTTTTACTGTACATCCGTTGCGAATTAAACAATAAATAGGGAATGCTGCCCCTGATTGCAGGATGAATAATTAACAACATTTAAAATTTACCACCAGTACCGGACATGTGGCGGATAACGAACTGATCCAGATCATTAAGGAGGCCATTCATCTCTCCAGCAGATGGAACCAGGAATGCTTTTACCACATATATCCCAGATTCGGGAAAAAGTAAAATATAAGTATCTTTGACCCGGTACTTGACAACCCGAATCAATGTCATCATCAGAACGACTGTTAGACATGATAAATACTCCTGACGACCTCAGGAAGCTTGACAGGCTTGACCTGGTAAAGCTCAGTAATGAGCTCAGGCAGTACATCATTGATGAGGTCAGCAGTAATCCCGGTCACTTCGGGGCAAGCCTTGGGGTGGTGGAACTAACCGTCGCACTTCATTATGTCTACAACACCCCATATGACAAGATTGTCTGGGATGTGGGTCACCAGGCCTACGGACATAAAATACTTACAGGCAGGAAGGAACAGTTCCATACAAACAGGAAATACAAGGGTATCAGCGGTTTCCCTCGAATGTCAGAGAGTGAATATGATGCCTTCGGCGTGGGACATTCCTCCACATCGATCTCTGCAGCTCTGGGTATGGCAGTTGCAGCTCAGGCCAAGGGCGAGATACGGAAGGTGGTGGCGGTGATCGGTGACGGGGCACTCCAGGCCGGGCTGGCTTTCGAGGGCCTGAATAACGCCGGTAATCAGAAAGCTGACCTGCTGGTCATCCTGAACGACAATAATATCTCAATTGACGCCAGTGTGGGAGCTCTGAAGGAGTACCTGCTTGATATCACCACAAGCAGGACTTACAACAGGTTCAAGGATAGGATATGGCGCCTGCTCGGCCGCTACAAGAGGGTTGGTAACAGGGCCAGGATACTGGCTGCACAGCTCGAGAGCGGCATCAAGGGTACTGTCCTTGAGCAAAGCAACATGTTTGAAGCACTGAAATTCAGATACTTCGGTCCAATTGACGGACATGACGTCATGCATCTGACCAGGGTTCTGGAAGATATGAAGACCATTCCCGGGCCAAAGCTGCTCCACTGTGTCACGGTGAAAGGTAAGGGATTCCCTAAAGCTGAAGAACTGCAGACGATTTTTCATGCACCCGGTAAATTTGACAAATGTACGGGTGAGCTGATAAGACCGGTACAGTGTTCCAAACATCCGTTATACCAGGAGGTTTTCGGTCATACAATAGTGGAACTGGCCCGGCAGAATGAAAAGATAGTGGGAATAACCCCTGCAATGCCCTCGGGATGTTCACTCAACATAATGATGAAGGAGATGCCTGACAGGGCATTTGATGTTGGGATTTGTGAGCAGCATGCTGTCACATTCTCGGCCGGACTGGCTGCGAACGGACTTCTCCCCTACTGCAATATCTACTCATCATTCATGCAGCGAGCCTATGACCAGGTAGTGCATGATGTTGCTATCCAGGGACTTAAGGTAATATTCTGCATGGACCGCGGAGGACTCGTCGGAACTGACGGTGCAACGCATCACGGTTTCTTTGACATCAGCTTTATGCGTAACATCCCGGGGATGATCACTTCAGCACCCATGGATGAGGTTGAACTGCGTAACATGATGTACACCGCCCAGCTTGACAGCATTAAGGGGCCCTTCAGTATCCGTTACCCTCGCGGGACGGGGGTGATATGCGACTGGCGCCAGCCTTTTGAGGAGATACCGGTAGGACGCGCCCGGCTAATCAGCGAGGGATCTGACATTGCTGTGCTTAGCCTTGGGCATCCGGGGAATTTTGTGGTTGAAGCTGCCGGGCGGCTACGTGCAAAAGGTATCTCAGTATTCCACTACGATATGCGTTTCGCCAATCCGCTTGATGAGGAGGCACTGCACAGCGTCATGAAGCGGTTCAGGAAAATCATCACAGTTGAGGATGCCATGATCAAGGGGGGCTTTGGCACCGCCGTGCTCGAGTTTGCAGCTGATCACGGCTATGCAGTCGAGGTAAGGCGCATGGGTATACCTGATTACTTTGTAGAGCACGGCTCACAGCAGGAGCTGTGGCATGAGTGCGGGTATGATGCCGACGGGATTGAACAGGCTATCATTGAGTCAGTTAACAAAAGGCAGTAGTTCATTTGCCGTAGGCAATTAAGAAATGTATAACAAGATTGTGAGTGTAATA
>DHUL01000089.1:16522-17722 GCA_002409145.1 Bacteroidales bacterium UBA5235
CCATTAAGCATTGTAAATCAAATGATTAATAAGCTCCTGATCTTTACCACAATCACCCTGATGTTGTCCTCCTGTGCCCCAAAAGAGAAGGAACATTGGATCTCTCTCTTCAATGGCCAGAACCTCGACGGCTGGATCATCAAGATCAAGGGATCACCCATAGGAGAAAACTACAAAAATACCTTCGTGGTTGAAGATGGTGTCATGAAGGTCTCATATGCAGAGTATGACACCTTCAGGTATGAATTCGGCCACATCTATTATAAGGAGCCGTTTTCTTCATATAAACTGCGTGTTGAATACCGTTTCACCGGTGATCAGGTCCCGGGCGGTCCCTCATGGGGATTCCGCAACAGCGGCATCATGTTTCACTGCCAGGATCCGGCAACAATCGGGCTGAACCAGGACTGGCCGGTATCGGTGGAGGTACAGTTTCTGGGAAGCACTGCTGACCGTGAAACACCCACAATGAACGTATGCACGCCGCACACGCATATTGTTATAGATAACGCGTTGATAACAGAGCACTGCACCTCCTCTTCCTCAAAATTCTTCTATGATGACGAATGGGTGACAGCAGAGCTGGTAGTTTTTGCAGACAGCATCATTCATCATATTGTCGATGGTGACACGGTTCTGACCTATTCCGGGCCGCAGGTAGGAGGCGATCTGCCGGAAGGATTCACCTTGCCGCAGGGGACCCCTCTGAAGGAGGGCTACATAGCCCTGCAGTCTGAATCCCATCCAGTGGAATTCAGGAAGGTTGAGATATTAAAGATCAGGTAAAAGGGAATCTGGGGCTCCTGCCCGGGAGGAGAACCAATCCCGCATCCGCCAGCTGGCAAATCGTGAAGTCATGATGCAATAGCGGGAGATTCAGAAAATTGTTTTATTTTCGCACCCAGCCAGTCTGAATGATTGCAGACTGCTGACTGCAGACTGCTGATTGCAGACTGGCAGATGCCCGGATGGCAGGGGTGAGTGTCAAAAACACCCGGCGGGTGTTTTCAGCGAACAGCCGGAACGCAGGGGAGGCAATTCCGCCAGCCGGATGAGATGAGTAAAGAAAATATTGGTCGAACAACAATAACATAAAGAACCAGATTTATTATGATTATGCCCGGATGGCGGAATTGGTAGACGCGCTGGTCTCAAACACCAGTGGATTCACTTCCATGCCGGTTCGATCCCGGCTCTGGG
>DHUL01000089.1:17902-47187 GCA_002409145.1 Bacteroidales bacterium UBA5235
CTGTGCCGGTTCGATCCCGGCTCCGGGTACTTCAGAAGCCTCTTAACCAACAGATGTTAAGAGGTTTTTTTATTGGGGGGGGTATTGGCTTCGTACCTGAAATTAAATCATTTACATGAACTTAACCACTGCAGAATTGTTCTTTCTCCGGACAATTAATAAAGCCTTATCATGAAAAAAATGGTTGGTTATAAAAGCAGGAATTTCATTGGCATCGTCCTTTCCCTTGCTATTATTGGTATAACAAATAGTTGTTCCAAAGCAGAGGACCCAATGAACGGTGACGGAAATAATAACGGTGGTAACGATACACCCGGAGCAAACGAGGTATGGATTAAGGGAATGGCTTTTGGACCTTCAAGCATTACAGTAAGTGCAGGAACAACAATTACCTGGACAAATAAAGATGCAGTTATTCATACTGTTACAAGTGATAACGGATTATTTGACAGTGGAAGCCTTACCAGCAACAGTATTTATAGCCGGCAGTTCCCGACTGCAGGTACTTACCCCTATCATTGTACTCCTCATCCTACGATGACAGCAACAATTGTAGTCAATTGAATATTATTCTGATTCTGTTGCATTGAATGGCGACCGGGTCACCCGGAAGCTATCGCGGATGATAGGCTTGCCGCCTCAGTCAGTTTCTTGTATTACGGTGCAATTATTCATTAATACATCCATCAGAAATCCGGAACATTGGCCTCTGAGTGAAACCTGATCACCCGCTGTGAATTCCTGTGTGACAGATTCAGCCTGCATGGTGCAACTCACCGCAGATAGAGAGTTTTCAGTCTTAAGTGTAATAACAAGAGTCTGGGTTTCTCCTTCTTTAACAGATTCTACTTCCCCCGAAACTTCTATTATCTTGTTTATATATTTCTGGCCCGCAGCAGTCTCATCAGTCTCAAATGCCTTCTGAAGCTCTGTGGCAGTCATTATAAAATCAGGCTTGACCTTTTGCAGATCCTTATCTTGCAGGTTGTACATATACAGGCCAGCCAGAATCCCTCCGATTACTAGGAAGAATACCAGCCAAAGCGCAATCTTATGCGCTTTTTTCAATTTAAATGTATTCATCGATTTCATGTAATTGTGCCATCTTACTATCTCCCTGTCTGCCAGACCAGCCAATCATTTGACAGTCATTGGTTCATACTTCATGGTAACAGTCATTTCCATCGATCTGGCAATGTTGTTTCTAACTATCCCGGGGATTTCTATTTTGTAATCCTCAGGGACCAGAGTGAACCTGGAACTTGCATTGATGCCATCTGACCTGACATCCAGTGAGCCCTTTGCACTTACTTTATTTGTAACCCCGTGAATTGTCAGGTCACCTTCAACAGTGACATCATAAGTCCCGTTTTTTAAAAAATCTATTTCGGACAGGTTCGTTATCTTACCGTTAAAAGTTGATTTCGGATACTTTTCCGATTCAAGATAATTCTCATTGAAATGTTCTTCCATAAGTGCCTTTTCAAAATGGAAGGATTTTATCAGGACCTGGAAGACGATACCCCCGGTGGCAATATCAAGGATACTAGCAACCTGGTTATTATCTGCCTTGATATCTTCAAGTGCCGTATGTGAATAAAATCCGATATAACCATTCCTGGTCATGTATTTCTGGGCTCCAAGGGACAGAGCCTGCAGCATAATAATTATTATAAGGGCAACTCGTTTCATGTTGCTATTTATTATTCTTTCAGTGTGAATACTCTTGAAATATTGAATCCGAAATGAACATCCCCCTTAAGCCAGTTTCCGGTTGTCTCTCCAATAAACCCCTTCTCGATCATGGCTAGTGAATTGGTAAATATGAGCTGAAAAACATGACCTCCGGTCTCTATATCAAAGCCAAGGGACAACGGATTGTAGATTTTCTGGCTCCCTCCGGCTCCTGGATTTGCAAGGTAATAGTACTCAGCATTAAAGCTGATTCTCCGGGTAAGTTTGATCCTTCCCCCGGCTCCGACAGCGAACAGGTCATTCGGATCAAGCTCCGTAGGCACCAGGTTACGGTGCACATACGAAGGAGTAATCTGAACCGACAATCCCTGACTTATTTTGCGCGCAATCAATACCTGCCCTACATATGACAGCCTTGACGAAAAGTAGTTTTCCCGTTCAGGGTCACTCCATCTGACAGACTTCAGAGCCACAGATGACAGTATTGAGACTGATACCGGCATTACCCTGGCTCCGGATGATTGCCTCAGACAGGTAACCTTTGCAAATGCATCAAAAGTCTTTTCATATGTGCCTCTCCCGATCCCCAGCATCAACCAGTCAGTGAATCCGTAATCAAAACCGAAATGAATATTGGACTGATCCAGGCCGAAGAATTCGTAAGGTCCTGAGTTTAACAGACCGAACCTGTGGGAGATCCTGAAATCAAGTTGTCCGTGTGGCATCCTCTCATTCGAATGCCCGTTCATTATCCTGGTCGATTTAAAAGTTGCCGTGGTAAAGTTTATTTCGGGGACGGAATCCTGGTCCAACAGGTCCATCAGGTCATCCTGGGCATACAGTCCACCCGCGACCATCAAAAGAAGAAGAAGGACAGGTAATCTCCTCATAGTATGTTCTTTAAGTTTCACGGTCAGTTCTCCGGCATTCCAGTGCGTATCCAGATATCAAACTGGTTAATCAGACAACCATTAAGTTTTCCTCCATTCTTAGGCATGGGTGAATAGGCGCCGGCATGTTTTATTGATCCCGCAATATCCGTGGCCCTGCTTTTTACATCGGCATAATTTTCAAGACGGATTCCGTTTCCGGCACCTGTTGCAGTTGTATTCGAATGGCATGAAAGGCAATTGTTGGCGAGCATGGATGAAATCTTTCCGCTGAATGTCACCCCTGTTGTGTCACAACCTGAATTCAGTGTTGGATAGAGAGCTTCTTCGGTGTCGTAATAACATGAGCCTGCAAGCAGGAAAAGCAGTACGGTGATTACAACCAGCCACAGGCATTTTTTCATGACGGAGCCGTTTTTAATTGTTCGGAAAGCCATTACTAACCCATATTTCGAACTGCCTGATCCTGCATACTGAAAAAACACCCGCAGGAGGCATCCTGGGCACTCCTGCACCCCGGAGCGATTGAATCAGCAAGCCGTTTGAAGCCGGCACGGAGATAGTGGCGTATGATCCGAGATCAGTATTACCAGATGGAGATACCCCGGAATGGCATCCCAGGCACGAGGTCCGGA
Source organism: Bacteroidales bacterium UBA5235 (assembly GCA_002409145.1). Lineage (GTDB taxonomy): Bacteria > Bacteroidota > Bacteroidia > Bacteroidales > VadinHA17 > SR-FBR-E99. The sequence continues at coordinate 21,123 of DHUL01000089.1, forward strand.
TAACCGGCCAGATGGTTCCGGAAAATGTAACAGTATTAATAGTATCACAAACTTCACCGCACTCTTCATTAAGTGCTCCGTAGCTGATCCATTTCCGGATTGAGTCTTTCTCGGCAAGAGTAAGCTGGGCGCTCCCGGCAGGTGGCATCATGTTTTCACCTGAAGTTTTGGTAATTACCTCATACAACTTGCTTTCACCCGGGTTACCGGGAACGACAGCAATCATGGATGTGGAATAGCTGGTGAAAATATAACCCTCTGCATGAGTGACAGCATCATGACAACCGGCAGAGGCACAGCGGGATACAAGTACAGGAAGAATATCCCGCGTGAAACAGGCCCGGGGATTTATGTAAGGATTCCCGCCATTTCCATCAGGATCAGGACAGATAGTAAGAAGCGCTCCCTGTTCAATCCAGAGTCTGATAATTGTCCTATTTTCAAGGGAGAGAGGCTGATCCGGAGGCATTTTGTTCTCTCCCCGGGTTGCGATTATGGCTTTGTAAACCTCACTGTCAAAAGGACGCCCGGGAATTACCGCATGACTTATATCCAGATAATTATTAAGCACAAGATCTGATTCTCCATTACCGTCATGGCAACCAGCAATAGCACAACTGTTTTGAAATACCGGCAATACTTCCTTTTCAAAGCAGACTTCGGGCAGATCAGAAATATCCGCAGAATGAGTACATGCTGAGTTCCATCCAATGGCTGTGACAATCAAAATAAACAGAACCGGACAATGAATATTGCTGATATTCATTCTGACCTGATAATTATAAAAATTCAAGTTCTCTCGTTTACATATTTATGATTATCTGCTAATATATACATATTATTTAATATTATTTATGTGATATTTAGCAGGTTTTACAGATATTAACCGGGCTCTGCGGGGAGCCTGATATAAGGAGGGAATCAGCACTGGGAACCATTTTACGTATACTTTCGGATTTGTTTGGAGAGTGTTTTATCTTGGGGACCGGACATATGCAGGTTGATCTCAAAAGACATTTACAGACTTTTTTGTCATGTCTGAGCCGTCAGAACCCAGTATTTACCTGGATACTGACAATCAGTTGACTTTGGCATATCTGTAACTTAACTTTGATATACAAACAAATTGCCTTACAGATGTCATGGATTGAATCCAATTCACTCTTTCTCATTTTTTCATGCCTGAACATTTTCAGCTGCGGCCATCCAACTGAAAGGGGCAACACTTCAACTGACATCAGAAAATCAAATCCCATCGGATATGATTTATCCAATCCGGATAAGACAATTTATCTCCCCCCGGTTCTTCTTGAAATATCGGGAATTACAGTAATCGATTCATCTAATTTATCCTGCGTTCAGGACGAAAATGGAATAGTATTCATTTTCGACATGGTGAAAAATGAGATAAAGGATCATTTTATTTTTCACTATCCCGGTGATTATGAGGGAATAGCATCTGTCGCAGGTTCATATTATGTATTAAGAAGCGATGGCACTCTTTTCGAAACCCGAATTGACAGATCATCAGTTTTTACGCAACAACTCGCCTCCACGGCCGGCCTGTCAGCAAATTATGAAGGGCTCTGTTACGACAGGCGAAATCACAGGCTGCTGATCGTTCCCAAAAACAATCCCGGACAAGGTCCCGGAGATGAAAATAAACATCCTGTTTACGCACTTGATCTGCAGGCAGCCAGGGATTCTGTAAAAGAGGTATTGGAGTTTGATCTGCCTGGGGTAACCAGGTACGCTTCAGAAAATCACATCAAAGACCGGGAAGAAGAAAAGATAATCAGTCTCATGGTATCTGACTTTGGAATACATCCGATAACAAACATGTATTATGTTATTTCAGCTGTTAACCGAATGTTATTTGTCTTTGATGATGACGGAACCATAACATATATTGAAGAGCTCCGACCGGATCTTTTCAGTATGCCTGAAGGCATTTCATTCCTTGACAACGGGGATATGCTTATTTCAAATGAAGGCAGAACAAACCCTGCTTCTATAATGTTATTCAAATACAGAATAAAATGAAGACCGGGATCAATTCCAAAAGGAACAATGCTGGTCATAACCTGTATTTCAGTTTGGTTCTTTTATTTGTTTTTTCTGTTTTGCAGTCCAACGGTCAGAATGACACTACTGTGAAAAGCCTGGTGAGCCCGGTTGATTCCACCGGCCAGAATCAGAAAGACCGGATTGATACAAACAGAACTGAGGTCCAGGATCAGAAGCCTCCGGAAAGATATTTATCGTTGTTTGAAGAGGAAGATCTGCTCAAAGTTTCACTGCGCTTTGATGTCGTGAAATTCTTGAAAAAGGCAGAAAGAGACCAGTCCGTTGAAGGGATTATGACACTGCACTTCAGCGAGACTGACGAGCTTGAAAGAAAGGTAACACTTAAATATCGCGGTCAATCACGTTTCGAAAGATGCAAATATCCTCCGACACGAATCACCTTCAAGAAACCTCTTTACGAAGTATCTGATTCAGGCAGGATAAAGAACATCAAGCTGGTCAACCAATGCCAGCAAGGATCATTATACGGCAACTATGTCATAAGAGAATACCTTGTTTACAAACTGTACAATGTTCTTACTGATACCAGCTTCAGGGCCAGATTGATAAGCCTTGATTTGATTGACTCGGAAAATAAACGGAAAACGGTCACGCAATATGGAATACTCCTCGAACCGGAAAGGCTTCTTGAAGAAAGACTAAATATGGTTGAGGTAAAAACAAAAACCCTGTCACAGACCCATATGTTTCCGGCCATGATAGACAGGCTCGCGATCTTCAATTACATGGTGTCAAATTGGGACTGGTCTGTACCCGGACAGCATAATATTTCAGTCTTCACATCAGTAAATCCTGAACTTAGTCGTTTGGGCATACCGGTTCCATTCGATTTTGATCTGACAGGAGTGGTAAATGCCGAATATGCCATTCCTCCGCCGGGATTAGGGATAGAAACCAATCGCGATCGCATGTTTTCAGGCATCTGCCGGACCAGGGAGGTCTATCAGGGAGAACTGATGGCGCTCCGGGAAAAGAAGGAGGAGCTTTACTCTGTAATCACTGAATTCCCTTACCTGAGCAAGGCTGATAAAAGAGATATCATTACTTTCATGGATAAGTTTTTCGATCAGCTTGAAAAACCAAGAAACCTCGACAGTCTGATCGACTACCTGCTCGAGAACTGCAAGGAATTGCGATAATCAGTCCCTGTAATAGATATCCAGAACGGCAGTCCTCTCCTTATAATTGACACTTTGGATCTTGACTTTTTTGACATCGAGCCCGGTCATTTCGGCGACATTGGCGATCAAAGCCTCTTTGTTATGTGACTTCAGCATTTCCAGGTTATCGTAAATGATCGGGTGGGTACTGTACTTTTTCTTCCTGGTAAGCAGACACTCAAGAATAAATGCAGAAGCTATAATCATGATATTGAAAATTACAACCCCCATGAAAGGGAATTTCCCCCTGAGATCGAGGGCGTTAAGGACAGAAATGGCAATTACTGCGAAAAGATATGCCATATTCTTTACATCAAAACTTATAGTCCTGAGATTTAGTATGGTAAATATCGCGAACAATCCTATTGCCATCTGAAACTCCATGGCAACAATCTTCAGCATTGCTCCAATAAAGAAGATTACGATTCCCATCAGGAAAAACCCGAACAGGTAATTTTCCTTTCTTGTAAACCTGTAATAAACAACCCTTAACAGCAGGAAAAGAAAAACCAGGTTCAGTGCAAACCTCTCCATAATGGACCAGAATACCGGATTGTCAAGACTGAGAAAATTAGTTGACATGGCCTTTGATTGTTGTAATGATTACTAAAGTCGCCGGATTAAACCCTGTTTTCTGCTATAAATAGTAAATATATGTAATTAAGCGCCTCAAGTCAAATATTATTAAGGAAGGACCCGGATCATTAACAGCCGTTCGGATTTTACCCGGGTATGCTTGAATTGTCTTACCTGACAAATCATGAATTTGTCTGATCCTGTACCTCAGTTGCATGATACTTTCAGCTTGCAAACGGGATCAGCCTTTCAGGATAATGTCCGTGGAGAAGTATTATCTTGCAGGAAAGTATTTTTTCTGCAGATTGCCTTAATAAATTGGATTTGAAATTAGTACAACCAGAAATGAAAAATTGTCTCATGACCCTATTTCTTTTTCTGATTCTCTCAGTGAACCTGACAGCTGCTCCTTCAGGAGAAAGGGATACCCTGATCAATGATGGCCCTTATTATTTCCTGACGGATGACACTCTCAGGGTAATATGGGTTGAAAACGGCGAGCTCCGTAAAGGAATTTTGTTGCCCGGCGTCACTGATGAGACAATGCTTCCCGCTGATCTTTCACTCAACTACCGGGAACTTACCAGGGTGTACGGAACGAGGCCCAATTACCGTCAGAATTACAAAGGCATTGACAGTATTGCTGTTATAAGTGATGTGCATGGCTATTATGATACTTACCTTGACCACCTGCTGTCAAATGGAATCATAGATAAAGAGCTGAACTGGAAGTTCGGCAAGGGGCACCTGGTGTTTCTCGGCGATGCATTTGACAGGGGTGACAGGGTGACAGAAATTCTCTGGCATCTCTTCAAACTTGAAAAACAGGCGATAAAGAGCGGCGGGAGGGTCCATTTCATACTTGGCAATCATGAACTGATGGTTCTTGCCGGTGACCTGAGATATATTAATGAAAAATACACCAAAGTCGAAGCTATTACCGGATTACCCTATCCAGCCCTCTATTCAGAGAATTCGGTTCTGGGTATGTGGCTGCGATCGAAGCCGGTAATGATCACAATAAATGATATCCTGTTCGTTCATGCAGGAGTATCACCTGAACTGGTCAGAAAGGAGCTGAAAATCAAAGAAGTCAATCAGGCCTTTCATGACCGCATCGTCGGTAAGGACATAAATTCTCTTCCTGAAGATAAAGAATTAAAACTGCTGAGCGGAAATGATGGTCCGGTGTGGTACAGGGGATACCTCGAAGATACAGCTCCGGACATTTCAAGCCTGGATTCCATTCTGGGTTTCTATGGCAAAGCACATATAGTAGTAGGACACACTCCGCGAAAGAACATCATAGTCCTTTTTGGAAATAAAGTCATTGGCATCGATACAGGAATAGGGTTCGGGCAGTCAGGAAATATGCTGCTGTATAAAAAAGGCCAGTTTTACAAAGGATCCGTAACAGGTGTAAGGAGCAAATTATGAGCCATGTGCCCTGCCTGGATTTCACCGTAGTGAAGCAGGCTTAAATTCTAAATCAGGATACTATAGACAATATGGAAAAGAGAGCCAGAATTGCCTCTGTTGATATCATGCGGGGACTGACCCTCCTGCTCATGCTCTTTGTCAATGACCTGAACATGAAAGTGGCACCTGCCTGGCTCGGGCATATGAAGGCGGACTACGACGGCATGGGGCTCGCAGACTGGGTTTTTCCGGGATTCCTGTTCATCGTGGGAATGGCAATACCATTCGCCATCTCAGGCAGGATAAAAAAGAACAAACCGGTATCCGGAATACTTCTTCACATAGCAATTCGTACTGTCAGCCTCCTGATCATAGGGGTCCTTATGCTGAACTCCGGAAGAGTCAATCCTGAAACCACCGGCATTGACAGGAACCTCTGGGCACTGCTCATGTATATATCGGTCTTCCTGGTATGGAATGATTACCCGGAAGGGAAACACAAACTGCTTTTCATGATAATGCGGGCTGCCGGCATTGCAACATTGATCTTCCTGGTAATAATTTTCCGGTCGGGTACAACCGAGAACCCGGGCTGGATGATAACCGGCTGGTGGGGCATTCTTGGCCTCATAGGATGGGGTTATCTCGCTGCTTCGATGATTTATGTGGCATTCCGGGATTCAGTGGTATGGACCGCGGTTGCTGTCATCTTCTTCCTGGTGATCAATATCCTTGATCAGTCCGGAGTTCTTGGCTTCCTCGATCCACTGAGGCCGACCCTGGGAATACTCATACAGGGTAATGTTCCACTGATAGTGCTTACCGGCATGCTTGCCGGAGTACTTATCAGGAAGATGAAGGAATCGGAAAATATGAAAATCCTGCTGATGCTCATTACGTTGGGAGCAGTATCCCTCGCCATGGGATTCTTTCTGAGGAAATGGTTCATAATCTCAAAGATCATGGCTACGCCCAGCTGGGGGATGATCTGCAGTGGCATCAGCTTCCTTGTCTTTGCTGCCATCTACTGGCTTGCCGATGTCAGGGGGCTGACCGGATGGGCGGGTTTTGTCAGGCCTGCAGGGAAGCATTCACTGACCACCTACCTGGCCCCTGATATCCTTTACCACGCAATATGGATGTCAGCAATTTCTGTACTGTTCTACAAGCAATCATCTGAACCAGTGGTGGTTATTATCGGCTCCATTGCCTGGGCGTTACTGATGGCCGGGCTTACGGCGATCCTTGCCAGAATGAATATCAAGCTCAAACTGTGAATGGCAGGCACAAATAACACGTAACTTCACACCCTGTGTGAAACTGCCACACTATCCCGGAAAAATCTTCAGGAGCCGGCATGTGGCCTTTACAAATTGAGGCCAGATAACCAGGTGAGGATGGCAATGATATATCTTCCGGTCATCTTTATTTTCTTTTGTTGTATTCAATAATCATCTCCTCCCTGCTGACCGGTTTGCCGTGTCCGGGAAGGAAGGATCTGCAGCCGGTGTCGATGATCTTCCTCCAGCTGCTGATAAGCAACGGAACATCATCTGCAAAGGGGGGAAACGGTGAGCCGGGCATAGTTCCGATTACCGAGTCACCGGCAATGGCTATCTCATCATCAATCACCACTGTTGCCCCGCCCGGTGAATGCCCCGGTGTATGTATAATAAACCCATTAATTCCGAAACGGTTCAGGTCAAACTGATCGGCAAAGACATGTTCTGCAACGCACGGGTCATACCTGAAGACCGGGCCCATTTTTTTTCCTATACTAACCAGGCCGCGGGTGAAGGTATAGGTCCCCTTTGGTATCGGCATGTCCCCTGAAGCAAGCATTTCGCTCTCGGCCTCCTGCACCACCACCTCGGCACCGTACTCCGCCTGCAGCCAGGCTGCGTTGCCTGCATGGTCAAAATGAGTATGGGTGAGGATCACCGCCTCGGGAATCAGTCCTTTTCGCTCCAGTGCATTCTCTATCCGGCTACGGTCAAAGGAGATACCCGTGTCAACAATTATTGTCCTGCTGTTTCGCGTAACAGCCCATATATTGCACCTGGCAGGCGTCAGCCTTATGATATGGGTGCCCTTGCCTGTGTCAGGAATCTCGATCATAGTACTAATATAATAATCCTCTGAAATCCGGAGACTTTTTTCGGCCAAACAGTGATACCTTTGGATGAGTAAATTGAATCCGGTAATGAAAAATATACCAATCTACCAGGTTGATGCCTTCACCCACGGACCATTCACCGGGAATCCGGCTGCTGTTTGTATCCTTACCGAACCGGTCAACAAGGAAACAATGCAGAAGATAGCAATGGAAAACAACCTGTCTGAAACTGCATTCATCACCCGCGGAAAGGATGAGTGGCTGATAAGGTGGTTCACGCCTATGGAGGAAGTTGACCTGTGCGGCCATGCAACCCTTGCTTCGGCTTTTGTGGTTTTGAATATTCTTGAACCGCAAAGCGAAACAGTAATTTTCCGCTCCAGGGTGATGGGTCATCTCACCATCAGGAAAAGAGGCGATCTCCTCGAGCTGGATTTCCCCGTTGATCATCCGGCGAAATGCGAATTACCTTCATTTATCAGCGAAAGCCTTGGTGCCGTTCCGGTCGAATCATATCTCGGAAGGAGTGACTATATGCTCATTTACAAAAGTGAGCCCGATATACGGCAAATGAAGCCTGACTTCAGAAAACTGGCGCAGACGGAAAGCAGGGGTGTTATAGTTACCGCCCCGGGTGACACCACGGATTTTGTTTCCAGATTCTTCTGTCCACAGATCGGGATAGATGAAGACCCCGTCACAGGATCGGCTCACACCACCCTTACTCCATATTGGTCAGCCCGGCTCGGCAAACAATCCCTGAAAGCCAGACAGCTGTCAGCCCGCGGCGGCTACCTGGAATGTGCCTTACATGATGACAGAACGCTTATATCAGGATATGCCTTACTGTACCTTCAAGGGGAAATAATAATTGACTGACCCATTCAACCGGTCTCCATAACGTGACAAAATATTAATACTTTTGCCGAATATTAATTTTCTTAAACTGAATATTTTAAGGCAGTAATATTATTTTAAGCATTAAAATTGCCGTAAATCATAAGGCAAAACAATGATAATCTTTATTATAGCATGGTCCGACCCCAAATAAAAACAAAAAAGGATGCCATTCATCCCTACGGGGAAAAACAGGATCAGTTTGACAGGCGTTACCTGCGGATGGCCGCCGTTTGGTCTGAAAACTCCTATTGCCAGAGGCGAAAGGTGGGCGCACTGATAGTCAAAGACAAGATGATTATTTCCGACGGGTATAATGGTACTCCGGCCGGATTTGAAAATGTCTGCGAAGATGAGAATAATGTTACCAAACCTTACGTTTTACATGCTGAGGCCAATGCCATCACCAAGGTTGCACGGTCAAACAACTCAAGCGAGAATGCTACACTGTACATCACCGACTCACCCTGTATGGAGTGTGCAAAACTAATCATACAGTCGGGTATCAGGCGGGTTGTCTACAGCAACCAGTACCGCAATCTTGATGGCATCGAGCTTCTGAAACGGGCAAACATTGAGCTTCTTTATATTGACCTCGGAGAAAAGAAAAATGAAATATAACAAGGCGTACCTTCCGCTGATAATCGGAGTTGCTGTTGCAATTGGCATACTGATAGGCTTTTATATGCCTCACCCCCAGACCGGGCTGTATACAAACTTCCCGCCTTCAAATGACAAGCTGAGCCGGGTGCTTGATATTATTGAATCAGATTATGTTGATACAGTCAACCGAAATGCACTGATCGAGGAGGCAATACCGGTAATGCTCCGTAAACTTGACCCTCACTCAGTCTACATCCCTGCTACTGACCTCGCGCAGGCAAATGAGCCTTTGCAGGGCAATTTTGACGGGATAGGTGTTTCGTTCAATATGCTGACCGACACAGTACTGATAATCAGCACTATACCCGGAGGACCATCAGAAAAGGCCGGTATCATCCCCGGTGACAAGATAATTTTTGTCAATGACTCACTTATCGCTGGCAGGAGCATTCCCGATGAGGATGTGGTCAAGATGCTCAAGGGCCCCCGCGGCACCAGGGTCGACCTGAAAATTGAGCGTAAAGGTGCGAATGAACTCCTGCCGTTTACCATTATCCGCGACAAGATTCCTATCTATAGTGTAGATGTATCTTACATGATGTCAGATGATGCAGGCTACATAAAAATATCCAACTTCGCACTCACCACCCATGAAGAATTCAGGAAGGGACTCAGTGAGCTTAAGGAAAAAGGAATGAGAAAACTGATCCTCGACCTCAGGGGAAACTCGGGAGGCGTGATGGATGCTGCAACCCAGATAGCCGACGAATTCCTGCCGGAAGGAAAGCTTATCGTTTTCACCATGGGCAAGTCGACCCCGCGCCAGGATATGGAGGCCACCGCCCAGGGCGAATTCGAGACAGGAGAGCTTGTTATTCTCATTGATGAGTGGAGTGCCTCAGCCAGCGAGATACTGGCTGGTGCGGTGCAGGACAACGATAGAGGTACAATCATTGGCAGACGCTCATTCGGCAAAGGCCTCGTTCAGGAGCCTGTCATGTTTCGTGACGGATCAGGCATGAGACTGACCATTGCCCGCTACTACACACCTACGGGCCGTTCTATCCAGAAACCCTATGACCAGGGAGTGGACAAGTATTATGAAGACCTCGGCAACCGGCTGATGCATGGTGAGTTTGAGGAGGCTGACTCAATAAGACACGATGATTCACTGCGCTACACTACCCCGGGAGGCAAGACAGTTTACGGCGGTGGCGGAATCATGCCCGATATTTTTATCCCCATAGATACAACCGGGGTATCAGACTATTTCCTCGCTATCAGGAACTCCGGGCTTCTCTACAGGTATGCCCTCAAATTTACAGAGGACAACCGCGAAACCCTTAAAAAATTCAATGACCTGCCGGCACTTACCCAATGGCTGGATGACCAGAACCTACTTTCGAAGTTCGTTGCCTTTGCCGGACAAAACGGTGTCCCGGCAATAAAAGAACAGATCGGCATTTCAAAAAATATAATTGAAGTGCAGCTGAAAGCCTATATTGCACGTAATATCCTTGATAACAAGGGATTCTATCCAATCTGGCAGGAGATTGACAAAACTCTTATGGAAGCCCTCAATTACCTTGAAAGCAACTGAATCCAGATCACCAGTTTATCCGGATGGCAAATTCCTTCAACAGGAAGGCTGATTTTTCAGTCTCCTCAATGAAACCTAGGTGGCCTGAATCCTCCAGGATAATGACCTTGGCATTGTGAGGCAACCCGATGTCACGCTGAGCCTTCTCAGGAGAGAAGTAAAGGTCGTGTCTTCCCAGAATCCATAAAAGCGGAATTGTACCCTTTTCAAGGATATACTGACGAGAAGGCCTGACTATCATTCCATTAAGCATTGCAATGATACCTTCGCCGGGATTCCGTGAAGCGATCTTTCCGGACCTTGCAAGCTGTGCCTTCATAGTCTTAAGATTTTCCTTCGCGAACATCATGGAGATATTGCCCGGATACATGATGTTTTTTCTACCGGCCCTGACGACGGCAATTTCCCTGTTTCGGCGTGCAACTGCCTCTGGTGTGTCAGCGTGTGGATGAGAGTGAAAGAGCACATATCCTGACAGCAGCTCCGGGTACATCTCCACGAAGGCTAGTGTAACATATCCGCCCAGTGAGTGGCCAATCATCAATACCCTGTTCTCCCCGGCATCCCTTAACACTTCACGCATTGCTGAAGCAAGAAACTCCATGGTATGGACTTCACCCTTCACCCCTGATTCACCATGACCCGGCAGGTCAGGTGTGATGATCCGGTAATCTCCTTCAAGCCTTTCAACCAGTGGCTCCCATACCTCTCCGGCTTCAAGATAACCATGCAGCAGAATTAGGGGCTTTCCGCTGCCACGCACTGTGTAAGAAATCCTTACCCCTTCGAATTCTGTACTCCTTTTCATTGTAACTTGTTTAATGAAAAAAACTTCTAAATTTACAGGTAAGTAATAAAATTCTCCGATTTTTCACAAAACCAGAAATAATAAAGTAAAAAGCCGATGAACAAGATCCTCTTCTCGGCTGTCTCGAAGAAATTCGTGATGGCTCTTGCCGGTTTGTTCCTGCTGGTGTTCCTGCCTGTCCATCTCGGCATAAACCTGATGCTTATTAAAAGTGATCCGGAGCCGTTCAACACTGCAGCTCATTTTATGGCTACCTTCCCGCTTGTCAAGGTTGTGGAAATTGTGCTCTTCCTGGCAATCCTGGTTCACATCATTTACGGTATCATCCTTCAGATTCAGAACTGGCGCTCAAGGCCGGTGAGGTATGCCGTGCGGAACAAATCTGAAACCTCTGCATTCTCGAGATTCGTCATCTGGACCGGCGGAGCGGTGCTGATATTCCTGGTGATCCATTTCTTCAATTTCTATTTTATCAAACTGGGGATTGTCGAAGGAGATCCTGAAAATTTCTATTCAGTTGCATACCAGTTATTTGCTATCAGGGGTTATGTGATTCTCTACTGGGTCTGCTTCCTTATCCTCGGTTTTCATCTCTATCACTCACTGCAATCGGCATTTCAGACCCTTGGCTGGTCAAACGAGTTCTGGAAACCCGTCATAAGGGTCATCTCACTCATATATGCCATCCTCATCCCGGCAGGATTTGCCGCTATACCTCTCATCATCCAGTTTTTCAAATAACCCGAAGAACCCCAAACACAATGATAACTCTCAACGCAAAGATACCTGAGGGACCGCTTGAAGAGAAGTGGACAAGGTACAAGGCCTCCTCAAAGCTTGTTAACCCGGCCAACAAGAAAAAGCTCGACATAATCGTGATCGGTACCGGGCTCTCCGGAGCAGGTGCTGCCTCCTCCCTGGGGGAACTGGGATACAATGTCAAGGTCTTCTGCTATCAGGACTCACCGCGCAGGGCGCACTCCGTTGCCGCGCAGGGAGGCATCAATGCCGCCAAGAATTACAAGAATGACGGTGATAACGTCTACCGGCTCTTTTATGACATGATAAAGGGAGGTGATTTCAGGGCACGCGAGGCCAATGTCTACCGGATTGCCGAGGTAAGCAACCAGGTAATTGACCATTATACCGCTCTTGGAGTACCCTTTGCCCGCGAGTACGGGGGCACCCTTGATACCCGCTCATTCGGCGGTGTGCAGGTGTCACGCACATTCTACGCCAAGGGGCAAACCGGGCAGCAGTGCCTGCTTGGGGCATACTCATCACTGAACAGGCAGATTAAGGCCGGCACGGTTAAGATGTTCCCGAGACGTGATATGCTTGAACTGGTGGTGATCGATGGCAAGGCACGGGGCATCATTACCCGCAACCTGATTACCGGTGAGATAGAGCGGCATTCGGCCCACGCGGTGGTGCTTGCCACGGGAGGCTACGGCACTGTCTATTACCTCTCTACCCTGGCTGTCAACAGCAACGCATCGGCAGCATGGAAGGCATATAAAAAGGGAGCAGCCTTCGCGAACCCGAGCTTCGTACAGATTCACCCTACCAGCATACCCCAGCTTAACGAGTTCCAGAGCAAGCTGACCCTGATGTCAGAGTCGCTCAGGAATGACGGACGCATCTGGGTCCCCAAGAAGAAGGGAGACACGAGGCCCGCAAATGATATACCCGAAGAGGAACGTGACTATTACCTGGAACGCCGCTACCCGGCATTCGGCAATCTTGTGCCGCGCGACGTAGCCTCGAGGGCCGCCAAGGAGAGGTGCGATGCAGGTTACGGCGTGGGCAAAACAGGCCTGGCCGTAAACCTTGATTTCAGGGATGCAATTAAGAAACAGGGCAAAAAATCGATCGAGAATAAATACGGTAACCTGTTTGATATGTACAAGGCAATCACCGGAATGAATCCCTATGATGAGCCGATGCAGATATACCCAGCAGGCCATTATACAATGGGCGGACTCTGGGTAGACTATGAACTGATGACTACCATCCCGGGTCTGTTCGCCATAGGCGAGTCAAACTTCTCTGACCACGGAGCCAACAGGCTGGGAGCCAGCTCACTGATGCAGGCAGCAGGTGACGGATACTTCATCCTTCCAGTAACAATTTCCAGCTTCCTTTCAGGGGAGATTAGAATCCCCCGGATACCCACCGACGGACCCGAGTTTGATGAAGCTGAAAAGAGCGTCAGGGAGCGCCTGGAAAAGCTTCTCTCCATAAGGGGTAAACAGTCAGCAGCCAGTTTTCATAAACGACTGGGAAAGATAATGTGGGACTTCTGCGGTATGACCCGGAACGAGGAAGGATTGAAAAAGGCAAAGGAAATGGTCAGGGCACTGCGCAGCGAGTTCTGGAGTGACCTTACAGTCACCGGCGAAGGTAATGACCTTAACCAGCAGCTCGAAAAGGCTGGCCGCGTGGCCGACTTCCTTGAGCTTGCCGAACTGATGATTACCGATGCACTCAACAGGAAAGAGTCGTGCGGAGCCCATTTCCGCGAGGAGAGCCAGACTCCTGACGGCGAAGCCAGGAGGATTGACTCTGAATACTCATATGTGGCTGCATGGGAATACAACGGCGAGAATGAGCCCATTCTCAACAAAGAACCGTTGAAGTTCGAGTTTGTGGAACTGAAGGAGAGAAGCTATAAATAGTAATTGTTAACCTATCCTGATATGAAACTCAGACTTAAGATATGGAGGCAAAAGAATGCGAAAACCAAAGGTGCTTTCGCATCATATGACCTAGACGGCGTCTCCTCTGACATGTCATTTCTTGAAATGCTGGATCTGCTTAACAGCAGACTGGTAAGTGAGGGTAAAGAGCCTGTGGCTTTTGATCATGACTGCCGCGAAGGGATCTGCGGCAGCTGCGGTATGTACATTAACGGCTATCCGCACGGTCCGGTGCCCGGACTTACTACCTGCCACCTCTCGATGAGATATTTCAGAGATGGTGAGACCATTACCATCGAACCGTGGCGTGCGAGACCGTTCCCGGTAATCAAGGACCTGATAGTTGACCGCAGCGCAATGGACAAGATCCAGGTGGCAGGCGGATTCATCTCCGTGACGGCCGGTGCAGCGCCGGAAGCAAACAATAATCTTGTACGTAAACACAGCAGTGACCTGGCTTTTGACTCCGCAATATGTATCGGATGTGGTGCCTGTGTGGCGGCATGTAAGAACGCCTCCGCCATGCTGTTCGTCTCCGCCAGGGTATCACAGTATGCACTGCTGCCCCAGGGCAGGCCTGAGGCCAAAGAGAGAGTAAGGGCAATGGTTGAGGAGATGGACAGGCAGGGATTCGGCAACTGTTCAAACACCGGCGCCTGCGAAGCACAGTGCCCGAAGCAGATCAAGTTGTTCAATATTGCACGACTGAACCGGGAATATTACAGATCATATTGACCATACATGCACGTAACGCCGGGTCTGAGAACCGTCGCCACCTCATCCGATTGCATATTTTTCATCCGGCCAGGCAGCGACAGGTCTGAGACCTGTCGCTACATTTGCCTGATGCGTATTTTGTTGTGGGGCAGGATTTTACCTGCATGTATCCTCAATCTCCGCAACCGTTTTTGGTGCTGTTTTGCCCAGCATCCGCGAACCAGTGGGGGTGATGAGAACATCATCCTCTATCCTTATGCCACCGAAACCAAGGTAGCTCTCGACCTTCTCAAAATTGATGAAGGCTTTATTTATTCCTTCTCCCTTCCATTTTGCCACCAGTTCAGGGATGAAATAGATTCCCGGCTCAACAGTAAAGACATGACCCGGCTTATACGGCAGCGCAAAACGGAGTGACCTGAGCCCGAACTGTGTGCTGCGCTTCACCTCATCATTGTAGCCCACATAATTCTCTCCCAGGCTTTCCATATCATGTACATCAAGACCCATCATATGACCAAGGCCGTGAGGCATGAAGAGAGCTGGTGCTCCTGCTGCCACCGCCTCATCAATATCTCCTTTCATGAAACCCAGATCCTTCATTCCTGCTGCAATGATCTTCCATGCATTAAGATGCAGGTCGCGATTCGAGATTCCCGGTCCGGCCAACTTGATTGATTCGGTGTTGGCCCTGAGAACGATCTCATATATCTCCTTCTGACGCTGGCTGAATTTCCCTCCTACCGGAGTGGTACGGGTCAGGTCAGCCGAATAGTGCATGTTTGACTCTGCACCGCAGTCAGTAACCATCATTCTCCCTTCCTTCAGTACATTTACATGTACGTGGTTGTGAAGGGTCTGCCCGTTGATGCTCAGTATTATCGGGAATGCGGGGCAGGCACCCTTCGAGAAGGCTATTCCCTGCAGCACGCCGTATATCTCCTGTTCGGTTACTCCGGGCTTGCACATTCGCATAGCCGTTGCCTCCATCTCGCACGATATGTCAGCTGCCTTTTCAATCTCAACTATCTCAACATCTTCCTTGATAGACCTCAATGAAACAACAGCCCTGATGAGTTTCTCCGAAGCCTTCGTGCGCATCTGGCAGGGATTCTCCTTAAGGAGAGCACCCAGAGTCATCTTGGTCTCGGCACGGTAAGGCGGAAGAAAATGAATTTCCCTTCCTGTCTTGAGGGCATCATGAGTAATGTCAGAAAGTCTGTCCACCGGATACGTATGCAAAACGCCGGCCCGGGAAGCAAGTTCGGCAACAGACGGCTGAGGACCCATCCACACTATGTCGTCGACGGTAAAATCGTTGCCGAAAATAATCTCATCTCCTGAATTGAAATCAATCAACCCTGCCAGCCCTGGCAGATCAATACCGAAAAAATAGAGGAAATCACTGTCCTGTCTCCAGTGATATGTATTGTCCGGGTAATTCATCGGTGCTTCGACATTGCCAATGAAAAGGGCGATGCCATCATTCACCAGGGACTTCAACCTTTGACGGCGCTTAATGTAAACTTCTTTTTCGAACATATCTGAATCTGTTTTTATTAACAAGTACGCTAATGTAACAAGAGCTATGGATTTTTTGCCTTACTAAAGTCATATTTAATTGCGAAGGGTATTGTCAAATTCGTGTAAGAACGTATATTCGCATATTAGCTTCATCAAAATCAACCATTAATGCCTTACCGCCGCCTGCCCAATACAGATTCTGCGCGTTTGAGAGCCTTTAAAAAAGCCATTGAGATGAGCAAGGAGATACCTCCTTTCAGGCTTGCTTTCTCAATGAAGACCCTAGTCAGGATCCAGGCTTTCCTGCCATTGTTTGAAAATTCCATCAGCCACCAGCGTCAGATGCTTGTCAACCAGAATGAAAAGGCAAAGACAAACCAGGAGACAGCACGTAAGGCAAGGCTTTACCTTACCCATTTCCTGAGGGTCATGAACATGGCAGTGACAAGGGGTGAGCTGCCACCCGAAACAAGGGCTTTCTACGGTATCGCCTCCAATGACAGTACCCTTCCTTCCCTTGCAACTGAAAATGAACTGGTTGCCTGGGGCAAGCGGATCATTGACGGGGAGGAATACCGTATCAGGAAGGGAAATTCCCCTGTGACCAATCCTACTATTGCGGTTGTCAAGGTACGGTATGAGAAGTTCCTTGAGACGCGAAATCATTGCAAGACTGTTAACAGGAGGGCATCGGAATGCGTTAATAAAACCTCGGATATGCGTCAGGAGGCTGATGACCTGATAACACTCCTCTGGAACGAGATTGAAGCCAGTTTCTCCTCTCTTCCGGAAGAGGAGAAAAGGACCAGCGCTGAGAAATACGGTCTTGTTTATGTATTCCGAAGGAATGAGATGATCAGGAAGGATCTGTCTCCCACCCTCTTCAGTGCTGACCAGGAAAACCAGTAATCACCCCTTGAAACTCGGAAATACCATACTCAGGGAGCAGCCTCTGTTCCTCGCTCCCATGGAGGATATCACAGATCCCTCGTTCAGGTATGTCTGCAAGATGTTCGGTGCGGATTTCATGTACACCGAGTTCATCTCATCAGACGGATTGATCAGGGACGGCCGCAGCAGCGTGAAAAAGCTTGACCTCTTCGATTATGAGCGGCCTATCGGGATCCAACTCTACGGACATTTGATTGAATCAATGGTCGATGCCGCCCTGCGGGCCGAAGAGGCAAATCCTGATGTAATTGACCTCAACTTCGGATGCCCGGTAAGGAAGATTGCAGCCCGCGGTGCCGGAGCAGGCATGCTTCAGAATATCCCGCTGATGATTGAGATGACCTCAGCCATCATCAGGGCAGTTAAAATCCCGGTAACGGTTAAGACGAGGCTTGGCTGGGATGAAAACAGCCGTATTATAGTTGATGTTGCCGAACGTTTACAGGATGCAGGCATCGCAGGACTTACCATCCACGGTCGAACACGGGCTCAGCTTTACCGGGGTGAAGCCGACTGGACGCTTATCGGCGAGGTCAAGAAAAATTCAAGGATGAAAATTCCTGTCATTGGCAATGGCGATATCAACGGGCCCGAACGGGCGAAACTGATGTTCGAAAGATTCGGGGTTGACGGAATCATGATCGGGAGGGCAACATTCGGAAGACCATGGATCTTCAGGGAAATACGCCATTACCTTGATACCGGTGAGATACTTCCCGAGCCCACAGTGGAGGAAAAGGCCGATCTTGCGCTGCTCCACCTTGACAAATCACTTGAACACAAGGAAGGAAAACCTGCCATACTGGAAATGAGACGGCATCTTTCAAATTACTTCAAGGGTCTTCCCGGATTCAGGGAAATCAGGCTGAAACTTCTGACCTCACTGGATGTGGATGAGATCCGCACAATTATCGGTGAGATCAGGGAAAAATGGGGTAATGGCAGATACGACCGTTCAACCGGCATCTATGGCATCTGACACCTCCCTGGCCGGTGTAATAATACGGGCATAGAGCTTGCGGATATCCTTCCATTTAAATACCAGTGCAATTATTGTTATAAAAATCAGCGACTGCACAACCAATCCGCCAAAATCCTTCCAGGGATAGATCTGTACCTGTTCATACAAAGCCGGGGTTTGAAGGGCCATGTCTTCATGGGTGACAAGTACTGAAAGAAATATATTGTTTGCTGCGTGTGCACCTATTGCCAGTTCAATCCCGTCATCAAACATTGTCAGAACCGCGAAGACAATTCCGAAAAAGATATACTGTGGCATCATTGTGAGGAATCCGTATTGAATAACCTCCGGATTCAGACCGTGCATAAGTCCGAACAGGATTGAAGTTGAAAGTACCGGGATCCACCTGTTGCGTGCCAGGACGGCAAATCCCTGCATCAGGTAACCCCTGAAAAGGACCTCCTCGAATGCAGCCTGGAAGGGTATCAGTATCAAAGCCAGCAATGCAAGAATGATCAGGGAGTTTGAGGTGTTGTTGATCCGGAAGTTTCCCGGATCACTTTTCAGAGCATAAATCAGGTATAATGCCGAGACGGCAATCCATGCCACGGCGGCAAACATCATCCGGCCCCACCTGATCCTTCGACCTCCGTTGACAACGGTCCCGAAAGTTCTGTTATGCAGTGGTTTAACCAGGAGGATGAATGCCAGCAATCCAACCAGGAAAGGTATCACATTCAGGACAAATCCCACATTCAGGCTGATCCCCATGGCTTCAAAATCAGGCATGGTGCCTTTCTGAGGTATTACAGAGCCGTCGAGGGAACCTGCTATGATTACTGCAGCCAATGGCAGGCCACCTATGAGGTTAGCTGCAAGGAACGGGACAATTACTCCTGTACAATACCTCCAGAATGAGTTCTTTCCACTGAAGGGTGCGGTCAGAAAGAGGGACTCACTCCTGGTCCCGGTAGTGTTGATGGTTTCATTGACGTCCATATAGTGTATTTTAAAATTCAGATCCGGGTCTTGCAGGGTAATCAATCGAGTAGTGAAGTCCCAGGCTCTCCTGCCTGTTCTGGGCCATCTTTATTACCAGGTATCCTGCAGCAATAAGGTTCCGAAGCTCTATCAACTCCCTTGAGATGGTTGACCTGCGGAACAGGTCCTCCGTTTCCTGGTAGATGATTTCGAGCCTTGTCTTTGCCCTGGCAAGCCTGAGATCAGATCTCACGATCCCGACGTAATTGCTCATTATCATCTGCATCTCCCTGTAGTTCTGTGTCACGAGGATCATTTCCTCAAGGTGGGTGGTGCCATGATAGTTCCAATCAGGAATCTTTTCTTCATAAGTGAGTGAGCCGATGCGCGCCGATGCATCCTCAGCTGCCCTGTGAGCATAAACGGCTGCCTCAATGAGTGAGTTGGAAGCCAGTCTGTTTGCACCATGAAGCCCGGTAGAAGAAACCTCTCCTATGGCATAGAGCCTGTCAATGGAGCTCCTTCCGTTCATGTCAACCCTTACGCCACCGCATGAATAGTGCGCAGCGGGCACGACCGGGATCATATCCCTGGTTATGTCGACGCCCTCGGAAAGACATTTCTGATAGATGTGCGGGAAATGGGACCTGAGTTCGTCACTGTCAAGGTGGGTACAGTCGAGCCATTCGAAGTCATCTCCCTTCAGTTTCATTTCATTGTCAATGGCCCTGGCCACCACATCGCGCGGTGCAAGGGATCCCCGGGCATGATATTTCGGCATGAACTTTTCCCCGGCCCTGTTGCGCAACTCGGCTCCGAAACCTCTCAGAGCCTCGGTGATAAGAAATGACGGTCTCTCCCTTGGATTATACAGTGATGTGGGATGGAACTGGATAAATTCCATGTTTTCAAGCACACCGTTGGCCCTGTGCACCATAGCCACCCCGTCGCCTGTGGCAACCGGGGGATTTGTAGTGGTCATGTAGATATTGCCGCAACCACCGGTGGCCAGCACCGTTACCCCGGCAAGGAACGTCTTTACCTTACTGGTTCCCAGGTCAGCAACATATGCCCCGTAACACTCGATGTTCTTCCACTCCCTGGTCACATACTCGCCCAGGCTGTGCTGGGTGAGCAGATCAATAGCGAAATGGTCTTCATAAATCCGGATATTCCTGTGTTCACGTGCCTTCTCAATCAGTACTTTCTCAATGGCAGCACCGGTGGAATCCTTATGATGAAGAATCCTGTGCTCAGTGTGACCTCCTTCCATTGCCATGTCAAGGGTGCCGTCAGGTTTCTTGTCAAAATCGACACCCATCTCAATGAGCTCCCTGATGCGATCCGGAGCCTCGCTGACGACCATCCTCACCACCTCTTCATTGCAGTATCCCGCACCGGCAATCATGGTGTCCCTGACATGCTTCTCGAAGTTGTCAGGCTTATACATTACGGCAGCTATTCCGCCCTGGGCATAATTGGTGCTGCAGTCATCCATCTTCGCCTTCGTGATCACGCACACCTTTCCGTGGGCCGCAGCCTTAAGTGCAAATGAGAGTCCGGCTATTCCGGATCCGATCACCAGATAATCACACCTAACTTTCATACAGGTATTTTAAGAAACGAAAGCCAAAGATACAAATTGATTCCGGACATGGAACGTGATTGTAAAACCGCGGATTTTAATATACTTTTGCCCGGTTATTATTACGAAGAACCTCAGAATCAGTATGGCTCAGGAAGATGTTTTCAAGAAACTCGTTGCCCATTGCAAAGAGTATGGTTATGTGTTTCCTTCAAGTGAAATCTATGACGGCCTGGGTGCTGTCTATGACTACGGCCAGTATGGCGTTGAACTGAAAAACAATATAAAGAAATACTGGTGGGACAGTATGGTTCTCCTGAACGAAAATATTGTGGGGCTTGACTCCGCGATTTTCATGCACCCGACCATCTGGAAAGCATCAGGCCATGTTGATGCATTCAATGACCCGCTGATTGACAACCGTGACAGCAAAAAGCGGTACCGGGCTGATGTGCTCATCGAAGAGCATCTTGAAAAGTTCAGCGAGAAGATAGAAAAGGAGGTGGAGAAAGCCAGGAGCAGGTTCGGGGAAAAATTTGACGAGGCGCTTTACAGGTCTACAAATCCCCGTATACTTGAGACCCGCGAAAAGTATGATGCCCTGCATAAGAGATTTGTTGATGCCATGGCAGGTCCGGATCTGGCAGAGCTCAGGCAGATAATAGTTGACAGCGGTATTGTATGCCCCGTATCCGGGACCTGTAACTGGACCGAGGTGAGGCAGTTTAACCTGATGTTTGCCACTGAGATAGGGTCAACATCTGACGGTGCGATGAAGATCTTCCTTCGCCCTGAAACGGCCCAGGGCATCTTTGTAAACTTCCTCAACGTCCAGAAGACCGGCCGCATGAAGCTCCCCTTCGGGATTGCCCAGATAGGCAAGGCATTCCGGAATGAGATCGTGGCACGTCAGTTTATCTTCCGCATGCGTGAGTTCGAGCAGATGGAGATGCAGTTCTTCGTCAAACCCGGAACCGAGCTTGAGTGGTTCAGCCACTGGAAGGAAGCAAGGATGAGATGGCACAGGGCTCTCGGATTCGGTGAGAATAACTACCGCTTCCATGACCATGACAAGCTGGCACACTACGCCAATGCTGCCGCTGACATAGAATACAGGTTCCCGTTCGGGTTCAAGGAGGTCGAGGGGATCCACTCACGCACTGACTTCGACCTTCGGCAGCACCAGGAGTTCAGCGGCAAGAAGATGCAGTATTTCGATCCCGAGATGAATGAATCATATACACCATATGTTATTGAGACTTCTATAGGTGTCGACCGCATGTTCCTCCAGGTGATCGCCGCCTCATACTTCGAAGAGGATCTGACGAAGGAGGATGGAACGCCTGACAGCAGGGTGGTGCTTCGCCTGCCGGCAGTGCTGGCGCCGGTGAAGCTGGCGGTGATGCCTCTTGTGCGCAAGGATGGCCTCCCTGATATTTCACGGAAGATCATAAGTGACCTGAAGTTCGATTTCAACTGCCAGTATGATGAAAAGGACTCGATAGGAAAGCGCTATCGCCGCCAGGATGCCATAGGCACGCCGTATTGCATCACTATCGACTACCAGACTGTACAGGATGAAACAGTAACCATAAGGTATCGTGACTCAATGCAGCAGGAGCGTGTGCCTGTTTCGCAGCTCAGATCCATTATCGCTGATAAGGTCAGCATGCAGGAACAACTGAAAAAGCTTTGAGATGAGAGCCGGGCCGGCAAAGGTTCTGATCATTACCTATTACTGGCCGCCCAGCGGCGGGGCCGGAGTACAGCGCTGGCTCAAATTCACCAAATACCTCCCTTCATCAGGCTGGTTCCCGGTAGTGCTGACAATCGACCCCGATTATGCAGCTTATCCATTCAGGGATGAATCTCTGTATGGGGAGGTTCCTGTGGATGTCGAGGTTCACAGGACTAAAGCACTCAACTTTTTCGCACTCTACAACAGGGATCAGTCTAAAATACCTCATGCCGGATTTGCATCGGGAAATGAAAAAGGGATTAAAAGCACTGTCAGTCGGTTCATCCGGGGAAACTTTTTCATCCCTGATCCCCGCAGAGGCTGGAACAGGTTCGCCTTTCGAAAGGCCTGTGAACTTATTATATCACAAAACATCAGCCACATAATTACTACCAGTCCGCCTCACTCCACCCAACTCATCGGCCTGAGGCTGAAGCGCCGGTTCCACGGGCTGAAATGGATTGCTGATCTGAGAGATCCCTGGACTGACATCTATTACTATGATATGTTCAGGCCTTCGCTGCCGGCCAGGATGCTAGACAGGAATCTTGAGAAAAGAGTACTTGTCAGGGCTGACAGGCTTATAACCGTTGGGCAGACCCTGGCATCGGCCTTTGCTGCAAAGGCAGAGACTGTAGCTGAGAAAACAGAGATCCTGCCCAATGGATTTGACGAGGAGGATTTCCAGGGAGTGAAATCATCAGTGCCGGAGAGATTCACTATAACATATGTCGGTACTCTCTCCCCGGCTTATCCGGTTCAGGGCTTCATTGATGCCGTTAAGGATATACATATTGATGGAAAGCGGGTGGCACTTCAATTTGTCGGTACTGTCCCCGAAGAGGTCAGGGCGCTTTTCCCGGCAGGTGATGAAGGTGAGGGTCCCCGGTTCATAAGTTACTGCGAACATCCTGACGCAATCAGGCATATGATGAGTTCCAGCCTGCTGCTGCTCATAATTCCTGATCACCACTCAAACAAATCAATCCTGACCGGAAAGATCTTCGAATATCTTGCGACAGAAAAGCCGATCCTCCTGCTTGGACCTGAAGACGGTGACGCTGCCAGACTGCTTGCCCTCTGCGGTTATCAGGGTATCTTCGGGTATGATAATATTGAAGGTATCAGGGAGTTCATCCTCCGGGTTGGAGAGGGAAAAACGGTGAAACGGAGCGGTCATCACCTCGAGTATTCGCGCAGGGCGCTGGCAGTGAAGCTTGGAAACATACTCGACAGGCTTTAGCAGTCAGGATCCTGCAACAGAGGACGTCTGCCGGATTACTTAAGAACAGGCATACGGACTAACGTTTCCGCCTGAACCTTTCCATTATAGATTCAGCTATCCCGTTAAGGTCATCCGAGAGCTTCCAGAACCATACCCCGGAAGTGAATATTACTGTTACAATCAGACTTCTTAAAATAATGTCAGGAATAAGGGATATTTGCGGCATCAAGTACCCTGCTGCCAGGGCTGCAATACTCACAAGGGTCATTTTGAGGTGCACCATGCTGTATGGCCAGAGGCCAAACCTTTTACCGGTAAGCACAACACCCAGCATGCTGTAGATAATATTCGAGATCATAGATGCAAGTGCAGCTCCGGTTATCCCGAACAGGGGGATAAAGATCATACTCGTCCCCACGAAGAGGCCAATCAGGATGAACATGAGCCAGGTTTGATACCGGTAAAGCGATGAAGTGCTGAGCACTACGCCGTTAACACCGGCAGAACCACTTACCAGGTTGCCGAAACTTATGAGTACTATTACTGCCGCACTCCTTGAATAGATGTCAGGCAACAGGCGGAATATGTTGTCAATGTTAACCATCAGACCGATGAAGATCAGAAGGCCGACAGCATACTGGCTCACGCTGCTGCGCACATACATGTCATCAATTTTCTCAAGATCGTTCTTCTTCCATGACTCGGCAAGGAAAGGAATTGATATTTTAGATACTGACCGGCCCGGCAATGTGATCAGCACTGCAAAATAGGAGGCTATCGAGTAAATTCCCACTTCGGCCTCTCCGAGATAGGTATTGATAAAGAGCTTGTCAAGGGTGGTCAGAGTCACCGTGCTGATGCCCGTCAATATTCCAAACAGCGACAGTATTATTATCTCACGCTTAAGATGCGGGGTTATGAATCCGGGCTCCAGCCTGAGGGAGATCTCCCCTCTTGCCAGCAGCCTGATGAAAATGATTATCAGTGTCACCCCCTGGGAGACTACATACCAGAAGACGTAACTGTCAAAATCAATTAATCCAGCCCAGAACAGCAGTATCAGCGCCAGGTTCAGCACCCTGAAGAGAAACTCTCTGAGAAAAGTTCCAAGCACGGCGTCATACAGAACCTTATTATAGTTATCCAGGAGATTAAACAGCAGTGTTACCAGCAACAGTGCAGGGAGATAGATGGAATACCTCGAGATAAGAGGTGAGCGCTCCAGGTTTGCCTGCTCGAAATGAGGTGCGTAAAACTTCAGGAAAATCATCGCAGCAATAAACCCGGTCAGAGTAATGACAACAGCGAGCCCGAGGAAACCATGATGTCTGCCCCGGACACCACGGAAATAAGGAAACAGCCTGTTAATGACGTTTGTAAATCCAAGGCTGGAGAACTGAGCCAGCATCGTGGCAAAAGAGAGAAGCAGCTGAACCACGCCAATCTCTCCTGTAGTGAATATCTTTGGTGAAAGGAGGATTATATTTACAAAGCCAAGAAGGGCTCCCAGGTAAGACCAGGCGGTCCCGCGTATTGTCTGCCTCTGAACTATGCCCATGTTGCTTCGCCGTCCCGGCAAATGTAAAACAATATACTCATTTGAATTAAGGATCAGTTGGTGTATTTTTGTCGTATGATTCAAATCCGGGCATGTGTCCCACTAACACCCTGCAAATGAAACCAAACAGCTTCAAATCAGTACTGCCGCATGTTATTGCCGTACTTCTGTTCACCGTGGTCTCCTTCGCCTACTTCTTCCCGGTACTGGAGGGGAAGAAGATAAATGCCCATGACACCAAGGTGTATGAGGGATCTTCAAAGGAGATAAGCGATTACCGCGAGAAACACGGAGGTGAACCGCTATGGACCAACTCGATGTTCAGCGGGATGCCTGCTTACATGATCTCGGTAAAATACCCGGGGAACCTGTTCAAACACCTCGACAACTTCCTGAAGTCATTCAAAACACCTGTAGCAGCGCTCTTCCTTTCAATGCTTGGTTTCTACATTATGCTGCTCTTCTTTGGGGTCAATCCCTGGCTGGCAATGGCCGGGGCAATCGCATACGGATTCTCTTCCTATCTCTTTGTCAGCCTCTCGGCAGGTCACAACACAAAAGTCTATGCCATGGCCTACATGGCTCCCGTGATTGGCTCGGTGGTTTACTCCTTCAGGAGGAATCTCCTGGCAGGAGCCTCACTGTTTGCCCTCTTCCTGGCTCTTCAGATAATGGCTAACCATGTCCAGATTACATACTACACAGGAATCATTGTGCTTGTATTCGGAATATTTGAACTGATCCATGCCGTCAGAAGCAGGATGATCCCATCCTTCCTGAAATCCCTTGGAGCACTTGTGGTGGCAGCGCTGATTGCTTTCAGCGTCAATTTTGCATCGCTGTATTCCACATGGGAATA
>DHUL01000089.1:47440-48123 GCA_002409145.1 Bacteroidales bacterium UBA5235
GTATATAACCCAGTGGAGCTACGGGATAGGTGAATCGATGACCTTCCTGATACCAAACTTCAGAGGCGGTGCAACGGTACCCTTCACAAGCAACTCGGAGACTGTCAGGGCCCTCAGAAAGAACAACATGGGGCAGGCACAGGGACAGCTGTTCAGCTACTGGGGCAAACAACCCAGTACAAGCGGCCCGGTATATTTCGGTGCGGTGGTACTATTCCTTTTCGTACTCGGCCTGATGTTGATCAAAGGCCGGGAGAAGTGGTGGATACTGACTGCAGCATTGCTCTCCCTGCTCCTCTCATGGGGCAAGAACCTCATGCCACTGACCACTCTTTTCATCGACTTTTTCCCGGGATATGACAAGTTCAGGGCTGTGTCAATGACTCTTGTTATGGCAGGCGTGCTGGTACCGCTTCTGGGTGTGCTGGCCCTCAGGGAAATATCCGAAGGAACTGTCAACAGGGAGAAGGCAGCCAGATCAGTGCTGATTGCCGCCATGGTTACCGGTGGCCTGAGCTTCATCTTCTTCCTGATACCTGGCCTGGCAGGGTCATTCCTGAGACCTGATGAGATCTCCCTGCCCGACTCTGTAGCCTGGGTCAGGGAGGCCATGGCCACCGACAGGAAAATGATGATTCGAACAGATGCCCTCAGATCTGCTGTATTCATTGCCGGCGCTGCAA
>DHUL01000075.1:0-6900 GCA_002409145.1 Bacteroidales bacterium UBA5235
CAAGACCGCAAGACCGCAAGACCTGAGACCTTCAGACTTTATCTGTCAGAACTGCTGCAGGAAGAAGGCAAGCGTGGTGCCAAAATAGTTACCGAGTGTATAGCCGATCACACCACCGGCTATACCCGTTACTATCACATCTTTATTCTTCAGTGCATTGGCAACCAGTGGCACAAATGGCGGCGAGAAAATGAATGCTGTGGCAGTAATAAGGAAATTGTCTGCATCTATCCTGAATATTTTTGCCAGGATTATGTGAAGAATAAGTGATCCGAAATAGCACCATGAAATGAACAGGATAAGATCTATCATTCCACCGGTGAACATTGTCCTCAGATCAGACATCGAGGCTACTGTAAGTGAGAATACAAGAATAAGGTACATTCCCAGCTGAAATGTCTTTTTTATCTGGTTTATTGGTCTGTACAATGAAGCCAGGATACCAAGAGTGGTGATTGTAAGTACCATTCCGGCCATCCTGTATTGTTTGTATTCAGCCGGTATGAGAAAATAGACTGCAGCTCCTACTCCTGCTATCAGAATGCTCATCAGCAATGCCCTCAAAAGCGGCCACAGACGCTGCTTATTCATCATTCCTGAAAAATCGTCCAGGCCCTCAGTTTCCTGTTTCACCAGCTCATCATCCACAACCACCCCGTTTTCTTCCTTGAATTTGGGAAGGAATGCCCTGAATATCCGAGGTGCCACTGTCACGAAGAACAGCACCAGGAAGGCTCCGACGATCATATCATATGTATTAAGAACCACAAATCGTTCGGCATCAACATCCAGTATCAGCTTCAGTGCAGCAAAATTCGGGGTTCCGCCGGTATATATGCCTTCAAACATACCTGCAAGTTTCCAGGTATCAGGAAAGGTGTTTTTCCATATAAAGAACCCGGCAGTTACCATTACCAGTCCTGATACCAGGGCAAGGCCTATTGAAACAAAACCCTTCTTTGCGTATTTAAGCCATCTCTTCAGATTAAGAGAAAACAGTAGTAAAGGGAAAGCCACAAGCAACGAAACAGTGTAGACCTTATCCTGAATACCGGCAATCTTGTTTGCTGTCATGTCTGCAGGTACTGCCTTTCCTTCAGCCATCAGCATGTCAAGCTTTTCAACACTCATGGAAGCCTCTCCCTGCAGGGCTTCGCGGTAACCCTCGCTTCCCTTGGGAAATAAGCCTGCAGTTCCTATTATGAGTCCAAAACCGTATGCAAGAACTATCGTCCCAAGTTTCTGGAGGAAGCTCCATTTTTTGCACATCCAGATAAATACAAGCGGAAATGTAAAATAGAAGACTATCAGGAATAAAGCTAAAAGCATGGCGGTTAATTTTAGGTATTCAAAAATAAACAAAGCGCCCTGCCCGCAAGGCAGAGCGCCATCAAAAGAGGTATTTATACTTCTTAGTTATAGGTATTTCTACTTATCAGGGCAATCCCTGAAGCTCTTTCTGTACTGTTCTATGGCCCGCTCACTCATTCCCATGCTTGAGAATCCTCCATCATTGAAGATGTTCTGCATGGTGACCTTCCGGGTGAGATCTGAGAAAAGGGTAATGCATACATCAGCACAGTCCGCAGCATTGGCGTTGCCGAGTGGCGACATACGGTCTGAAAAATCAACCAGCGAATCAAATCCCGCTATGCCTGATCCTGCAGTGGTGGCAGTTGGAGATTGTGATACGGTATTAACCCTGACATGTCTCTCCTTTCCGTAGATGTATCCGAAGCTCCTGGCTATTGATTCAAGGAGCGCCTTGGCGTCACCCATGTCATTGTAGCCTGCCAGAGTTCGCTGTGCTGCTACATATGTCAGGGCTACCACGGAGCCCCACTCACTGATTGCATCCATCTTATATGCCGTCTGAAGGATCCGGTGAAAGCTCAACGCCGAAATATCGAGTGTTTTGAGCATGTTTTCATAACTGCTCTCAGCATAGGGAATACCCTTGCGCACGTTGGGCGACATGCCAATTGAATGCAGTACAAAGTCGATTTTTCCACCAAATATTTCCATGGCCCGGCTAAAGAGAACCTCCAGATCCTTCATGCTTGTGGCATCAGCAGGAATAACCTCACTGCCGGTCTTTTCCGCCAGTTCTCCTATAGTGCCCATGCGGATGGCCACCGATGCGTTGGTCAGAAGCAGTTGCGCACCCTGTGCATGCGCCTTCTCAGCCACATGCCATGCAATGGATTTGTCGTTCAGGGCGCCGAAGATTATTCCTTTTTTGCCCTGGAGCAGGTTTGTGATCATGATCTCGTTTTTTGGATTTATTACAGCCTGGTGTTTCAGTGGTCCTTCATCAGCTCCCTGGCATTGCGTAATGCAGCGTCAGTGACAGTGCTTCCGCTGAGGAGCCTGGCCACTTCTCTCACCCTTTCGTCGTCATTTAACAATCTGACCCTCGTAATTGTTGAGTGGTCACCCTCTTCCTTATATACATGGTAGTGTACCCTGCCCCTGGCAGCTACCTGCGGAAGGTGTGTAATGTTGATCACCTGCATGCTTCTGCCCATGTCTGCCAGAATTGAACCTACCATCGAGGCTACCTCACCGGAGACACCTGAATCGATCTCGTCAAAGATTATTGCGGGCAGTCCCGAACTGTTGGCCAGCACCGATTTCAGGCAAAGCATCACCCTCGACAGTTCACCGCCGGAGGCACATTTTGACAGCTCCTCAGGTTCCACCTGCCTGTTGGCACTGAAGAGGAACTCAATGTCGTCAATTCCCGATGGCCCCGCCGACGGAAGGGGTTTGACAGAAACCTCAAAGCGTGCATGGGGCATGCCCAGCCTGTGCAGCATACCGGTTATCTCCCGGGAGAGGGGCGTCACAGTCTTACGCCTGCCTTCTGAAATCTTTCCCGCAAGTGAATTCACCTGTGCAAGGGCAGTATCCCTCCTCTTCCTGAGCTCTTCTGCCTTCTCATCCGTATCTGATGTGGCTGCAACCGCCTCCTCAATCCTTCCCTGAATTGTCAGCAGTTCATCAATATCCCTGCAACGGTGCTTCTGCATAAGCGAGTAGAGGGCATCAAGCCTCTGAGTCACATACTCAAGCCTGCCCGGATCGGCAGAAGCCCTGTCATTGAGTTTCTCAGCCTCATATGAAACATCATTCAGGTCAATCAACTGAGCTTCCGTCCGCCTTTCCAGCTCTGCCGCCTCCGGAAGCCAGCCTGCGATACGGGAAAGGCTTGCCCTGACAGTTCGCAGAAGCGACAGGACAGAGATATCCTCTCCCCCCAGAGAGGTAGTTACTGCTGCCAGAGCCTCCTTGATCTCCGAAGCATTTGTCAGCATCTCCTGCTCCTTCTCAAGCACCTCCAGCTCACCGGCGACAGGTTTCACAGCGTGGAACTCTTCAAGCTGATGCGAATAATAGTCAAAATCTGCCTTCACTTTCTCAAGGCTGGCAGCAGCCGTATCATAGTCCCTCCTGGCCGATAGATACCCTGTCCAGGTGCGGGAATAGTCCTTTGAAAGATTCGAAATACCGGCATAGGCATCAACAACACGCATCTGAAAGAAGCTGGCTCCAAGCAGAAGTGTTTCATGCTGCGAGTGAACGTCAATGAGCCTGCTGCCAAGCTCCTTCAAAACCGCAAGGGTGACCGGGGTATCATTGAGGAAAGCCCTTGATTTTCCTGCCGGTGTAATCTCACGCCTGAATATCGCCTCCTCATCATAATCGATCTCATTTGCCTCAAACAATTCATTAAGGTCATAGCCGCCAATGTTGAAGCATGCTTCAACAATACATTTCTCATCCTGGCTGAGCAGTACCGAAGAATCAGCCCTTTCCCCCAGAACAAGGCCAAGGGCGCCCAGGAGAATTGATTTCCCGGCTCCGGTTTCACCCGTAATAATGGTAAAACCTTCACCGAACTCCATGTTCAGATCCTTAATGATAGCATAGTTCCTTACTGTGAGTCTGCGCAACATCAGCAGGGATTTAACTGTTGGAGGAAAGTATCTTCTGATACTTGGTTTCGTTGGCAGGATCAATCTCGGTCAGGACCTGCACCGCCCTGTTCTTTTCCTCAGGGAAACCCTGGGAAAAAATATTGACAATCTCGTCTGCCTTTGCGTCGATGACCACGGTCATATAGTACATGAACGGATCGGGCCTGCGCCGGTAGACCTCCTGTAACCGCCTGAGACTCTCGTATATCTCGGTCCTGGCCTGCGTCATGTCTGACTCCATCCGGTCAAGGCCCTTTAAATGATACAGGTACAGAAACTGCCTGACGCCTGCATACTCGCTGTCAAGAATATTTTTAACGAGCCAGTACCGGTTCCTGTTCCTCGAACCGTCATATGGTTTCCAGCCTTGTTCAGGGGCGTTCTGCGCATTGGTGACAATCTTTTCGGCAACCTGAAAATATGGGGTTCCGCCCCCCTGGGAATATGTATCAAAATCCATCCCGATCAAAAGATATGCATAGTATGCCAGCACCGAAACAAGGTTGCTCGTGTGGCTGTTCGGATTGAATTCCAGGGGCTGGAACTCCACATACCTGAACTGGAAATTGTTATCCACAAAGTTGAGCACGGTGGATTCATAGGTGGTGTTGTATACCGGCCTGCTGAGCTGGACCTGGATGGTACCGCGGAACTCATCTGCCGATAGCTGCTCATCAAGATTGATTAGCAGGTTGCATTCGATCCTCTCTGAAAAGCTGAAGATATTGTCGGTCCAGACCATACTGTTCATGAACTCGTAGATATCACGCTGCATGTTCTGAAAAACCTCCCGGTTCGAACCCTGAATCTTCTGAGCCGACACCTGCACATTGCAGTACAGCTCCTGTGATCCTGCCGTACCGGTTGCCAGCACCAGAAGCAGCGCCAACACCAGGAACTTGATTTTTAACGGTTGGTTCATAGGCTTTCAGCGAGTCAGTGAAATGATTTTCTTCAGTATGTCCGAAGCGACTTCGTCCTTGGTTTTCAGTTCAAATTTATCAATATTATTGTTATTGTCAATGATGGTTACCCGGTTGGTATCATGGCCGAATCCGGCCCCCTGGTCCTTCAGGGAGTTGAGTATTATCAGGTCAAGGTTCTTCCTGCGGAGTTTGCCCTTTGCATTCTCCAGTTCATTGTCGGTCTCCAGTGCAAAACCTGCCAGGAACTGTCCCTTTCTCTTCATCCTCCCGAGTAAGGCAGCAATATCTTCAGTGGGTTTCAGTCTGATTACCATATCGTCATCACCCCTTTTCACCTTGCTCCCATGCGGATGCTCAGGAGTGAAATCAGCAACAGCGGCAGCCAGGATAGCAATATTGCAGGTGCCGAATGCTGCCACGGTAGCCTCCTTCATTTCCGCGGCAGTGGTAACATGAACAATGCTGATGCTCCCGGAGTGTGGCATTATGCTGACAGGTCCCAGTACAAGTGTTACATCCGCACCCATCCCGGCTGCTGCTTCAGCCAGTGCGATCCCCATACGGCCTGAAGAATAATTGCTGATATACCTGACCGGGTCAATCGGTTCTACGGTAGGCCCTGCATTGATGAGGACCCTCCTGCCTTTCAGCGGCAGTTCAGTTATTTTTTTTTTTGAGGAACTCCCTCAGTTCCCTCACTATCACTTCCGGTTCAGCCATACGGCCCTTGCCCTCGAGCCCGCTTGCAAGCTCGCCGGTGTCAGGCTCAATGATGTGGTTGCCAAATGACTTCAGCCTCTCCATATTGCTCACTGTAGCCGGATGTGCCAGCATATCAAGGTCCATCGCCGGGGCAAGGAAGACCGGACACCTTGCCGAGAGATATGTGGTCAGTAGCAGGTTGTCAGCTATGCCTGCCGCCATCTTTCCCATACTGTTGGCTGTTGCCGGGGCGATGAGAAACAGGTCGGCCCAGAGACCCAGATCTATATGGCTGTTCCAGCGGCCATCCTCCGGATCGAAAAAATCTGCCATAACCGGATTCCTTGAGAGGGTAGCCAGAGTCAGCGGTGTGATGAACTCCTTTGCCAGCGGGGTCATCACAACCTTTACCTCTGCCCCTTCCTTAACAAGCAACCGGATGATGACAGCAGCCTTGTAAGCTGCTATACCTCCGGTGACTCCAAGCAGTATTTTCCTGCCTTCCAGCATGTTGGCTAATTATTTCTTCAGCTTCTGCTCCTTGTCAGGGTTACGGTGGTATATCTTTCTCTCCTCAAATTCGGCAAGAGAAATCAGAGAGGGTTTCGGCAGTCTTTCATAGAACTTTGATATTTCTATCTGTTCCCTGTTCTCAAACACCTCCTCAAGATTGTCATTGAATGATGCAAACTCCTCCAGCTTTGAGTTCAGCTCCTGCTTCATCTCAACTGAGATCTGGTTCGCCCTTCTGCTGCAGATAATGACGCTTTCATAAATATTTCCGGTTGTGGCGTCAAACTTGTCAATATCCCTCGTAATGGTGGTGTAGGATGCAGATGTCTTTTTGTAATCCATATTTTGTTTTGATGATTTCAGTTATTTTCTGTCTGTTCCACGGCTGTGTCCACTTTAAGGTACTTCGCCGTGCTTTCAAATATCCTGTTTACTTCCTTTGAGAACCTGGTCTGAGGATACTCTTCTATAAACGAATAATACTCGTCAAGTGTTGTCTGATAGCGCTCAACCATTTTTTCAGGGACACTGTTCACAGCGAACAGGTAGAGAGCATCAAGCTTAAGGAACATCAGCTCCTCGCGATACTTTGTATCAGGATACTCCTTCAGGCTGTTTGCCAGAGATATTGTTGCAGCGCGGTACTCCTTCAGATCATAGTACAGCCTGGCACTCAGGTAAGATTTCTCTACCAGCTTCTCCTGAAGCTCAAGGATCCTTGCTTTGCAGTCATCGGTACGGGTGCTTGTCGGGTATCGCTGCATGAATATCGTAAAGCT
>DHUL01000075.1:7136-29145 GCA_002409145.1 Bacteroidales bacterium UBA5235
AGCTGCCAGGTAAGATGCCTCCTCAGAATTATTGCTGCCCGGGTAGGTATCTGCAAATTCCTGGTAATACTGCCCGGCCATCATATAGTCACGGATCCTGAAATGTGCCTGGGCATTGATCCAGTTGAGCTGTTCGGCTTGATCGGTAGCCCTGTACCTGGCCAGAATCTGTGAGAGAAGCTCGATAGACTTGGTGTATTTGCCATCATCATAATAGTCAAACACCTTCTGTCTCTTGAGCTCATAGTCAGTGCTTTTGAGAAGCTTCTCATACTCACCGCACGAGGTGATGATGAGAGCAAGCATTAGAAATGTTATCGGTCTGATCCTCATACCAGGAAATGTTGCGCAAAATTACTCTTTTTTTTTATTGGTAGACTCATTATGGCACAAAAGTGCACCAATAAACAAAGCAGAGTAGTTAAGAGAGTGTTAATTCCATTCAACAAATAGGTATAAATAGGTACTCTGCCTGAGCATTGTTTTTGATAATTTTGCGGGCAATAATCAAAACTATATTGACGTGGATATTTTCGACAAGATCAGAAAAAACCGTGGTGCGCTCGGACAGTACCAGGAACAGGGTGACGGATACTTTATGTTCCCCAAGCTTGAAGGAGAAATAGGCCCCCGCATGAAATTCATGGGCAGGGAGGTACTGAACTGGAGTCTCAACAACTACCTGGGACTTGCCAATCACCCGGAAGTACGCAAGGTTGACGCTGAAGCTGCAGCACAGTACGGTCTTGCATACCCGATGGGCGCCAGGATGATGTCAGGCCAGACCACCATGCACGAAAAATTTGAGGAAATGGCTGCCGGATTTGTCGGAAAGGAAGCTGCGTACCTTCTCAACTACGGTTATCAGGGGATGGTCTCCATAATAGACTGCCTTGCAGGAAGGCATGATGTCATTGTATATGACTCTGAATCACATGCCTGCATCATGGACGGACTGAGGATGGTGCTCTCCAAAAGATTTGTGTACGCGCACAATGACATGGAAAGCTTCGAAAAGCAACTCCAGCATGCACAGAAAATAGTCGCCGAAACAGGAGGTGGAATACTGGTCATCACCGAGGGTGTATTCGGAATGGCCGGGGACCTCGGAGCACTCGACAAGATAGTCACATACAAGAAGAAATATAACTTCCGCCTCCTGGTTGATGATGCTCATGGTATTGGCACCATGGGCAGAACGGGAGCCGGTACCGGTGAACACTTCGGCGTGCAGGATCAGATAGATGTCTATTTCGGAACCTTTGCGAAGAGCTTCGCAGGAATAGGCGGGTTCGTTGCCGGCGAGAAGGATGTCATCAGCTACCTCAGATTCAACCTTCGCTCGCAGATCTATGCCAAGTCGCTCCCGATGGCAATGACCATCGGTGCCATCAAACGCCTCGAGATGATGAAGAACCACCCGGAGCTTCGTGAAAAGCTGTGGGAGATAGCCCGTGCGCTGCAGAAAGGATTCAGGGAGGCAGGATTTGACCTGGGAAGAACCCAGTCACCCGTAACTCCGGTCTTCTTCAAGGGCGGACTGGCACAGACAACTCAACTGATAAAGGATCTCAGGAAAAATTACGGTATCTTCTGCTCGGTTGTAATTTATCCTGTTGTACCGAGGGGTGTCATAATGCTCAGGATTATCCCGACGGCTGCACACACAATGGAGGATGTCAATTATACCCTGCAGGCATTCAAGGAGGTCAAGAAAAAGCTGGAGTCCAACGCCTATCCGGATGAGATGGCTGACTTCAGGAACTGACTTCCGGCTAATGGTTAATTCATAACTGCCCCGGAGACGGGCAGACCCCGGACCAGGGGGGCTTACCGGCCCTCCTGGTTGTCATAATCATTTATCGTAAGAAACGAATACTGGTATTCCATTGGCAGTATCCGGGCATAATCCTCCACCGTGCATCCCTCAAGGAAGGCATTGATGATCCTTCGTCCAAGCGGAACCAGGTCAGGCGAGAGAAACCCCGTCAGTTCCCTTCTGAAGAATTCCTTCAGTATTTCAGCGCCGGCGTCATATCCAACCGTGCCCACCTCCGCCTGGCGGTACACCTTCAGAAACCTTGTGGGGACGGGTGATCCTTCAATTGTAAGGTAGTTGAGCTCGTACCCCAGCAGGGGGCACCTTGCCGGGCTGAGCTGGTCAGCCCTCAGCTTTGCGTTTCCGCGACGTGTCAGGTATTCCCTCATGAGCAACTGAGGTTTGAAACCCACCTTCCATGCTCCGATGTGCTGGTTTGGTGTCAGTGTATACCTTACCCTGGGCGTGTTGACAATCTGTTCAAGGAGAAGATTGGCATGCCTCACCTTCATCCCGGTTGCGAAGGGCCAGTATGACCCGGCCCCTTCACTCTCCAGGTCGCCACTGCCGGTGACGCTCGGATTGGCGTAGCCGCGCGGACTGACGAGCCGCCATAGCCATGCAAGCGCCGGGGGAAGAATATGGAACAGCCCCGCTATCCCGTAACTGGGTTTCTCCGCAGAACAGGGAGGCATCCTTACACCAAAGTTGCGGACATCAACCGTAACCGGTCTGTTTATCACCCCGGGAACGATCCTTCGCGGGAGCACCACCCTGGGATTGGGACATCGTTTTCCCGGCGCATCCTCCTTGTGGTTCCAGATAAGTGCTGTACCATCAGGCCTGGTATCTATGTTCAGGAAGAGCAGCGGCTCACCCGGATTGATAGTTATTTTCTCCAGAAACGGATCATCCCCGTAACCGGTTATACCGTCAACACGGATGAACCAGGCATTCTCTGCATCTGCCACGGTGAGCTTGCCATTGTTCTTCTGGTAGGAAGGATGACACAGGGCCATGTCATCCGTTGCCGGGTGAAATGAACAAAACAGTGGTATGGAGATGACCCTCCTCTCTCCGGTGATTATATTCTGTCCTATCAGGATCTGGCCGTTGGGTTCACGCACCATGTTCTGTATCATCTCGCTCTTGCCTCCCCCGCTGGCACCCTCATGCATAAATGTTGTCATATTGTCATACGGACTTACAACCTGCACCGTTGAGCAGTGGGTGGTAAGCCATCCCTCCTCCTCTCCCTTGTCGAGAAGAACACTGTAAAATCCTTTCTTCGCGCTCGGCCCCGGATAAAGGTTATAGGCAAACATCTCATGCAGTCCCTCCAGCCTGTTATGAACAACCACCTGACGCCCGTTGAAATGTGTATGACGGAAAGGCGGAGCGACGTATGCAACTGATTCCACCCTGAATCCCTCAGGCAGCTGATCTATAGAAATAATCCTCTGCAGCAACGAAAGCCCGAAGGCAAAGAAAGCTGCGTTAAGCGGAGTGACAACCACACCGCCGGCCCCGACGGGATAGTTTCCCGCAAAACAGAGGAACATGCCTACCTCCTGTCCCTTCAGCCATTCAAGTGTTTCAGCCTTCAGCATGTCAAACGGGTACCCGTACTCATCCTCAAACCTCTTCTTGTCAGTAGGCCGGGCATCTCCGATAAGCATAGTCTCAGGGTCCCGTCTTCTCATGTATGGTTCCGTGTAGTTCGCAGAGAGTCCGTTGGTGACACGGTGAAGAATAACCTCCACAACCTCCCCTTTGCCGGGGATCTCGTACCTTACTTCATATGTCAGGTCCTCACGGTGTGGGATTGATGCTTCAAAAATCTCTGCTGAAGAATTGAAGAAAACCGCGGATGGAGAACTCCCTGCTATCAGGCTAATCTCTTCCGGCAACACAACCCCGCGTTCCTTCAGCAGGGCAATCGCTTCTGATGCTGTCATCTGGCAAATCTTCAGTTTTGATTAATCTTTTTAAACCGGAAGGTTCATTCCCGGCAATTTATTTACAATTCCGCGAGCAAAAATAACACTGTTGCATCCGGAACCCTCCTGAAATTTTTAACAGATATCAACACTTTTTCAGAAAGACGAAAAATTGTGTAATGATTTTTGTCCCTGTTCGTCATAGATTCAGTTAACAATATCAGACTAAAAACGGACAGTCATGAAAAGAATGGTTTTGACAATTGCAGTAATTACTTTTGCTGCTTCACTGGCAGCGCAGAGACTTTCAGCCGATGAGTTTTTCAACAAGTACAATGACAGGGAAGGTTACACCACGGTTGTGATCAACGGAAGCCTTCTCGGCTTCCTGGGCCATTGTGAAAGCGATGATTCTGACAATCCGCTCAGTAAAATCACATCCATAAGGCTGGTAATCAGAGAAAAAGACAGTTTCCCCGTAACCGGGGGGTTCCTGCCGGAAATAAGAAATATAATCCGGAGAGGGAGGTATGAAGAGCTGATGTCAGTCAGGAACCGTGATACAGATCTCAGGTTCATGGTCAGGAGTGAGAGAGACATTGTGAAAGAGATGCTTCTTGTCATTGACGGTGATGATGAGGCAGTTATCCGGATTGAGGGTAATCTCACAAGGGATGAAGCCTCAAGACTCTTTGAAAGCAATGGTAAAGGGTTGGCTATTCTCGAGGGACTGGAGATTTCAGAGGATTGATACCTTTGGAGAACTGTTCCGAAAGAGATGACCCCCGAAGAGTTCAGAAAAGATGTTTTGCCGGAGGGACGAAGGCTTTATGCCCTCGCCTTCCGTTACCTGAACAGCCGGGAGGAGGCAGAAGATGCAGTACAGGAAGTCATGATGAAGCTTTGGTCAGAAAGGGACAAGACCAGGAATTATTCAAGTGTGGCTGCATGGTGCACAACGGTGACACGCAACTGCTGCATTGACATCCTCAGGAGAAGAAAGAGGTTGCAGATTGGCAACATTGACGAAGCCGGGGTTATAATAAGTGCAGACACTGACACCGGAAAGAGCCATGAAGTAACTGAAGCCGCAAGGATGGTATCTGCAATCGTCACACGCATGAAGGAACCCGGCAGGAGCGCCATCATCATGAGAGACATAGAGGGTTACTCATACGAGGAAACAGCTGAAGCAACAGGAATGAATATTGCTGCCATCCGGACGGTGATGTCCAGGGCAAGAAAACAGGTAAGAGAGGAGATGGAAAGAATCTACAGTTATGGAACAGGCAAAGATAAAAGAACTGATTGGTAAGTACTTCAGGGGCGAGACCGGGGAAGATGAAGAGCGGATACTCAGGGAGTACCTGGGCAGCCCCTCGTCACCGGCGTCACTTAAAGATGAGTTTGGATACCTGGCCCTGAAGCCGGAAAGGGTACCTGAACCTTCGGCAGATTTTGAAGCCAGGCTAAGTGAGATAACCCAGACAATGATTACCATACACCAACCGGACCGCAGACGGATGTGGGTCACCCTGATCACCACCGCAGCTGCTGTGGCAGCAGGAGTCTGGCTGCTGATGAGTATTCTGACAGATCACAGCGTCAGGGATACCTACAGTGATCCCGTCATTGCCCTGGCTGAAGTCAGAAGCATCCTGCTTGACGTTTCAGAACGGATGAATACCGGCACTGCTCAATTGGAGCAGGTAAGCACAATAACAACAAAACCGGAGGAGCTGAACGTCCTCTCCACCATAAACGACCTTGTGAGCAAAAACCTTTCAAGGCTGAGTTACCTTGATGAACTTCGTAACGGGGAAAGCAACCCAGAAACAGAATAACAAACGATATCATGAAAAGACCGTTAATAATCGCCTTTATTCTTTCATCCCTGGTCATCCCGATGCAGGCTCAGACCAGCCCGGTGGATGACCTCTTTGAGAAGTATGACGGGAAGGAGGGATTTACCTCAGTATACATCTCATCGAAGATGTTCAGTCTCCTCGCAAGGATTGACAACGACGATGAGGAGTTCCGCAATCTTGTCACCAGGATCAACGGTATAAGGATCCTGAGTATTGACAGTGCGGAAAATAAAACCGGACTGAACTTTGCAACCGAGCTGATGCCCGGGCTCAGGCGCAGCGGATTTGAAGAGCTCATGACCGTTAAGGAGGAGGATGACAATGTCTTCTTTATGATCCGCGAGGTCGGCAACAGGATAGCCGAACTGGTAATGGTTACCGGAGGCCATGGAAGTACTGTTGTATCTATCCGGGGTGATCTTGACCTTAAAACAATAGCGAGTCTCTCAAAAAGCGTTGGCATAGACGAGCTCGAGGAGCTTGAAAAGGTGAAGAGATGAGGAGTTGAACAATTTATAGGGTCATCATGTTATAGGATTATGCAACCTGATTACCTGATGACTGGAAACATAAACAGCATGAACACCCCTGAAGAGCTCCTTCAGGCATATACTTCACTTTTCCTTTTTCTCGGAAGTTCGGTCTCAATGGCTCCCGGTGAAAGCGGACTGCCTCATCTTTGTGATATGGGTCTGCTGCGCCATCTGCCGGTGTCAAGCAATAACAGCAGATTTGCCAGGGCCACCCTGCTTCTCAAATCCCCCTGCCCGGGGAAGCAACAATGTAGCTTCGCCGTCAGCGATAACTACCAGTCACTGCTTGCCGGAAACGGCAATGCAGAAGCCTTCCCTGCAGCATCACACTGGGTCAACAGAAACCAGCCTGCTGACGAGCATCACAACGAACTGTGCAGCTTCTATCAACGTTACGGCTACAGCAGGGCTGATGAGGGTGACATGGCTCCGGATCACCTGGGCATACAACTCCTGTTCACTAACCTTCTCCTTGAGAAATATCTTACGGAAGACGACTTTGAGATAAGGGCAATGATAGGAAGAGATATTATCCGGTTCATCAGCGATGAAATGCTCAACTGGGTCCCGCGATGGGCCGAGGTGGTCACCGCAAAGTCAAGGACGAAATGCTACACCGGTATATCAGATCTTATAACGGGCGGTCTGGAAGATGTGGTTGATATACTTAAGAGTCAGAAATTGGGATTGTAAAATCGCCTGATTGCACCCATGTAATACTCGTTCCAGCCTTCTGCAATATTCTGGTAGTCTTCCACCGGGATGTTGGTGTGTTCAACGGTTACCGCTGCTCCGCCTCCATTGCCGTTGATTGTGATTGTAACCTGTGAATCAACCTCACGATCGCCAAAGTACCACTCCTGCACAACCTTCCTGTCCGGCACAAGATCAATTATCCGACCGCATATATCCCCGTCCCACATATTGAACTCCTCCCCTGCCTTTGAAGGCATTATCGCCGGGTAACCCGACCAAAGCTCAATGGTGTACGGATTTGTCAGTGCAGCATAAATGTCAGATGGTTCCGCATTTATATGAAATGTCTTTTTAAAATTTCGCATGTTCAGCGTTTGTTTCCCCTTTATATGTATTTAAATTCCCTGTCCCAGTCCGGCAAGATATCTTTCTGCATCAATTGCCGCCATGCAACCGCTTCCGGCAGCAGTTACTGCCTGCCTGTAGACTCTGTCAGCCACATCGCCTGCAGCGAACACCCCCGGTACACGTGTGCGTGTTGATCCCGGATCAGTGATGACGTATCCTGTCTCATCGGTTTCTATCCATGGTTTAAACACTTCCGAGTTCGGTGTATGCCCTATAGCGAGGAAGAATCCGTCAATGTTGATATTGAATTTCTCCTCTTCAGGTGTTCCCCTGCCTCTGACGACGACAGCACCCTCGACACCCTGCGTTCCGTAAAGGTCCTCAATCTGGCATTTCCAGAGTATCTCAATATTCGGTGTATTCATCACCCTTTGTTGCATGGCCTTGCTTGCTCTGAGCACGTCACGTCTTACAATCATGTATACCTTCCTGCAGAGGCCTGCAAGGTAGGTTGCCTCCTCACAGGCAGTGTCACCACCCCCGACCACTGCAACGTCCTTTCCGCGGTAGAAGAATCCGTCACAGGTAGCGCACGCTGAAACACCCATGCCGGCATATTTCGTCTCGGCAGGTATACCCAGGTACTTGGCTGTGGCGCCGGTTGCGATTATTACAGTATCTGCCTCTATCTCCACGCTGCTGTCAACGGTGACTTTCAGAGGCTTACCTGAGAAATCTGACGATGTTGCTATTCCAAACCGTATCTCTGTTCCGAACCTTTCAGCCTGCTTGCGCAGATCTTCCATCATTTCAGGACCGGTGACACCATCAGGATACCCCGGGAAGTTCTCAACCTCAGTGGTGGTAGTAAGCTGACCTCCCTGCTGCAAGCCGGTGTACAGTAACGGTTTAAGGTTCGCGCGGGCAGCATATATGGC
This sequence comes from Bacteroidales bacterium UBA5235, assembly GCA_002409145.1. Lineage (GTDB taxonomy): Bacteria > Bacteroidota > Bacteroidia > Bacteroidales > VadinHA17 > SR-FBR-E99. The sequence continues at coordinate 15,279 of DHUL01000075.1, forward strand.
TGCAGTGTATCCTGCCGGTCCTGAACCTACAATAAGACATCTTACTTTTTCCGTGGCTGTGGCAGCCTTCTTCTCCTCACTGCCTGTCTCAAGCGGTTTAAAAAATTGCATGTTGCTATTTTCTGTTTTAAGACGACAAAAATAGCAAATTAATGAAACCGATGTCAAAAAGTAATAATAATATGTCTTGGCGAAACCACTGAAACAGTTGAATCACTGCAAACTGCACTCTTCCCGGAGCCAGGCAGGATCTTGCTGTCATGAAGGAACTGTTCTGCAGCGAGGTCACTATTGAACTTCATGGAAGCGATGGTATCCGTACCCAGCCTGATCAGGAGGGCACTGTAACCGGATGCCCTGGCAAGCTGTTCAGACAGTCCCGGAATACCGTTATAGATCCCGAGAGGTCCCCTGACCAGTACCGCACCCCGCATGGTATCCTCATCGAGGGCTTCATTATAGAAACTACCCGGATCAAATGACGGCTCCTCAATATTATCGATCATCAGCCTGGCCAGGTCAGATGAGCGTCTCTGATCATCATCACTGCCGGTATCATTGATTATGCTTATATAAAAGGGTCCCTTGCAGAACTGCAGCTGGTATGCCGACCGGCACAAGTGCTCCGTCAGTTTCGCACCTCCGTTGCAACGGAAACGTGAAACGGAAAAAATTCCAAACGCAGCTTCAGGATCCTTCATCCGGTAAACTTCAGCCTTGATGTCACTGCCTTCAACCACCAGCTCAGTGACCAACAGTGTATCAAAACCGTACTCCAGGTACAGTTCAGCACCACCGTTTATGTAACCATACAAAGATGTCTCGGTAAAAATCCGGCTCTGTGCCGACTCAATTCCATCCATCCCGGATAAGGCACGGGGCACCAATACAGACTGTGCTCCGGCAGCAACCGTTATAAGCGCTGCTGTTGCAGCTGCAAGAAATTTTCCTGAACTCATTCTGAATGTAAACATCGGGTAGTTTTATCCAAGTATTACTTCCTTCAGCTCGATCTTCTCCCTGTCGGCAACGCCAAGTGACAACCTTTCAGCCTGCAGCATGAACTCCAGTCCCTGTGGTGTACCAGCTTTCTGTAATCCCTCAGCAATCCTCTTTGATATAACGATATCATATCCGATACGGTCAACCGCAACAGGATCGGAACCGGCGATAATGGCGTGGTAGTCACAGAAGAACTGCGGATTTGCTCCGGGTCCTCCATTGAAGCATCCCTTGATGCCGTCAACAATGTTCAGTACAACCTTGTCACGCAGAGGCGCAAATGCACATACCTGGGCGCATGTCTCGTTCCATAGCTTTGCATGCAGCCTGCCTGTGTTGGAGACCGACCCGAAGGCAAGGTTTTTCAGTGCCAGCGTCACAGTCATTCCGGCATTTTTAAGTATCGGGATGTTGATGATTTTGTCAAGCTCCTGTGTAACAATTTTGGTAAAGTATGAATACTTGCCTCCGTTGACCATGTAGGGCATGGTATATTCATCATATTCGCCTTCTACATCAGCCCAGTAATACCAGTCGCGGTCAATCATATGCTCGCCATACAGCTTGCCGTCCTTGCCATAATAGAGGCCATCCTTGTCCATCTGCTCGGTGCCGACAATGCGTATTCCCGGGTAGTTCTCCGCCGTGAATCCAACGTCAGTCAGCTCAAACTCACGACGGTCCCATATGGTAAGCTGTGACCTTTTGATACCGCTCTCCTCCAACTGGGCTATCACCGCTCTGACCACCTCGTGGCTTGTACTGAGGCTCCTGCCTGCCACAGGGTTGACCTTAAGACCGATTCTTTCACCGGGTCCGACAAACTTTCTCCAGGCCTTCTTCAGTTTTTTCTCACCCGTCAGTTCAAGCATTGAGCGGGCTATCATGTCATAAACTTCCTGTTCCACGATGAGGTTATCCTTAACTGAACGGGTGTTTTTCACCAGGGCCACGCGCCCCGGATATATTCCGGGCATTGATCCCGGTTTTCGCAGCACCTTCGCCGCATCAGCTATGTTCGTGTCGGGCTTGCCCTGCTGTGTCTGCTGACCTGCTGTTTCAGGGTTCATTACATTAGCAACTGGGACAGCTCCCATGGCCTGAGCAGCCGGTGCTGCCGCAAAGGCGGCTGCTCCTGCGCCTGCCAGGCGGAGGAAGTTACGGCGATTGACCTGGTTCATGATTCTTTATTGTGAGATGATAACGATTTTAAAGGATCAGCAAATATAAATATTTCACCGGTGGGTCAGAATTCAATTTTTATGCCGGAGAGCAGGGTTCAGCTTTTTTTTTGCAAAACCGGAATAGTTAATTAATTTTGCACCGCTTAAAAAGCACGGGATGTAGCTCAGCCCGGTTAGAGTACTTGTCTGGGGGGCAAGGGGCCCCGGGTTCAAATCCCGGCATCCCGACTGAGCAGAAAAAAAACCGGCAATGAGCCATGCTCGTTGCGGGTTTTTCTGCTCTTGTCACCTCCCCACACGGGATCACGCGAACAAAGAGAGCGTAATCCCGGCTACCCTGAACGGGCTTTTCAGGTACAGCTACTCCCTGTTATTGGTGTACCGGGTAATTATCTGGTCACGGAGTTCCAGGAACATTTCGGTAACCCGGTTCATTTTTCCGTCAGAGTATTCTGTCAGGAACTTCCGGGCCGCTGCCGGATCCTTTTTGTATATCCCGAGAGCTTCCTCCTCAGTCTTCTCCTGCCCGGCAAATATCTCCGCCTCGAACGGATCCCTCACCGCACGCACATCAGCAGCAATATCCCTGAACTGAAGATTGGCAAGGTTATCTACGAAATCTATCGCCCAGCGCGCAGATCGTTCGTCATACTTCTCCGGATCGTAAATATTGTAGGTGCCTGCCACGGAGAGGTTTCCGGCGTATATGGGAACATAGGGACTGAAATAAGGATTGTCAAGATACACCCAGTATACCCCGCCGATGGCATCCGGCAGCCAGTCGCGCAGTTGCATCACCATCCCGTAGTGTCCACGGTGCCGGGCTACCGGCCTTCGGTAGGTCTGTTTGATGAGTTTCCGCATTTCACTTCCGGGGAATGGAGTAGCCAGCGGGCTCTTCACATACCCTCCTTTTCCGTCTGGCACCAGCCACTCCGGGTAGGAGGTCATATCGTAAATGGTACCCTCGAAGGTTGAGCGCTGGAAGGCAATCACATCCTGCACTGAAATCTTCTTCCCGGGAACAGCTGCAAACGGGTAGAGTGAGAGAGGTTCCACCACCTGATAGTAGGGCTGCATCCCCTTGTACGGATTGGCCGGGTCAAGCTTCCTGTCAGGCCACTGCTTCAGGTCGGGCATAAAGGTGGTGTAGAAAAGCCAGAAACGGCTGGTGGCATACTCCTCGGGCAGAGGTGAATATGCTTCCTGCCAGACAAATGGTTTACCGGAGGCCGGGTCATACCACCCCCGGTCAATTGCCTCCTGCCTGTAGTTGTCAGAAACCAGGAACTGTTCCTTGTCTGTGGCATCAATCTCCTTTATTATACTCCAGTTGGGCACCATCGTCGCCTGATCATCGGGCAGCCTCTGAGCAGCCCAGATAGCCCCGGGCTTTCCTGTACCCGGTTCCCAACCGTTACCTACCCCGAAGACCTCGAATACCCATGCCTCCTCAGTGTCAGCAATGACAAGGGTCTCCGAACCGTCGCCGCTCGAAGGCAGAAAGCCGTAACGGACCATGAGGTCGCCGATAAGCAGTACCGCTTCCCTCGCCCTGTCACATCGCTGAAGGGCAAAGATCATTGCCTGCTCTATTGTCATGATCTGCTTCCCTCCCGCACGGGTACACACCAGCCCGGGCCGCTGTGCTGTAGTGCTCTCGGCGATGCCCAGCTGCACCTCGTTCATGTGCGAGTAAGCAGAATGGAAATAACCGTAAGTTTTCATCACCTGCGGAATGTATCCAAGCACTTCACCGTCGTCCATGAGCGGACGGCCGGCATCCTGGATTCCCCAGTAAACGGGAGCCTGCTCCCCTGCCCTGAAGGTCCGGCCGGGAACATAGAAGATTCTCGAATCAGGACCGGTATCTGTATGGGAAATAAGTACTGAACCGTCTGCCGTGGCCTTTTTCCCGGCAGCAATGATTGTACAGCCGTGAGCTTCCGGGACTGTAACCAGAAATGCTGCCGGCAGTAACATGCAAATGAGGTGGATCTTGTTCATCGGGGTATTTTATAAGTTGACAGAATGAATTGTAGTATAACCGTAATTGCACCTGAAGAGCATATGGCTGAATAAATGCCTCCCGGGGGCATAACAGATAAGTATTTTCACTGGAGAGACAAAAATAAGAAATTATTACGGGCAGGATTGAAACTAATTAAGCACTGTCCGGCAACTTTTGATTTAACCGAGGGGATTTGCTAAATTCGTAGCAATGAAGAAATTAATTTTTTTTGCCCTTGCCGTACTAATGCTGGCCTCATGCAACCGGTCAGTCTGCCCTGCATACAGTGATTCAGCCAATGACATGAAGAATACACTTCTTCAGAAGGGAAATATCAGAGCCGACGGCATTAACAGGGTTTACCGCGACAGCTACCAGAAGAAGCTGAGATAACAAGCTGCAGGCACACACCTCCGGCAGCAGGTCAGGACCGGGAAGAATCAGTACCAACTCTGAACCAGAACCTTCCGGTCATTCTGGTATTCACAAACACGATAGAAGACAGAAGAATCATTCTCGATCTGATAAATCCAATACCCATAGATCCCCGGGGTGACATACTGCCTTCGCAGATACAGCCGGTCGCCTTCGTGGAAACCACATTTCTTGCTGTAGGCAGAAATCTTTCCGAAGGTGCTGTCACGGGAGGTCTTGACCCATATGAGGTGTGGATCTCCAAACCGGGCAGGCGCCGTATGCCTGTAATCCTGGTAGTCACCTATATACATTCGGGTGACATAAAGACGGTCTTCATCAGGTTCAGTGGCAGATTTGTTTGTAGTACTGCTTGAAGCCATGAGCACTAATATGAATGGGAGCAATACTTTTTTGATTATCATGTCATTTCCGTTTTGATACATGTTATTATTCCGCCGGACGGCCGGTGGTCATCACCGATGCAACCCGCGAAAGATCATACCGAATAGAACAGGTATTTATATGTATAGCCGTTTTCATTCAGCCACCATCGAAGCGCCTTGGCAATTTTTCTTCTTCTCAGGAGCACCTTCCCGGTTACGTCCGAAGAAATCTGGTAATAGGTTTTCATCGCAGTTCTTAATTGTTGGTTCAGTATTTAATTGATTTTTTTAGTGCTGTGAAAATAGGTAAGTCCGTTCAGCTCCTTCATGTCATTAACCACAAGGCCACAACTATCCAGTATTGCCGAGACCCGGTCACGGTTTAGTTCTCTCCGGTATGCCGGAGAGTGATGTATGAGACTTGACAGAAAAAGCCTTATGTTGCCCGTATGCTGTCCTTCAGGGGCTGAGTTCCCCGGGTGGGCAAAGCAACCTACGAAGCTTGTTTCAGGTGGCAACAACCTCACCAGGGAGCTGACGAACATCTCAAGATGCTTGATCAGGTCAAGTCTCCGAAGGCTTATGAGTGTCCTTGCCTGGCTCAGGTCGGTCCGGCCGTAATTAGACCCCTCATGCGAAGACAAAATTATAAGACCGGGCCCTCCGGATAACCCGGTTCTTCTCATGTAACGGAAGAAGCTGAATCCGCAGAGAATAATCATGCTTACAATCTTGAAAACCGCTGTTGTTTTCATTGCCTTGTCGATTGATTTTCACATCAAATTTACCAGGGCAAAACCATGAAAACAAATCGCAAGTGCTCATTTTACGGACACTTGAAGATATAATAAAAGGCTTCGTCAAGTAGTTTAGGCAGTTCGCTTACACAAACGGCAAACTGACAACCTGAGTAACTGGTTTAGTCAAAAGCGGAGTGCTTTTGACCAATCTCCGAAATGCTGGGATTAAAATTTAGATTTATGCCGTCAGGATAACAATCTCACCAGACCGGTCTACTAAAATAACACCAGGGCATCACGTATGACTCTGGAAGTATCGTCAGTGGCGTAAAGCTTGAGACTCACCTCCGGAATGGAATCCTGGAGGATTTCGGTGATTGGATTGAAAGAATCCCGGACATCTGCTGACAACTTCATGTCATCATACTCCTCGAGCGGAATATATATATGGACTATAAGCCTGTAATCGGGATTGTTTATCCGGGTCAGGGTTTTAATAATCTTCGAAATCCAGAGCGAAGAGGCTGTATTGAAATATTCGACATTGAGCCTGAGGTTTGTGACCGGCTGTGGTTGAATCACGTAATTGCTCACCCAGTGTAGCACAGGTTCATAGATCCTGGTGGCATTTTCAGGCAGTGATCTGCCTGTGAGTGAAAGCTCGCCGCTGCCGTATTTCAGCTCTATCTGTGGCGTCTTTGGCGTCTTCCCGATGATTAAGTCAGTTGGCTTTTCCATTATTTAGTTCTTCCCAATCTAAAACAATTCGCTCAAGTTATTAACACTTTTCAAAATTAGGCCAACCTGCAGAAAGTTCATAACTCTTAATCAAAATCTAATGCATGATCATCAACTTATAGGCCTGTTCGTCAATGAAACATATTGGGCACTCTTTCCCGGCCGGCATTTTTTCCTTTTGCTCATTTGGATTTCAGGGTCAGCAGGAGTGTCAGTTAATGAATCCCAAGGTAAGTTCCGATAAGTTCCTGGTCAGTATCATCAAGCATGGGCAGGCTTGGAAGCCTGAAGAGGTCAGCGTCTGTTATACCGGTCACGTCGCGTTCAGATGTCCGGATAAAGCTGTAACCATGACGCCTGGCCCCGGCTATGATGTCCTCATCTCCTGAACCATCACCATAAGGCAGGGCGAGGGCTTCCACACTACCATATATATGTCTGTCTATAAGCACCTTAGAGCCGCCAAGTTCCTCATCGAGATATGCCTGGAAGGCTTCGCCGCCACCAAATGCTGATTTCATACTCATCAGGTACTGGTGTGACATGGTATGTGACCCGAAAGAAAATGGTCTGACTCCGCCATCCAGCGTGTAACAGCTCAAACGCTCCACCTCTTCCCAGCCAAGGAATGAATCCATATCCACCTTCGAGGCCCACAGGAAGAATGTCGCCTTCATCCTGTATCTCTTCAGCAGCGGGGCAGCAAGGGTATACCAGGAATGATCGCCGTCATCGAAGGTAATCACTGCTGCATTTGTTGTGAGCTCCTGCTCCCCGGAGACAAATGCCTCCAGCTCATTGAAATCTATCACCCTGATATTGTTTTCCCGGAGGTAAAGGAGGTCCCTTTCGAACTCCTCTGCACTACGCTCATAAAGGTTGCCGGCGTCACCCTCCGTGATCCGGTGATACATGAGTATCACCACGCGCGGATTCTCGACCAGCCCGGGATCAGGGAGCCTGGTGCATGCTGCAATTACGAGGAACACGATGAGAATCGCCCTGACAGTTTTCTGCATAAATTAATGATATGTATTAAAAGTTATTATTCCCGTCAGAATATCATTCTCATTATGTAACGGGAGAATAATTCATTTCGTACCTGAGCCTTCAGGCTATCCTCTTTCGGCAGCCAGCCTCCTCATTCCTTCGATCTCATCACGCAGCCTGGCAGCTTCAATGAAGTCCAGCGCGGCAGCAGCCTTCTCCATTGCCTTGCGGGTCTTGTCAATCGCTTTTTCCAGCTGCTCCCGTGACATGTACTTCACCACAGGGTCAGCTGCCACATCAACATTTACGGGACCTGTGTAGGCATGCAGTTCCACACCCTTGTGGCTGAGTCCCTTTAACATTGTGCCGCTCCTCTTCACCACCTGCTGTGGTGTTATCCCCATTTCAGAGTTATACTTCAGCTGCCTGGCCTGTCTTCTTTTCGTCTCATTGATGGTCTCCTGCATTGAGCCGGTTATCCTGTCAGCATACATCACCACCAGGCCATTGATATTCCTGGCAGCTCTGCCAGCCGTCTGTGTCAGTGCTCTTCCCGACCTGAGAAATCCCTCCTTGTCAGCATCGAGGATTGCCACCAGTGACACTTCAGGAAGGTCAAGCCCTTCACGCAGCAGGTTTACACCCACAAGCACATCGAACACACCGGACCTGAGTCCCTCCAGAATCTCCACTCGCTCAATGGTCTCAACATCTGAGTGGATATATCTCGATTTTATGTCAAACCTGGCGAGGTAATTATTGAGTTCCTCAGCCATCCTTTTTGTCATGGTTGTAACCAATACTCTCTCGTTCCTGGCAGTGCGTTTTCTGATCTCATCCATGAGATCATCCACCTGGTTACGGCTAGGCCTGACCTCCACCGACGGATCCAGGAGCCCGGTAGGTCTTATCACCTGGTCAACAAATACCCCTTCGCTCTTTTCCATTTCGTATTCAGCAGGTGTGGCGCTCATGAAGATAGTCTGATCCGTCAGCGCCTCAAACTCCTCCAGCCTCAGCGGCCTGTTGTCAAGTGCGGCCGGGAGGCGGAAACCATATTCCACCAGGGTCTGTTTACGCGAGTGGTCACCACCGTACATCGCCCTTATCTGGGGAACAGTGACATGACTTTCGTCGATAACTGTGATGAAATCCTTCGGGAAACAGTCGAGCAGGCAGAAGGGTCTTGTACCGGGAGCTCTGCCGTCAAAGTACCTCGAATAATTCTCAATGCCGCTGCAATAACCCAGCTCCTTGATCATCTCAAGGTCATACTGCACCCTCTGCTCAATCCTTTTTGCCTCTTCCGGCCGACCAGTTTCACGGAAGTGTTTGGCCTGCAATACCATGTCATCCTGAATCAGTGACACAGCAGTGTTTATCCGGTCCCTGGTGGTGACAAAAAGATTCGCCGGATAGATCACATATTCATCCAGGTAATCGCGGGGCCGGCCGGAAAGCGGATCGAAGGTAGATACTTCCTCGATCTCATCTCCAAAGAAGACTATACGGAGGGCGAAGTCGGCATAGGCCGGGAAAACATCTACAGTATCGCCCCTGACCCTGAAGGTTCCGTGAGTGAATTCCAGTTCATTTCGTGCATAGAGGCTGTCAACAAGTTTTCGAAGCAGCAATGTCCGGCTGATCTTCGCCCCCCTGATCACATGAATGGTATTGGAACGGAAATCATCCGGATTGCCTATACCGTAAATGCAGGAGACGGAAGAGACCACTATCACATCACGCCTTCCGGATAGAAGTGAGGATGTAGCGCTGAGACGGAGTTTTTCAATCTCATCATTGATTGAAAGGTCCTTTTCTATATAGGTATCCGTCACGGGGAGATATGCTTCAGGCTGATAGTAGTCGTAATATGACACGAAGTACTCAACTGCGTTTTCGGGGAAGAATTCCCTGAATTCTCCGTAAAGTTGAGCTGCCAGAGTCTTGTTGTGGCTAAGGACCAGTACAGGCCTGTTAAGCCGGGCAATTACATTGGCAATGGTAAAGGTCTTACCTGATCCTGTCACCCCCAGGAGCGTCTGATACGGCACTCCCTGTATCATCCCCTCGGTTAACTGCCGGATAGCTTCCGGCTGGTCGCCTGCTGGTGTATAATCTGATGTTAGCCTGAATTCCATGATTTGCCGGTGGGACAAAAATAGTAAATTAGAGAGGCACGCCACAAACCTTACCGGGGTATTTATCAGGTAACAATCCTGGCAGGCTGTTAACTCCTTTTTTCTATTTTTGTGTTGTCATACATAATCAGCCAATGGGTCTTTCATACCGCACAGTGCTGTTTTTATGCACCACTATCCTGCTCGCCGGTCCTGGCGCTGATGCCAGCGGCCAGGAGTATATACTGACACATTACAACTCCAGGAACGGTATCGGGCATGATAATGTCAGGACAATTGCGGCAGACAGCAGTGGCTTCATCTGGATGGCAACGTGGGACGGTCTGACAAGATACGACGGAACCGACTTTGTAAGTTATTTTCATGATCCGGCTGACACTACCTCAATCCCCTACTTCTCAGTCAGCCAGGTTTCCATCGACCATAAAGACAACCTGTGGATATCAACCGACAACGGGATGCTTGCACTGTTCAACCGGGCCACTGAAGAATTCTCAAGGGTAAGGAGCCTGGGAAAATACGCGGTAAGTGACCTGATATGTTTCTCTCCGGGCCCGGACGGTTATATGTGGTTTGTGCTCCGTAAGGGGGTGTTGAAGTATGACCCGTCATCAAAAGAGACCATCTTTTTTCCCTGGAGAAACAACCCGGATGACAATCTTGACCTTGCCTTCTTCAGTGTCCGCATTCTGTTCGACCGGGATAATGAACCGTGGCTTACCAGGTCCGATGTCCTGAAATTGAATCTGGTTACGGATCAGGCTACCGGTGACCATTACGCCGCCATAAAGACCTTCAGCCCGATAGAAAGGCTGCCCGGCAGGATAGGCACTTTTTTCGGAGAAATCGGATATGCGGATATGGTCCGTGACACCCTCGGAAACCTGTGGCTCGCATCCCTGACCGGCCTGTTCCTTTATAACCAGGACAAGAACCGTTTTATTGAATATAGCGGAGACGTAAGAAAAATCAGGTTTGCGGGTGATCGGCCAGTGATCTTTTACAATCATGACACCGGCCTTTGCATCTGTTTCCCTGACAGGGACTCGCTGTTTACAATACCGCCTGAAGTCTGCGGTCTTCCCTCAACTTACCTGATGCATGATCCCGGATTGCTCTGGCTATCACATTCATGGAAGGGCGGCACACCTGCAGGCGTGGTCAAGGTAGTGTTCACTCCTCATGAATTCAGATACATTAATCCCTTCCGGGAGGAGACCGGCCAACTCAATGTATTTGGCCTGGCAAAAGACGACCAGGGCGCCCTGTGGATTGCCGCCAGGGACAGGAATTACCTCATGCGGATAGACAGCACCGGTGTACCTGAACGAAAGTTCATACTGAATGACAGGGAGATCACTGAACTCTGGCATCCCAGGTCTTTCCTTCCTGATACTGGGTCTGTGTGGATCGGATACTTCTTCAGGAGACTGGTTCATTATGATCTGGCAACCGGGAAGGCAGAATATCACTATCCGGGAAAAACCATGCACACCACCTGCTATGATGACCAGGGCAGGATTCTGTTTGCTGATGATGGAATAATGAGGTATGATCCTTTCACAAAAAAGACAGAACAACTTCTTTCAATTGGCGATACAATTAACATTTTCACCTTCCATCGCAGTGGCGACACCCTCTGGGCCGGTTGCAGCCATAGTTACCTTCTGAGATACAACCTTAGAACGGGTGATTATTCTTCAGTGAAAATGCTGGAAGGAATGACTAACCTGGAGGATATATGCAATGGCGAGGACGGTACGCTCTGGATAGCAACTCTCGGGGCAGGAGTATGTAACTATGACCCGGAAACCGGCAGAAAATTGTTCTACACAACTGCTGCCGGCCTGTCGAACAACACAACGTACTGTATCTTAAGAGACAGGGGCGGGAAGATCTGGGTCTCAACCAACGATGGATTGTCGGTAATCAATCCGGCTACAGGGCTTATAAGATTATTTGGTAAAAATGACGGACTGATGATCCACGAATTCAATTCAGATGCATCATGGGTAAATGAAGATGGCACCTTCATTCTCGGAGGTGTTGGTGGTGCTGTTGAATTTGATCCGGCTGAAGTACTTGGCGAACCAAAGGGAATGCCAAGACAGCAGATCATCATCACCGAGCTGGAGGTATCGGCACTGAAACGCATACTCGACAGGCCTGTTTACATGACCGATACAGTTTTCCTTCGTAAAGGCGACGACAACTTTCATCTCTCTTTTGTGGTACCCGAATACCGTAATCCGGAGATGACCAGGTTCAGGTACAGACTTGGCGGCGATGAGGGTAACTGGTACTATACAGACCATAATGACAGAAACATAAATTTTTCAAACCTTTCCCCGGGGTGGTATAATCTTCAGATTGAGGCAACGGATATCAACGGCTCATGGAGTAACAGCAGGATGCTGACAATACGGATAAAGCCCTACTTCTACCAGACCACTCTCTTCCGGGTAATCCTGCCGCTTATTCTGCTTACACTTTTCTTTGTTATTACCTGGACAATTCTCAAACAGAGGAATCTGAGGGAACGTCAGAAAAGGGATATGCTGCGTCAGCAGGCACTCCGTGCACAGATGAATCCCCATTTTATCTTTAATGCACTTAATTCGATCAACTACTTCATCTCAAATAATGACCGGTTGTCAGCCAACAGGTACATTTCTGACTTCTCCAAACATATACGGACCGTCCTTAATAACATGAATGAAGACTTTGTCAGACTGAGTGTGGAGATTGATGCCCTGGAAGATTACCTTAAGATTGAACATCTGAGATTTGGTGATAAGTTTGACTATTCAATCAAAGTTGATCAGGATGTCAAAACAGAAAATTACAGGATTTCTCCGGGATTGATCCAGCCTTTTGTTGAGAATGCCATATGGCACGGTGTAATGGGACTGAGCGGACGCAAGGGGATGATAACCGTGGCATTGAAGATGAGCGGATCCGGATTGCTGTGTGTGGTTGAGGATGACGGCGTCGGCAGGGCTCGCTCCGAAGCCATGAAAGACAGCACGTTCACGAAAAAATCGAGAGGAATTTCGTTGGCCACAGAGAGGATGAAAATCATTAACAACCTGCTCCAGACTGATTACCGGATTACCATTTCCGATCTGCATCCTGGCCAAATCGAGACCGGCACCAGGGTTGAAATAGAGCTTCCCCTCGCACCATAACCGGAATTCCGAAACATGTAACTGACCTATCCCAATCCTGACCGCAATGATATGATACGGACTGTAATAATCGATGACGAAAAACTGGCAAGAGATGTAATATCCAACTACCTTAAGGATTATTGCCCCGAGGTGGAGGTTGTGGCGATGGCCTCCTCCGTGAAGACGGCCTGGAGTGCCATTCAGAAGACAACCCCGGACCTCGTCTTCCTTGACATTGAGATGCCGGACGGAACAGGTTTTGACCTTCTGAATATGTTCGAGAAAATTGAATTCAAGGTCATTTTTGTCACTGCCTATTCGGAATATGCAATTAAAGCCTTTAGGTTCAGTGCGCTGGACTACCTGCTGAAACCAGTGAAAATTGATGAGCTGATTGATGCCGTAGCGAGGGTCAGGTCGGCAACAACCCCGGGAATCAGTGCAGAGATTATCAGCTCACTGATCGATAATATCAAAAGCAGTTCAACAAGGCAGTCAACCCTTATTATTCCTAACATAAAAGGCTTTGATGTTCTCAGGGTCCCCGACATCATCATGTGCCAGGCTGACGGCTATTGTACCAATTTTCTTCTTTCCGGAAACAGGAAGGTTGTCAGCTCACGGAATCTGAAACATTTTGTTGGTCTGCTCGAGGATCAGAATTTTCTCAGGGTGCACCACTCATACCTCATCAATCTTGAACATGTTACAGGATACAGCAGGCAGGGAGAGATTCTCCTGTCTGAGGGACTGAAGGCATTTCTGAGCGATTCCTACAAGTATGAATTCATAAGCAGATTCACCGGACGATAGGGTTCTGTTGGATCTCACGGAGCTTCTGTAGCCTCAGGCTGACGTTTTGTAAGTTGATGTTATTCTTTTGTATCACCGGATCATCATTTGAGTAATTTTGTGGATAGATATGGTAGTTTCTGTTTCTCGATAAAGCCATGTCTGTATGAAGCAGTTCTTCCCCCCAGATCCGCCACTAAAGCGGACACAAAATGAGCCCGATTCGCCGGGCTCATTTCTTTTACACGAACGGTAAACCTCGCAACCAGTTTTCAAAAATCGAGTAGGAGGAAAATGAA
>DHUL01000067.1:0-577 GCA_002409145.1 Bacteroidales bacterium UBA5235
CTTGCTCTCTTCGCAATGTACCTGGTGTGGTTGCTGAATACCTCCGATTTCCATGGAGCACTGGCAGAGCTCAGGCTAAAGCTCCCACTGCTTTTCTTCCCTGTTGTGGCAGGCTCCGCTGAAAAGCCGGACCGTTCACTGCTCCGGATGGTCCTGTTCTCTTTCATTGCAGGTTGTCTTTTTGCCACCATTGCCGGGTTTGGCGCACTGACCGGAGTGCTGCCTGCTGAGATACGCTCTTCGCGTGATCTCGCGCTGTTTGTGCCGTCAATCCGGCTCTCGATATTTCTCAGCTTTGCAATCTTTTCCTCCGTCTGGCTGATCATGTCAGATGGCAAAGATGACGGCAGACCTGCATCAGACGGAACTCAGTCACCGTTGTGGTGGCAAAACCTTACAGGATGGCTTATCCCCCTACAGGGCAGTAAGGTCTCCGGGGTACTGCTGGCTGCAGCGGCCGCAGCCATGAGCTATTTCCTGTTCAGGCTCTTCTCGGTGACAGGGCTTGTAATATTTGTGTTGTTGCTTTTCCTGACGGGGATTTTCATGGTTACCGCGGGCCGGTGCGTGCGCGCGG
>DHUL01000067.1:769-5861 GCA_002409145.1 Bacteroidales bacterium UBA5235
CGGTGCGTGCGCGCGGGTATAAGCTTCCTTGCTGCGGCCGCGGTAGGAACCGCTGCATTGACCATTTTATCATGCAACGCCTGGAACAGGCTCCATAATCCTGCTGATGCATCTGTGAACAGGGAGCGGCAGCTCACATTGTCGGGCAGAGCATACACTCACTATCCTGAGGAGACGCTCATCGAGAACGGTTACCTCGTCTGGGTAAATGTTTGCGAGGAGGAACTGAGGCAGGAGTGGAACCAAAGGAGCCTAAAGGCTTATGACGGCAGCGATGCAGCAGGCAACGAGCTTCGTGTGACTCTGATAAGATACGTCACTGCCATGGGAATGCCCAAGGACTCGGTTGCAATTGCTGCGCTTTCAGGCAAGGACATATTCAATATTGAGCAGGGATATGCCAACCCCCTTTATGCCAGGAAGGGGAGTCCCATGGCCAGGGCATATGAGATTGCCTGGGAGATTGACCGTGCAGCCGAAGGTGCCAATCCCTCCGGACACTCTCTCACGCAGCGTCCGCAATTCTACCGGGCGGCGGCCGGAATAATCAGCAGGCATCCATGGACAGGAGTGGGAACAGGTGATATAGCCCGCGCCTTCAGTGATGAGTATCAATCAATCTCCACCCCGCTTAAGCCTGAATACCGCCTCAGGGCACATAACCAGTATCTTACCTTCGGAGTGACTTTCGGCATCCCGGGGATGATCGTGGCTGTAGCTCTGATGGTCATGCCATGGCTGATTAGTCGTAGACGTTTCTCATACCCGTTTCTGATATTCATGACAGTCGTGCTGGTCACAATGTTCAATGATGATACATTCAGTTCGTTTACCGGAGCGGCATTCTTTTCTTATTTTTACACCCTGTTAATTGTCACAAGCGACGGTAATGAGACTCAACAGTGAGGATAAGGAATTTCTTGAACTTGCAATAAAGACGGCAGGAGAGAATATGGAAGATGGCGGCGGGCCATTCGGTGCAATAATTGTAAGAGGCGGAATCATTCTAGCCAGGGCTGGCAACAGGGTGGTTCCCGGACATGACCCGACAGCCCATGCCGAGGTAATGGCGATCAGGATGGCTGCAGATAAGCTGGGCACGCATGACCTGAAAGACTGCACTATTTACGCTTCCTGTGAACCCTGTCCCATGTGCCTCGGCGCGATTTACTGGGCAGGGATAAGGCGCCTTGTTTACGCTTCCGACAGGTTCAGTGCAGCTTCAGCAGGATTCAGTGACAATCACATTTATGAGGAGCTGGCTCTTGACAACGGAAGGAGAAGTATAGAGATGGTCCGCGGACTGAAGGAGGAGGGGGACACTATACTGAAAAGGTGGGTTGAGCTACCTGACAAGATACAGTACTGAGCAGAAGTGATGGATAAGGTTGACAGGGATTTCTATCTTGCAGATGCAGTGACGGTTGCCAGGCAACTGCCTGGTATGGAACTGGTCATGGCATCCGGGGAGATGTGCCGCAGATATGTAATTACAGAGACGGAGGCTTACCTGGGTGACGGTGACAGGGCATGCCATGCAAGCAGGGGAAGAACCCGGAGGACGGAGCCATTGTACCTCGAGGGAGGGCATCTCTATATGTATTTTGTCTACGGGATGCACTGGATGCTGAATGTGGTTACCGGCCCCGCTGAGAATCCCCAGGCCGTTCTTATAAGAGGGGTGTCACAGTACACCGGGCCGGGCCGCGTTACGAAGGGACTGGGAATTGACGGATCATTCAACAGGGAGGATCTGGCCTCGTCAGGCAGGATCTGGATAGAATGCACCGGCTTCCGACCGGAGCTCATTGCCGGGCCGAGGGTGGGAATAGATTATGCCGGCGAGCCATGGGTAAGCAAACCGTGGCGATTCATGATCAGGAACGAAAAAGAAAAGATATGAAAAACGGATTCAGACTGTGGAACAACGTAACTGGTTGGGCAGTGTTTGCCATCTCACTTATCGTCTATCTGCTGACCATAGAACCCACTGTCAGCTTCTGGGACTGTGGGGAGTTTATCCTTTGTTCCTACAGGCTAGAGGTTGGGCATCCGCCCGGGGCACCATTCTTCCTGCTTCTCGGGCGCTTCTTCACCCTCTTCGCCGGAGGCGACACCTCAAAGGTGGCCATGATGGTAAACATATTGTCAGCTTTCGCGAGCGCATTTACAATCCTGTTCCTGTTCTGGACCATCACAAGGATCGTCCGTCTTGCTACCGGTGACGATGAAACAGTAAACGGAGGAAGAGCCATTGCCATACTAGCTGCCGGAACCGTCGGTGCCCTGGCATATGCCTTTTCCGATACCTTCTGGTTCTCAGCGGTGGAGGGCGAAGTCTATGCCACCAGTTCACTGTTCACTGCTGCCGTAGTATGGGCCATGCTCCGGTGGTATGACGAAGCCGACGATCCTCACTCAGGGAGATGGATCATTCTGATAGCATACCTCATGGGTCTTTCCATCGGGGTGCACCTGCTGAACCTGCTGGCCCTGCCGGTGATAGTCCTGCTGTGGTACTTCAGGAAGCACAAGGCATCAACCCGTGGCTTCATCTATACCCTTCTTGCCGGTTTCCTGATCCTCGGCGTGCTCAACTTCGTGCTCGTACCGGGAGTGCCAAAGGTGGCCGGATGGTTTGAACTATTCTTTGTGAACACCCTTGGACTGCCTTACAATACGGGACTTTATATCTACCTGATAATCCTCACCGGCCTGATAGCCGGAGGCATATGGTACTCACTGAAAAAAGGACGCAGGATTCTGAACTTCGTAATGACTGTGGTGGCCGTCCTGATACTTGGATACTCATCGTTTGCGCTGATTATCATAAGAGCTAATGCCCACCCGCCTATGAACCAGAATGACCCGTCAGATGTCTTTTCTTTCATCTATTACATTAACAGGTCACAGTACCCGCATGCTCCATTTCTTTACGGCAACTACTACTCAGCCCCGGTGACGGGACTGGAAAAGAAGGTGGGCGGTTACAACAAGAAGGATGGCAGGTATGAGCCTTATTATACAACCGAATATACGTATGACAAGCGTTTCATGACCATCTTCCCGCGTATGTACAGCAGTGATCCGGGTCATATCCGCGAGTATGAATACTGGGGAAAGGTAAAAGGAAGAAAGGTCACAGTCAGGTCAGGCCAGGGCACTGAACAGGTAATTCTTCCCACCTTCGGGGAGAACTTACGGTTCTTCTTCAGGTACCAGGTGGGAGTGATGTACATGAGGTATTTCATGTGGAATTTCTCAGGACGCCAGAATGATATCCAGGGTAACGGCAACGTCTTGGACGGGAACTGGATATCTGGTATTCCGTTCATTGACAATCCGCGTCTCGGCGACCAGTCGCTGCTTCCGGAGGAGAACCGCAACAACCCTGCCCGGAATGCTTATTTCCTGCTTCCGTTGCTGGCAGGGCTGGCGGGTATATACTGGCAGTACAGGCGTGACGGCAAGGGGCTGTCACTGGTGGTTCTTCTGTTCCTGATGACGGGACTTGCCATTGTAACGTACCTTAACCAGTACCCGAGTCAGCCCCGCGAGAGGGATTATGCCTATGCAGGTTCATTTTACGCCTTTACTATCTGGATAGGGATGAGCGTCATGCTGCTCTATGACCTTCTGAGAAAGGCAATCAGGGATTATCCTGCAGCCATTCTTCCGTCGGCCGTGATGCTGGCAGCCATTCCGCTGCTAATGATCATCCGGAATTATGATGACCATGACAGGTCAGACAGGTATACTGCCAGGGATATTGCATCGAATTATCTTGCATCGGTTGATGAGAATGCAGTGCTGCTTACCTATGGCGATAATGACTCGTTCCCGCTCTGGTACATCCAGGATGTGGAGGGCTTCCGCACAGATGTTCGTGTCGCAAACCTGAGTTACCTGCAGAGCGGATTTTATATCGAAACTATGAGCCGGAAGGCTTTTGAATCAGATGCATTGCCTTTCACCCTTCCGGTTGAAAAGTATATTGAGGGTGAGCGGGTTCAGCTGCCCGTAGAGGATCTTATCAAAGAGCCCACGCCAATCCGCAAGGTTATGGAGTTTGTCGGATCAGATGATCCGAAGGCCAGGGTAGATCTCTCAGGCCGCGGTGATTTCTTCAATTTCATTCCTGTCAGGGAATTCATAGTTGACGTTGACTCGGCACATGTAATTGCAACGGGAGCCGTACGCCCGTATCATGCTGACAGGATGTTGAAGCCCATGATATGGAGATTCAGCAACAAGATGGCCATCAAGGATGACCTGGCAGTCATGGATTTCATCGCCGGTAACAACTGGGAACGTCCGCTATATTACTCTGTGACAGTCCCAGCCTCCACCTATATAGGTCTTGAGCAGTACTTCATCCTTGAGGGAATGGCCTTCCGGGTCAGCCCCATACGGATAGATAAGCCGGGTCAGGGAGAGTCAGGCATGGTTGATACCCGGGAGATGTATGAAAACATGATGAATAACTTTCGCTGGGGGAATGCCGAAAAGGAGGGTGTCTACCTTGATGAGAACAACCGCCGTATGTTTGACGTTTTCAGGCGTCAGTTCGCCAAGCTGGCGATTGCGCTTGTGGCAGAGGGTGACACGGTGAGGGCTGTAGCTGCAATTCAGAAGGGCCTGAGCATTGTTCCGCCTGAAAAAATGCCTTATGACTATTTCAGCGCTGACCTGGGAAATGCCCTGGCCATGGCTGGCAGGAAAGAGGATGCAGAAAAGCTCTTCACTGAAATTGTTGACAACTCGGTTTCTGTTCTGAGCTTTATTTCCTCTCTGCCTGACGAGAAAAGCTACGGCATCGAGTACAACGCTTCTGTATCACTGCAGGCGCTTCTTGATGTCTACAGGCTTGCGTCCGGGCATGGCATGACCGACCTGGCAGCCAGGGCTTCAGGAGAGCTTAACAGGTACTACGGAGAAATGCCTGAAAGATGATCAGGAACTACTGCAGGCCATTTCCTGCCTTTATCATTTATCCTGATGCCATTTACAGCATAAAAGGCAGGGGCAGGAGGCTATACCTGACCTTTGATGACGGTCCTGATCCTGAATCCACACCCCGTATCCTCGACAT
>DHUL01000067.1:6130-12946 GCA_002409145.1 Bacteroidales bacterium UBA5235
CTCAACGGACTGAAGACGCCGGTCAGGACATACTGTGCTGATGTATTCAGGGGGAGGGATATCACATGCAGTAATCTTTTCAGGCCTCCCTATGGCAGGATCCGCGTTAGACAATACAGGATACTGGAGAGGAGCATGCAGATCGTCTTCTGGGGCCTGATGCCGTATGACTTTGATCAGGGCCTCGCGGCAGATGAGTCTTATGCCATTCTGACGCACAGGTTAAAAGCCGGTTCTGTCATTGTGTTGCATGACAAACCATCGAGTACTGCACTGCAATATCTCGACAGGTTTCTGAAAAAAGCCATTGATGATGGCTGGTCATTCGGATTGGTGGATGATTCTTTAACATTGACCTGAGTAATTTCATCCTAAATGCTATTTTTGAAAGGGAAGGAGACCTGTACTATGAATATTCTTATCCTGGGATCAGGAGGGCGTGAACATGCTATCACATGGAAACTGGCACAAAGCAGCAGACCGCTGAAGCTCTTTGTTGCACCGGGTAATCCCGGCACAGCTGAAGCAGCCGTGAACCTTCCGGTTGATCCGCTTGATTTCGAAGCAGTTCGTGAAGCCATAATTGCCAATGCCATCAATATGGTGGTTGTTGGCCCGGAGGCTCCTCTGGCAGAGGGGATTGCTGACTTCATTTTGAATGACAGTGCCCTTGCCGGTGTGGAGGTGATTGGTCCGTGCCGTGCCGGTGCAATGCTCGAGGGAAGCAAGGATTTTGCCAAGGGTTTTATGAAGAGACACGGAATTCCTACAGCAGCATACGGTACCTTCACCCATGAGACCGTTGATGATGCAATAAACTTCATCCGTAGTATGAGGCCTCCTTATGTGCTTAAGGCTGACGGTCTGGCTGCAGGCAAGGGAGTACTGATCATGAATGACTTTGACGAGGCGGTCAGCGAGCTGAGGGCGATGCTCGGAGGAAGGTTCGGGGCTGCTGGCAGCAAGGTTGTAATAGAAGAATACCTCAGGGGAATAGAGATGTCTGCTTTCGTGATCACTGACGGCATCTCGTACCGCATTCTGCCTGAAGCGAAGGATTACAAGCGCATCGGCGAAGGTGACACGGGAAAGAACACAGGAGGCATGGGAGCAGTGTCACCTGTACCTTTTGCCACCCCCTTGTTCCTTGATAAGGTGGAGGAGCGGATAATTAAACCCACGGTGGAAGGACTTAAAAAGGAAGGGATTGATTACCGGGGATTCATTTTCTTCGGGCTGATGAATTCAGGGGGTGATCCTTATGTGATTGAATATAATGCCCGTCTTGGTGATCCAGAGACCGAGGTGATCATGCCACGGATAGGAAGCGATCTGTATGACCTTTTTGAAGGTGTTGCCCGGCGTGATCTCGCATCGCGCAAAATCATAATCCTTCCTGATACCGCAGTGACGGTAATGATGGTATCAGGAGGTTACCCTGACAGTTATAGTAAGGGCTTTCCTGTTTCAGGCGTAGAGAAGGTCAGTGAGAGCATTCTCTTCCATGCAGGTACCACAATGAAGGATGGCCGTCTGGTCACCTCGGGGGGCAGGGTGATAGCGGTCACCTCGATGGGGTCAACGATGCAGAGAGCCCTGGACAGGAGTTATTCGTCAGTCAGGGAAATCACCTTCAACGGCATGAATTACAGGAAGGATATTGGTTCTGATCTCAAAAACCAGATAGGATGATCAGGTTCTTCAGGGGATCAGGAGCCGGTCCGGTAATGTTAATGTTACTGGCAACACTTGGATTATGGAGTGAACATCTGATCTCTCCTCCCGACCTGGAGAATCTCACAGGCCTGGAACCTATGCCTCTGTGGGGTTTAATCATAAAGCTCTTTTCCGGATCACCCCTGGCGGCAGTGATCTTTTCCCTGGTGCTTGTGCTGGCTGTGGCCACCGTAATGGTAAGATTCAACACAGAGATCTTCTTCATTCCGCGCCGGACCTATCTGCCTGCCCTTCTGTACATTCTTCTCTACTCTGTTTTTCCTGGAGAAATGATCCTGAATCCGGTACTGCCTGCTTCACTGCTCATTATGGCGGCAATCTGGCGTATGTTATCATCATACCGTCTGAACGGCTTGTCATTCAACTTTTTCGATGCTGCACTGATGATATCTTCAGCGGGTCTGTTATATGCGGGATCAATGTGGTTTCTTGTCGTTGTATTCATAGGGGCCCTGGTACTCCGAAGCCCGGATACCCGTGAACTGACCCTTGCACTGACGGGAGCATTGTTGCCGTGGATAGTGATGTATGCTGTCTGGTATGTTACCGGATCAAATCCCGGGGAGCTGACCGGCATTATCCTCCACAATCTGTTTGACCAGACATCATCCGTATACCTGAGTCGTACTCTTGTTATGCTTCTTGTTGTGGCGGGCCTGAATTTCCTCCCTTCACTGCTTTACCTTGCACGCGAGATGCCGACCTACAAGATCAGGTCACGCAAGACGTGGGAGATCATGATCTGGTTGATGGTGATAAGTACTGCAGCATTGATTTTCGTGCCTGCCGTATCAACAGAATTAACAGCTGTCGCAGCTATACCCGTTTCCTTCGTAATGGCCAACTTTATGGTCTTCACCCGGAGGGTGGTCACGGCAGAGTTACTGTTCTGGCTGATGGTGATTATGCTTGTGGTGTCAAGGATATGGCCCTACTGATCACCTGATCATACAGACCACTCCCACACCGGAGCCCTGTTTTCCGTCAATAAAGCTGTACCATATGGTATAAAGGCCCGTCTTATTGCAGAAAAAATCCACCGAGCTGTATTTCTTGCCGGATGAACTGTTGTATGATGAGATGATCTCCTTCCCCTGATCGTAAAGTGTTATGAAAAGTTCGCCCCCGGATCCCGGGGTATCACAGACAGAGAACCTGTATTTCATGTTCCTCATCAGGTATATGTTTGCCTTGTAGACCGGAACAGCTGCATCAGGGGCAGCTTTCGGGAGCTGTACCCTGAAATCCTTGAGATAGGTTGTGTTTTCACCGGCGGAAATCACACAGCTGCTGACAACGTCATCCGAAGCGGGCTGTCCGGCTGCCGCAAGGGGCAGAAAGACCAGGGCTATTGTCAGAATGATAAGGCTGTTTCTCATCTTAATTGCCGGATATTAATTTATTTCTGACTTCTTTTGACAATCCTGCAATTTCAGACAGTTGGTCATCAGTCATCTCCACTATACTCTCCTCATGCTGTACCACCACAAGCCGTCCGTTCTCTTCCTTAGTATCCGGCTCACCAAGCCTGTAAGAGACTTTAACGTCAGCATATTTTGTACTTATCTGTTCCATCATGCCATATAGTGATCCGTACTCTTCACTGCTTCCACGGTAAGGGCGGAGCAGCATTAGCAGGTCACCCAGTATAATCTTCTGTTCACCTATCCGGTCGCGGAGTATTTCATCGTCATGGCTCAGCGCAACCTGGGTTGCGAGGTACTGTCCCTCGATCCATACCCCCGTAATCATAAGGGCAGAAATGGAGCCCTGGTCATTATCCCTGAGGTACCTGTCGATCTGGTTATATGAGTTCACCGAGAGAAATAACAGGGAATCGGTATCGGATTTGCTTGCTGATAGTCTCTTGAGTGTTTCGAAGTCGAAATACTGGCCCACGCGCAGCCCGTCAGCCAGACGTTTTATTACTGAAAGCAGGTCAACGGAATTGCCTGTTTTACCGTAAATGTTGAGATATCCCAGGTCACTTCCGTAGATACCGAGCATCACTGCTTTCCGGAAGTTGGTTGTCAGCCTGTCAGCTCCCTGGACGGGCGCCAGGTAACCGGCGGTGAAGGGTACCTGCATCGACTGAAGGATGGATGCTATCTCAACCGGGGATGCGATGTTCTGAATAATGTCTGCCACAGCTTCCTCGCTCAGTTTTTCAGCCTCAGCGGCCGGCACCGAGTCAGCGACAGGAAAAGTCGGCCCGCCCGGGCGTATGTTGGTGTTCCTGCATGAGCAAAAGCTCAACAGCAGGATCACTGCCGCAAATTTTGTTATTGTCCCTGTCATCAGGCGTAGATATTTATTGCAAACTCATTGAAAACTTTCAGGTCCGGTTACACTTCTTAAAGTAAGAGTTGAATGAATTCATCTGTGCTCTGATGTTTAAGCTTTTTGTGAGGAAACAGAGACAAAATCACGTTCACCCTGAGTATTCTTCCGTCCTGCCTGACAATCAGGGCAAACAACTCCATCATTGCCTGCAGGATCTCTTCACTCATCTTTCCAGGTCAGGTTTTCGGGAATGGCTGCCAAGTTAATAAAATCAGGTAGAAAATTTGATTATAAATGTGGACTAATCGTTAATGATGGATGTCCTTAATATTTATTACCTAATTTTATAAACATGGACCTGCCGGCCCTGCTGAAAACGTACTGAACAGCATAATATTACTAACCCTAATCAACAACTCTATGACAAAATCAAATGATGCATTCAGAAAATCCTCCGGTTGCAGTAAATGTGGCCAGAGGGCTTTGCTGATCCTTGTCATGACGGCATTGTCACTGTCGGCCTTCTCCCAGAACATCACGGTAAAGGGCAGGGTCACTGATGCCGTGACGGGAGAGGCTATGATCGGCCTGAACGTAATCATCAGGGGTACAACCCGCGGGGTGGCCACTGATATGAATGGCAACTATACCCTGCCTGACTGTCCGCCGGATGCCACCCTGATGTTCTCCTACGTCGGGTATAATCCGGTTGAAGAATCCGTTAACGGGCGGACAACAGTCGATGTCACAATTGCTCCCTCAAGCAGCATGCTGGAGGATGTGGTTGTCATCGGTTACGGAACTGTAAGAAAGAGGGATGTGACCGGCTCGGTTGTGTCGGTACAGGGTGAGGAACTTGCCAGAGTGCCGGTCTCAACCGCTGCCGAAGCACTTACCGGCAAGATGGCAGGAGTTCAGATTGTCACGACCGAAGGCTCTCCTGACGCCGAGATCAACATCCGTGTCAGGGGGGGCGGATCTATCACCCAGAGCAACTCACCGCTTTTTATCGTTGACGGTTTCCCTGTAAACAGCATTACTGATATACCGCCATCAACGATCCAGTCGATTGACGTGCTCAAGGATGCCTCATCAACAGCCATTTACGGAGCCCGCGGCGCCAACGGGGTTATTATAATCACAACCAGGGGAGGCGAAGAGGGCAAGCCAAGGGTGAGTTACAATGCATACTACGGCTTCAAGAAGGTGGCCAGCCATCTTAATTCAATTTCAGTAGAAGACTATATGAAATGGCAGTATGAATATGCCCTGCTTGATGACAACCTTTCCAGATATGAGCAGTATTTTGGCAACTATCAGGATATTGACCTCTATGCCGGTCAGCCTTCAACAGACTGGTTTAACCAGGTTTTCGGGCATATCGGCAAGGTATTCAACCATGACCTGACCGTCTCTGGGGGCAGTGACAGGTTCAGGTATTCCGTATCCTATGCCGGGATCAGGAGCAGTGAAATCATGCTTGCTTCAGAATACAGGCGTGACAACCTGTCCCTCAAGCTTGATCACAAGGCAAGTGACAGGGTTGACCTCTCATTCTCTGTCAGGTATTCAGACATGGAAATCCTGGGTGCCGGTGCAACTGACCAGGGAGGAGCCACACCCAATGATGCAAGGGTCAAGCAGACCATGCTCTTCGTACCCATACCGTTCAACTCGGTGGGTGATTTTGATGACACCGATCTGTCAGCCAGCATGACCAACCCGCTTGACAACGTAAGGGATAATGACCGGCAGCAGCTCAGGAAGAGGTTCAACCTTGGCGGCAGTTTCGCATGGGAGATATTTGACGGCCTTGTGTTCCGTACAGAGGCAGGCCTTGACAGCTATGTCAACAATGACGATCGGTTCTACGGGCTCACAACCTATTATGTCAGGAACACCCCTACAGCTGATTATCAGAACAAGCCCGCGCTTGAGGCATATGAAAGAAAGGGTAACGGCATCAGGAGCACCAATACCTTCAATTATGACTTTGCAAATCTGTTCGGTGATTCCGGCCATTCGCTCAAACTGCTTGCAGGCCAGGAGGTTCTGATAATGAAGACTAATACGATGTTTAACCAGGTATGGGGTTTCCCCGACTTTTTCACGGGCCCCGAAGCATACAAGCTGGTCAGCCAGGGATTTTCAAACAGCTACACCAATACCTTCAATCCTGATGACAAGCTGCTTTCCTTCTTCGGAAGGGTGATGTATGACTACAAGGGGAGATACCTTGTATCAGCAACCTACAGGGCTGACGGCTCAAGTAAATTCTCTGCGGCCAACCGCTGGGGCTACTTCCCGTCAGCTGCAATAGCATGGAGGATCTCCGAAGAGAATTTCATGAAGGGCATCTCCGGCACCCTGAATAACCTGAAGCTGAGGTTCAGTTACGGAACTGCAGGTAACAACAACATTCCGGCCAACCAGATAGCGCAGATATTCGAAGCCCGGACGACCTCATGGATAAACGGATTCTCATCATTCTGGGCTCCCTCCGTAACCATGGCCAATCCTGATCTGAAGTGGGAGACAACATTTACCAGGAACCTGGGACTTGACTTCGGGCTGTTCGATAACCGTATAAACGGAAGCATTGAGCTCTATCGCAACAACACCAGGGACCTTCTGATTGAGTTCCCGGTATCGGGTACAGGCTACAACACCCAGTACAGGAATATGGGTGAAACTGAAAACAAGGGGCTTGAGGTTGAACTTAATGTCATAGCTCTGAGTGAGAAGAAATATGGTCTGAGCTTCGGGTTCAACATAGGGTTCAACAAGAACAAGATC
>DHUL01000067.1:13202-13474 GCA_002409145.1 Bacteroidales bacterium UBA5235
AATGACTACTGGATAGCCCTTGGCGGATCGGTCGGGCAGATGTACGGCTATCTCAACGATGGCCGTTATGAGGTGACAGACTTCAGTGGTTATGATGCTGAAGAGGAGGAATGGGTACTTAAAGAAGGTGTGGTTGACTGTTCGAACGTGGTCGGAACCCTTCGCCCGGGCAGCCTTAAGCTGAAGGACCTTTCCGGAGACAAGACTGTAACTGTGGCTGACGGCACGGTGATTGGAAATGCCAATCCGAAACATACCGGCGGATTTAATAT
>DHUL01000067.1:13800-26290 GCA_002409145.1 Bacteroidales bacterium UBA5235
CTTGACCCGGCCACCGGGGAGCTTGTCAATGACCCGGCCACACTGGCGTCAATGAACGCAAATACTACAATGTGGTCACCGTTCATGACCAGGCACGTTTTCAGTGACTGGGCAGTGGAAGATGGCTCCTTTCTGAGGCTGAATACACTTACTCTCGGGTACTCGCTTCCTGATATTGTAACCGAAAGGCTTCACATACAGCGTCTGAGATTCTATGTTTCAGGCCAGAATGTGTTCGTGTGGACAAACTATTCGGGATTTGATCCTGAGGTCTCTTCGAGGAGAAACACAGTGCTTACTCCGGGACTTGATTACTCGGCTTATCCAAAAAGCAGGCAGCTGTTGTTTGGTGTGAACCTGACTTTTTAATCCGATAAAAAGAGATGAATATGAAAAAGTTCGTATATATTCTGATTAGTATCGTTTTTGCCGGCCTGCTTGTGTCGTGCGAAGACTTCCTGGAAGCTCCGTCACAGTCAACGCTGGATGAGTCGCTGATCTTCTCCAATCCGACCCTTGCAGCATCGGCCATTGACGGCATAAAGGAGCCGATAGGTCAGACAAACTCTTACAGGGGACGGTTCCTGACGCATTACGGTGCAAACACTGACATAGAGTGGTTTAACAACTCCCACCAGGCAGGTGCAAGGTCGGACCTGTCAAGATATCTCAATTCGGCCATCAATACTGACATGAACACGGCTAACAATGCCTGGGCGCAGATGTATTCAGGCATTGAGCGTGCGAACATCTGTATAAGGGGTCTCCGCACCTATGGCAATCCGGCTCCGGGAACGGAAATGGGACAATTGCTCGGGGAGGCGCTTACCCTCAGGGCCGTTTACTATGCAGATCTTGCAAAGGCCTGGGGTGATGTGGTTGCCAGGTTCGAGCCTGTATCTTCAGAAACAATGTACCTGTCAAAGAGCAGCCGGGATGAGATATACAAACAGCTCATTGCTGACCTGGGGGAGGCTGCAGAACTTGTGGCGTGGCCTAACGGCAATGCGAGAACCACAACCACGGAGGGGATCAACAGGGCATTCGTGAAGGCTTTCCGGGCACGGATATGCCTTGTCGCTGCAGGGTATTCACAGTATCCTGACGGAATCCGGCGCAGCAATGATCCCGAGCTGGCGGTATCAACCCTCTATCCGGTTGCAATGCAGGAGTGTCTTGATGTTATCAGCAGCGGAACCGCAAAGCTGGAGGGCAGTTTCGAAGGATTCTGGAGGAAGGTGTGCGAGGAAAATATAGCAGCAGGTGGTGAGTCACTCTGGGAAATTCCCTTTGCCGACGGCCGCGGCCGGATGGCATTCACCTTCGCTGTTAAGCATGCAAGCGCTGACCAGTATACCGAACAGCCACGTGGTGGTGACTACGGTCCGCTGCCGCATGTCTTCTATGATTATGACGTGAAGGACACCCGCAGGGATGTGACCTGCGTGCCCTACTCATGGGGAACAGCTACAAACAAGGTATCGAAACAGACAATCAACACCGGCAACGGCGTCTCCCTGTGGTATTTCGGCAAGCTCAGGTATGAGTGGATGAAAAGGTATGTCACCTCCACCAATGACGACGGACTCAATGAGATCTACATGCGTTATGCCGAAGTGCTGCTTATGGCAGCAGAGATCCAGAATGAACTTGGCAATCTGGGGCCGGCAAAGGACTACCTGAAGCAGGTGAGGCAGAGAGCATTCAGACAGGCTGACTGGCCAGTAAAGGTTGACGCTTATCTGAATGCAATCACAACCAAAGAACAAATGTTTACCGCCATTATCAACGAACATGCTTTTGAGTTCTGCGGCGAGATGGAACGCAAGGCTGCGCTGATACGCTGGAACCTGCTGGGAACCAAGATGGATGAGGCGCTGGCGAAGATGACCAGCCTCAGCAACCGGGAAGGCAGCTACTCCGACGTGCCGGAAATGCTCTACTACAGGTATGCACCTGACGGCGAGTCACTCCAGTTCTATGGGCTGAACAGGGGCGAGACAGCAGACATGTCGTCTGACTATACCTATAATACTGTTTACGTGAGCTCCGATAAACTCGGCACTTCCAAAATCAACTCGCTCTACACTAATGATCCGGATCAGAACCAGTTCTGGCCTATCTGGCAGGTTTTCATAGACGCCAGCAACGGCGCCCTGAAAAATGATTATGGCTATTAAACCAACTAAATCGTTATCAATGAACAAGATAATTATAAAAACAGGATTATTTGCCGGGCTGATCACGATGATCTTGGTCACCGCCTGCAAGGAGCAGATTGACCCGGTGGTGGAGGATCTTGATTTCAGCAGGGCATTTTCGCCGGTTGGAATAGAAGCGATCATCAGCAAAACCACAACAGTTACTATTACATGGACCTCGGTTAAGAATGCCGACCATTACATCCTTGAGATCTATGACGGAGCAACTGCATCGGGAACACTGGTACACTCAGCCGAGGTTTCCCCTACTGAACAGAGCCAGGTCTCTTACACTTATGTGCTTCCTGCAGGTGACACACAGTTCTCGGCCAGGATAAAAGCCGTCAGCTCCATTCAGGGGGTTGATGAATCAAAATGGTCAGTTATTGCATTCAGAACCGACCCTGAAAACCTTTTTCAGGGATATGACACCTATATGTCGGCTATGAATGGTTGCATCGTGCAATGGAAGCCTGGGGCAGCAGCCACCTCGCTTCTCCTTGTCAACGGCGGCACAGAGTTGCCATTCACACTCAGTGCAGAAGATCTTGAACTCGGAGGGAGACAGTTGACAGGATTGCCTAACGGTGTTTATGAGGTACGGCTGATGAACGGGAACTTTATAAGGGGCCGGACACATGTCGTCATTGAAGGAGACGTGCTGGTGGAACCGGGTGGCGATCTGAAGGCAGCCCTTGACGCATTGCCCGCCGGAGGCGTTGTACTACTTGTGAACGGAACATCTTACCCGCTGTCAGAGGTTGATACCGTGAGGACGAGTACCAAGATAAGAGGCATTCTGCCAGGTGACCTTCCGAAAATTTATCTGGTGACAGATGGAGGCAACCACATGTTTGACATCGGAACTGCAATGACAGCATCTGACTCACTGGTCTTTGAAAATGTCGATATCAGCTGCGCATATGATGACGGTGCCATAAAACACAGGGGTGTCATTGACCAGGAAGGTGATGCATTCACGATAGGGGCAATAAAATTCCGCAACTGCATTATCAGGAACTCGGGCCGGAGCGCCATCCGCCTTCGCGGCAATGCCGCCGGCCAGGTCATCAATAACGTTGAGTTCCTGAACTGCGTCATGTATGATTTTGCCTTTGACAGCCATTACGGCGTACTGAACGGCGCTGCAACCGGGAACTTTATAAACATCAAATTCATTAACTGCACTGTCTATAAATTAAGAGGCGGCATCATCAACTACGGAAACGGAGCAGGATGCCAGAGCGTTGTGGTCGATAACTGCACCTTCAATGAAACATGCATTGACAGCGGTAGCTCAAGGTTTTTCATTGACTTCGGTACAAACAATACATCAACGGGTACGCTTACCATCAGTGACTGCATCCTTGGACAGACTGTTGACAGGGCAAACGGTGTAAGACCTGGCGCTATGACAATGACAATTACAGGGTCATTCTATACATCTGATTTCTATGACGGGACAGGGCCGGTGAAGAACCTGATGGAAGCGTACGCCGGTGCTTCAACAGCCCTGTGGACAGACCCTGCAGGAGGCGATTTCAGCTTCCAGGACAAGAGTTTTAAAGGTATCGGCCTGGCCGGCGCACCACGCTGGGCTGACTAAGTTTGAGGTTTGGATTTTAGGTTAATTCTGTAATTACTCCTGTGGACCGGGAAGTCTTTCCGGTCCCCGGGGTAATTTCAGATAAGGTCCGCCGGAAAGAATTATCCTGCCAGACATGAAGCGAAGGAGAATCCATATACCGGTCTGTAAGACATTGTTACTGACGGCTTTCTGTTCTGTCATTGCTGCCGGGCTCAATGCCCAGGATCCATATAAGGTGGCAGACTGGAAAACTGAATTCACCATGCGCTCATACCTTCTTCAGGAGATGCATTCCCTCTATGATCGTCGCCGTGAACGGCTATGTGAAGCACTGTCAGATGAGCGTGCTTTCAATGAATACAAAGCCGGATGCAGAGGGAGTTACCTCCGCCTCCTGGGAGAGCTTCCCCCGGAGACTCCGCTGAATGCTGAGATAACAGGCCGTATTACCCTCGGCAATATTGGTCTTGAGAAAGTTATTATTGAGTCGAGGCCCGGGCATCATGTTACCGCCAACCTCTACCTGCCGGCAGGGGAGGGTCCATTCCCGGCAGTGATCTTCTTCTGCGGGCATGAGATGACATCAAAAGCAACTCTTTCTTATATGGAAACAGCCATTCTGTTTGCAGCAAACGGCATTGCAGCAATGGTTACCGATCCCATCTCACAGGGTGAAAGGGTTCAGTTTACTGATACTGAAGGGAGGCGGATCCTCAGGGGAAGCACAACCGAGCACACCCTTTTGAATGCCGGCGCCATACTGACCGGTAGCAGTGTTGCCGCATGGGAATTGTTTGATAATGTGAGAGCCCTTGATTACCTCGTCTCAAGACCTGAGATAGACAGCAATCGCATAGGATGTATGGGCAATTCCGGGGGTGGAGCACAGACAATGTGGTTCATCGGTTATGATGACAGGGTAAAGGCAGCAGCGCCATGCAGCTTCATCACAACCAGGGAGAGGGAATACGGACTTAATGGTACCGGTGACGGATGCCAGCAGATTCCCGGCGAGGGAAAGGCTGGCCTCGAGATAGCTGACTACCTTGCCATCTTCGCTCCCAAACCCCTGCTTATTCTTGCCGGGAGATATGACTTTGTTGATTATCAGGGCGCCATTGATGCATTCAATGAATTGAAGTCAGTCTACACTCTGACCGGTCACCCTGACAGGATTTCACTGTTTACCGGTGATGACGGGCACGGGCTGTCTGCCCCTAAAAGGGAAGCAGCCATGTTGTGGTTCAGAAGATGGCTTGATGCCGACAACTCACCCATTGTCCGTGAGATTCCGGCTGCACCTGCAGAAGAAGATACCTGGTGCACTCCGTCAGGCCAGGTTAATGCCATGTACCCCGGTGAGATCACCATGCAGGATTATAGCAGGAGGAGAGTGCCGGAACTGGCCGCTGAGAGGCGGAGGTTTATTGAAGGAAGCAACAGGGAAGCACTCAGAGACACACTGAGAAGACTGCTGTCAATACGTAATGATTGCCGTGAAGGGGTAAGCATTGAGACCAGGGGCAGTTTTCCAGTTAATGGGCATTCCACAGAAAAACTGATAATCAGGCGCACCGGTGAGGTTCCCCTGCCCTGTCATCTGTACCGGAACACCTGGAAAGGTGTTGCTGATACCCTGATCATCTGGCTGAGTCATAAGGGAAAGGTGTCACTTGCCGCTGACAGCACTCCGGAAGGATTCCTGCCTGGCAGGTACAGGGCTGTTCTGGCAGCTGATCTGCGCGGAATGGGTGAAACAGCCGAAAAGCCACAGGATAATGATCCGAAATATTACAACAGTGAGTACCATAACGCCGTTCTGAGTATGCATGTGGGGCAGCCCCTGCCTGGGCAACGCGTACGCGACATACTCATGATCCTTGATTTTATTTCTTCTGATGAGGAGCTCGGAAGAATGCCTGTAAAAGTGGTTGCCTCCGGTCCGGCCGCCCTCCCCTCACACCTTGCAGCTGTTCTTGACACCCGTATTGATGACCTTGAGATGTCGGCAACAATAGAGTCATTTTCCGAAATCACTGACAGGCCTGTGGAAAAGGAATGGTTTTCGTGGATAATTCCGGGAATTCTGAAGTATTTTGACCTGCCGGACCTGGCAGTCATGAGACCGGACCTGAAATACAATTACACTTACAGGTAATGCGATGAAGACATCGGACGCAATAATCATAAACCTGGTATTTCTTGCTGCCATCGCGACCGGTTGCAGCAGAGGGCAGGCCATTGACAAAGGGGTAGTATACACAAATCCTGTCCTTCACTCCGATTACTCTGATCCGGATCTGATTCGCGCAGGCGAAGACTACTATATGGTTGCCTCGTCATTCAACTGCGTTCCTGGCCTGCCGGTACTTCACTCCAATGATCTTGTCAACTGGGAGCTCATTGGTTATGCCCTTGACAGGTTGCTGCCCGAGGAATACTATTCCACTGTCAGGCACGGGGGTGGGGTATGGGCCCCGTGCATAAGGGAACACAACGGTGAGTTTTATATCTTCTACCCTGATCCGGACCACGGTATTTACATGGTAAAAGCTCCCGGTCCCGGGGGGCCGTGGAGCCTGCCGGTGATGGTTATGGAGGGGAAGGGGTTGATTGATCCCACCCCGCTATGGGATGATGACGGGAGCGCTTACCTGGCTTATGCATTTGCAGGGACCAGGGCCGGTGTCAAGAGTGTGCTGATGGTCATCAGGATGAACCCAGACGGTACCGGTATCACAGGAGATCCCTTGATGATCTTTGACGGCCATGATGACAATCCTACGGTTGAGGGGCCGAAGTTCTACAAACGGAACGGATACTATTACATCTTTGCTCCTGCCGGCGGAGTTACAAACGGCTGGCAACTTGCGCTCAGGGCAGAAAAGGTCTTTGGCCCCTGGGAACACAGGGTGGTGATGCACCGTGGTAAGACTGCAATTAATGGCCCTCACCAGGGCGCGTGGGTGACAACCCCGGGCGGGAAGGACTGGTTCATACACTTCCAGGAGAAGGGGGCATATGGGAGGATAGTTCACCTCCAGCCGATGAAATGGGTTGACGACTGGCCCGTGATTGGGATTGACGACGATGGTGACGGCACAGGTGAGCCCGTTACCTCTTTTGCAGCGCCATGGACTGGTAACCCGGGCCAGCCTGCGGCATCTGATGCCGGTGATGAATTTAACGGCAGCGTCAGACCGCTTAACTGGCAGTGGCACGCCAATCCTTCCCTCACCTGGGGATACCCCTCGGAGGCTGGAGGATTCTACAGGCTGAACTGCATCGCACGGCCTGACTCCATGCAAAATATGTGGGATGTGTCCAACCTCTTCCTGCACAAGCTGCCTGCGGAAAAATTTACAGCTACAGCCTCTGTAAAATGTAACCTCCGCTCTGTCGGCGAGGAGGCCGGAATGATAGTCATGGGCCGTGACTACCGGTACATATCAGTAAGACGTACAGACGACCGGCTCTTCATGAGGGTTGTGAGCTGCACGGATGCTGATACGGGAGGCGTTGAGACAGAGCTCCTCTCGCAGGAGATACGCACCGGAGATATGTTTTTCAGGCTTACGGTTGAGTCCGGGGCCAGGTGCCGCTTCTCTTACAGCATTGACGGAAACGAATTTACCGATGCCGGCGAATCATTTCCTGCAAGGCAGGGAATGTGGATCGGAGCTAAAGTCGGGTTCTTCGCCTTGCGCGACGGATTTGCAAATGATGCAGGTTCAATTGACCTCAACTGGTTCAGAATTTTAACAACAGACTGATTTATGAAATCTGGCAGGTTTTTAATAATATTTCTTCTGACGGGACTACTGTCAGCTTTTACGACAGGTCTTCCTGCTGACAACGGAAGGGTAGTGGCGAAGAAGAAGATAACGAAGGTATGGCTTATTGGTGATTCGACCGTGGCTGACTACTCGCTGGAGAAGGACTACCGGACAAAACGGTATCCGATCATGGGATGGGGACAGGTCTTCCAGTCGTTCATGGCCCCTGACTCACTAAAACTGATAAGGAGCCTTATCAGGAGTGACAGTGCAGTGGTTGATGACCGTGCAATGGGCGGGAAAAGCACCCGTTCATTTTTTGAGGAAGGGCGATGGTCAGAGATTTACCGCCAGCTCCGGCCTGGTGATCTCGTACTGATCCAGTTCGGGCATAATGATGCATCGGTAAACAAGGGTGAACGATATACATCCCTTCCCGGTTACAGGGAGTTTCTCAGGCTCTACGTCAGTCAGTCGTACGAAAAGGGAGCGATACCGATCCTTGTTACTCCTGTGGCAAGGAATTATCCCTGGAAAGATGGCGTGCTTGGCAACACTCACGGCACATATCCTGATGCAATGAAGGAGGTGGCAGCCGGCACCGGTGCCGGTCTTATTGACCTCAATGCCCTGAGCATGGATTATTTTTCCCGCAGGGGCCGTGATTATGTCACGATGACCTATTTTATGAACTTTCCGCCGGGCCTCTATGAGGCATATCCTGACGGCAGCAGGGATAATACACACTTTCAGCCTGCCGGCGCAACGGTGGTAGCACAACTATTATTCAATGCCATGAAAGATCTGAAGCCGGGGAGAGCCGGAAAGCCGTCTGCTCTCACGGTACCAGGGGCACCACAGGTACTCACCTCTCCTGCAGGCGAGATTTACAGGGACATTGAGTTTACCATGCCACAGGTAATTGAGCCTCAGATCGCCGGCAACACTGTTTCCATTGCTGAATTCGGGGCCGTTGGCGACGGGATTGTCCTTAATACTGAGGCTTTCCGCAAGGCAATAGAGACTGTCACTTCACGCGGAGGCGGAACAGTCGTCATACCCCGGGGAATATGGCTAACGGGACCAATAATGCTTAAAAGCAACCTGAGGATGCATGCCGAGGAGGGCGCCCTTGTGCTCTTCAGCCCTGACAAGAGCCTGTATCCGCTGATTGAGACCAGCTTTGAAGGAAGCAATACTGTCAGATGCATTTCACCCATCTACGGGAAAGACCTTGAAAACATCGCATTTACCGGTAAGGGGGTCTGGGATGGCAGCGGACATGTGTGGAGGCATGTGAAGAAGGAAAAGGTCCCGCCACCGATGTGGAATGACCTTGTTAAATCAGGAGGTGAGTTAAGCGCTGATGGCAAGACATGGTACCCCTCAGAGGCATATGGCAGGGCAGTCGAACAGAGTGAGATGAATGTCCCGGTGCAAATAGAGGGAGGTATTGAGGCATACGAATGGATGAGGGATTTCCTTCGCCCGGTCATGGTGAGCCTGGTGAACTGCCGGAAGATTATGCTTGACGGACCTGTGTTCCAGAATTCCCCTGCATGGTGCATCCACCCGCTTATGTGCCAGGATCTTACGGTCAGGAACATTACTGTAAGGAATCCATGGTATTCACAGAACGGAGACGGTATTGATATAGAGTCTTGCCGCAACACTCTCCTGTACAACTGCAACTTCGATGTAGGAGATGATGCCATATGCATCAAGTCAGGGAAGAATGAGGACGGAAGAAAGCGTGGCATACCCACTGAGAATCTTGTCGTCAGGAACTGCATTGTCTATCACGGCCACGGAGGAGTGACAATAGGGAGCGAGATGTCAGGCGGTGTAAGGAATGTATCTGTTGCCGGATGCACCTTCATGGGCACTGACGTTGGTATTCGCTTTAAAAGCAACCGGGGCAGGGGAGGGGTGGTTGAAAACATCTGGTTCAATGACATCCTGATGACAGATATCCCCTCGCAGGCAATTTCGTTTAATCTTTATTACAGTGGTATGTCGGTGTCGGAGATGCTTGCCGAAGGAAAGAATATAGAGACGACGGTTGGTGACATACCTCCGGTCACGGAAGAGACTCCCCTTTTCAGGAACATTTCCATGAAAAACATAACTTGCAGGGGTGCTGAACAGGCGATTTATCTTCAGGGGTTACCCGAGCTTAAACTTGAGAATGTAACGCTTGAAAATATTGATATGACTGCTGAGGAAGGAATGGCATGCATTGATTCAAAGGGAGTAAGGATAATGAACATGCGGCTTATTACTGATAGGAAACCGCTGATTTTCTTTCTTAACAGCCTGGATACTGAAATAAAAGGTCTTCAGGTCGGAGAGGATTCAGATGACCTTGTTGAAGTTCGCGGCAGCAGCTCTGCCGGTATAACGGTTGAGACCATTACCCCTGACGGAAAGGCCATCTCAAGGATATTGAAGTGAAGAGGATATCTGCAATTCTGATTCTACTTTCGGCTGGCATGTTTGTCCGTGGGCAACTGCCGGCATTTCCAGGCGCTGAGGGATTCGGGCGGTATACCACAGGCGGAAGGGGAGGGGCGGTCTATACAGTCACAAACCTTGCTGATTCGGTGGTCAGGCCTCCCGAAGGATCTCTCAGATGGGCACTCAACAAGCCTTCGCCGAAGACAATTGTGTTCGCGGTTTCGGGCACTATCGATCTGAAACGGAGGCTGAACATCTCAAAGGGCGACGTTACTATTGCGGGGCAGACTGCTCCCGGTGACGGCATCTGTATCAGGGGAGAGACAGTATCAATTGAGGCTGATAATGTTATAATCAGGCATATCAGATTCCGTTGCGGCAATGAGATTCCAGGCGAAGAACCAAAGGATGCCA
This sequence comes from Bacteroidales bacterium UBA5235, assembly GCA_002409145.1. Taxonomy (GTDB): domain Bacteria; phylum Bacteroidota; class Bacteroidia; order Bacteroidales; family VadinHA17; genus SR-FBR-E99. The sequence goes on from DHUL01000067.1 coordinate 24,237, forward strand.
TCTCCTGCATCAGGCACAGGAACATAATCATAGATCACTGCTCCATGAGCTGGTCGGTTGACGAGACAGCTTCCTTCTATGACAATGAGAATTTTACTCTTCAGTGGTGCATCATCTCCGAGAGCCTTTATGATGCCGGACACCCCAAGGGAGAACATGGCTACGGGGGGATATGGGGAGGCAAGGGAGCTTCGTTCCACCATAACCTCCTGGCAAGCCATACAAGCAGACTGCCGCGCTTCTGCGGCGCAAGATATCATCCGGAAACGCGTTCGACGGAAATAGTTGACTTCCGGAACAATGTCATCTTCAACTGGGGATTCAACAGCTCATATGGCGGAGAGCTGGGACAACAGAATATGGTGAACAATTATTACAAACCGGGTCCAGCCACGCGTAAAAGCGTTATCAGCCGCATATTGGAACCGTTTGACTCCCTCGCGGTATGGTATATATCCGGCAATTACATGGAAGGTAGTCGTGGCGTTACCTCTGATAACTGGAAAGGGGTGGAAGGCGACTTTGCCAGGGTAGCTGCCATCCGGGCCGGGAGCCCGTTCCTGTTTGCACTGGTGAGAACAGAAAACGCCAGGCGGGCTTATAGGTCGGTTCTGAGAAATGCCGGTGCAACCAGGCCCCGGCGTGACAGCCATGACAAACGCATACTCATTGAGACCAGGACGGGGTTTTGCACCTATGGAGATTCATACGGCGCCGGTACCGGGATCATCGACTCACAGAACAGTACAGGTGGCTGGCCACTGCTGCAAACATATAATGTCCTTTCCGATGGTGACGGTGATGGCATGCCTGATTCATGGGAGCTTAAGAAAAGACTTGACCCGGCCGACCCTGAAGACCGTAACAGGGTGGCGGAAACGGGCTATACTATGCTTGAGGAATACATCAATGGTCTCTGACAAAAATCAGGGATTTTCCTGCCCTGCAAGTTTGCTGTTCCTGCGGCCGTAGAGGAAATAAATAGTCAGTCCGACAACCAGCCAGACCCCGAACATTGCCCAGTTTGTCCATCTCATGCCGGTCAGAAGGTAGCAGCATGAGAGGAGCCCTATCACCGGTATCAGTGAGAAGCTCCTCAGGTAGCAAAGGAAAGCAATTACAGCCCATACGATGTAAAAGATTATCATCGGGAAGTGCAGTTTGCTCTTGTCTGTATGCTCATATACTGAGTCGGGAAAAAATATCGCGATGATGACGAAGCTTGCAGCTGTAATGGCTGGTACAATATATTTTGCATTTATGTAGGGTATCCTGAACCTTCCCTTTGTCTCTTTCTCACTTCTCCGAGGCAGCATCAGGATACCCCCGCATACAAGGCAGAAGGCAAAAAGGGTTCCGATACTGGTAAAATCCAGTACGATATTTTCATCCGTGAAAAAAATAGGGATGCCCACCACGAGCCCGGTGATAATGGTCGCAAATCCTGGTGTTTTGAATCTTGGGTGTATTTCAGAAAACTTTTTGGGAAGCAGCCCGTCCCTGCTCATGCTCATCCATATCCTAGGTTGTCCCATCTGGTACACCAGAAGGACACTGGTCATTGCAATTACAGCAGCAAGGGATACGATGAACAGCATCCACCTGATGCCCTTGAGCTTGAATATTTCGGCAAGAGGATCGGTGACGCCGAGCAACTTATACGAGTTCATGCCTGTCATCACCAGGGCCAGTACAATATAAACTACAGTGCAGATAACCAGTGAGTATATCATTGATCTGGGCAGGTCCTTCTCCGGGTTCCTGCTCTCTTCAGCCAGTGTGGAGACAGCGTCAAATCCGATATAGGCATAGAAGACAGCCGATACTCCAGACATCACACCTCCAAAACCGTTAGGCATGAATGGCTTCCAGTTTTCAATATCGACATGAAATACTCCAACAAGGATAACCAGAACGATTATCGAAAGCTTTATGATCACCATGGTGTTGCTCAGGTTCCTTGATTCGCTGGTACCAACGAATACAAAGGCCGTCAGTATTGTATTTATCGCCACTGCAGGCATATCGAAAATGACCCTCAGTCCACCTATTTG
>DHUL01000067.1:26550-32379 GCA_002409145.1 Bacteroidales bacterium UBA5235
GCAGATTTATAGTTGATTGTCAGCCATTCAGGAATGCCATGGACAAGATTGGTAAAATAACCACTCCATGAAAACGCGATATAAATGTTACCAATAGAGTATTCCATTATCAGGGCCCACCCGATGATCCAGGCGAATAACTCCCCGAAACTTATATAAGCATATGTATAGGCACTGCCGGCAACCGGTACCCTGGATGCAAAATCAGCATAACACATTGCCGTAAAACCGCAAGCAACAGCACAGATCCCATATAGCAAAATCACAGCCGGTCCGCCGGTAAAACAGGCATTCCCTATGGCGCTGAAGATGCCGCCACCAATGATGGCAGCAATACCGAAAAAGGTGAGATCCTTTACAGACAGCACACGTCTCAGACTGGAGCTTCTGCCTTCAGCATCAACGCTTGAAACCGGCTTTTTCCTGTGAAGAGAATTTGACATCTTAAGATGGCAGAAACAAATATAATGAAATAAAATACCCGATGAATAATGGGAAGACTCAATAATATGTGGGTAAATTTACTTCCGGAATTTATCCGGAGAAATGAAAAGAATGTCACCTTCCTGGAAATCACCCGGATATTTATTCAGGGCTGCTGCTGTTTTACTCCTTGTCTGCGTTCATGCGGCACTGGAAGCCCAGTTGCTGTCCGGTTTCAGGGCAGACGGGTTGCTTAATGAGCAGCAAATGATCATTGAAGACTCACCTCAGGGAACAAGAATACTGATTAATGCTCCGCTGAATGGCTTCGGTAAGAATGACCGCGTTTTGCTTATCCTCTATGCCCTTCCCAACGGTATCACTATTGAACAAACTATCGGAAAGAAGCTGAGGGAGGGCGATGACTGGCACTATGGCATCCAGCATATCGGGGCTCAGACAAGATTCCTGAGAAGAGTGATAACTGACAGAACCGTGGTTGTGGTGTATCTTGAGAATGAACAAAGGAGCTGGCCTGCATGGAGCTCCAATACCCCGGGCCACAATGTGATTATCAAAATGATGATTGATGAGATCACCTCTCTGTTCGAACCCTGGAATCCTGAGCTGGTTCTGAACGGTCACAGTGGCGGCGGGCGGTTCATATTCAACTATATTGACGCCCATGAACAGATCCCGGGCAGTGTTGTCCGTATTGCCTTCCTCGACAGCAATTACGGATGGGAGAATGACCGTTACGGACCGAAGATCATCAGCTGGCTCCGGTCGGGGGAAAGCAGGTATCTATGCACACTGGCCTATAATGACAGCGTGGTTATCTACAACGGCAAACCACTGGTGTCACCTGAAGGAGGCACCTGGTTCCGGACCAGGAAGATGAAGGATTACCTCTCTGCATCATTCAAGCTGAAGAAGTGCGAGCGGGATTCACTGACCTGGTATCTGTCACGTGACCGGAGGATCGAATTCATCCTCAAGCCGAATCCGGAAGAGAAGATCTTTCATACTCAGCAGGTAGAGTATAACGGGTTTATCCACAGTTTGCTGAGTGGAACAAGGCATGAACAGCGCGGGTACAGTTATTTTGGCAGACGGGCTTACCCGGATCTGATATCTGATTCTGTCCCCATGCCTGTCCGGAGGCTGAATATTCCGCCACGTGATCCGTCAGCTGAGACGGGCTCGGACTTCATGAAGCGAATCAGGGACCTTTCGCGGGAGGAACGGGAGGAGGAGATATATCGGGCAGCTGCTTTCGGAAATATGCCGGATTTTCTGCGCACAACCGTCACCCTGAAGGGTGTCTTCAGTGATCTCAATGGCACACCGCATACACTTGAATATGAGGTAATGCCTGATTACCTGGCCATTGGGAGTAATGAGGATTTCTGCCGAATCCCGATGAATCCGCGGACAGCACAGCGGCTGGCTGACCTGTTTGGGGCTTCCTTGCTGACTGCAAAACTGAGTGACCATATATGGTCGGCTGCTGATCTGAAGCTTGAGCCGTTTTTCTACAAGCCTGTCGGTAATGCCAATGAGCTTGTGGGGAAGTTTGTTGAACACAATACACAGATTGAAAGGCAGCTGGCTGAAGCCGGCGGGAAGCATGGTCAGCTTGTTGCAGGGATAAAGAAGGATGTGATTATTTCGTCAAGCATTGCAGAGCATCCTGACAAGGTGGTGATATACGGCTGGCATAAACCTGATGGTAATCCGATACAGCCTGTTTACAGCAGCCATATCTGGTGGTATGTCGATTACAGTCATGGCATAAGGTTCATGAACGCCCAGGTGCTGGTTGACGGCAGACCAGTTAAAGTCTCTGATTTGCTGAATGATCCGGTTCTATTCAGGATTGTCACAGATGAAGAGATCCCCCTTGCAAGGGCCTTTTATCCTTTAGACATTGGTTTGTAATATATATTTGGTACTTTGGCTAATCTTTGAAGTTTAATCCTAAAATCTGAAAGAGATGGAAATACTCGTTTCTCTTCTAATCGGAGCTGCAGCCGGCTGGCTTGGCAGTGTACTTTACAAGGGCAGCGGTCTGGGTCTGCTGGGTAACATCATCGTGGGCATCATTGGCGGCCCGGTGGGTTACTGGTTCCTTGGCAAGATTGGTATTACTCTGGGTGGCGGCTGGCTGGGTGCAATTCTGACTGGTGCCATCGGTGCAATAGTTATCCTGTTCCTTTTAAATCTTGTTATCAGGAAGAAATAAAGAGTCAGTTTCTTAACTTCTAATCATGCAGGCAGATTGTTTTATTCATCTGTCCGCCTTTTGTTTTCAGATATTTTCAGTAACCTCTGCAAGGTTTATTTGGTTACCATTTGGTATCCCGGTCCCCTCACAACTCTACCTGGGGTGGCGCCGGTGTGTTCTCCGTCACGCAGCACCTGCACGCCATTCACAAAGACATGAGACATGCCTGTTGAGAGCTGATGCGGATCCTCAAAGGTTGAATGATCCTCTATCTTCGCAGGGTCAAATACGACCACATCTGCAAAGTAACCCTCCTTCAGCGCTCCACGCCTCTCAATCTTCATGGTGGCAGCGGGAAGCGATGTAAGCCTGCGAACAGCCTCTTCCAGGGTGATGACCTGCTCATCACGCACATATTTACCAAGGAGGCGTGCAAAGTTGCCATAAGCCCGGGGGTGAGTAGCTGACTTCAGGAAAACGCCTTCAGGTACCATTGACTTGCCGTCGGAGCCGAACATCATCCAGGGCTGTGCAATCTGCTTCCGCAGGTTATCTTCAGACATTGAGAAGAAAACAGCGGAGATATTGCTGTTGTCATCAATTACCAGGTCCATTACGGTCTCCTCAGGAGACTTCCCTCTTTTAGCTGCAATCTGAGCAAGCGTCATTCCCTGCAGGTACTTTAATGAATCGGTCTGGAAGCCGATCAACAACACCTTCTCAGGGGTGCCCTGCTTCCTGATGATTGTTTTAATGATTTCAGCGCCAACCACCTTCCTTACAGCCGGTTCTTTCAGCCTGGCCACCCATTTTTCAAATCCACCCTCCTGCACCCACTCCGGCATGAGGATTCCAAGTCCTGTGGAGCTGGCAGGGTAGTTGTACATGTCAGCGGTGATGCTGAGCCCTGCTGCCCTTGCTGAATCTATTTTTGCAATTGCCTGGTCAAGTTTATGCCAGTTTGTCCGGCCGACCTGTTTAAGATGATAGATTTCGGACCTGATGCCGGTGGAGGCAGGTATCTTCAGGAAGTCGTCAATTGCCTCCAGGAATGTTTCATCCTCGTTCCGTATATGGGAGATATACATACCGTCATATTCTTTTGCCACACGGCACAGTTCTGCGAGTTCTTCCGTTGAGGCAAAGCTGGCAGGGATATATTCCAGCGCCGAGCTGACACCTATTGCCCCCTCCTCCATTGCCTGCCTGACAAGGAGCTTCATCGAATCCATCTCTTCCGCAGTGGGCGGGCGATTGTCATAACCTACGGTATGGATCCTGACGGTTGATGTGCCCACAAAAGAGGCGATGTTGGTTGATACACCCTTCTTCTCCAGGTACTCGAGGTATTCACCAAGGGTAGTCCATTCGATTTCATATTTTATGTCACCACCGGATGCCTGTATCTCCTTTTTCATGCTTTCGCTCCAGGGGCCCCATGAGTCACCCTCACCGAGCACCTCAAGCGTGACCCCCTGCACTATGTCACCCATTGACCTCCCGTCCTCAATCAGTGACTCCACTGCCCAGCTGAGCATGTTTATAAACCCTGGAGCAACGGTCATCCCGGATGCATCTATTTCGGTTTCGCCCCTGGCTTTACGCAGGTCACCAATCGCTGCAATGGTGTCAGACATAATACCAATATCTCCCTTATAAGCAGGGGAGCCTGATCCGTCAGCAATATTTCCGTTCCTGATAAGTACATCATACGTTTCATTGGTGGTGCAGCCAAAAAATATCAACATTACAGGTATACAAGCCTTGAATATTTTCATGATGAACAAAGATTTGAGTGAAATTTACTCAAAAGTGGTAAAAACAATATGATTCCGGTAACTATTTTCATCTGCTCCGGACTAAATATTTACTCCAAATTAAAATATGTATGACATAAAATTACCGGGATGGTGTTTTTCCGGCATGTTTTCCGGAAAATTCCGGAGATTTCTTAAAAGTTTATTTAATCTGAATTTCAGTACAATAAGGAGTTGCCTCAACCTCAGTGATAGAAAACAGTAAGATGTAATACGAATTTTTTTTATTTGAAAAAATTTTCTCTGTAACTTGTGAGTGTGAACCTTAATAAACTAACGCTCTTTTTACATGAAAAAACTAATCCTCATTTTCCTGTCGGTATTGTTTGTCAATGCCGGTCTGGCGCAGACACGTGTTACCGGTACGGTGACCGCCTCTGAAGATGGTTCTCCTATCCCTTATGCAGTGGTGCTGGTAAAGGGATTACGGGGAATTGGAACCAATACGGATGCTGACGGAAAATATTCTCTCAGCAATGTTCCGACCGATGCTGTACTTGTGTTCAGCTATGTAGGGTACAAAACTCAGGAGGTCCCGGTTTCCGGAAGGAGTGTCATCAATGTTGAGATGGCCACTGACGCTCTTGCACTTGACGAGGTTATTGTTGTTGCCTACGGTACATCCACAAAGGGGACCTTCACAGGCGCTGCCAGTGTGGTAAAGGCTGATGCCATCAGGGATGTTCCCACCCTGTCATTCGAGAAGGCCATGGGTGGCAAGATCGCAGGTCTTCAGATCACAACCCTTTCAGGCCAGGCCGGTTCCACCTCATCAATCAGGGTGCGCGGCGTTGGCTCCATGAATGCATCAAATGAACCTCTTTATGTTGTTGATGGTGTTCCCGTGATATCAGGTAATGTCACACAGATGGGAATCTACACTTCCAGCAATGTAATGAACTCCATCAACCCCAATGACATCGAGTCGATTACCGTTCTGAAGGACGCAGCTGCTTCGGCCCTGTACGGTTCGAGGGCAGCCAACGGGGTAATCGTCATCACCACCAAGCAGGGGAAACAGGGCAAGCCGGTGGTCAATTTCAAGGCATCTGTGGGTATTACCCCGACATTTGCCACTGACAACTACGAGACTGCCAGCACTGAACAACAGGTGGAGCTATATTATGAAAACTTCTGGAATGCAGCAATCCTCTATGACGGTGATAATTATGAGGATGCCAGTACCAGCGCCCTGGCACAGCTGAACAAAAGGTTCAACAAGCATGGCTATACCTTCGCGGCTCCTGACAACACAGTCAATTCACTAACAATCGGCGGGGAGAGAGCCGGCAGGTACTTCGACTGGGAGGATGTGCTGTTCCGCACGGCGGTATACCGGGCATATGACCTCTCTGTCAGCGG
>DHUL01000067.1:32628-38707 GCA_002409145.1 Bacteroidales bacterium UBA5235
ACCGGAAGAATGAATTTTGGTCAGAAGATCGGGAAATTTATCGAGCTGAACACCAATGTGAATGTCAGCAACAGTAATCAGGAGGGTTTCAATGATACACGTTCAACAGGCTCTAATTACTTTTTACAGAGCCGCAACCTTCTCTGGGGACTATACTGGCCCTCCGACTTTGAAACAGGATTGCCATGGACACCCAGGTACGGGAGCTACGCCTACAACCCGGTATACTACAACAATGAATGGGAAAACTGGTCAAGGACCCAGAAGGTATTTGCAAATGAGACGGTTACTATAAAGATACTCCCCGAACTCAACCTCAGGTCTATCTTCTCATTTGACAATACACAGACCTTTGACCACCTTTATTATAGTGCGCTTCATTTCAACGGATCAAGTTTCACAGGTTCGGTTACTGAGAACAGTACAAAGGTTATCGAGTTGCTTTCATCAACCACTTTAAATTATAACAAAACTTTCGGAGGGGTACACAATGTAAGCGCCCTTGTTGGCTGGGAGGTTGCAAAGAACCAGACTGATTATCTGAGATCATCAGGCACAAATCTGGCTACAAGTACGCTACATACTGTTGCCACGGCAGGCAAACTTGATGCAAATGCCTATTACTGGGGCAGTGCAATGGCCTCAATGCTGTCAAGGGCAGAATACAATTATAACAACAAGTATTATGCTTCTGCTTCATTCCGCCGTGACGGCTCATCAAAACTCGGCCCCGAATCCCGGTGGGGTAACTTCTGGTCGTTTGCAGGATCATGGAGGATAGACCAGGAGAGTTTTATGGACGACGTTCCTGTCATCAGCAACCTGAAGCTAAGGGCATCATACGGAGTGAACGGTACCCTGCCTTCCTCTAACTATGGATGGCGTAATCTGACAGGCTACTCCAGCAAGTACATGGAGCAACCAGGTGGTGGTGTAAGTTCTATTGCCGACCCCAACCTTACCTGGGAGACCAGCTATACTTACAATATTGCCCTTGAGTTCGGTATTTTTGATCAGAAGCTAACCGGATCTTTCGAATATTTCAGCAGGGATTCAAAGAATCTTCTTCAGGATGTCCCTATTTCAAATGTTATAGGTTTTGAATCAACTCTTATGAATGTGGGTGAAATTAATAACCGGGGACTGGAATTCGAATTATCCGGCGAGATCCTCAAAAGGGGCGGTTTCACCTGGACTGCTGGACTGACAGCATCACATGTGAAGTCAACGGTCACCAAACTCTATGGGGGGCAGGATATAATATGGTATGAACCTACCGGTGATGACGACCGTACGAAGTTCATCTACACCGAGGGAGAGTCAACGCTGGCAATCTATGGACTTGAATGGGCCGGAGTTGAACGGGAAACCGGGCTCAATGTCTGGTTCCTGAATAATAATGCAACTCCTGACCTGGTTGTTGACGGCAGACCTGCCACATATAGCTATTCAGATGCTGACGAGGTAATTCTTGGCGACGCCCATCCAAAGCTTTTCGGAGGTTATAATACCGACCTGGCATGGAAAGGGCTCTCTCTTTCACTTAACTTCATTTACAAGCTTGGTGGTTACACCTATGATGCTGCCGGCAAAGACGTAAATGATGACGGCTACTACTGGGAGAGGATAATGTCACTTGACGCCTATGAGAACAGGTGGACCCCGCTGAACAAGGATGCAAGATATCCCCAGAGGGTTGCCATTGATATGGAAGATGTGAACCAGAAGAGCAGCCGGCACATGCACCCGGCAGACTTCACCAGACTGAAGAGTATTACCCTGGGATACAGCCTGCCGAACAATCTTCTCAGCAAGGTAAAACTCTCCGGGGGGAGGATCTACTTCAACGGAGCCAATCTCTGGACTCTTGCAGCCTGGAAGGTGTATGATCCCGAGGTAAACGAATACGGTTCAAGGGGATGGGAAATGCCTATCGGCAAGACTTATACATTCGGAATTGAAGCCAGTTTCTAATTCTAAAAAGGACTATGATGAAAAAGATAACGATAATACTTACGGTACTGGGTTTCATGCTGATTAGCTCTTGCGAGGATTTTCTTGATGTTAGACCCAGCAACTACGCAAATCCTGAGACCTCAATCACAACTTCTACTGATGCAAAGGTAGCGATTAACGGGCTGATGAGAAAGATGACTTCTTCCCTTTATTATGGACGAAACTTCGTGATCTATGGTGATGCCAAGGGAGGCGATTTTGCGATCCGTTCACAGGGCAGGGGCCTTGATTATTACTATTCATTCAATCACTCTGCCTCATCAGGCTCAGGTTCAGGCTTCTGGAACCAGATTTATCATTGCATTCTCCAAGCCAATAATTTGATTGGTAACATACAGAAGATAGAGGATGAGGGCAATGGTTCCACTTTACTCAGTGAATACAAAGCACAGGCAATGACTGCCAGGGCTCTTATGTATTTTGATCTTGTCAGGTTGTATGGCAAGATGTACAATATGGAAAAGGCTTCCTACGGCGTACCGCTGGTGCTTGAGCCTCTTGAGTTTACAGCTCAGCCTACCAGGGCATCTGTCGAGGAAGTATATACCCAGATACTGAAAGATCTTGGTGATGCAGCCCCTTTACTTTCGAAGAACAGGGCCACCACCAAAGGTTACATAAACTACTATGTCAATAAAGCTATCGAGGCCAGAGTGCATCTCTTCATGGACAACTTCACAGGCAGTCTTGCTGCGGCGGAGGCGGTGATCAACAGTGGCAGTTATTCCCTATATTCAAATGATGACTGGGTTGATTCATGGGCATCCCAGTTCGGTTCCGAATCAATCTTTGAACTGGCTATCTTCCCCTCCGAAGCTGATCTGACAACAGGTTCGCTAGGCTACTACCTGCTCCGGAACGGTAAGAAAACCGGGGCAATGGGTTGGTTTATGGCAAGCGATTACTGGATCGCCAGAATGAACCAGGATCCGACTGACATTCGTTGGGGAATTATGGAACGCGATGAATCTTCTACTACCAGAAAAGGATCATCACTGAAATACGTAGGTGGCACTGCGTTGGAAGGCGATAAGGGTTCAATCTCTGCGGTAAACGTCAAAGTAATTCGTCTTTCAGAGATGTACCTGATTGCGGCAGAGGCTGCTCTGAGGCTTCCCACCCCTGACAAGGTCAAGGCTGCCAACTATCTGAACCAGATAAGGAAAAGGGCCCCGGGCCTTGCAGCCGCTACTGACGCAACAGTCACACTTGACATGATTATAGACGAGAAGAGCAAGGAGTTCTTTGCCGAAGGACTCCGGTACTTTGACATGCTAAGACTCAACAGGACCATCGAGTTCAACGATGAGTTCATCTCTCCGGCAGTTGTAATCACTCATCGTGAGAAAACAATGGACAGGACATTCTACAAGACAATCCTGCCGATCTCTAAGGAAGAGCTTGATGCAAACCCTGCAATTGTACCACAACAAAACCCCGGCTATTAGGTTTCAGGGATTTGATTTTTGACGGGGGCATTTTCTTAAAATGCCCCCGTTTTTTTAATTAAAATCATTCAGGGAATATCCGCGTGAGATGAACAATAACCTGCAACCATATGTTATGGATTAGCATTTAATTTAAACAAAGTCCAAATATCAAAATCCTCACAACTATGAAGAAAGTTTTTCTTCTTGCAGTAGTAGTTATTTTCGCTTCTGTTATGCTTCAGGCACAGGCAGACGAGGAAAATAGTGTCAAAATTCCCCTGATTGGAATGAAGGCGCCCTCTTTTGAGGCTAATACCACAAACGGTCCCATAGTATTCCCGACTGATTTCGGAAATAAATGGAAGATACTGTTCTCTCACCCGCAGGATTTTACTCCTGTATGCTCATCGGAGCTTCTTGAGCTCGCAAATCTGCAGAAGAAGTTTGACGAACTGAATGTAAAGATGGCCGTTATTTCCACTGCAGATGTTGGATCACACGAACAATGGAAGAAGGCCCTCGAAGGGATCCAGTACAAAGGCAGGCCTGCCACAAAGATTAAGTTTCCCCTGATTGATGACGTCAACAGGTCAGTTTCAAAACAGTACGGGATGATTCATCCCTCAATCAGCGGAACCAAGGGTGTACGGGGTGTCTTTATCATTGACCCGGATGACATTATCCGTGCGATATTCTTCTATCCGCTCAACATCGGAAGAAACACTGAGGAGATACTGAGGTCGGTAGAGGCACTTCAGGCTGCCACTGATGTGAAAATGACTCCTGCTGACTGGAAGCCCGGCGATGACTTTATGATTGCTGTGCCTCCCGTGACAGATCAGAGAACCGAGAATGTACCCGATGGATACTATAAGCTTGCCTGGTTCATGTGGTATGAGAAGAACAAGGCGAAGAACTGATCTCAAAGGAGAAGAAATCAAATGGGAATGCACCACACCATGGGCATTCCCATTTTCATTTATGCCATCAGAAGAATCAGCGCCGTATATAAAGATAGCCGCTAAATGACAACCCGTTTTCAGCCTTTATGACATAGAAATAAATGTCATCTGGCAGTGGCTCGCCATTGTAATTTGTTCCGTGCCATAGGTTGTCATAGTCCAGGTTTTCAAATACCAGTGCTCCCCTCCGGTCAAACACAGTCAGTTCAACCTTGCCGAGAACCTCTAATCCGCTGAGGTAAAAATAGTCATTTTTGAGGTCCATATCCGGGGTAATCAGTGAGGGGATAGTTATTTTTTTCACTGTAATGAGAAGCTCATCCGTTGCCGGAGGGCAGACACTGTTTGATACTGTCCATAGAAGGAGGTTATCGCCCTGTGAGAGGTCTGTCACGGTTGTTTTTGGATTATCCGGGTCGGCAAATGTTCCGGTACCTTCCAGCACTGACCATGTTCCCGTGGAGTTTTCATCCGGGACGACGGCGTCCAGCGTGGTGGTGAAGACGAATGTCAGCTCCTGGTCTGTCCCTGCATTTGCAGTGGGTTGCCGGTATGTCGTTACTGTCACCGGACTCACCGCAGAGCAGCCTCCGGGGATTGTGCCCCTGATGTAGTAGGTCCCTTCCGGAGCAGCTGAGGGAGTGTTCAGAGGAACGGCAACCTGTACATCCCTCCAGTAGGTGAATGTAAGGTTTGGTGTTGATCCAGCCGTCACTGGAGGTCTTGTCAGATCAGCTGTACCCGGGGCACAGACCGGATCGGGATTATGGATCACCAGTGTCGGGAATGGTCCGGGCTGAGCATTGATTACAACATCAGCTGATACTGCCGATGTACATCCGCCGGCATTGGTTACGGTAAAATTATAGGAACCGGGATTCAGCCCGTTTACAGTAAAAGTTGTGCCCGAGGCGTTTATGATGATGCTTCCCGGGAAACGGGTGAGTGTCCAGGTGCCTGTAGCAGGCAGGCCGTTTATGACAACGCTTCCGGTTGGCAGGTCACAGGTCGGGTGTGTGATTGCTCCCGGCACTGGAGGGGTGGGGATAGATGGTTGGGTATCGAAGGTCACGCTTTGTGATGGTGTTGAATTACATCCGCTGGCGCTGGTAACCGTGAAAGTATATGTTCCGGGCGGAATTCCTGTCAGGGTTGTGCTTGTGCCTGAACCCAGGTAGGTGGCTCCGTCAGGCTGCCTGGTGAGAGTCCAAGATCCCGAAGCGGGAAGGCCAGATAGGAAAACACTTCCGGTAGAGACATTGCAGGTAGGCTGGGTGATTGTACCCACCACCGGAGCTCCGGGGATATCCTGGCCCATTACGATGGTCACTGCGGCCGACGGGCCGGAGGTACAACCACTCTCAGTGGTGACCGTGTAAGTCCATGTGCCGGGCATCAGCCCCGTGACAGTATAGGTTGAACCACTGCCTGTCACGATTTCTCCGTCCTGAACCCGTGTGAGGGTCCATGTGCCTGTTCCCGGCAGGTTCTCAAGAACCACGCTGCCGGTGGTGACAGTCGCAGGAAGGTTGTGTGACCTGGACCCACCCTTGGCGCCGGAGGATTTGTACATTCGATTTTCACTATGTAATCCTCCACCTCACCGGCAGTGGCGCTCCCGGTGCTGCCGTAAGCAGGATTATTCGTTGACCTGGGGCCAAACCTGAACCT
>DHUL01000011.1:0-4219 GCA_002409145.1 Bacteroidales bacterium UBA5235
TACTATAATTTCGATAATTTATATGATAAATATCTGACTCCTGACAAAACCTGTTTTCCGGTAAATCAGCACGGTTTAACGTGCAGGTTTATGAATTGTGGGTTAGCATATGATCTGCAATAAAAGAACAAGGTTGGGAAAACGTATATTATTTAGTTATCAGTTCCGAATGCTTTTCTGAAAGCAGCTTCAAATCTCGGATCAAAATTCGTGGTGATTTCATGAATATAATACGGATGAAAATTGACACTTATTCTGTACCTGTCAAGGAGCAAATCATAAACGTCTTCAAACCATTGGGCCCCTCCTTTATTGTTGTCAAAATTAGTTGTAAAAATGCCTGTCTCACCAATGAAAGCCGGCACATTCTTAACATTCCAGATATATTCCAGGGGTACTGTGAATGCATAGTCCAGGTATTCTTTGCAGTACCTCCAGGGAGGAATACCGGCAGGACCTTCATTATATCTGCCTATGGAATTTGAAGGGTAGATATTTGTGCTCGTTACCGGTTGATGCGTATATGTGTTGGGTTCATAGCAATGATATGTATATGCATAGTTCCCGGCAGGGTCATAGATATCAGGGAAATTGAATTTTCCGTCTACATTCTGCCAACAGTCACGTTGATCATGTTGAGCGAAAGAGTAATGACCACCATCCAGCCATAACCGTTCGGTAATGATTATATGATTCATATCCACTTCCCTTATAGCGTCAACAATACTTTGTATAATTTTCTGATAATGCACATAATGATCAAGGTAAGGCGTGCCGTTGCAGTCATAGGGGGCATTATCGGGATTATAGACTTTAACCGTCGGTTCATTGGTAAGATCAAAACCGGCGATGGTGGTCTCGTCTTTGTAACGGCCTGCTATTTCCTTCCATACTGCAGCAAGCCTGACCTGACGGTTGATATCGGTAAAGAGTGCCCTGTCGCTTATACTGGTGGCTAGTGGTGAATGGATCATAGCCAGAATTATCTTCAGGTCATTCTGTTTCGCCCAGGCGATATGATTGTTAAGCCATGAGAACATTTCCTCCCGGTAAGGAGTGGCACTTTCTGCGGAGTTTTCAAAATTTGCCGCGCTCACGTACAATCGAATGGTGTTAAAGCCGACAGAGGCCATTTTCGCATAATTTTCAGCACTGAAAGAACTGACTGGTGGTCCATATCCGTTACTGTGATAGAATCCCATGCCGTTGAAAACTATTTCCTTCCTGTCACAAATAAATTTTGTACCGTATGTTTTCACGAAACCACCGGTTTGTGGAGGTACCGGGACCACCTTCACTGAAATGGTTGCCTTTTTTTCACCTTTTACAGTAGTGACTTCAATTAAAGCGTTTCCAACCGCTTTGGCATATACCATACCGTTATTGTCAACCTCTGCAACATCAGGATTATGTGAACTCCATGTCACATTCCGGTCTATAGCGTCCAGAGGAAAAACAGTTGCGGTCAGGATCTGCGTCTCACCGGCGATAACCTCTACAGCACTCAGTCTGAAACTTACACCGGTTACAGGTGCAGATACGACTATTTTGCAGCATTCCTTGATTGCTCCGCTGACAGTAGTAACACATACCAATGTTTCACCCTTGGCATTAGCTTTTACTACTCCGTTCTTGTCAACGGTAGCAATTTTATAGTCGAGTGTTGACCACGTAACGTTCTTATTCGTTGCATTTTCAGGTTCAACAACAGCACTCAGCTGCCTGGTTTCGCCAATATTCAGCATCACTTCGGTCTCTTCCAATGTTACTCCGGTGACATCGATCACCACCGGAGGCTGCTCCGGAACCGTTACCTGGCAGCTTGCGGTATAACCAAAGTCGTCGGTAGTCACGGTTACCTTGCACTGCCCCTGGCCTTTGGCGGTTACAGTACCAAGGCTGTCGACCACTACAACATTTTCATCATCCGAAGTCCATGCAACCTTCTTATTAGTTGCATTCTCAGGTAAAACCGTGGCTGTCAGCTTCCCGGTATCACCAATTAATATTAATGTTATCTCGGATTTGTCAAGTTGTACTTCAGTGACAAGAACCGGCTTTTTCGATAGATCATTCTCACAACTGACAACGATCATCATTGTCAGGGCAATGAGAGCACTATGGATAATATGTGATAACAGTTTTATTCTGACCATCAATCATCCGATCATTAATTTGTACCAAATGCTTTTCTTAATGCGAATTCATGATTGGCATTCATATTTGGATGAAACTCACCAATGTTGTACGGATGGAAGCTGCTGCTCAATTTGTAACAATTAAGCAATAAATCATAAAGATCTTGAACATATTGAGTACCTCCGTATTGGTAATTCCCTTCATGAATTCCCAGCTCACCGATATATACCGGCACATTTTTCACCTCTCTTATATAAGCCATAGGTATGGTGTAAGCATAGTCCAGGTATTCCTTACTATACCTCCATGGCGGGACACCATTCGGGCCTTCATTGTGCCGGGCAATTTTGCTAGAAGGATACATTGCAGTCCCGGGAGGCGAGGATAACGTCTGGTGGCAATATGTATTGGGTTCATAGCAATGATATGTATAGGAATAATTACCTGCAGGGTCTGTAATATCAGGAAAGTTGAATTTGCCGTCATAGTTCTGCCAGCAATCTCTCTGGTCATTTATTCCGAACCACCAGCAGTTATAGCAATTTGAACCCGGATCTATCCAGAGGCGTTCCGTAAATATTATGTGTGTATTATCAACTTCCCTTATAGCATTAACTACACTTTGAATTATATTCTTGTAGTTCTCAAAGTACTTCAGGTAAGGAGTGCCATTGCAATCATAATTACTTGTTGCACCGGGATCCAGTCTTACTGTTGGCTCATTAATCAGATCATAACCGACAACCGTTGGCTCATCCTTATACCGTTCCGCGACTGTTTTCCAAAAGGTGGCAAGTCTTAACTGATATTCCGGATAGATAAAGAAGTTACGATCACTGATCCTTCCACCGGAACCGGGGGAATGATGTACATTTAAAATGACTGTCATGTTGTTTTCCCGTGCCATTGAAATCTGATTGTCAATAGTGGAAAAGTCAGGGAAAACATTGCCTGGATTTTCAAGTGTCGAGTTGCTTGCATTAATATAAAGCCGAACACTATTAAATCCTATACTTGCCAGTTTCTGATAGGTACTGCTTGTCCAGCCTGCGCCCGGCCACTGACCGGCACCTTTAAAGACTATTTCTTTACCTTTCAGGACAAATTTTGAACCATATGTTTTTACAAATTCGGAATAGGGTGGTGCCGGTAACACTTTAACATAACAACCCGCCTTCTTTTCATTTTGTACAGTTGTCACAGTGATTCTGGTCAGACCAGGAGTTTTGGCAGTCACAACACCCTGATCATCAATCTCTGCAATTTCCGGGTTGGCTGAGCTCCATGTGACATTCCGGTTCAGGGCGTCCAATGGAAAAACGGTTGCCATAAGCTTTTGCATTTCGCCTGATATGATTTCAACCTCACCCATTCTGAAACTCACACCGGTTACAGGTGCAGATACGACTATTTTGCAGCATTCCTTGATTGCTCCGCTGACAGTAGTAACACATACCAATGTTTCACCCTGAGCATTGGCCTTTACTACTCCGTTCTTGTCAACGGTAGCAATTTTATAGTCGAGTGTTGACCATGTAACGTTCTTATTCGTTGCATTTTCAGGTTCAACAACAGCACTCAGCTGCCTGGTTTCGCCAATATTCAGCATCAATTCGGTCTGTTCCAATGTTACTCCGGTGACATCAATCACCACCGGAGGCTGCTCCGGAACCGTTACCTGGCAGCTTGCGGTATAACCAAAGTCGTCGGTAGTAACGGTTACCTTGCACTGGCCCTGGCCTTTGGCGGTTACAGTACCAAGGCTGTCGACCACTGCAACATTTTCATCATCCGAAGTCCATGCGACCTTCTTGTTAGTTGCGTTCTCAGGCAAAACCGTGGCTGTCAGCTTCTCGGTATCACCAATTAATATTAATGTTATCTCGGATTTGTCAAGTTGTACTTCTTTGACAAGAACCGGCTTTTTTGATAAATCATTCTCACAGCTAACGACAATCATTACTGTTATTAAAATACAGGCGTTCCAAATGAAATGCAATAAATGTCTTTTCATGACAGAAGTGATTAATATAAAGTTAATTGTCTCTTAGGTTTTTATTTTTAAATCTATCTCTTCCTG
>DHUL01000011.1:4458-13235 GCA_002409145.1 Bacteroidales bacterium UBA5235
CATTAACATGGTTGAAGTTATGACTTATTTCATAGTATTTAAAGGATTGACTTTCACCTACTTTGATAAACCGGCGACTGATTACCGGATCGATTTTACCTGCAGGATAATATTCTGCAACAATCACATAACCTCCGGGTTTTTCCGGCAGTTTCAATGCCGTTGGAATAAGTAATTTGCCGTAGGGATCGATAGTTATTTCCGATTGCTTTCTGATCACAGCCTCACCTGTGTCATCGAAAAGTTCAATGTACAATTTACCCTCCGATCTCCTGCCCAAATCATTTATGCCCAACAGATTAATAGCCAAATCACTGCCCGGTCGGTGAGGGGGGATATGTTTTGTATATCGTTCATCGGCGAGATCGATAAAAACTGCTTCCGTAGCAAAACAATGCCTGAACCACAACAGTGTCGGCGATGGCTCCAAATCTTTAATATTGTTTATAAACCAGTCGCCTGTATAGGCATAATTATTGGCCAGGTAGGAAAATGCCAATACTCCTGCAAGTGACCGCTCCGACCGTAACCATTCGGTTTCCAGTTGCAACCAGTATGCCTGCAGGTTCCGGCAAGCTTCCGGAGTCGCATTCCTGCCAAGGTAATAATTATAGTTATTGATGGATATTTTAGACGGACTTCCGTTTCTCCAAAGAAATATCCAGCCGTACTCGTTTACCAGTTGGGGAATACCTGCATCCAGGATATCCGATGGTAAATATTCATTCAACTTACCCAGATTGTAAGGACGATCTTTAAAGTGACGGGCCATCTGGAGAGAGTCAAGAGTCTCATATGATGCCATTTTGTAAGGGTGAGGTTCGGCCATTTCCTTATTCTTACCCATATCGTCAGCTGACATCCATCCCGCATCCCATATCCGCGTGGGATCAAGCAGCTTTAATTCCGGAATAAGCACATTCCCCACATACATATTCCAGTTTTCGTTGATAGCGTCCCATATGACAATACTTGGATGATTTCCATCGCTCCATACCCAGTTGGTGTATTCCTGACGAAGCTGGTAATCCCAACCGTGCACCTGCCAGTACAGCCATTCGTTCTGCAGAAGAATTCCATATTCATCGCATAAGTCATACCAAAAGTCAGGAACAACGCCGACGCATATCCGCATAGCGTTCCAATCCAGCGACTTAGGTATGTCTATCAGCATTTTCTTAACCCATTCCCTGTCCCATGGCAGGCTTCCACAGTCAGGATCTTCAAAGAAGCGCTGCAGGGTGATATTGGAACCTCTGAGAAAGTACCGGCTTCCGTTCAGCGAGAAAGTTTTGCCCCTTGCTTTGAAATCGCGTATCCCAAACTTTACGGAACAGGAGTCAGTCAACTTGTCGAGATTAAATATTTTTACTTCACCTTCATAGAGGAAAGGATTCTCAGGTGACCATGCCACCGGATCACTGATGGGTATATCTGCTTCAAAATACGTTTTATCATCCCTCTTTGCGGTTCCTTCAATGGTTTGTGAAGCCACCGTTTTACCACTTGTTTTTTCTTTAATGGTAAACAATACACGACAATGATCTTCCTTAGGATCTATTTCGACAAGTTGTGGTGGGAAAGCGCTACGGACCAATATTTTTGCTGTCACTGTTTTTTTTGCCAGCGACGGAAGGAACAACACCTTGTCCACCTTGAGATTTCCGGTTGCGGTAATGAAGACATCGTCCCATATCCCTGACAGGTAGCGTATTTTTTCTTTGTCAGTACCACCGGCAGCTTCACTTGGGAGCCAGGCACGATCACCCACCTGTATCAGAATTTCATTTTCACCGCCAAACTTTACAGCCCTGGTGATATCTACTTCTATGGGAGTGTAACACTCCACGGAGTGTCCCATTAACATCCCGTTCACATAGATCAGGGTTACATACTGGCTTTTCCTGATAGTCAGGAAAAGTTTTTTGTCACTCAAACTTTTTTCTATGTTGATTTTCTTTCTGTACCAACTGTACATTGGCGTGTAATCGGTATAGAAATCATGGCGCAATTCCATTTTCTCAACTTTCGCCGGCTTTTGGAATAACTTGTCGTACTGCTCAATTCGTGGTTGTGCCAGATGTACCAGGCCGGGAACAGGTATTTTCCGGGTATACCTGGCCGGAGGAAATGCAGTTTTAGTCTGATCAAATTCCCATTCACCATTTAATGGTATGATTACCCGACCTTCGCTCTGAGCAAAAGAGCCAAGACATGCCAACAAAAGATTAAAAAGAAATATGTATCTCATTTTAATACTATTCTATTGGTTCAGGTACAAGTGTATTAATTGTAAATCCGGTTCCTCTCCCGTTTTCTTGGAGAGCCAGCCCGCAAAAGTGTATCGCTCATTATCAGGTGTTGACTGCATATCTGCCCTGCCAGGCAGACGGCCACTTTCAGCAGATTTGGCTTCATTCTCGTTACCATTCTTAATAAACCTGACATTGTTTGTCTGTACTGAGTCTCCACCATCAGTCAGGATGATTGTGATTGTGTGAGCTTCCAGTTTGACTGATCTGATCATCCCGTCTTCAATCATATCAGTATTAATCAGGTCCATAGGTCTATTATAGCGGGGGTTGTTTTCAAAATCTTTCCCTTTACCAGTCTCCTGGCCTGTTTTGATCTGCCACACCTCAGCTTTTTCTCCGTACAATCCTTTTACGCTTGTTTCAATTATACCGTCAGAGCCGTTCAAAATGACAAGCATGGTTTTTTCTTCGCTTACAAATGCGACTGAATTCATATACTGCTGATCATAATCCGGTATGTCGGGAATATTGGAGAAGACTCTTCTTACTTTTGTTGCCCCGGGGGTTATGTTCTTAAAGATTTTCTGGAAAGCATAATAGGCAGGAGGATTAAAATCAACTGTAAACATTGCATCAGAGGCCGGTGGAGTT
This sequence comes from Bacteroidales bacterium UBA5235, assembly GCA_002409145.1. GTDB lineage: Bacteria > Bacteroidota > Bacteroidia > Bacteroidales > VadinHA17 > SR-FBR-E99. The sequence continues at coordinate 7,365 of DHUL01000011.1, forward strand.
CCATTTCTGAACATGATCCACATCTCCCAGTAGTTTGCTTTAAGATAAGCCATATCGGAAATAAAACGGCCCATCATTCCGGAGTCATAATCTCTTTTTATCCCGGCTTCCCCGGTGCCTCTGTCCTCATGCCAGTAGCAGTATTCTGTCTGCCACAGGTCACGACCGTCGTTACATTCGTTGAATCCGTTTACAAAAGGTTGCAGACGGTTACTCTCGGCATAATAACCATGATACACAAAACAGTCTATGGCTTCGTCCAGCGCAGCGTCATATTTTTCAGATCCGTGGTTGACCAACGGCCATCTTTCATCCCCAAGCGAATGGCGACCATTTAAACCGTGTGAATTTCCCAAGTATTCACATGCATAGATTACCTCTCCGGCATCACAATAACCAAATTCTATGTCACCGAAGCCTTCCCTGATCAAAGCCTGTTTCATTTGCTTAAATATCCTTACAACCTGATCAACGGGCATTTTGCCGGTCACCGGTGCATTGGGCTGGTTAATGGGGCAGTTCGGTTCATTAAACGGGGTTACCATTACCGGCATTGGCAGGTCAGCTTCCTTTATCCTGTTTAATACATATAACAACGCCTGAACAAGTGACCCTTCATACTCTTGTTTTAACTCTCCGTGGGGTCTGCCGTCCTGGTCTGTACCCTTCTGAAAGTAGCATTCGTTGCTGTTCAGGGTATTAAAACCGGGGGCAAGATTGTACGGAATATTGTTTTCAGAAAGCCATCGTATTTCGTCTAAAAAGTTGTCAATTATAGTTAATCCTTTAGTTGTAGGTACACCGGACTCATCAAACATATTACCCTGGTTATGCCAGAAAATTCTTACAACTGATACGCCCAGGTCCAATATCTTTTTCTGGCCAACCGGAAAATTAGTTATTGAGAATGCGTTTCCAGACGGCCAGGGCATTCCTCCCCCCAGACCTTTGACAGTCTGCTGATTTATACTGCTCAGGGTAATGGTATAAGAATGCTGGCGGCAACTATCATACAAGCCGGAAACCTTGTGATCTGCCAATGCAATATTTTTATTCACACCAAACCAGCTCACAAATCCTCCTTTTCCTGAATAATTGGCAGTTAAGACAGCTACCGGAATAACCACCATTAAACTTATATATGTAAGTATTTTATTCATCATCAGGAGATTTCATGTCTTTCATTTACGTTTAATGATTCCCTATTTTTTGTTTTAAAATTCATCATGAAACCTTGCAGAAATACCCGATCATAAAGCAAATCAATTTATAAGAGCAAACAATTTGGTCCGGACACTATATATTTTTAAAATATCGACATTGTTTATCATTTTTTCGATAACCTGTTTGATTATGTAACTTTGTGATAAATTATTAAGATATTTAATCTCAGGAGATTGGCTATTAACCAAATAAAACCGGCCGGATATCGGTCCGGCTAACAATACCGACATTGATTTCCAACACATCAGCATCTGCCTCACCCTGATACACAGCAGGGTCAGACGCTATCTGATATCCCTGTCCTGCAATATTAAAATCAGTCTTTAGCGCCTGGCAGGATTTATGCGTCCACCGATGTTTACAACCGGTGCATCTGTATTGATATTGACTTCTTTTGTTTTTCCCGGAGAATTGTATCAGTGGGTCCGATTATTTACCAGTTGATTCAAATAATCAACAGCACCCTGAGGGTCCTGTGAATAATGATCCGCACCTATTTTAACGCAGTATTCCTGAGTGACCGGTGCACCGCCAACGATAATCTTTGTGTTAATGTGTTTTTCTTTTATATCAGATACGATGGTTTTCATATTTTCCATCGTTGTGGTCAGCAGAGCCGAAAGGCCAACTATAGCATCAGGTTTTTCTTCCAGTGCTTTCAGGAATTTTGCACTGCTGATATCAACACCAAGGTCAATTACCTCCCATCCGCTGCCTTCAATCATCATGGCAACCAGGTTCTTCCCAATATCATGAAGATCTCCTTTGACGGTTCCAATTATGAATGTACCCTTCCTTACAGCCTGGCCCGTAATAAAAAATGGTTTAAGGTGGACCATCGCACTACTCATAGCTCTGGCAGACAGGAGCATCTGCGGAACATATATCTCATTCCGGCTAAACTTATTGCCAATAATTGCCATTGCCGGTACCAGTGCAGTATCCAGTATTTCTTTTGGTGAACAACCGGCGTCAAGTGCTCTTTTTGTAAGTTCATCAGCACCTTCCTGACCTTTCATATTCGGAGGATAAGCCGATAGCTTATTTATTTTACCAACTTCTACGCAAAGGGCGATTTTATCCAATATATCTTTCATTTGCCTGTAATTTGACGTTTAAAGAATTAAGATTACGTTTTGACTTCATCAGCGCAACTCATGTAAAGCTTCGAGCATTGCTATAACATTTTCGAATGGGACATTTGCCTGAATATTATGAACTGTATTAAATACAAATCCTCCATTCTCATTTAAAATTTCACATTGTCTTTTTACCTGGTCCTTTACCTCCTGAGGTGTTCCGAAGGCAAATGTATTTTGAGTATCAACGCCACCTCCCCAGAAAACCACTTTATCACCGTATTTCTTTTTAAGATTAACCGGATCCATTCCGGCAGCATTTATTTGAACCGGGTTCAAAATATCAAATCCTGACTCAGTAAAATTTGGAATCAGTTTCTCGATAGCACCACAGGAATGCTTAAAGGTTTTCCATTCAGTATTACTGTGGATCCAGTCATTTACTTTCTTATAATACGGCAACCACAGATTGTCGAATGCCTCAGGTGAGCAAAAAGTGGAAGTCTGGGTACCGAAGTCAGTACCACAAATATAGACTGCATTTATTCTGTTCCCGAACAAACTGAAAAACTGTTTCAGGTTTTCTATTGCAATATCTGTTTGCCTGTCAAACAATTCCTTAACGAAATCTTCTCTTATTAATGTTGATAAATACCATTCAGAGACACTTCTGATTCCCTTTGGATGTCTAAGAGACAATCCCGGAATAAATGCAACATCTCCCAATCCCGTACCACCTAAAGATGCTATCAGTGCCTTATCGCTATCTTCAAAATGATCAATTAACTTTCCCCAGTAAGACAGCTCATCCTCAGTCAATAAACTGTATTCTTCAAGATTATCATCTACAGTCAGGGTTGAGTCATCAATTGGACCCTGGCGTTCAATGGCATCAAAGAAATAACCTGATTTTGGCATCATTCCACAGGGGCTGACCGATGTATCACCTTCAGGATATATTAAAACATCACCGTTGGCATTACAGGTATAGTTAAAATTGCCGGGTAACAGTACTTCCTGGCCCCATATGGTCCTGTGTTGTTTCCAGTCGTCATTCGCAATACCAAACATGTTCTTTAACCCGATTAATCCGATCACGTCAATATCCATAGCCGCAATAAGATCCGGGTCAATTTCTCCAAGCATCTGGTAGGGTTCAATTATTTTAACAGGTTTTTGCTCCAGGCCATAATAATTCCGAAGTTTTTCAACAATCAGAGCATGAATACCCGTGACACCCGTTGACCCGAAATCAACGACAACTTTTTCCGGTTGCCTGTGATTGACTGTATCTAAGAAATTTTGTCTTGATGTATTTGCCATAACTTACCTCCCTGCATAAGTGAATGTAAATATTAATAAATTGAAGTGACAACAGCGCTCCCCGCAGAGGCGGGTATTGTACATAGCGGAGATTGGACCCTTTATGCCACCCCGCCCCGGTGAGAAGCGCTGAAGCATCACAATCAGAACCGGTAATAGCGGTAGGGATTATCTCCCATATGGAAATCATACAGGTAATCCGGGTGATAATAGCCTACTTTTGCGCTCTCAGGTATGGTCAGTTTTTCCGGCATACGCGGGGTAGCCTGGATTCCAGACATATCGCCAGTTGGCCCGATCCACATACGGTCAGGATTAAGTACAGGCGGGAGTGGTTGGAAAAACTTGCTGTCGGCCTCAAAACTGGCACCAAGGTTAGCCAACAACTGGGCTACCGCACGTGTAGCCCGCCAGCGTGTGTAGCGTAAATAGGTCTTTTCATCAGCGTTAAGGCCATCCGGGTCAATCTGGCAGAAAACTGCTGCACCCTTTCCGACAGTCTTGCGTCCAAGAAGACCATCTGCCCCAATCTCCGCGCCATTGCTTATGATGTAAGGTGACGAATCAAGGTATGACCGCCAACGAAGGTCTGACAGGCTGAGACCGTTAGCTTCTGCCCAATCGGGCACTGACCGTGATCCGGCAAAATCATCCGCAGCACGTTTCAGGGTAATGCCAAGGGGTCCGGCCGGTTGAGCACGCGGCAGGAAGAATGCTTTGCCCCCATTCTCCAGGTAGGTATTGAATGCGGTCATATCCATTTCAGCATCAGCACCAATGAGTGTCAGCTCGGCGTTGGGGTCAAGCGTGGCAGACCGCTGATAATTAACTCCGATCTTGTCAAGCCAGAACGCTCCGGCGTCTCCACCAAGGTACACGACCTTTTTGGCCCGTGGTGCCAATGGAGAATTCATTGCATGATCCATAACCTGTCCGGCAATAAGCCGTGCTGCCGGGTCCAATGACACATGATCCTCCAGATCCAATGTGCAGACAATCAACCTGCCCTGTCCGTAATCCAGCTCCATCAGCGGGGTATAAGCAAGGTCAAACTCGCATTCCAGTAAAGGTGTCCAACCACTGCGATGCGGTTTCTCAATAGGTGCGCTGCTGACTCCGCCCCTGTTACCCCAGTGCCATCCGGCATATGGTTGTTCTCCCTCATTTCCACGCAGGTAATCTCCTTCGTATCCGGGGTAGCCCTCAATAAGTGTGCTCTCACCTGTCCAGTTTTTCAGATCTTCTGTATCAATTCCCTTTGCTACCGGAGAATTTGGAATGGCAAAGACATTTCTGGTTACCTTCGGGCACACTCTTAAGCCCAGTGCTTCTTGCATCCAATCAGGATCCTGGGCAAATATCAGCACCCGGCCACCTTCTCGCACAAAAGACTCCAGCCTGGTTGCTGTGGCAGGGTTATCCTTCAGGGCATTCCGGCCCACTACCACCAACGATGCAGCCTCCCCTGTCCATTCGTGTGTCTTATAGCCAAAACCATTCAGCATCTTGGTGGTCAGTCCCTCCGGATCGACCGTTGCGATCTCACCCCGTAATGACTGAGCCTTGCCAAAGACCCGGAATGCAAAGGTGTCATTGTGCGTTACTTCACCGATTGTGGCAGTGAGTACAATCTGGCCGTCAGCCTTGTTACCGGCCTTCACTTTGGGCATTTTAATTTCAATCGGCAGTTTGCGGATCTCTGAAACATCAAGGGTGCCACTCAATTCTCCATTACCTGCAGTCTTCCCATTGATGGTTGCAGTCCACGTGGCTTTATAGTTCTGCGGTTTGCGTGAATCATTAATCAGGACTATCTGTTTCTGTGCAATCCGGCCAGAGGTAAAGTGCTGGTCCTTGGCAGTGTAAGCTTCTGATTGGCCGGCTATCCAGGCCATTGTCGGGTAGTTAACCTCCTTGAGCGCATCCTGCATCCATGACCATGTGCGCAGGCCTCCGGGCAGGCCGGCGGTACGCCAGCTTCGCCAGGTGTTGACCCGGTAGAGTTGCTGGATTTTCTGATCATTGACAAACTGATCAAGCTGGTTCTCAGAACTATTGTACAGCATTCCGCTGCGGAACAGATCGTGGAGGTACTGACGGTACCTGGATTCCTCCGAGGTGAAGGCATCGTTGCCAAAATAGATAGCAGCCCATTCAGTGAGCAGAGGCTCGCTTGTGATATTGCTTGTAAACCCTTGATGTCCACGCCGGAAGGAACAGTCTACCGGTGTACCAAACTCAACCA
>DHUL01000011.1:13371-20485 GCA_002409145.1 Bacteroidales bacterium UBA5235
CAGTCTACCGGTGTGCCAAACTCAACCATCGATATAGGCATTTGTCCGTCCTGGGCCCACTGGCTCAACCAATCCTCACGTTCCTGAAGCGGAATCATGTTCAGGTAAAGGTTCATCGTATAAATATCTCCTGTATAGGCACCCGAATGGCTGTAATAAGCCCGGGTTGTGTCCAGCTTTTTGATCTCGTTGAACATATCGTTGCCGGCAGCCAGGAGACTCTCCCAACGAGGCTCGCCCTGAACCCAGCCACGTCGACCTATATGGCGCGGGTCAGCATCAACAGCCTCATTGAAGAAATTGAATCCGGCTATCCAAATCACCGCTGATGGGTGATTGCGGTAATGGCGCATCCAGATTTTGGTACGCTCCATAGCCCGCTCCTGATTCTGTTTCCAGACAATTTTTTCACTGCGTGGATCTCTGATATACTTATTGGCATCAAGGACATAAACTGCTGCAAGATAACCGATACGGTCGCAACGGTCAAGTTGCGGACTTGCATCGGAAGCATCACCGCGGGCATCCACATTTGAGTTACCGAACTCCGAGAAGTTATCCCCGACCTGGGGAAACTGACCATTGTAAAAGCAACGCTGGCGCAGACGGATGACAGTGCCATTGAGATAGAATTGCCTGCCATCTACCCAGAACTCCCGGAAACCGAATGATTGGTCGTATGCGTCATCAATGCCTGCACCGTTCACCTTGAGCCGCAGGGTATAAAGATTTGGCTGGTCCACATCCCACAGGCGCGGGTCAGTCCATGGCCATGTGAGCGTAAGCTGCTGAACATCTTTCGCATCTACCGTTGCATTCATGGTAAAGCTCTTCTCAACCGTACCATTTTCGTCCATCATTTCAGCAGCGAAACTAACCAGGCCTGCTTTTTTTACGCCTGTCAGCTCCACATCCAGAGATACCTCCTTTTTACGGGTTGAGGTACGAACGAAAACATCAGTTACGTGCGGATCAGAGGAGCGACTTTCAAGATAGACACTTCCGATCAGTCCACGAGTCCTTAGCCTCGCTGCTCTGTAAGTGACCTCCATAAAGGCATTCTGCCAGAAATCGCCAACCATTTCAGAATCGGGCGTGGCGATCACCAGCACACGTACAATTGCTGTTTTGCCTGGAGTGACAGCGTCAGTGATGTCAACCGAGCCCCATGGCCATGATACTCTCCCGCACTCCTGACCATTGACATAAACAATCGCATCCGTGGATATACGATCAAACCGCAGACTAAGGCTCCTGCCTTCCCAACCTGCCGGAACCAATACCTGTCGTTCATACCAGGCCAGTTCAACCCGCGAACCGTCAAAATCAGTCCATTGCGGGCCAACACCCAGCAAAGGGGAAGATACACGATCGCGATCCCTGCCACTATTCCCCTGCCAGCTGCCAGGTACCTTTATAAAGTTCCATCCGGACTCAGGAGGTTCCATAACCCCTTCAACAGCGGGCATGAACCGCCATATGCCATTCAGAGATACTTGCGACCGCTTGGGATTGATTGTTTTGTCTTCACTCTGTTCCCAATTCAGCGATATGCCTGAAGGAAGTGTAGCATCAGCCGCCTCTGTCTGCTGCGCAGAGGCCCTCCCTCCCCCAACGAAAAAACAAAGGAGAGCGAATATCAGAGCAAACCTGATGTTCGCCATCAGATAAAAATTTATGGCCTTATTACCTGAATGCGGGCATAACATAACACGCCCGGAACAGTTAAGTCTGTTAAGGTGAATTTTACTTTTCATGATGGAAATGGCTTTTTACATAAATACGGTTACCGTTCTTTTCGGTTCTCAGTATTCTTTTAAAAAATTATATATGACTCTTCTCCAGGGTGTTTACCATTTTCAATATCTCTTATTCCAGGTTGGCGGCACATTTAAAAATAAGCACTTTGTACAATGTTATATTAAAATGTCAACTTGGCAATTATATTTTCTAAACAGGGTGCAATATGTTAATAAGTAAAATAAAATGCAAGAGTTTCTCGAATATCTATATTTCCCGGGTCTTTGATTTAAACAAGCGTAAATTGATTTACAGGCCACCAAACTTCGTGACAGTTAATTTTTTACAATGATTGTCCTGCTAATTTAGCAGACTCGCAACTGATCTTTATATGTATGTGACTATCAATGCAACAGCTCATTTACGTTATGTATATTTACCAGTTGTATCCGGATCGATGAAGCTACAACCGGGGAAGTTTTCTTTGCATGAGCTATCTTCTGAGTTACCCTCAGCAGCAATTGCACTATTAGTGTACAACAGGCCTGGTTATTGATGGCATTCTCATTCTCTGATTAGCAGTAATGAAGCCCGGAAGTACTTTTTCTGCCCGTCACCGGGTGCCTGGTTATAGATCGCCATCAGGAGGATTTCTATTAACCACTATTGCATTTATAATTTCCAGAAGGTATTGCTTGATTTTATTCTATTGCTAAATTAGTGTCGAAAATGTTACATTGATTTTCAGTTTAAGGAGTTAATTATCAAATGAGCAAGAAAGAAAAAGTAAATCTGATATTATTGAATATAAGCCATGTAGTACACTATGCGGATTGGAACTGGAAGGAGGTAAACAGTCCTTTTGCCAGAATTTACCTGGTAGAATCTGGTACAGCAAAAGTTATACTGCCTGACGGGGTACACACCATAGAACCGGGATATCTGTATTTGATTCCCTCGTTTGTTACCCATAGTTACGAAAATGATTCCACCTTCGTCCTCTACTACATCCATGTTTATGATGAACAAGATATATTTGACAGACTGAATTTCCCGTTCAGTGTAGCAGCAAGTGACTTCGACTATATGCTGATGAAGCGGTTGCTGGATATCAACCCTGGCAGACAATTACCCTGTTCTGATCCGACAACCTATAACAATCTCCCTACGTTGATAAAAACGATTGCACAAAGCAGCCAATACCCATATAATTCTCTCATAGAAACTGAAGGGATCCTTTTGCAGCTGTTTTCGCGGTTTTTGGTTACCCAATCTTTTAAATTGGACATAACTGACAAGAGAATATTTAAAGTATTGCGCTATATCAGAGAAAATATCAATCAGAACATCTCAATTGATACCCTGTCAGAGATTTGTTGTCTGACCAATGATCATTTTATCCGGATATTTAAAAAAGAGATGCATTGCACCCCAACGAAATATATTAATCAGAAAAAAATTGAAAGAGCTCAATTATTGCTTGTCATTAACAAGATGCCTATCAAACAAGTTGCTTACAGTCTATCATTTGAGAACATTTCCTATTTTTATCAGCTATTCAGAAAGATAACCGGTCTGACACCCAAACAATATCAGGAAAGATCCTTGCGATGAGCAGTTCCCTGCATAGTTTTCATAAAACATCATATGAAATTCCGGACAATGGCCGGAAACAAGATATTAAAATACTGAAAATGATTTAACTATTAATTGATCTTATTTCGGATAATCTATTAACATAATAAAAATGGCAATGAAGAAAAATGTAGGAATGTCACGTCGTGATTTTCTGGGTAAAACCCTCGCGGGCTCTGCAGCTTTGACAATAGTCCCCGGTCAGGTAGTATCAGGATTCGGTTACAAAGCTCCAAGTGATAAATTAAATATCGCCGGAATTGGTATCGGAGGTTATGGTTTCCAGAATCTTAAGAACATCAGCGGTGAAAATATCGTTGCCTTGTGTGATGTTGACTGGAACTATGCGGAAAAAGCTTTTTCGGCGTTTCCCTCAGCAAAAAAATATTGGGACTGGAGGGTCCTTTTTGATGAAATGAAGGATTCTGTCGATGCAGTAATTGTTGCTACCCCGGATCATACCCACGCTGTAATAGCTGCAACAGCTATGACTTTAGGTAAGCATGTATATGTGCAAAAACCTCTGACTCACTCTGTGTATGAATCCAGGTTATTAACCCAACTGGCGAAAAAATACAAAGTTGCTACCCAAATGGGATCGCAGGGAAGCTCAGAAGATGGCATCCGGCATATTTGCGAATGGATTTGGGATGGAGCAATCGGTGAAGTAAAGGAGGTTCATGCATGGACAAATCGTCCGATATGGCCTCAGGGCTTGCAAAGGCCCACAGAAGAAATGAGAATTCCAAAAACACTTAAGTGGGACCTGTTCCTTGGACCTGCCACTGAACGGCCCTACAATTCTGCTTATACTCCCTGGGCATGGCGTGGATGGTGGGACTTTGGAACTGGTGCTCTGGGTGATATGGCCTGTCATATTCTTGACCCTGTTTTTAAAGCACTCAACCTTCAGTATCCGGTCAGTGTTCAGGCAAGTTCTACCTCCTTTAATCTTGATTCAGCTCCAAATGCTCAGGTTGTCAGGTACAAATTCCCGGAACGATACAACCTTCCCAAGGTAGCTATGCCTGAAGTGGTTGTTACCTGGTGGGATGGAGGCCTTCTCCCACCGCGACCTGAAGAGTTACCTTTTGGAGAAGTAATGGGTAAAGATGATAACGGTGGTTGTTTATTCATCGGATCAAGAGGGAAAATGATGTGCGGGGCTTATGGAAGAAATCCTTATTTACTCAGTTCGACGTATGATAATCTTAATTACCAACCCCCGAAGAAACTTGATAGAATAAAACTAAGTCATGAGATGGATTGGGTAAGGGCATGCAAAGAAAGCCCGGAATCACGCAATGAAACAAGTGCCAACTTTTCTTATAGCGGACCGTTAAATGAGATGGTCGTTATGGGAGTAGTTGCCGTCCGTTTACAGGATCTCAAAAGAGAATTGTTATGGGATGGCTCTAAAATGGAATTCCTGAATATATCTGAAAATGATAAAATAAAGGCCATTCAATCAGATACGTTTAAAATGGTAAATGGTCACCCGGACTTTAATACTCAAAAGACAACTATCAATGCAAAGGAATTTGCAGCAGACCTGATAAAACATAAGTACAGAAATGGCTGGTCTCTGCCTGAGCTGTAGAAAACAGCCTCACGTTCTGACAGACTGACACCATTGAGAATGCCAGGTTATGCAGGATGATGGTTCGTGCTGTAACCAGGAAAACCTAACACAGTTATATCGGAGAAATGAAGTACAGTTTTCCGGGAACGATACCAAACCTGTCGTTCCCGGAGAGCCTGTGCCTGAAAGTGGCTCTCAGGTTAAGGGATAGTCTGATACTACCTTATAAGGGTGGCAATGGTGGTAAAAATTGTCCAGACACTGATTCCGTTGATGAACAGGATCTCCGTGAATCCATTTATCCCATTGCGGATTACTGAAAGAATGTCAATAACCAGTGAGACAGCTATTATCACCAGGCCGGCAATGCCAAGGAACCTGTAATCATCAAGTACTGCAACCTGAAACAGGATGATCAGTGCTGGCAGCGCAAGAAATACAAAAACGGCAAGCAGGTTATGAAGCAGTCGCCGGAATGTCGGACCCGGCGTCTTCAGGCTGTATGGTTCGATGTTGTGCGGAATGAACGCCAGCAGGGTGATCAGGGTAAAGCTGTAATCAATGTGCTGCATAAAGGCCTCGTACCGGCCAAGATTGTAATACCTTGAGAGAAGCCAGAAAAAGAGGTAGGTGAATAATGCGGCCGCAAAGAGCAGCCTCTTGTATGCCTTTGCATATTTGGGGTCATACATGCTTTTATTGCCTAAAAAGCTCAATGTCCGGACACTCAGATCAATATCGATATGCTGTAAAGCCTTTCTTATCACGTACGGAAGCAATCCCGCATAAACAAAACCAACCAGCAGTATTCCAAGTTTTATCCAGATCATAAAATGACTTATGCTTTAAACCCTGTCATTCAAAAGTAAAAAATTATCCGGCCGGTCACACGTTGATCATGAAATGAGGCTGTGATCAAATTCATTTGTTTTTTTTCGGAACAACATTATCTTTATTCCACCATTGTAGTCAGGGATACACCGGAAGAGTATTACAGAATGGCACCGGGATGAGAGCCTCCTCGTAACAGGCTTCATATCCTGCCAGTCAGACCGGTTTTTACCGGGGAAGGAAAAACGACCATAAGACTGGCATCGACCCGGATCAGGGGGAATTCATACCGGACAGTTCCTGTGAAATTACAGCAGCAACATGCTGATTATCTGAGTCTGCAAATCTTTTTATACCAGATATTTAGTATATGGACGACTTAAGAAGTGAAATCTATTCCAGGAGTTCAGACGGCAGTTTCTATTCACCTTTCAGCATGAGCATTGATGATATGGAACATCTTATCCTGGTCAATTTTGAGAAGGATCCCGATAAGTACTATAATACTTTTGAGTTGCAGCAGGCTTGTGACAGAACAGGTAATAAACGAATGCTGGTGATAGCCTACCGGAATGACGGCGGAGCCGACGTGTATCATCAGCCCGGGTATCCTCTCGCCTCCCAGGGCAGCCTTTTGAATGATGTGAACTTTACCGTTAGTCCACTGGAAGGAGCAAGATTCGAGGTGAATGATGACTGGCTGGATGTGTTCTTTGCATTCAATGACAGGTACAGTCGCATGATCATTGTGAAAGTAACCGAGAACAGGAAACCGCGAAAGAAGCCTTTCTTCCTTCTTGCACCTATAGGTACAGTTGCGAAACAGCCAAAGTCCTTCCCGGTATACTCATTGTACGGGATGTCATTCGCAAAGCGAAAACATACCATTATTGATATCAGGATAGATAATGCAAGGCATAAGCCTGACACCTTTCCTCTGCCGGTAGACGGAGCCAGAAATTACTTTTGCCGTTACTCAGCTGATACATTCAATGTTGACTGGAATAAGAACTTCCAGGGTCAGATATTTCCTGTTTTCCCGTGGGAAGACAACAGAAACGGGTATGGTGACATAATTTATGATTTGGTCAGTAACGGAGGGCACCAGGAGATCAGGAGGATAAGCACCGCAAACAAGAAACACCTGCTTAAGATTGAATTTTCTCCGCCCGTGCCTGACATTGCATGTCTGCAGGACGGGCTGAAAATGGATGGACATTTTATGATTACAACAGACGGTTCCACGGGATCAATCCGCGGTAAATATCATGTAGCGAGCCAGGGGAATGAGACTGAGATGAGCATTCACCCGGACAAAGGATGGAT
>DHUL01000011.1:20716-28896 GCA_002409145.1 Bacteroidales bacterium UBA5235
TATGCCTGGAATGCAATAATCATTAATGGTTCAACGAAGTATCCGTTGATGAAATCAACCTGGAGAAGGGTATAGACCAGCCAATTATGATTTTGGGGTGTTAAAAGAGTGTTGAAATGGAATACATCCTTATCATAGGAACATTCGAGGCCATATTCCTGCTAATGCTGCTGCTCGGGAAAAAGAAAAAATCGCTTCCTGACTACTTTCTCGGAGTAATCTTCTTATTGTATGCCATCAGCATCGGGAGCGTATACCTTGAGTTACAGAACATAAGAAACAATTTCGCATATTCTGCAATAATAAGTACCAGCTGGGTATTCCTTTTCCTTCATGGTCCGGCACTGTGGTTTTATGTAAAGAGTTTATCTGATCCGGAATTCAGATTCAAACCCCTGTACCTGCTTCACTTCATCCCTTTCATCCTCTTTTCAGTCTTTCACTATTTCAATTTTATCAATCTCACTGTTCAGGAAAAGATCAGGTTCCTTGAAAATGACCTGTTCAAAGATGAAGTCTCATATAAAATAACAGTCCTGCTGATAGCTGTCTCAACCATCAGTTACAATATCTGGGCTCTCAACCTGATCAGGAGAAGACGTGAAACATTAATGCAGCAGTACTCGAAGATTGAAGATATTGACCTTGGATGGCTGAGAGCGCTTACAGTTGCTTCACTCATAAGTTATTCAGTCAACGTGTCTCTTTTTGGCCTTGACATGATCTTCCATTTCGCGACCTACAATTTCCTGGTATTTCTGACAAACAGTTTTGCTTCTGTATATATTTTGTTACTGGGTTACTTCGGAATCCGGCAGGGCAATATCTTCATAAGCAGTGCTGGAGAAATAAGCAAATCCGGCGGTAAACCAACATCAGATAAAAAAACATCATCCGTAAAGACCACAGATGATTCGTTTATAGGAACTCTTATCCGGAATATGGAGGAGAAGCAGCCTTACCTTGATCCGGAGATTACCGTTTCCAAATTAAGTGAGATGCTGAATGTCAGAACTGATTTCCTCTCAGAGGTACTCAACTCTCAGCTTGACCAGAACTTTTTTGATTTCATCAACAAGTACAGAGTTGGTGAATTTAAAAATCAATGCACTTTAAAAGCGAACCGTCATCTCTCGATCATGGGTATCGCCTATAACTGTGGGTTCAACTCAAAAGCATCATTTTACAGGGCTTTCAGGAAGTTTGAAGGGATATCTCCAAGTGCATATATTGAGAAAGTCTCATAAAAAGTGAGACTTCTTTTTCCGTAAAGTGGAACTTCCCGGATGCAGGGTGAGACATCGGCTTTTTATCCACCCCCTACATTTGCCGGAGATTTTGATGCAGAAGACTTATACCCACATGTTAAAACCATAATAGACAGAAATCATGAAAACTTTATACATTCTTATCCTGCTGTCAATCAATATATTTATTGTAAACGGATCAATGCCAGGTGATACAACTTGCGTTGAAACGGATATCACAATACGGACAGGCACGGGGGAGCTTTACGGGACTTTAACCATCCCCGCGAAGCCGGGCAGGATGCCTGTTGCACTGATTATTGCCGGATCTGGTCCCACAGACCGGGACGGGAATAATCCGGTAATGAAAAACAACTCATTGAAAATACTGGCGTCGGAGCTGTCGAAAAACGGTATTGCCTCATTAAGATATGACAAAAGAGGCATAGCCGCGAGCAAGGCAGCCGTAACCAGTGAGAAAGATCTCCGGTTTGATGATTATGTTTCCGATGCCAGAGAATGGATACAATTATTAAACAGGGACAAAAGGTTTTCTGAAGTCATAGTTATCGGGCATAGTGAAGGTTCACTCATCGGCATGCTTGCAGGGACGTCAGCTGATAAATTCATTTCCATTGCCGGTTTTGGGCAATCAGCTGACATAATCCTGAAAGAGCAATTAAGTTCTCAGCCAAAAATGGTTCAGGATTTATCATTCCCGATAATAGACAGTTTAAAAAACGGAAATATTGTAAAAAATGTTCCTCCGGTGCTCAATTCCCTGTTCAGGCATAGTGTTCAACCGTACATGATTTCATGGTTTAAATATGATCCTCAGGATGAGATCAGGAAACTATCCCTCCCGGTACTTATTTTACAGGGAACCAATGATATCCAGGTAGGAGTTGAAAATGCCAGGCAGCTTTCAGATGCAAATCCCGATGCGGAATTATTACTTATCACTAATATGAACCACATTTTCAGAATTACGGAGGGAGACAGGATGGCCAACCTCGCTACGTACAGTGACACCAATCTGCCTGTCTCGGAAGAATTGGTAAAAACTGTAACCGGCTTTATCCTCAGGGACTGACCGGGCTCCAATATCCAATGTGATCGGTGATAAACGATATAAGCCAAAGATGGAAAGAACGGTATCAATGATTATCAGGGGTTTTTCAAAATTACTGATTAACCTTTTCATGGTAGCCTGGCAGGTATTCCTGAGCTTCATAAAATATGGACTGAAGTGTTATCCTAATTAAAATATTGTTGTGAAACAGGAAGAAACCATGTTAAGGATAGTCAAATACGCAGTAAAGGCTCCCTCATGTTACAATACCCAGCCATGGAGATTTAAGATCAGGAACGATACAATATGCCTGCTGCCGGACTTTACCCGGGCTTTGCCTGTTGTTGACAGAGATGATCATGCATTATACATAAGCCTGGGTTGTGTCCTGGAAAACCTTGTTCTGGCGGCAAATGAATTTAACTATGAAACAAAAATCGAAATCACGGGCAATGAAAAGAAACCACAGATCATGGTTACGCTTTATGATGAACCGGAAGCCGTGAAATCAGAGTTGTTCGATTATATTTTAAAACGGCAGGCAAGAAGGAATAAATATAGCAATGATGAAATCCCTGACAATCTGTTAAGTGAGCTCTTTAACGATCCTCATGATGAAGGTGTCCGGACAAGACTTTTTCTCTCACGGAATGAGATAAAGTGGCTGGTCCCTTACATTCTTGAAAGTACCAGGCGGCAATTCAGTAATAAGGCATTTGTTGACGAGCTGGTAAGCTGGGTCCGCTTCAGCGAGAAGGAGGCAATGCTTAAAGGTGATGGCATCCTGGCAGCTTCAATGGGTTTACCCAATACAGGAAGGTTTATCGGGAATATTATAATTAAGCATTTCATTTCTGCCGACAGGGAGGCCGGTCGCATGGAGCAACTGACCGAAGCCTCATCAGGGCTGGCTCTCTTTATGGCGGAGGAGAACGACCCGTATCACTGGATAAGACTGGGTCAGGCGTTTCAACGCTTCGGACTTAAGGCAGCTAAATACGAGATCAGTCATTCTCATCTGGATATGCCCTGCGATGTACTGCGGGTGCGTGCTAAGCTTATTCACGATTTGGAGCTCAAAGACCTGACACCCTTACTTTTGATTCGCTTTGGTCATTCAAGGCCAATGCCGTACTCATTCAGGAGAAGTTTTTATAAATTGCTTGATCCATGAATAAAAATGTAAACTTCCCTACCCGCTTCTTCCTGGTGACATTTATCCTCTCATGGGTGCTTTGGGCACCTCTTGTCCTGGTCAGTCTCATGGAGATTCCCGTTACGGATAAACCTTGGCCAATTATAAGATTCACCGGTATAATGCTGGGGGCCTTCGGGCCGCTTGCCGGTGCACTTTTCGATTTACGCCGCACAAAGGGCAAAGGTTATGTAAGGAAATACCTGAATAGTTTCACCGACTTTAAGTTAGGCTGGAAAGCTTATATCTATCCGATATTGATCTTTGGAGGCAGTACATTTATTGCATGGCTTTTCCCGGAATTTCTTGGTGAAAAACGGTTATCAATGTTATTGCCTTCCATATGGGTGTATCTACCCTGTTTATTGTTTATGATCTTTCTTGGTGGCGGTCAGGAAGAATTCGGATGGCGGGGTTATGCTCTTCCCATACTCGAGAACAAATTCGGAATATGGATCGCAAACATAATCCTGGGAGTTATCTGGGCCTTCTGGCATCTTCCGTTATGGTTTATAACCGGCACAAGCCAGACATATATGAACTTCGGAGGGTTTGCACTCCTGATGACAGGGTATTCCTTCATTTTATCCTGGATCCGGAGAATTTCAGGCAATAAACCATTTTCAGGAGTGTATGCCCATGGACTTGCCAACTCTTTTGTTTCAATAATGCCTACATTGTTGATGGATGAAAGTGTTTCCCGGGTGTCTTTCTGGATATGGGTAATCTTGACATTTTCAACCGGCATAATAATTACGGCTTTACGTAACAAAACATACCTGTTTAATCAGAATGAATAACACTCAGCACAAATTTCAATCCCATAGAATATCTTTATCATTAATACACAAAAGAACAATAGTATGATATCAAGAATCTGGCACGGTTACACCACCAAAGAGAAAGCTGACACTTACGAAGGCCTTCTTCAGAAAGAGATTTTTGTCGGCATAGCGAATAAAAAAATTGAGGGCTACAGGGGGATCCAGCTCCTGAGGCGTGAATTGCCGGCTGAGACAGAATTCATCACAATAATGTGGTTCGATTCTGTTGTTTCCATAAGGAAATTTGCCGGTGAAGATTATGAGAAGGCAGTGGTGCCTGATGCGGCTCAGAAAGTACTGTCACATTATGATCAGGTTTCTGCACATTATATTGTCAAGACAGATGAATATTCCCGTTAAGAATTACTATTATCTGGTAGTCGGGGTACTATGTATACTCTTTGCAGTTACCCACACGATTAACGGGGTCACAACAACCCTGGAGGCGCTGGACAATGTTGCGATTTCGGATGATATAAAAGTTGCATTCACCTATGTATGGCATATTATTGGCATTGAGAATCTTGTATTTGGAATTGCTTTGATCATCATGGCATTTCAAAAGAGTCTCTCAAAAGTAAGGTTTGCAGCCTGGCTGATAATTATTATCCTGGCGCTGCGCTGGATTGTCATTTCATCATTTACCCTCATGAACACCGGCTCCGAAATAATGCATATAATACCTGATACAGCTGCAATCTTCCTGGTAATTGTATTGCTGGTGCTCGGAACAAGGGTCAGGGACTAAGGTTTGAATGCATAATTCCCGGAAGTCAATTATCAATTATCACAGCAATGTTGACGAAAGCTTTTTATTTACTCATAGCCATCCTGTTTATTACAGGGACTTCCAGGAATTTCTGGCCCGAAGAACCTGCTGGCAAACCGGAGATTTTTATAGTCGGGTCAATTCACTCAATGCATTACAATCACGATTACCACTATTCCATTGTTGATCTACTGGAACAAATCCGGGCCCTGAAGCCTGACGTGGTATGCGGGGAGATTGCACCTGAAGCATTTGAGCAGGCAACGGAGGGATACTTCCCTCCCGAGGCAGCTTTTCTTGCAGAGATGGCACCGGAACTGCATTACCGGTTCGTCCCGGTTGACTGGCGGTTGGATTATGCAACACAGTCAAAGGCCGACAGCGCTTACCCGGTTTCGGTGAAGGAAAAGCTCTTACCCTTCGGAAGCACTTATTTCGCCAGGATGAATGATTCGGCCAGCCAGTCGATCTATGATGCGGTCCACAGTGAGCCAAACATCGCCATTATTGATTCAGTCTTTGAACAGATCATTGGCGCAGATCCGGTAGCCGAGATTGCACACGGCAACTGGAATGAACGCAACCGGCGGATTGCAGAGAACGGGATGAATGCTGCCGGGGGTGCACAGAGAATAGTCTTTGTTTTCGGGAGTGATCACATTCCCCAGATCAGGAGGCAGCTGCAAACCCTGGGATTCGAACCGCAGGTTCCGGACCGCTTATTTGTCCCGTCCGGTAAAAATAAAGTCCCCGATGCCGTTTTGACACGATGGAAACGCAACCTGGAGAACCTGAAGTTAATCCGCGACAGGAAAATCCCGGTTACGGATGATTACTATCAGAAAATAATCAACAGCGGCCGGATCAGGGAACTGGAACAGGCCATTCAGAAATCGTCATAATTCAGTAACACCGGCTGACCCGGTCACTTCACTAACGAAATCAGTAACAAAATGAAAAACATACTAATTGCTCTGACTCTGCTTGTCACAATCTCATCATGCTCCCAGAAACCCCGTAACGGGTACGAATTGATTGAGCAGATGTACAATGCAAACAAATCGAACTGGTATGAGACTCTTTGCTTCTCGCAGGAGGTTCTCCATTACAGCAATGACACCGTTACATCGACCGAGGTCTGGATCGAAGCTTACCAGTCGCCGGGCAATCTCATAATCAAATTCAACGACTGGACCAGCGGCACCGGCCTGTTGTTCACAAATGACACTATCTACAGTTTCAGGGATGATACTCTCGAATCTGTCCGGTACCGCATTCACGACCTGGTTGTGCTTGGGCTGGACATAAACAATATCCCTCCAGGAACAACTGCTGAACGGGCTGTGAAATGCGGATATAACCTCGACCTTATTCATGAGGGTACCTGCATGGGACACGATGCCTGGATAGTTGGTGATACCCTGAGCACATGTTTCTGGGTCGACAGGGAATCCCTGCTATTCCTTAAGATGAGGCGCAAATCGGGAGAAAACTCGAGGGAGGTGGAGTTTGCCGGCTATGAGAGAATCAATGGTTATCCCGTTGCAACGGAAATCAGGTTTTACGACAATAACGGTGTGCTGAACATGGTTGAGAAATACTTCAACATTACACCTGGTTGCAAGGTGCCATCGGGGACCTACAGCCCGTCGAAGTTCAATAATTCCAGGTGGTAATCACCGGATAAACTACCAGAGGCAATAATATAAATTCCGGTATAAGATCCTTTACAAATAGAATGTTCGAATGAATGAATTAGAATTAAGGGCCAACCCCACCCTGAGGGATTTCCAGGAGTATGTGAAAAAACTTGAAGTTGAGAGAGGCTTTACCCGGCAGAATGCAATTGAAAAATGTCTCCTGCTGGGAGAAGAGATGGGAGAGTTATTCAAAGCTGTACGTAAAACGATGAAGCTGAAAACAGACGTAAATGCCAACATCGGCTCCGTTGATGAGGAAATTGCTGATATGTTGATTTATCTGTGCTCAATAGCCAATCGCTTTGACATTGATATTGAACAGGCTTTTCGCAATAAGGAAGAGCACAATAAAAAACGGACCTGGATCTAAATTAATTCGCATGAAAAATATCCTGAATTGTATATTAATAGTCGCTTCACTATCAACAACTGCCTGTGCACCAAACAGTCAGAAATCCGGAAGTACCCGGGCAATCCGGGGAGATTATTTCGGGCAGGCAACTCCGGGTGACAGCGCCAGGCTCTTTGCCCCGGGAATCATATGCACAGGCATGGATGAGCGCGACTTCGCCATCACTCCTGACGGCGATGAGATATTCTTCAGTCGCGAGGCTGGCAATTTCAGGTACGAAACCATTTTTCACTCACGGAGGAGTGACAATGTGTGGTCTCCCCCTGAGGTCTTTGAGTATTGTACCAATCCGGCTTACAAGTATGTTGAGCCTCATATCTCACCTGACGGGACCAGGCTGTATTTCATCTCAAACATGCCGGCTGACTCTGTATCAGAGGGTAATGAAGACATCTGGATATGTACAAGAAGAGATGGCAAATGGTCGGAACCCCGCAACCCGGGTGCACCGGTAAATACTGCCAGCAAAGAGTTTTTCCCCTCTGTGACAGTTGACGGCACAATCTATTACACTCACCTCGATACCATCGCCAACGAAGAGTTCATATACCGTTCAAGGCTGGTTAACGGGGAGTATCAGCAACCTGAAAAGCTTGGTCCGAACGTAAACATCGGCCAGGCCAGGTACAATGCCTTTGTTGCCCCGGATGAAAGCTATATAATTATCCCGGCATACGGAATGCCAGACAGTTACGGGGCCACTGATTATTATATCTCATTCCGCGACAGCCTCAACAACTGGAGCCGGCCCGTCAACATGGGCCCGGAAATAAATTCCTCCTTCCAGAGGGAGTGGTCGGCTTCGGTTTCAACAGACGGGAAATACATATTCTTCATGTCTGACCGGATGGGTGGTGCGAGCCTCGGGAAGCTGAGCAGGGAGACTCTTCAGGAGTTCCACGATTCGCCGCAGAACGGCAACCCGGATATTTACTGGGTCAGCTCCGCGGTAATTGACAGA
>DHUL01000011.1:29077-31929 GCA_002409145.1 Bacteroidales bacterium UBA5235
AATTGACAGATTCCGGGGGCAACAGGTATATTGATATGGAATCGGGGGTGTGGTGCACAAATGTAGGGCATTGTAATCCCAGGATCAACTCAGTGATGATATCTCAGCTCAAAAAAATAACTCATGCAGGGTTTAACTATTGCAACCCGATTCTGGAGACCGCAGCCGGTAAAGTGCTGGAGATAACCGGCTTCCGGGACGGGAAGTGCGAGTTTCTCTGCTCGGGCAGTGAAGCAGTGGAGTACTGCATCAGAGCTGCAAAGACGATAAAGCCTGATGACATGGTGTTTACATTCTCTGATTCCTACTTCGGGGCTTACGGAGAAGCGGCGAGGCAGGATAGCAGGGAATGGTACCGTTTCAACCGGAATGATTGCACCTGTGATACCGGCGGTGAAGGATGCACCGGTGAATGCAGCGGATTCTCAAAAATCCCTTTCGGCAAGATCGGTATTTTCCTGTTTGAACCGGGAAGCTCGTCGGGCCTTGTTAATTTCCCGTCAGAGAAGCTGATCGCGAAAATTTCCGAAAAAATAAGGGAAAATAACGGCCTTATTGTAATAAATGAAGTTACCACGGGAGCAGGAAGAACAGGAAAATGGTTCGGGTTTCAACATTATGGCCTGGAACCTGATATGGTGGCCATTGGAAAAGGAATCGGCAACGGGTACCCTGTAAGTGTGGCAGCCATTTCGGGAAGGGCGTCAGGGCTGCTGGAGAAGCATCATTTCCACTATTCTCAGTCACATCAGAATGATCCGCTGGGAGCAACCGTTGTGGCTGAAGTAATAGATACAATCAATGACGAGAAGCTTGTGGAACGGGGTCGCCAGCTTGGCGAAAAGCTGATGACAGGATTGGAGATCATGAGAAAGCCGGGCTCAATATTAAAGGAGATAAGAGGCAGGGGATTAATGATAGCACTGGAATTCACCAGGGACGCAGGGCCGGTTCAGAAAGAGCTGGTCAAAAGGGGATTCATTGTGGCCAAACGCTCAGGGCATGAGGTGCTGAGAATAGATCCGGCACTTACAATCAAGAAAAAAGACATTGATGAATTTATGTTCAACCTTGATGAGATAGTTACGCAATTAAAAACAGAATAATTACCAATTAAATACTAAATTTCATGGATAAGCTTACTGTTACGGAAACAATCATTGCCCAGGAGACAGCTGCCCTCAAAGCATGGCTCGATGGTAATCCCACTCCCTATCTCGATCTGTATTCGAAGGACTTCACCTATTTTGATCCTGCCCATGAATGGCGTCTTGACGGTTGGGACAGGATAAAGGAGTTGTATGAAAGCATGCGCGGAATGGTAAAGATGGATAAGTTCGAAATAATAAATCCCGTAGTACAACAAACCGCTGCAATGGCAGTGCTGACATACAATCTGCATACAAGCTCAGGTGAGACAGTCTGGAAAGAGAATTGTACCGAAGTGTACAGGCTTGAAGAGAATAACGAATGGAAAATCATTCACAGTCATTGGTCGCTGACCATGCCTTCTGTAAAATAACGGCATTTGCAAAACAGACGGAAAATAATGTAAAAAATGCAATGGCCACTGAACATTGCAGAAACAACAGGCATGAATCCAAACGTCTGCTTTAATACAAATCAGGGAGTGGAATAAAATGAAAGGCAAAATACGAATCTGTATTATTTTAATTATAGTCTTCTCTGCAAATTGCTACTGTCAGAGTGAGAACAAGCTCTCATCAAAAGATAAAATATACGGATTGTCATTAATCTGGAAAGAGGTTAGTTACAACTTTGCATTTTTCCATCAGATCCCGGATCTTAACTGGGATAGCTGTTACCAGGCTTTCATACCCATGGTTCTGGAATCAAAAAATGACTGGGATTACTACCTGGAGCTGCAGAAATTCATGGCCTTGCTTCAGGACGGGCACACACGGATTTTTACCCCGGTGCATTTACGTAACAAATATTCCGGCACGTCAATCAAGAAGTTAACTACAAGGCTTATTGAAGACAAAGTAATAATTACGCGGGTCCTGGATGATTCACTCCGGATTCAGGGGCTGAAGCAGGGAATGGAAATAGTTGCCATCAATGAAATGAATCCGTTCATTTATGCTGAGCAATATGTTGCTCCCTATGTTTATGCATCAACTCCCCAGGACCGGCAGCTTCAGATATTCAGTCATTATCTTTTAAGTGGCAGTGTGGCTGAGCCCGTAAGAATTGAGGTTGAAGACTTTGACGGTAAACCTGTAAGCTATTCAATCTACCGCGAGCCATGGATAATGGAAGAGGAAATGCTGACCGGCAGGCCGCTGGAATTCAGAGTAGTAGGAAAAAATAAAGGATATCTTAAAATAAATAATTTTGTCGGGAGTAACAGTATCAGGTCGGATTTTGACTCAATTTACAAAAAGATCCTCCTTACTGACGCATTAATCATTGATGTCAGAGAAAATGTGGGCGGATGGACAGATATTTCACATTATTTTCTTAAGCATTTCACGGATAAACCGTTTAAAACGGGGAAGTGGAGGTCACCGGATAATATCGCCGCACACAGATCCTGGGGCAGTAACATCGAATGGTTTGAATCAGGTGAATATGAAGTGACTCCTTTTACTGATAAAGTAATCTACACCAGGCCAATTGTTTTACTTGCCGATGAAAGTACTTTTTCATGCGCAGAAGATTTCTGCGTTGACTTTCTTACCATGAAACGGGGTAAGATTGTCGGCGCAAAAACTGCCGGAAGCAGCGGTAATCCCCTTATGGTTCAATTGCCCGGAGGGGGTGTGGCACTGGTTTGTACCAAGCAGGATTATTTTCCGGATGGAAGGGAATATGTTGGATTTGGAATA
>DHUL01000011.1:32183-45144 GCA_002409145.1 Bacteroidales bacterium UBA5235
ATCTCATACAGCCAGGCAGCTGATGAGTACCAGGTTTATGCTCTTAAATTCTGCGAGTCCGGGAAAGTACCGGCCCGGGAAATTGCCGTCGGAACATCATCAGCAGACAGTGTGTCTGTATGCAATATGTTCTGGTTCCTGAAGGGTTCAAAAGGAAGGAATATCCTTGTTGATGCAGGATTCATTGATACCGCCGGTACCCGGGATTAAGGTTTTTACGGATTCAAAGCATACCCGTGAAAATCAATATATACTGGTCAATCCTGAATCAGAAACAAACAGAATCGTTATTGCCTCAGATGCTATCTGGTTTTATTTTAATCTGGATAACCTGCTGCCAATACCCACTTATACATTTGATCCTGATGCATATGTCGAGGCCATGAAAAGGATGAAAACAATGGTTACAAACCCAGACTATTTAATCCCCGGACATGATGACCTTGTATTTTCCAGATTTCCGGAATTATGCAGGGGAGTTGTGAAAATAGGGAACTGACCAAACCTTCTGTTGACTAATTACAGTGTCACGCTGTCTGCTGGCGATGATGCCTGATTTATAATATAATTACTTTTTCGGGTTGAGGTATTTCTTAAGGTCACGGACATATGATTCAAATGCCTTTACTCCTTTGTCGGTGATTGAAAGCATCGTGTTCGGGTAATTGTTTTTAAAGGTTTTCTCAACTTTAATATACCCGGCATCCTCCAGCTTTTTTACCTGGATACTTATATTGCCTGCAGCAGCCTTGGTTTCGCTCTGTATATAAGTAAACTCGACTTTTTCGGAAGCCACCAGCATCGAAATAATTGCCAGTCGCAGCTGCGAGTGTAACAGAGGATCTAAATCGTTGTACATGGCCTTATTCTTTTGCCGCTCTCAATAAATATCCCGGTATCAGATAACCGCAAATAATTGCGGCGCCGACAACCAATGCCAGATATTCATTTGTCACAAATGTCGTTGCAATACTGAAGATAAAAAATGACATACCTCCAAGAATCAGGGGTCTGAACTTTATAACCAGCCCCGTGGTTGTGGTTGCTAAGCCGGCGACCAATAACATCATAGGAGGTGGGGCTATTCCTGATTTGATACAAATAAATGCTGCAATAAAAAATGAAGGTGCGGTCACCCACCATAGATAATCTATAAACTTATCTATATGACTGTGCACCTTCTTTGCCTTGTTCATTTTCCGGACCATAAAATACATGATTATGAATCCGATCAGAATAAAAACAACCCAGTTACCAAGAATTACATACCCCTTAAGTACCCATGGTTGCATGCTATGTACAAACTTCAACAGGATAAAATTAGAAATACTTGTAAGAGTTAATATCCAGCCCCAAAGCAAGAAGACTTTTGAACTTTCCTTATAATTTATCTTAAAGTTTGCAATGGCTTTGTTAATTACATCAAAGCTTTCTTCCGGTTACCAGCGGTCTGACATTAACCACAGGGATTGAATCCAGGCGTTTCCCTGCAGGACAATTTTGACTATCTTCAGCCTTGGATTCTATGAATTACCATTAAAAAACGCCCACATGAAAACCAGATCATTTACCCTCACATTGGGAATCCTAATCCTGACAACCATAAACGCCCTGTCACAGACGGCAGGCAATCCTGTCACCGACCTCCTGCTCTCTGCCTGGTCGCCGCGGAACTTTACAAGCGTGCCGGTCACAGACCAGCAGATTGACATGATCCTGCAGTGCGGCATCAAGGCGCCGAGCGCACGCAACGGTCAGCCATGGCACTTCACGGTGGTCAGTAACGAAGCCGTGATGAAGGAGATCGTCTCCAATATTACACCCGGCAATGTGATCATAGTAATCTCCGGCAAAGTGTCGCAGACGGGCGTCACACCCGACTTCGACTGCGGGCTGGCGACACAGAACATGTTCATCGCCGCCACCTCGATGGGCCTCGGGGCAAGGATCTACGGAGGTCCGGTGGCTGCAGCCAGGGAAAAACGGGAGGCACTTCAGATACCTGAAGGATTCACGCCTGTGATATTGCTAAGGGTAGGTAACATCGAGAAAGGCACTGACGCTGTCTCCGGCGCATCACCACGAAAGGCAAAGGAGGAGATCGTCAATTGGGTAAGATAGATCCGCAACATATATCCCATTACCTGCCCAGGATGATCGCAACCAGGATGGTTTCTGAATGATGTCCTCTTATCGCACCTGATGGCAGCGCATGCAACATAATTACATGCTCTTCAGAATTTTAAAGTATTTTGTATCCTGGTTTCGGGTTACATTCAAAATGTACGATCCCGGTTCAAGATTCTCCAGGTCCAGGATAATTTGATCACCTTCGAATTCACCGGCCATCAGTGCCTTTCCTGTCATATCAGCAATGCTATACCGACTTTTCACCACGGTACTACCCTTCGAATCAAGCCTGATTGTTAATTTATCACGGAAGGGAACAGGAAAAACAAGTACTCCCTGTTCAGTAACAGGATCAATACCGGTAATTACATAAACATACGGTTCGGACCGTTCTGAAGTACAGCCGTCTGCGACCACCTGCAGTGTGTAAATGCCGTTACTCCCGGGATTTAATGTATTCCCTGTCTGACCGGAAAAGGTATCATTAACATACCAGCGGTTGTTGATTTCATTCGATGAAATAAGCCTGACAACCCCGGAAATAGTGTCCGCCTTTATTACAGGCTTTTTTGGATTGATGCATATCTCCATCCAGACTGTATCCGCCTGTTCATAGGTATCATTGCCCGGTTCGGTTGCAATAAATTTGACTTTGCCCGGACTGCTGTATATCAGCCTGTTCTTTTCAAAATATGCGTTTCCTGACATCACCTTGAAAAAAACCTCCTCACCTGAATCGGATGTAGCATGCAGATAGGTAATGCCGTCACCTTCGGTAATTATTCCGGGATCCTCCAGTTTAATTGTATTCTCCGCCTTCGCGATGGAAACCGTCATATTATCCACGCTGAAATATGTGCTTTCGTTCCCGTCAGTATAAGCTTTGATCAAAGCCGCTCCCAGTCCGGTTGCCCGGAGCTGATTCCCTTCTATATAGGTTTTGTCGTCCATGCTTTTGAAACTGACATCCAGGCCTGATCCGGATGTGGCATTCAGGGTCTGGTACTCGAATAATTTCATGGGCTGTAAGGGCTGGTAATTGATTTTGAAATACTCTCTGCCCGGTTCCGACTCGTTTGTAAACAACAGTCGATTGGAGAATTCGGTTGTAAGAAAAACCGTTCCTCCGGCAGATTCACAAAAATACCCATTCACAAATGCCGTTGCGGGAATGCCTTCATTACCTGTGATCCATCGCCGGGAATAGGCCATCCTGGTAAAGATTCCGGCAGAGGCACCGGATACCCGGCTGGCAAAAAAATGTCCCGAAGAAGAAGTAAATAGTCCATTCATTTGCAATTCAAAAGGAACAGGGTTTGTCTCGCTCCATGTTTCCTGCTGCCATGCCGTAGTGGCGATAGCTCCCGGAACTGTATTTCTGAACAGCCCCCCTACCACGAAATTGACCGCCACTCCATCGAGAGAAATGATAATACCCGAATCATGAGTAAATTCTATATCCAGGATCTGTGCCACCTTAATCACATACTCCGTGTTACCAATATTTACTTTTATCTCCTTTTTGACCCATCGGCCCTGGTTCTGGTCCCAAAGCCAGAGACCACCGTTCAATCCATTGTCATCCTGCTGCAGTGTGCAGAACAGATTGCCATTCCCATCGGCAATAATATTATTTACGTATGTTGTCGGAAGGCCATTTGTGAAGGCGATCCAGGATTTACCATTGTCGGATGATCTGAATATTCCGCCTGAAACAGGCGAACAGGCATACAGGTTGCCATTACGGTCTTCTGCAAAACTCCGGATGTAGGGAAGCTCAAGAGGAATCTCCTCCCATTTGTCTCTGTTTGCTTCACCCAGATAAATTCTGCCGGCCCCGCCGGCAAGAACAGTACCGTTTTTAGAAATAAAGAGAGCAGTAACAGGCTGATCCCTGGGCAAACTTAAAACATGGTCCCAGGAAGCTCCTTTATTGGTACTTCTGAAAATTCCCATATTATAAGTGGATATGAAAATTGCTTCGGGATCACGCGAGTACAGTATACCGGAGTGTAAGGCATTCTTATCAGTTTCAACTCCGGTCATCTTCCAGAAAGACTGGGCACTGACGACGGCACCAGAAATCAGAAATATGAATAACGATATTATTTTCATATCGGTTGAATTTTAACCCCGGGGAAACAATTACAGCTTTGCCGGTATCCGGGCAGCCTGACCCTGTGACCGGACGGCAGGGTTTTCCCGGTATTATCACCACGAAACATCAGTTTTTCATCACTTTAAAATGAGGAACAATCACTCCTCCATTTTGTTTGACAGGGAGATAACAATCCGGGAAACACAGAATGAAATTTTTATATTCAGCCCAACTGCCGGGAGCAGATGGAGACCAGGCCGGAGGTTCACTGGATCTGCCAGTCAGGTTCAGGATAACACTGACGCCAAATCGGGTGCATCTCCCCGGAAAACAAAGTAAGAGATCATCAACTTCTTATGATCTGAAGAGCAAGCTTATCGAAGACTTTTCCTGTCAGCTTCTTGACCGGATTCAATCTCACCGGATAAAAATAATCGGATTCAAACCATCCTTTATCCCTGAAGTAGGTATAGTCGCGCCAACTTTCATCAAGCATCTTCTTTATGCTGGTCCTTGCCATTCTGAACATCATCAGCCACCAAAATGTCGGGACGGGAAATTCTTTTTTGATCAGTTGCGCATAGAACCTCCTGCTCTGAATGTCAACCATCCTGTCAAATTTAGCCTGGGACTTTTCAGTCATCGGCTCCAGGGTCTTTAAACAACACCCTTTTACAACATTGAATCCAAGACCTTTACCTACAAAATCGAGGTACTTTACAATACTCTCCCCTTTCCCTATCCCCTGAGCAACGATGCTGGTACAGGTCTTCCCGAAAAAATCAGGGCGGTGAAATCCATACCCGAGCCTGTCAAGGAAGACTTTCATCAATCCAGATACCTGGAAGGAATAGTTTGGGGAGGCAAATATCACCCCGTCAGAATCATTGATCTTCCCGATAAGGATGTCCCTGTCATCCCTGCTCGGACAATGCTCCTCCCCTTTGTCAAAGCATACCCTGCAACCTCTGCAGGTGCCGAGATTGTACTCACTCAGTCTTACCAGTTCATACTCAACATCACCATAAGATTGAAGATTCTGAAGGAATTTCTCACAGGCGTTATATGAATGCCTCTTCCTTCCGCTTCCGATAAATGCAGTTACTTTCATAGCAGCTCCTTTCTTTCGTTTGAAATTTCCATATTGATAAACAGAACACTGATCGCTTCAGACCTACCATGTACCGGATGCCAAAGGAATCTGAAATCAATGCCGGACCCCTTCATCATCACTCAACCCAAGTCCCTCTTTTACAAAGTTATGATATGTATTAAACAGAGCAATGATTCTTCAGGTCATTTATATTATCCTTAATAAGTGTATAAATCACATTTTTTTCTATTTTTAAGCGTTAATGATGTACCCGTTTCACGGAACATTAACGATTCTCTTATTTTGATCATGGAAATTTGTTAAGCTTCCTGCCCTGGTTTATGCAAAAGCAATAGAAAAAATTCTGATCATGAAAATTAACAGGCTGTTCGTTGGAATTGTATTGAGTTTATGTGCGTTGAGCACCACCCCTGCGCTTTCACAGGATGGTGACCAGATCCTTGACGGAATTGGTGAAACGGGACTGATATCCCGGTACCAGTTCAAGGGAAATGACAGAGACTGGTCGCGCAATAACCTCCATGCCATCATACAGGGAACTGACTTCAGGTTCATCCCAGACAGCCTCTTCGGTAACGTTCTTTCCCTTTCGGGCAAAAGCGGGACCTTCGTCTCCATCCCGGGTGAGGCTGTATCTGGTGAGGAATCGCTCACAATCACCGGATGGATCTGGCTTCACGATGCGAGACCAGGACAGGTGTTTTTCGATTTCGGGAAGAACGGCAGCTCGCACTTCTTTGTTGCTCCTGCAGGAACGATGGATGGCGAAGGCCTCCGGGCAGAGGTTGTTTCCGGTGGAAAGACATGGGCCACTTCCCCGGCTGCCGTGCCGGTCAACAAGTGGAGTCACATTGCAGTGGTGATTGACGTACCGTCGGAAACACTGAGCACATACCTCAACGGAGAGCTCGTTGGCGAGACGAAGGACGTTTCTCTTGAACTGAAACAGCTGTTCGACTATGATTCAGACAAGAACAATCAGCTCTTTATAGGGAAATCGCTCGAGGGCGGGAAGCCCTCCCTCAATGCAAAGCTGTCAGATTTCCGGATTTACCGTATTCCTTTGACTCGCAGGCAGATCGGGAGGATCTATTTCACCGCGCTCAGAGGCGGCATTCCGCAGGCATGGCGCAGAGGTCAGCCTGAACAGAACCTCCAGGTGTTCCCGGCAACGACGCCGCAGCTGTACAATGCCTTCCTCGTCAGCGTCCCTGATATACAGGTGGCGACCGCAGTGGGATACCTCCCCAGGCTGCCCCGTTATGTAAAAGGTGTGTACAGCGGTGGCGTGGAGGGTCCGGATGTCAGAGTGATCTGGCCGGCTCCCGGCGATAACAGCCAGGTGCTTGCCCCCGGGACTTACATGGTGACAGGTAAGGTTGCCGGGACGAGCCTCCAGCCGAAAGCTGTTATCACAGTTGTTGCTGCTGCTGTCTCTGCCGCACCTCAGCGCACCCTTGAGACCTTCAGGCTTGACGAGGTCACCCTTGATGCTGACATCCATGATAACAAGACGAAATTCATCGAGAACCGCGACAAGTTCATAACGGGTCTCATTGCCACCAATCCTGACAATTTCCTGTACATGTTCCGCAATGCCTTCGGGCAGAAGCAGCCCGGGGGGGCACAGCCGCTCGGTGGGTGGGACAGCCAGCAGACCAAGCTTCGCGGTCACGCAACCGGTCATTATCTCAGCGCCATCGCACAAGCCTATGCAAGCACCGGATATGATGCAGAGATGCAGGCTAAGTTCGCCGGCAAGATGGAGTACATGGTGAACACGCTGTATGAACTCTCGCAATTGTCGGGGCAGCCGAAGACAGCCGGCGGAGAGTTTTCGGCCGATCCGGCAGCCGTTCCGCCTGCGGCAGGAAAAACAGGCTACGACTCAGACCTGAGCGAGACAGGGATACGCACCGATTACTGGAACTGGGGCAAGGGATTTATCAGCGCCTATCCGCCTGACCAGTTCATCATGCTGGAGAAGGGAGCCACCTATGGCGGCTCGAATGCACAGATATGGGCGCCGTACTACACCCTGCACAAGATCATGGCCGGGCTGATGGATGTCTACGAGGTCAGCGGCAACACGAAGGCACTTGAGATAGCGAAGGGGATGGGCACCTGGGTATATGCCCGCCTGAGCCAGCTGCCGCAGGAGACCCTGATAAGCATGTGGAACAGGTACATTGCCGGCGAGTTCGGCGGTATGAACGAGGTTTTGGCACGGCTGTCACGCCTGACCGGCGATAGCAGCTACATGAAGGCTGCGCGGTTGTTTGACAACATCAGGCTGTTTTACGGTGATGCTGGTCATGCACATGGGTTGGAGAAGAATGTTGATATGTTCCGCGGGCTTCACGCCAACCAGCATATTCCGCAGATCATCGGAGCGATAGAGATTTACCGTGATACTGAATCGCCGGAGTATTATCACATCGCTGACAACTTCTGGGATATAGTCACCAATGACTACATGTACAGCATCGGTGGTGTTGCAGGTGCACGCAATCCCAACAACGCCGAGTGCTTCACCGCACAGCCGGCGACGCTCTACGAGAACGGTTTCGCCGCAGGCGGACAGAACGAGACATGTGCCACCTACAACATGCTCAAGCTGACCGGCAGCCTCTTCCTCTTCAACCAGAATGCGGAGCTGATGGATTACTATGAGCGTGGGTTGTACAATCACATACTTGCCTCGGTGGCGGAACACAACGCCGGGAACACCTATCATGTGTCATTAAGGCCCGGCTCGGTGAAACAGTTCGGGAACGAGGAAATGGACGGATTTTCATGCTGCAACGGTACAGCTCTTGAGAGCAGCACCAAGCTTCAGAACTCGGTTTACTTCAGGAGTACCGATAACCAGGCGCTGTATGTGAACCTTTATGTACCATCGACACTGACATGGAACGGGAGGAAAATTACAGTTAAGCAGTCGACAGCATTTCCGAAGGAAGACAGGACTCTTCTGACCATCAACGGCAAGGGTAAGTTTGACCTCAATGTGCGCGTTCCACACTGGGCAACAAAGGGATTCTTCGTGAAGATCAACGGCAGGGATGTGAAGGTTGATGCGGTGCCGGGAAGCTACCTGACACTGAGTCGCAGGTGGAAGAAGGGCGACACCGTTGAGTTGCGGATGCCGTTCAGCTTCCACCTGGAGCCGGTGATGGATCAGCAGAACATTGCGAGCCTGTTTTACGGGCCCGTGCTGCTGGCAGCCCAGGAGCCCGCACCGCGCACAGGATGGCGCAAGGTGACGCTGGATGCTTCAGACATTAGTAAATCTATCACCGGTGACCCCTCAAAGCTGGAGTTCACGATTGACAGTGTGGCGTTCAAGCCATTCTATGATACCTACGGGAGGCATTCGGTTTACCTGGATGTTGTATTGAAGTAGGGATGCCGGAGTCGCGGCGGGTGGAAACCAGCATTATAACACCAGGCTGATGATGTTATTCCATACCGTTTGCTGGTAATACAGCCTGGCCATGTAATAATCAGCCAGCAGGAATCCTTTTGGAACATCATGGAACAAACGAGGTTTGTCGTCATTTGCGTTATCAGACCCGACGTTCCATGAGAGGACCATCATATTGACGGCATTTTTGTTACCTGCCATGCCGGCATATGCCGGTGCCAGCCTGACCAGTGCCGTTCCTGTTTCCCTGTCGGATTCAGGGACCAGTCCCGAAAGGTTGCCATATTTCTCGAAAGCGCCGACGGCGTACCAGGCAGGTTGCTTTCGTTCGGCAGGAGACATTTTTGCCAGCTCCGCCTGCAGGGAAGCAAGAAGACCGGCCGGAGCACCGGCATCCTGATCATTTGCCATGTCAGCCCTGAACTTTTGAATCTCAATCCTGAATTCTGCGGCAGCCTCACTATCCACTTTCAGGAGCTCCCTGTAAGATTTCTCCATTTCGGCAAGAATTATTTCCGAATCCCTTTTCTGCCCGCTACCCTCCTGCTTATCCTGTTTGGCTGATTCTGTCCTTATTAACTGTTGCAGATACTCTTCACGGGTCACCGGGATGAATAAAGGAGTTTTGTTTTTTGATATTACAGTTACCTCCCTGTTTGTATTCCGGTATACGGGATAACCAAAAAAATCATCTACTTTTTCGGGCTGAATGAAGATGTTGTCTGCAACGGGCGAACCCAGGGCCCTGGCGGGATCATTTATATACAGATAAAGTGCCGGTCCTGATTTTGTTGTTTTTAAGCCGTCCTCCTTAACATAAGCGGAAAATGACAGTTGAGCATGGCTGTCACCGGCATCAAACCTGATTTCAAAGCCTTTCGGAGGATTAATGCTGTCCCAGGAGATGATGGCCTGACAGATCTGCTCCATCTTCGCAGTCCGGTCGCCCTCAATATTTTTAATAATCTTTCCGCGGGTATAAGGGAAAAATTCATCTTCGCCGAAGGCAACAGTCTCCTCCGAATAAGAATTCTGGGCTGTCGCCGGAGCCAGCAGTCCCACAAATACCATTAACATCAATACCCTCCGTATCAGAGAAGATCTGCCTATAATTTCACGCATGAGTCTTACTAATCATTTCCGTAAAAGTGGCGATTTTTTATGAAATCCGGATCTGAGAAGCAGAGATTGATACCAGGCTGATTTATTTGGTGAGCCTGCAAAATTTTTAATGACGCTTCAGGGTGATGGCTACTGCTATTCACACAGTTGCTTCAGTTGCTCCAGAGCCTTCGGCCAATCTTCCAGTAAAAACGGCCTGTACTCTGCAGGGATGTCAGTATCAACACACAGGAGTGTTTTGCTGCCGACCGGTTTCAGGGTGTAACTCTCCAGACATCCGCTCCATGAGCTGGTCTTCTCATCACCGGCGACCTCCTTGCCGTCACTTATCTCCCTTAGAGTCTCGATGCTGAGAAATTTCCCGGGGATGTTCTCCCTGATCCTGCAAACCATTCCTCCGGTTTTGCCATCCTCATCTGTACCGAGGAAGGTGATCCTCTCCCCTTTTTTCCACGAGCCGGCGAACCGAGAGGTGGGATCGAACGCCGAGGTCCATTTGCTGTAAGTGTCATTCCCCAGCATGATCCGGAAGATATTTTCAGGCGAGTTATTTAT
This sequence comes from Bacteroidales bacterium UBA5235, assembly GCA_002409145.1. Taxonomy (GTDB): domain Bacteria; phylum Bacteroidota; class Bacteroidia; order Bacteroidales; family VadinHA17; genus SR-FBR-E99. The sequence goes on from DHUL01000011.1 coordinate 42,630, forward strand.
TGTGATCTCAAAATGGACCATTTCAACAGGGCCGTAGCCTTCAACGTATCGTTTGAAGCTGTCAAGGATTGCCTGCCAGCCGGTTTTCTGCAGTTCGGCGCTGTTCTGATCCTCAGCCTCGAATGACTCCGTAACCAGCGTCACTCCTCCTTTCTCGCTGAAGCTTGTGTGAACATTTCTTCCGTCATCCAGGGTGGATGCAATTGACTTACCCGGGATAATTTCACTGTACTTACCGGTGAAGTCAAATCCCTCAGACCCGTCCCTGGCTTCCATCCTTGAGAGGAATGCCCCTCCGGGGCGAAGATCATTCTCGGCATAGCTCGTCAGCCAGTCGTCCGATGCGTGGTTCCAGTGTATTATGTGCAGTGGTTCTGTGAACAGGTCCCATACCCGCTGCAGCGGTGCGTTTACCGTAGTTGATACGGTAATAACCAGTTTTTCAACGTGTGGTGTCATGATGTCAAATGTTTAACCGATGTACTGAATTAAGAACAAAAGCGAGGCGCAATTGTTTGTTCAAAGACAGCGTCACAACACCAGATGCAGCCGGGCAGATGCCAGGCAGCATCCGTTATTGAAAATTAATCCGGATCTTTATGCTTATGATTTGCCGATATGATTTATTGATCCTTAAACCAGATTTGCATGGAAAACCGTAACCTCGAAATTGAAACTGAAATAGGGATACTGAAAACACCGCATGAGGTGTTTGAGGCAATCGTTGACCCGGCACAAATGTCGAACTATTTTATTTCCCGCGGCAGCGGGAGGCTGGAAGAGGGAAAGGAGATCATATGGAAGTTCCCCGAGTTTGATTTTGAGTTCCCGGTAAAGGTGGCCCGGGTTGAGAAGGACAGATTTGTCTCATTCTGGTGGGAGTCAGACGGGATCGACCTCCTGGTGGAGATGACCCTGACAGAGAGGAATTCCGGGTCGACCGTGGTGCGTATCACCGAGAAGAGCAGGGAGCTCGACGAAGCCGGGCTGAAATGGTTGCAGGGGAACACCCAGGGCTGGGCAAACTTCCTGGCATGCCTGAAGGCTTACCTGGAGTATGGGATCAATCTCCGAAAAGGGGCATTTGATTTCATGGCAGATAAACCCTGAAAAATCACCGGCTTAATTACCGCCGTGCCCTTCTTCTCAGCAGGTTGAATGCACTGAGATAGCCTCCACAAATGGCGCCGGAGAAGCCGCCGCCGGTCCTGCCCCAGGCTGATGCAAAATGAAGGTTTTCAACAGCACTGAATGTATCAGGAGCCTTCCTGCCGGGATTCTGAGCGAAACCGTATACTGCCCCGCCGGGATTTAGGGTGTACCTCTTCACTGTGACCGGGGTGCCGACTTCATAATAACCAATAACATCCCTGATACCGGGAATCACCTCGCCGAGCCTGTCAATGAAGGTTTGCGCAACATACTCCTTTTTGAGTTTATACTCCTCCCTCCCGAGGTTCTCCCAGTCAGGCAGGTAGTCAATGCAACAGACTGCCCCTACCGACTTGCCTTCCGGCGCCAGGCCTGAATCAACCTGCCCGTAATCGACAAATGTGAAGCTGCGCTTCGAAAAATCATCCCTGTTATTGCGGCATATGTCAGCCTGCGACTTTACTGAGCGGTCATAGATGAACATTGAATAGTAGCTGTGTCCCAGTTCTTTCAGCGGCCTGTTAAATCCGAAATAGACTGTCAGCAACGATGCACCTGTGTTCAGCCCGCTGTACTCATGACGGAGCAGGGCACCCTGTTCCGGGGGTAACATGTCAGCAAGTGTTGGGATGGAGCAGTTGGCCACAATCTCATCTGCCATAGCCTCTTCCTGGTGCTGGTTTTTACTACCACGCATGCAGAAGGTCACTCCCGTCGCCCTGCCATCCTGTACTGTCACACCGGTGACAAGGCGGTTCAGCAGCACCTCTCCATCATGGCTTCTTATGAATCCGGCCAGGTGATCAGAGAGCCGCTGCGAGCCTCCCCTGATAAAGCTCGCACCGTTGGTATAATAGCTCCCTTCGGCGGCAGAGTAATATGCCAGTGAAAGCGAATAGGGATCGTCATGGAAATAGCCCAGGTTACCGAGCAGAATGAGTTTCAGGTCTTCGTTCCTGATTATTGAGTCAAGGAATGTGCCGACGCTGATATCCGGTTCTGTGCCTGACGCAACTCTTTTCTTTGGGTTGAGCAACTGGTCAAAGTACCTGGTGATCCCCTCATTCTCATCCGGGAACATCTCCGTCAGCCGTGACGTGGCCAGCTGCGGATCATGAGGCACAGTCACCGCAAGGTCGCCCCTGATGAACCTGTAGAATTCGGGTACACGCAGGAATTCGATATTTCCCGTAACAGCGAGCTCGCTGAAGATGCGGTTTTTCATGCCGCGATTACCGGGACCGTCCATCTCATGCAGACCCACCTCGAGGGTGAAATCGCCCCGTCTGAAGGAGGTGGCGCATCCTCCGGGCTGGCTGTGCTGTTCAATGACCAGTACCTTCATCCCCTCGCGGGCCAGCTT
>DHUL01000011.1:45363-46030 GCA_002409145.1 Bacteroidales bacterium UBA5235
CGTCATATTTCATTTAATATCTGGTATTGGATAGCGTCTGAACTCTATTGTCCTGTCAAACAGGTACCGGTAAGTGTGGTAGTTCTTCACCGGTACGCTCCCCACCGACACGAATATTTTCCGCATCTTCGGGTTGAAGTCGGCCACCCATGAAAACTCAACCTCCTCATAATGAGGTTTATGTTTTATGACCTCCCTCAGTTTCAGGATGAAAGCCGACTCAATACCCAATCCCTGGTATTTCGGGATCACCCCCATCAGCATCCCCCGTGCCCTGGTCATGGTATTACGCTTCTTCAGCCATAGGAATCTGACCATTGACACGAGGTTGAGCTTCCCGTTGAGGTGTTTGAGTATCTGGTTCAGGTCAGGGAACATGAGGTATATAGCTATGGGTTTCCCCTCGAAATAAGCCAGCCAGATGAACTCCTCGTCGAGGATTGCCTTAGCCTTTTTCAGTGTGCTTTTGATATAATCCGGCTCGAGGGGCTCGAAGTTGGCCTTGAAAGAGGCCCATGCCTCGTTGAATACCTCCGCGAAATCGGCGACGTACTTATCTTCCTCCTTCCACGAGAAGTGGCTGAAAGAATAACCCGGTTTGGCCGCCACCCACTCCGCTATTTTGCGGAACCGGTCATCAAGCGGTTTGGTGAGGTCATAATGAAAT
>DHUL01000004.1 GCA_002409145.1 Bacteroidales bacterium UBA5235
TTTATCGGCGATCAGCTTTTCTGAAAGCTCGCGGACCATCCTGAATGTAAGATCTCTTCTTTGATAAGGCTGTCCATAGAAGATTTGCAGAGCCTCTATCTCATTCCTGTGGCCTTCTATCCATGACCTGAAGCCGTTGACAATGTTTTCTGCTATCTCGTGATTCTTAATGCTCGGTCCGGCAAATAAAATTTTATCAGTGTTGAACTCATCAATTATCTGCTCATGGACCTTTCTGATATTGTCCAACAGCTCATTAAGTTTTCCTGTAAAGGGTGCGGCTGCCTCCTCTATAATAGCAGCATGTTTTTCTCTTATAGCTTTTTCAATATCATCCGGAGCCTGACCCTTCATGGTTATGTTAACCTCATTCTGAATCTCCTCAATTGTATCCGGGTCATACGCCTCTAAGAGATCTGATGCCAGTTGATTCAACGAAATGCCATTAGTCTGGTCCCTGATGATTCGCTTTTCCTTGTCTGTTATTATTCTGTCAAGTCTTACAAGTCTGTTCGCAAGAGAGGAGAACAAATCATCATCACGATTCCCCACAGTCACCGCATTAAGGAGATCTTTAAGTGTCAACCCTGGTTTCTTCTCAAGGGGACGGCTGTCGGTCTTAAGACTTTTTGTTACCCCAATAGCATCAATAATCACGAAATGGTCCTTTGCAAATTTTGCAGATGGAGAGACTTTTTTTAAGTCATCAAGCGACAGAGTCCTTGTGCCCCTGCCTTTCATCTGTTCAAAGTAATTTTTGCTTTTTACATCTCGCATAAAAAGCAGGCATTCCAGGGGTTTAACGTCGGTTCCGGTGGCTACCATATCAACAGTAACTGCTATCCTCGGATAATAACTGTTCCTGAATTGTGCCAGGACAGACTTGGGATCATCGACCTTGTATGTGAGCTTTTTACAGAACTGGTTACTTTCACCGAATTCCTCCCTGACAATCTGAATTATATCGTCCGCATGCGAGTCTGTCTTAGCAAAGATCAAAGTCTTTGGCACCTCAAACTCCCCGGAAGCATTGACCCTGTCTCTGAATAATTCGGGTAGATGATCTTTGAATGTTCTGATTATTGTACGTATCTGGCTGGGATTAACCACATCGTCATCAAGCTTCTTTGAAGAATACTCATAGTCATCATCGAGCTGTTCCCAGCGCTTTTTTCGTGACAGTTTCTCACGAAGATCAACATATTGCCCTTTCCAAAGGGAGGCACCCTTCTTAGTGATCTCCGTTTCAATCAGGAATACGTCGTATCCCACATTCACACCGTCTGCGATAGCCTCCTGATGTGTATATTCACTGACTATGTTTTGGTTGAAGTATGCAAATGTTCTTTGATCAGGCGTTGCAGTCAGACCGATCTGAAAAGCATCAAAGTATTCGAGTACCTGTTTCCAGAGGTTATAGATACTACGATGACATTCATCAATGATTATAAAGTCAAAAAACTCTACCGGGAGTCTTGGGGTATAGTTTACTGGCTTGGGTTCGGGTTTTCGCCATGACGGTTCGGCCGGGTTTGTTTCTTCGTCGCTGTCGTCAATATCTACTCCAGTGAGTATGGAGTAGAGTCTTTGTATGGTGCTTATACAAATCTGACTGTCAGATGCGATGTAATTACTTCTCAGGAGCTGAACGTTATACAACTCTGTGAACTTCCTGTTGTCATCAACCGGAGTATATGCCATAAACTCCTGCTCAGCCTGTTCTCCAAGGTTTCTGGTATCCACCAGAAAGAGGATCCGTTTTGCGTCTGCAAATTTAAGCAGGCGATATGCAGAGGTTATCGCAGTGAATGTCTTTCCTGATCCTGTTGCCATCTGGATAAGGGCTCTGTCGCGATTTTCTTTCAGAGATTTCTCGAGGTTGTTAATAGCTCTTATCTGACAATCGCGAAGACCCTGGGTGGGCAGTGATGGGAGATTATGCAGTCTGTTACGCAATGATTTACCTCTATTCTGCCATTCGATAAAGGTCTCTGGTTTATGAAAAGTGAATACCGGACGCGATCTTGGCTTTGGATCACTATAATCGGTAAAGCGGGTCAGAGTACCTGTACTTTCGTAAACGTAGGGTAGAGGATCATTATCCAGGTATTTGAGTTTGCTTGCAGCATATTCGCTCGACTGTTGTTCATGCGTAGTAAGCCGAACTCCTTCTTCCTCCTTCTTGGCTTCGATTATCCCAACAGGTTTCTTATTGACAAACAGCACATAATCAGCAGGTCCGGCTTCGGTAAGGTATTCTCTCACCGCCACTCCTGGACCGGCGTACAGGTTTATCTCATTCTTTTTCTGGATCAGCCAACCACTCTCTGTGAGGGCTTTGTCGATCTTGTCCCTTGCAATTTCTTCCGGAGTCTGGTTCATTAAAAGGTCTCAATGTATTGCAGGTACCAAGATACAGAAACGATAACAGTTTAAAAAAATAATAAACCTAAGGTCGATGACTGACTATTATGTCTGAACTCAGGTAGTGCAGCTTTATCCTTCCCTTCAAATCTTGCCAGTGACTCAGAACAGTGTATCAAAATTAAGTAAATGGGATGGAGATAGAGTGTTAATAATGAAGGAAGTTTTGAACAGGTGGTTAGTTAAGATGTGAATAGATGGAGGCAAATGATGCAAGTTCTTTCACAATCATTTCGAGTTGCGTTAAGCGACGAATAAACAAAACGTTGTGTCTTTCCACTTGAAGCCGTGATACTATATCTAGGTTGTCTTACTGAAACGTTTCTTGAATCCAGGCTGCATCCAGGCGAGGAGGTTGTATTCAACGATGATGCCATTGGCTATGCCGACCGAGGGAATGAATGGCATGAGAGCCTTACCGTAGATCCTCATGGCCGGGGTTGCTTGGGTAACCGGGTTGCTTTTGTAGCCTGGATCTCCCTGTTTCTCCCGGTTATCCAGCCCCCCCGGATTGCCTGCCAGATATTAGTAAAACCGGTATACAGTAGG
>DHUL01000044.1:0-12284 GCA_002409145.1 Bacteroidales bacterium UBA5235
CGATGAGGAATACATCCGGGGAAAGTATGACAAAGCATGGAACAGTTTTGAAAAATTATGGCGCGAGGATGTAAATAGAAAAGGTGAGAAACTCGAATATTACGTTACCTGCTTTGATCCTGAATCAGGAAATACGAATACAGATGTATGGACCAATCAGCTTGACGCTTTATGGTATCTGACGGCCATTGGCGAGCCACCTGCAATTCCGGAAGAACGGGTCAAAAAGATTCTCAAGGCTATTTATAACACAAATCGCTCGTTTATGGGCTGGGCCATGTGCAAAACCAGGGATGGAGAGCCTGTTGAATCTGAACAGGGGCAGGATGTGTATACCACAACGAATTATGTTTTCGCCCAGTTGCTGGATTATTACGGTATGGTCGATGAAAGTAAGGAGGTATACAAACATATGGATCGTGTAGTATTCAATTATGCAAATACCCTTACAACTCCTGATAATCTTCGGGCAGAGCTGGAAATTGAAGCAGGTGAAAAAGAACCCTGTCCGCATTATATTGTGGCAGCATATCCCAGGCCCGGAGCTGTATGGTCACACCTGGTGATGAATCACATCAAGGATCTGCAGGCGAAAAACAAGACCAATACCGTCGAGCCGAAAGACCTGATACCTTTCTATCCCTGGTTGCTGAGTGATTCAGAAGAATAAAGTAAACAAACACGAATTAATTTATAGTACAAAAAATCAGTAGTCGATTGGTATGAGTAAAAAATATGATATCACATTTGTCGGGCACATGTGTTATGATGAGATCGTTCCCTTCGGAGGGAAACCACGTGTAGCTCCGGGAAGTGCTGTTTTATGCGGAGCCATGGTGGCCGCAAGAGTTGGCAGGAAGGTTGCTGTCGTTGCTAAAATGGCCAGAAAGGACGAGGAGATCCTTCGGCCCATGAAAGATCTGGGCATCGATTGTTATCTTATTCCCAGCGAAGAGACTTCGTATAACAGGGTTGTACACTTTTCAGCAAATGTCGATGAACGTGAAATGACCCTTATCAAATCGGCAGGAATAATCGATATCAAGGATGTTCCTGAACTGGATTCCATATGTGTTCACCTGGCCGGAATTTCGGATACCGAATTTGATATGCCACTCATGAAGGGATTAAAAGCCAGAAACTACCCAAGCCTGTCTGTTGATATGCAGAGTTTTGTGCGCCATATCAATCCCGTGACGAAAAACCACGAGTTCAGCGACGTGGCAGATAAAAAGGAAATTGCAGCTATGATGGACAAACTGAAACTGGATGTTGTAGAAGCCAAACTTCTTACGGGTACAGATGATCTTGAGAAGGCTGCAATAATCGTCGAATCATGGGGTTGTCCCGAAATTTTAATTACGCATTCCGAGGGAGTGCTTGCCAGAGTTAATGGGGAAACATATTATGAAAAATTCTCCAACAATAGTGTAGCTGGCAGGACTGGCAGGGGCGATACAACATTTGCGGCATACCTCTCACACAGATTGGATCACGAAGTCCGGGAGTCGTTGAAGTTTGCTGCTGCTCTTGTATCAATCAAAATGGAGACTCCCGGCCCGTTTAGCGGAACGCTTGATGATGTAAATAAAAGACTGAAAGAAAAACATTACTGAAAAGACCAGATATAACAGGATCGGCAACAGCTCCTGTTAGCCGGCCTGCAAGGAACAGCACAGTAATTGCGCCGGCCCCTAACCCGAAAGTATTTGTGTAGAAACCTGACTGATGAAGCAATATCGTCTGAAAGATGAAATTGGCCGCACCGTTAACGAGTATGATTTAACAATGCAACCGATTGCAAAAAATAGTTCAAATAATTTCAATAATAGAGGTTTTCTTACTTATTTTGAGGAATTATGACCGGAATGAAGAAAAAAGGCGAGGTAACCATTTATGACATCTCCAGGGCTTTGAATATCTCTGCCTCAACGGTCTCGCGCGGCCTCAACAACAGTCCACGGGTCAGGAAGGAACTACGGAAAAAGATTATGCAGACAGCCCAGGAGATGGGATACCAGCACAACAAGTTTGCAGCAAACCTCAGACAGAAGAGGACAAGGACACTGGGTGTGATCATCCCCAGAATTGACAGTCACTTCATGTCAACCGTCATTTCCGGCATGGAGAAGGTAGCCAATATTGCCGGGTACCAGCTGCTTATAAGTCAGAGCGAGGAATCTGCCACCCTTGAGGAGGCAAACATACAGGCCCTTTTTAACAGCCGGGTTGACGGATTGCTCGTCTCGCTCTCCTACGAAACTAAGACAAAGGATGCCTTTGCCAATATACTGCGAAAGGATATCCCGCTGGTTTTCTTTGACAGGGTATTTGAATGCGGCAACTGCATAAGCGTGGTGATAGACAACTACAGGGCAGGATATGAGGCCACTCAACACATAATTGACCAGGGCTGCAGAAAAATTGTCCATGTCGCGGGCAATCTTAACAGAAACGTATACAATGACAGGTACCGCGGGTACCGGCAGGCCCTGGCTGACAACTCTATTGAGTTTAATGATAAGATGCTGATTGTCACTCACCTGGGAGACGACGCCGGAGTATCGATAATTAATCACCTTTTGAACAACGGCTCCATGCCTGACGGTATATTCACTGCCAATGACAACTCGGCAGTATCACTCATCTGTGAACTGAAGCGTAAAGGGTTCAGGGTACCCGATGACATAGCAGTGGTCGGATTCAATGATGACCCGGTTTCTCGGATAGTGGAGCCCAACCTGACTACGGTGCGGTATCCCGGCAGGGCGATGGGAGAGGTGGCTGCATCTACAATGATCAGGAATCTGGAAGGAACACAGTACGAAAAGGTCAATTCCATAACGCTGAGCCATGAACTGATAGTCAGACAGTCGTCGCTCCGGAAGGGTCAACCATGATTACCATGTATAAAACATTAACCGCCCTCCTGATTATATTTCTTTTAGTGCCGGTGGCGCCGGTCCAGGCTGATGACGGGTACAAACTATGGCTCAGGAATGAGCCGGTGACTGACAGGGCATACCTGAAAGAGTGCGGTAGAATGTTTGGGAATGTGATGATTACTGGCAACTCCCCGGTACTGAGGACTGCCCATGATGAGTTCATTACAGGACTCTCAGAACTCACCGGCTTGAAGATAAGAGAGGTAAACTCTCCTGAAGGCCGGGGGCTGGTCGTCGCGGGAACTTTCAGCTCATCACCCCTGGTTGCCTCACTCCTCCCTGATATTGTTCCCGGCACCACGGGAGAGGAGGGCTATATAATAAGGAGTGTCAGGCAGGGGGGAAGAAACATTACCGTGGTTGCCTCCGATGGTGACCGCGGCGTACTGTACGGGCTTTTTCATCTTCTCAGGATAATCGGCACAGAATCAAAGCTTGACAACCTTGACATTAATGAAAAGCCGGCCACGGCTCTGAGGCTGCTTAACCACTGGGACAACCTCGACGGCACGGTTGAGCGCGGTTATGCAGGCGGATCTATATGGAACTGGCATCTTCTGCCCGGTTACATCTCTCCACTCTACCGTGATTACGCAAGGGCCAATGCCTCCATAGGGATCAACGGGACGGTCATCACCAATGTGAACGCCAATGCACTGGTGCTTACCCCGCAATACCTTGCGAAAGTTGCCGCCCTGGCAGACATAATGAGGCCTTATGGCATAAGAGTCTATCTTACTGCACGTTTCAGTGCTCCGCAGGAGACAGGAAACCTGCCAACCTCTGATCCCCTTGACCCTGCCGTGGCAGCCTGGTGGAAGGCAAAAGCAGCCGAAATCTATTCTCTCATACCCGATTTTGGAGGTTTTCTCGTAAAAGCCAACTCCGAAGGCCAGCCAGGGCCTCAGAATTACAGCCGTTCTCACGCTGACGGAGCCAATATGCTGGCTGATGCAGTGGCTCCATACGGAGGAGTTGTCATGTGGAGGGCGTTTGTATATGATAATAAGGTACCTGTAGACAGGGCAAAACAGGCTTACAACGAGTTCGTACCCCTGGATGGAAAATTCAGGAAGAATGTACTGGTGCAGGTCAAGAACGGTCCGATAGATTTTCAGCCTCGTGAACCATTCCATCCTCTATTCGGGGCAATTCGGGAAACACCTCTGATGATGGAGTTTCAGATCACCCAGGAATATCTGGGTTGTGCCACTCACCTCGTATATCTTGCCCCCCTTTTCAGTGAGGTTCTGGCAGGTGACACCCACGCAGAAGGCCCGGGCTCAGAGGTCTCGAAGGTGATTGACGGCACCTTGCACAACCAAACCCTGACAGGTATGGCCGGTGTAGCCAATATCGGTACCGAACGAAACTGGACCGGTCACCTCTTCGGACAGGCCAATTGGTACGCCTATGGAAGGCTGGCATGGAATCCCGGGCTGTCTCCACGGGAGATAGCATCAGAGTGGATCAGGATGACAATAACCCACGACCAGGAAATAACAGGCGGGATAGAGGAGATGATGCTCAGTTCCCGCGAAGCGGCAGTGAATTACATGACTCCCCTTGGACTGCACCACATAATGGCCGAGGGGCATCATTGGGGTCCGGGACCGTGGGTAGACCGCGGGCGCCCCGACTGGACATCGGTCTATTATCACCGTGCCGATACTGCCGGAGTGGGATTTGACCGCACCACTGCCGGAAGTGGTGCCGTGAACCAGTACTTTCCTCCGCTTGACTCCATTTTCAATGATCCTCAGACGTGTCCGGAGAACCTGCTGTTATGGTTCCATCATCTCCCCTGGTCCTATGTGATGAAATCGGGCCGTACCCTGTGGGATGAGATGTGCCACAAATACCAGGCAGGAGTGGATGCTGTTAAAGGGTACTGCACTTTCTGGGAGACTCTCAGGGGGAAGATTGATGACGAACAGTATGAACATGTGCGGCAGTTGCTTGCCATTCAGGCAGATGAGGCCCGCTGGTGGAAGGATGCCTGCCTGACCTATTTTCAGACATTCTCACGGATGCCCTTCCCCGAAGGGGTGGAGCAGCCGCTGCATGACCTGGAATATTACCGGGGATTAAAGTTCTATTATGTTCCGGGCATTTAGATAATGTAGAACGAAGCACAAACTGATTCTATGGACGACAGACATTGGGAGACCCTTCTGAGGGTAGTGAACGGAGAAACGCTGCAGGAACGCCCCGTGGGATTTATCATTGACAGTCCGTGGCTTCCCGGCTGGCACAGAACCACCATACTCGACTACTTCATTGACCCTGCTACCTGGTTCGAAGCCAACCTCCATGCCCGGAATGTTTTTCCTGATGTAATGTTCCTTCCCGGTTTCTGGTCAGAATACGGTATGTGCACTGAACCCTCTGCCTTCGGCACGAAGCTGGTTTGGACAGAAAACGACTTCCCGCATCCCGTGAAACTTAACTGTAACAATGATGCGATTGGTACACTGGCCAAACCATGTGTGAAAACCGACGGTCTTCTTCCGTTTATCATCAGCCGCATGGCGAAATACCAGGACAAAGTCAGGGAGTGCGGCTGTCATTACCGGTTCGCTTCGAGCCGAGGCCCCCTGAATATCGCCTCTTTTCTCTTCGGCACCACTGACTTCATGATGGCGCTGGCTCTCGCACCTGAGGAGGCGCAGAAAGCTCTGACGGTTATCACCGATTTCGTCATAGACTGGCTGGAACTGCAGTATGAAAAGTTCCCTGATATTGAGGGAGTACTGCTCCTGGATGATATTGTCGGCTTCCTTGGCCAGCCTGATTTTGAAACATTCGTGCTGCCGCACCTTAAGCGCATCTACAGCACTTTTAATCCGAAGGTGGGTTTTTTCCATAATGATGCTGCCGGCCTGATAACAGCACAATACCTGAAGGAGATCGGCATTAACCTCTTCAACTTCAGTTTCAACCACTCCATCACCGAAATAAGGAAGCTTTCCGGTGACGGTGTCATCCTGCTGGGCAACCTCCCGCCAAGGGATGTGCTTGCCATGGGCACTCCGGCTGATGTGGAAGCCGGCGTAATCAGGATGATGCACGAGGCCGGAGACACAAAAGGAATCATTTGGTCATGCGGGGGAGGCATGCCTCCTGATGCTTCTACGGAAAATATCCGTACATTTATAACCACAGTGAGAAATTATTCATAAAACAATTCCCGTATGTTATTACTTGGTATTGATCTCGGCAGCTCATCGATAAAAGTCTCTGTTTTAGACGGAGAAACCGGCAGGGCAGTCTCCTCCGCTTCCTATCCTCCGACTGAAATGGAGATATCTGCTCCCGTTTCCGGCTGGGCTGAACAGGATCCTGAATTATGGTGGAAGAACTTCACCCTGGCACTTGCGGCATGCCTCAAACCGGTCGGAACAAAACGGAAGGACATAGGTGCGATCGGCATCTCATACCAGATGCACGGCCTGGTGACAGTTGACAAAGACAGGAAGGTACTTCGCCCTTCTATTATCTGGTGTGACAGCCGGGCCGTGGAGATCGGAGAAAGAGCTTTTGACAGGCTGGGGAAAGATTTCTGTCTGCACCACCTGTTGAACTCTCCGGGAAATTTTACGGCATCAAAACTGGCGTGGGTAAAGGAGAACGAGCCTGATATTTACAGGCAGATTCACAAGATCATGCTGCCGGGCGATTATCTCGCCATGCGCCTTACAAATGAAATAAAGACTTCCATTTCAGGCCTTTCTGAAGGAATTTTCTGGGATTTCATGAGAGATGAGGTATCAGAAGAGTTGCTTGATAATTACGGAATATCACCTGATTTGCTGGCTGATGCCGTGCCTTCCTTCTCCCTTCAGGGAGAGCTGACAGCAGCCGTAGCTGGTGAGTTGGGGCTTACTCCCGGCATCCCGGTATCTTACAGGGCCGGTGACCAGCCAAACAATGCACTGTCACTCAACGTGCTGAAACCCGGGGAAGTGGCTACAACCGCAGGCACTTCCGGAGTAATATACGGCGTAACTGACAAGACCCAGTTTGACCCTATGTCACGCATCAACACCTTCCTGCATGTCAACCATACAAAGAGGCTGACCCGTCTGGGAGTACTGCTCTGTATTAACGGGACAGGTATTCTCAACTCCTGGCTCAAAAAGAACACAGGCGGCGGGCTCGGTTATCCTGAGATGAATTCACTGGCGGCAGCCGTGGAGCCGGGAAGCGAGGGACTCTTCATCTTCCCGTTCGGCAACGGCGCCGAGAGAATGTTCCGCAACAAAGAGATAGGTGCCTCAGTGCACGGTCTTAATTTCAACATCCACCGGCAGGGGCATCTCTACCGGGCAGCGCAGGAAGCAATCGCCTACTCATTCCGTTTCGGTCTTGAGATAATGAAGGAGACAGGCATCAATCCCACTGTGATTCGCGCCGGGGAGTCAAACATGTTCCTGAGCAAGGTATTCAGAGACGTGCTTTCAAGCCTGACTTCCACTGTGATCACACTGTACAACACTGACGGCTCCGTAGGGGCCGCACGCGGTGCAGGGATCGGATGCGGATTTTACAAGTCAGAGGAGGAAGCCTTCAGCGGACTGGAGATTACAGGTTCAAGCGAACCTGATCCTCACCTGTCGATGATCTATGACGCCAGGTATAGCGAGTGGCTCGATATTCTTGAAAACAATCTTTACGAATAATTATAAACCTATGGCAAGAAAAAGTAAAAGTGAGATCTTCCCCGGAATAGGGAAGATTCAGTATGAAGGAAGGGACTCCAAGAATCCCATGGCGTTCAAATGGTATGACCCCGAGGCAAAGGTGGGCGGAAAGAAGATGAAGGATATCCTTCGTTTTGCGATAGCCTACTGGCATTCCTTCTGCGGAGACGGTACCGACACCTTCGGTTCGAAGACAAGAGATTTTCCTTATGACGGAATGGAAGGCGACGACAAGATAAAGGTAAAACTGGATATGGCTTTCGAGTTCTTCGAAAAGATAGGTGCTCCCTACTATTGTTTTCATGATGTCGACCTGGTTGGAGACGGATCTGTCTTTGAAATTGAAAAACGGCTCGAAAAATGGGTGCCGGTGATCAAAGCCAGGCAGAAAGAGACCGGAATGAAGCTTCTGTGGGGAACAGCCAATGTATTCGGCAACCCCCGTTACATGAACGGTGCAGCCACCAACCCCGATTTCAACGTTCTCACCAATGTTGCAGTTCAGCTGAAGAATGCAATTGATGCAACCATTGCGCTGGGAGGGCAGGGATATGTCTTCTGGGGCGGCCGGGAAGGGTACCTCTCACTTCACAACACTGACATGAAACGTGAGCTGGAGCACCTGGCAATGATGCTCACTCTTGCCCGTGACTATGCACGTAAGAACGGATTCAAGGGCATGTTCTATATCGAACCCAAGCCCATGGAGCCTACCAAGCACCAGTATGATTATGATGCTGCGACAGTTATCGGATTCCTGCGCCACTACGGTCTTGACAAGGACTTCCAGCTCAACGTCGAGGTCAACCATGCCACACTGGCAGGCCATTCATTCCAGCATGACCTTCAGACTGCAGCTGACGCCGGCATGCTCGGCAGCATTGACGCCAACAGGGGAGACTACCAGAATGGATGGGATACCGATGAATTCCCGACCAATATCAATGAGATCACAGAGGCAATGCTCGTAATAATGATGGCTGGCGGTTTCAAGACCGGTGGCATCAATTTCGACGCCCATGTGCGACGTAACTCCACCGATCCTGAAGATCTCTTCATAGCCCACATCAACGGCATGGATACCTTTGCCCGCGGCCTCGTGATTGCTGACCGCATTTTGAAGGACTCAGACTATCTCAAGTTGCGCAAGGCGAGGTATGCATCTTTTGACAAGGGTGACGGCGCTCTTTACGAGAAGGGTAAACTGACCCTTGAAGACCTGCATAAACTTGCGATGAAAGTAGGCGAGCCGAAGAAGATCAGTGGCAGGCAGGAGCTCTATGAACAACTGATAAACATGTATATCATCTGACACACCCATGGCTGTCTTCACACCCCTCCGGCGCTGGCAGCCTTCATTTCGACCTTTCAGCAGGCAGCCGGCCGGCAGGCGTCTGCTGGCACTGACCGAAAGGATAGTAAAAGGTCCCCTCTTCGGGTGCAGGATGTGCGGAAACTGCCTCCTTCAGGAGACGGCATTCATCTGTCACATGGCCTGCCCGAAGGGGATCCGCAACGGCCCCTGTGGCGGGGTGAACGACGGTTACTGCTATGTTGATCCGACCCGACGCTGCGCATGGCACCTGATTTATGAGAGGTCACGGCGCATGCACCGCGAGCATAAGCTGCTTGAGGTGCTTCCTCCGGTAGACTGGGACAGGGCAGGAACCGAGACATGGGGTGAGGTGGTGCGCACCGCACGTAAGACAGGCCTGGGGAAGATATTCATACCCTCAGAAAGGAGAGGACGGACAATGGGCAGCCTGCTTGAGGAAAAGGTCTTCATGCCCATACGGCAACCTGACTGGTGGAAAGGTGACACTGAGTATCATCCTCCCGCCGTTACCGGGCCACAATCGGCGCTAGAGAGAGAGCTTCGCAGCGGCAGGTTCGTTGTCACCACCGAGGTGACACCACCGCTGACGGCCGCCACGGCGAAGCTGCGGGAAAAGATACTGACGGTCATACCTTATGTCTCGGCTATCAATTTTACTGACGGGTCCTCAGCGGTACCGCGGATGTCAAGCGCGGCATGCTCGGCCGTGGCGGCCTCACTCGGGGCCGACCCGGTGATGCAGATCTCGGCGCGCGACAATAACCGCAACAGCCTCCAGTCACAGGCCATAGGTGCAAACGCGCTCGGGGTGAACAACATACTCTGCCTCTCGGGCGACAGCCCCCGGGTCGGCCCCGTTCCACGAGGGAACATGAACATCATCGATGTCGACTCGGTACAGATGCTCTGGATACTGAGAAGGATGAGAGATGAGGGTATATACCTCGACGGCAGGGAGATCAGGAACAGACCAAAGCTCTTTCTCGGCGCGGCCGCATCCCCGTTTGCACTCGATCCGGCAATGCAGGCAATCCGTATCCGGAAGAAAATCAATGCCGGGGCACAATTCCTTCAGACAAACCTGGTCTTTGATCCTGACCGCCTCGATCCGTGGCTGGAACAGCTTGATAAAGAAGGTCTTCTGGATAAGGTCTTCATTCTTGTAGGTATCAGCCCGCTGAAATCGCTCTCCCTCGCCCGCTACCTGAATGAGAAAATCCCCGGGGTGACTGTCCCGGAGAGGGTGATGAAGAGACTTTCAGATGCCGGAGACCGCCTGGCGGAGGAGAGCATCGCCATAACCGCTGAGATACTGGTAAGGCTCAAGGCCAAAAAGGGAATCAGTGGCGCCCATATAATGCCATTGGGCTGGGAAGATGCCCTGCCGATGATAATAGAAAAAGCAGCACATGAAACTACTGACCTCAAGGGAGCTGGCCAGGGCAGCTAATCTTGACATACCGGGCGGAGTGGTGATAGCCCGCGCTCTGATGCAGATCTTCCGCTACAACAAGCTGAACAGGGTCTACACAAATACCTATAACAATGACCCTGCTGTCTTTATCAACTCAGTCCTTGACCATCTGGACATCAGGTATGAGGTACCCGACAAGGACCTGCAAAACATTCCGCTGACAGGCCCCTTCATTACGGTTTCAAACCATCCCTTCGGGGGGATTGACGCCCTGATACTCATGAAGATACTTGCCCGCCGGCGTAGTGATATCAGAGTCATGGCCAACTTCCTGCTGCAGAAGATTGATCCCCTGAAGCATCTTATCGTTCCGGCTGATACGGAAGGAGAAAGTATTGCAGGAAAGATATCCCACAAAGGGTTGGAGGAAGCGATGAACCATGTCAGGGAGGGCCATGGCCTGGCTCTTTTCCCGGCAGGAGAAGTCTCAACCTACCAGTCGGAGTCAGGGCTGATTACTGACATGGAGTGGAAGGAACAGATACTGCGTGAGATCAGAATGGCCGAAGTCCCTGTTGTTCCCATCTACTTTCACGGCACCAACTCAAGGTGGTATCATATACTGGAACGCATCCACCCATTGCTGAGCACTGCCAAGCTTGGCTCGGAGCTTTTTAACAAGCGGCACAAGGTCATCAGGGTACGTATAGGACGATCACTGTCAGTCAGTGAACAGGCCGGTTTCGGTGACATCGCCCGTTTCGGACGATACCTCAGGGCCCGCACCTATTCGCTCGGATCATCGCTTGAGGCTAAACCTTTCTTTTCCGGCTTTATGCCACGGCGCAACAGACGGCAGGAACCTGTAGCTCCGCCGGTTGACAGGGCGGCACTCACTGCTGAGATACAAAATATCAGGCACTCACACGAACTGTTCTCCGTCAGTAACTTCGTTGTGCTGTTTGCCCCGACCCGGGCCATACCAAACCTAATAAAGGAGATTGGCAGGATGCGCGAGGTGACCTTCAGGGCTGTCGGTGAAGGGACCAACAGGGCAATCGATCTGGATGAATATGATTTTTACTACAATCACCTGGTGATCTGGGATGAGGCTGCCAGTGTGCTCGTAGGGGCTTACCGCATAGGAAAGGGAAGAGAGATCATCAGCCAGTATGGTATCAAAGGCTTTTATATCAACTCACTCTTCAGGATCCGCAAGTCATTTGAACCTGTCCTGGCCGAGTCTCTGGAACTCGGCCGGTCATTCATAGTGCAGGAGTACCAGAAAAAGGCGATGCCACTGTTCCTTCTCTGGAAGGGGCTTCTGACCATTCTGCTGCAGAATGCCGGGTATCGTTATCTCATTGGTCCGGTGAGTATCAGCAATGAGTTCTCGGCTTTTTCCAAATCCCTGATTGTCGAATTTGTCAGGAACAACTTCTTTGACAAGGAGATGGCCAGGCATATCAGGCCGAGGAAGAAATTCAGTCCCCAGATAGACAAGCGTATTGACAGTGAAATCATCATCTCATCGGCTGAGAGAGACATCAGCAAGGTAGAGAAAGTGGTCAGTGATGTTGATAAAGGTTACCGGATACCGGTGCTGCTGAAGAAATACCTCGAAGTCAACGCCCGGATCATAGGTTTCAATGTTGATCCTGATTTCAATAATTGCCTTGACGGGCTTATCATGCTTGACGTTTACAATCTTCCTGCAGATTTTGTAAATGCCCTTTCACGGGAGAAAGAGGGGTGATAACTGCCTGAGATGCAGGTAGCGACGGGGCTGAGACCTGTGGCTGCGGGCCAAACATGATGTTCTGTTGCCACTGGGTCTGGATGATGTTCTGAGTCATATATGGTTACGGCGGGTTTTAGACCCGCCG
>DHUL01000044.1:12439-26928 GCA_002409145.1 Bacteroidales bacterium UBA5235
CGGTTTCAGACCCGCCGTAACCATTTATAATCAGGGTACCGTATATCAATAGAATTTGTATCTCATATCCTTGACCTCTTTCTTGTCACGAAGGGCCTGGTAGGCTTCATATGAAGCGCGGATCTGGTAGCTGGAGTTCATCCTCTCCTTCACCATTGCCAGGTCTTCGGCTACCACAGGAGTGTCGTCACTGACCATAAAGAGGTAAACTCCGTTGTTGCCTTCAACCGGTTTTGAGAGTTTGCCTGCCTCGCTGGCAGCTGCTGCAGATATCAGGGCAGGCTCTATCCCGGCACCGGGAATTGAGTAAGACCTGAAGGTGATTCCGCTGGCATCCTGAATGGTGGTGTTGTAATGAGCTGCAATATCATTGAGGTCTTTTCCCTCAGCTTCAAGTTTCTTCATCTCGGCAGCAATGATCTCTGCCTTTTTCTTCTTTGCCAGAATGAACCTGATATCGGAAGCCACATCCTCCACGGGAGCAACTCCCTCCTCCTGGGCCCTGGTGCAATATGCAACCACATACTGGTCAGGAAGCTCGAACACTGCCTGGCTGCTGTTGTCAAGGACAATGCTGCCCGCCTTGCTGTTCTGGAAGAGAGCCATGACCAGCCCTCTTGACTGTATCAGGCCGGGAAGCTCCTTCTGGTCCGGTGTAACGTTCATCGCAAGTTTCTTGTTGAGGTTGCCCTCAGCTACTGCCTTGTTAAACTTCTCATAAGTGTCATTGGTGCCGGCAAATTGCGATGCCTCGGAATAGATACGCTGTGTTGTCATGCTGCTGGGAACGACCTGACGGTCCACGATGCCAATGTCATATTTCTTTACCCTGCGGCCCTGGTCAAGTATCTTGATGACATGCACACCGTAGGTTGTCTCTGCAGTTACAATGTCACCCTTTTTATTACTGAAGCAGGCATTATTAAAAGGTATTATCATCATCCCTTCACTGAACCATCCGAGATCGCCTCCCACCTGGGCTGAACCCTGATCGTCAGAGTTGGCCATGGCAAGTGCGTTGAAGTCAATCCCTGATCTGACAAGGGCAATAAGGCTGTCAGCCTCCTTTCTTGCCTGGGCAAAGGTTCTGTTCGCATTGGGTGAGAGCAGTATATGTGCTGCCCTGACAGAATCAGGACGCTCGGCTATGTCGATTATACGGGCCAGCTTGTAGCTGCCGTCCTCAAGAAAAGGCCCCGCAACAGCAGATCTGTCACCTGCTTCGGCCAGCGGCCGGAGGCTTTCGGGAAGATCTTCAGCTGTCTTGTAAAAACCAGTGTAACGGGTGTCTGCAGTCAGGTTGATGTACTGGACAGGGTCAGGAGCTGCTGCAAAGTTTTCCTTCTCATTCAGAGCCCAGGTCTCGGCCTCCTTCATGTCTGACTCAGAGGGAGCAATCTCAAATGTTATATACTCCATATCCCTTGAGGCACCACGTTTGAAGCTGTCCTCGTGCTTGTCATAATAGCTCCTGATCTCGTCTGAGGTAACTTTCACCAGGCTGTCAGAAATGGCAGCATAATTGCGCACCATATAGCTGAAATTGACCATGTTCGCGTTGAGGCTGTTCTCAAACTCCGACTGTTTGCCTGTGACATAGAGACCCTTTGACATCAGGTTAACCAGCTTGGTATTGAGCCTGTCATTGATTATCTGATCCTCAAAGAAGAGCCAGTATTTTTTTGTTGCATCGTCAGTCTCAGTGGCTTTAAGGAAATTGACAAGGAATGATTCATTGAAGGTTCCGGTGCCGGGATCAGTAAAAAGTTGCCTGACAATAGGATGCGGGTCGTCACCAAATACGAGCATCTCTACCTCATCAGGACTGACGCCAAGGCCTATCTGCCTGTAGGTTTTGCCCATCAGCTTCTCCGAGAGCATCTGCTGCCATACCTGTTCCCTCAGACTCTGCATCATCTCATCATTGACTTCTGATGACCCTGACATCTTGTAGATATCAACAAGCTCCTGCACCCTGGCCTCGAAGTCCTGGTATGATACGGTCTCTCCGTCAATAGTGGCGAGCTGATAATATTTGTCTGCCTTGCGACGCTGGGAAGTGTTACTGCCGAAAAAATCACTCACAATAAAAAGAAGCAGGGAAACCCCTATCACAATTGCCAGCAGTGGTCCTGCCTTCTCTCTCAGGTTCTGAAGTATTGCCATCTGAATACTAATTAAATAATGAATTTACCTCTTGAAAAATACAGGCGACAAATATAACAAAATTCAGTTAAACAAAAGGATGCACCTTCTTCTCATTTTATTTAACTTCCGGTAAATATGATAATTCTCATATTTCCGCCATATCGCACAGTTAGTAAATACCTTGTAAGAGTAAAAATAGTATAGCTATGTCAAGGAATCTGAGAGGACTCTCTGCCAGGAGAGACCTTACCGGCAGCCTGTACGAGAGTATTGCAGGAGTATCCGGCAATGACGATAATTCTCGTAATGAGAGACTTAAGGACATTGCTGAAGAGTTCATGACTGGAAACGCAGCCGTTTTGAGTGCAAGCTCCTTCTATGATTTTCTCAGGCCGGCTCACACCGGTAAAAAGGTCTATATGTGTGATGGCACGGCCTGCCTGACATCGGGCAGGGGGGAGTATGTCCGCCGCAGCCTGCTTGAAAGGTACAGGGAGGATGAGATAGGCACAATGACATGCCTGGGGCACTGTCACTCAAATAACGCTATCCTTGTCAACGGTGAGACCAGGCTGTGTGGCAGTGAGGCAGATCCGTCAGCGATGAGTATTGGATCGAATGCTGACATGCCGGTCTTGCTTACTCCTGCCGGCGATGTAAGAGAGTACTGGTCGCTTGCATGGAAGTGGGCCGACAGGACTGATGATGCTCTTAAGGAACTTGAGGGTTCCGGTCTCCGCGGCCGGGGAGGGGCCGGATTCCCGTTTCATGTAAAGGTGCACTCATCACGCGATGCCGCAGCTGACAGGAAATACATAGTCTGCAACGGCGATGAGGGTGATCCGGGAGCTTTTTCAGACAAGTGGCTGCTTGAGGAGCGGCCCCACTCCGTGCTGTTCGGAATGATGATGACAGGTATCATTACAGGCGCTGACACCGGAGTGGTATATATCAGGGGAGAATATCCGCTTGCTGTTAAAAGGGTGCGGAAGGCTGTCACAGAGATTGAGGAGGCCGGGATTGCCACAGGTACTGAAGGCAATCTCGTCACACGTTTCCGTTTCCACGTTGTAGAAGGATCCGGGGCATATATATGCGGAGAGGAGACATCCCTTCTAAACTCCCTCGAGGGACTGAGGCCCGAGGTACGGACGCGCCCGCCTTTCCCAGCCGTTTACGGCCTCTTCGGCAGACCGACGGTGCTGAGCAATGTTGAGACCTTTGCAAATATTCATTACATACTTGAGGAGGGAGGTGCCGCATGGGCTGCAATGGGAACGGAGAAATCACCCGGAACAAAACTCGTTTCACTCGACGGGGCATTCAACAGGCCCGGACTTCTTGAGGTGAAAATGGGTACTCCTTTGCGCACTGTCATAGATGTATTTGGAGGCGGAGTGCGTTACCCGGTGAAGGCCTTTCAGGTGGGCGGACCCCTCGGCGGACTGGTCCCTGCATCACGGATTGATGATCTGACACTCGACTTCGAGTCTTTTGCCCGTGAGGGCTTCCTTCTCGGTCACGCGGGAATAGTATCGGTGCCGGCAGATTTCCCGGTAATAAAGCTGCTGGAACATCTTTTTGAGTTCACCAGTAAGGAGTCATGCGGCAAGTGCTTCCCCTGCAGGCTGGGCTCGGCACGGGGCTATGAGCTTCTTGCCGGTGCTGTGGAAAAGAAGCAAAAGATTGACCGGCAGCTTTTTGATGATCTTCTTGAGACGATGCAGCTCGGGTCACTCTGTGCACTGGGAGGTGGTCTGCCGCTGCCGGTGAGGAACGCGCTGCATTATTTTGGCGAAGAACTCAGTGATTACTTCACGGCAAAGGAGGCTTGACCATGGAAAAGATAGCATACATAGACAACAGACCCTTCGCTATTGAGCCTGACGAGACGATTCTGCAGTTCGTCCGCAGGAATAGCGGGCGTGATGTGATACCAACCCTCTGCCAGGCTGATAACCTTGATAACTACGGCTCATGCCGCATCTGTTCCGTGGAGGTGGCCCTGAAGGAGGGAGGACCAGTGAAGGTGATGGCATCATGCCACACTCCCGTGGCTCCGGGTTATTATGTCTATCCTTCAACCGACAGGATCAGGCGGCTGCGAAGGAATATCCTCGAGATGGTGCTCTCGGAATACCCGCCCGAGAGACTTATCCCTGAACCAGGCATGCTACCCACCGAGTTCCAGACCGTGGTGGCCGTTGCAGGATCGCCGGAAGTGCGTTATCACCGAAATGTCACACTCCATGAGATGGACAGAAGTCGCCCGTATGTCTGGTCTGACCTTACCGAGTGCATCAAATGCTACCGCTGCGTGAGAGCATGTGATGAGCTGCAGGCTGAACATGTGCTGGGCATTCATGGCAGGGGTGACAACAGCCGTATCATCAAAGGATTTGACCAGAACTTCCGCGACTCTCCATGCGTTTCATGCGGTGCATGTGTCCAGACATGTCCGACCAATGCCATTCATGACCGATATTCTGTCAAGACGCTGAACGCTGACACAACTGTCCGTACAACATGCACTTACTGTGGTGTGGGATGCAACCTCGACGTAAAGGTCATCAACGGTCAGGTCAGGGGTGTACAGGCACCGCTTGACTCAGCCACCAACAGGGGTCATACCTGTGTCAAGGGAAGGTATGCCTTTGGATTCTATAACCATCCCGAAAGGCTCCGTTCGCCCATGGTAAGGAAAAACGGCAAACTTACAGAGGTGTCATGGGATGAGGCATATGATTATACTGCAAGAAGATTTCGCGAGATTAAGGAGGAATATGGTCCGGACGCCCTTGCCGGTATCTCTTCCGCAAGGTGCACCAACGAGGAAAATTACCTGATGCAGAAATTTTTCAGGATAGTCATTGGTACCAACAACATAGACGGCTGTGCCAGGGTCTGCCATGCCCCGACAGCAATGGGAATGCAGTGGGCATATGGAACAGGCGCAGCAACCAATTCAATTGATGAGATATACAAGACGGGGTGCATTCTTATCATCGGAGCCAATCCCTCTTCTGCCCATCCAGTCACGGGCGCCCGCCTCAGGTCAGTGATCGAGTCCGGCACACCCCTCATAGTCATTGATCCGTTAAGGATAGAGATTGCCAGGCTGGCAAAACACCACCTCCAGATAAACCCCGGGACAAATGTCGCCGTACTGAACCTTTTCGCCAGATACCTGCTGACCGAGGGATTTATTGACAGGGAGTTCATCGCGAAGAGAACTGAAGGATGGGATGAGTTCAGGCGATACCTGGAGAAGCTTGATGTGGATGAGCTTGAGAGGGTGTGCGGTGTTGACCGCGGCAAGGTGAAGGCAGCGGCTATCGAGTACGGTTCGGCGAAGTCAGCAATGGAGTTCCATGGTCTGGGCGTAACCGAACACTGGCAGGCAACCAAGGCAATCACCCTGATATCAAATATTGCCATGATGACCGGTAATATAGGAAGGGAAGGGACCGGAGTCAATCCCCTGCGCGGCCAGAACAATGTACAGGGTGCGGCTGACATGGGAATACAGCCTCACCAGGGAGCCGGATATCTTGATGTAACCAATCCTGAAAACATTGCCCTTTACAACGCCTGTTACGGCGCAGAGCACCCGGGGGTCCCCGGTTACCGCATCCCGGAGATGTTCACGGCTGCTGCACGGGGTGACCTGAAGGCCTTGTGGATTATGGGTGAGGACATTCTCCAGACCGACCCCAATACCTGTCATGTTAAGAGCTCGCTTCAGGGACTTGACCTGCTGGTCGTTCAGGAGCTCTTCATGACCGAGACCGCCCGTATAGCGGATGTTATCTTTCCGGCATCATCCTTTCTGGAAAAGGAAGGCACCTTCACCAACGGCGAGAGAAGGATACAGAGGGTGCAGAAGGCGGTGGAGCCGCTCGGGGGAACTAAGCCCGACGGCCAGATAGTGGTTGACATGATGAATCGCATGGGCTATCCGCAGAAGGGCTACTCAGCCGATATTATACTTAAGGAAATAGCAGGCATAGTGCCATTTTTTAAAGGTGTCAGGTGGGAAGAACTTGGTAAGAGCGGGAAGCAATGGCCGGTCAGGGAAGACGGCACTGACACCAAAATATTGCATACAGATACATTCAAACGGGGTAAGGGACGGTTCCATTCCTGGGACTATGACATCTCACCGGAGCTGAATGAGAATGCTGACCGATTCCCCTACATTCTTACCACCGGACGCCTTCTTGAACATTATAACAGCGGCACCATGACGCGGCGCACACCCAACAGTGAGCTGGTTAAGGAGGATATACTGTTCGTCCACCCGCATGACGCCGGAACCAAAGGTCTGGTGAGCGGTGATTATGCAAGGATTTTCTCGGCACGCGGAATCACCACAATGAAGGTGAAGGTAACTGATGTGGTAAAGCCGGGGGTGATCTATACTACTTTCCATTTCCCCGATACTGCCATCAATTTCCTTACCAGCGGCATCGGTGACGAGTTCACCCTTACACCGGAGTACAAGGTGGTGGCCGTGGATTTTGAAAAATCACTGTACGAAATTTTTACCCGCGCAGAATGCCGAACAATCATAAAAACTGATTAAAAAATCACAATGACCCCCAAAAAATAGGGGGTTAGCAAGAAAAAACTAACAAATAATCAAAAAATACCCCCAAAAATAGGGGGTGTAATCTGAAATGTTCTATTTTTGACAAAAAATCAGATCATGGCAGAATTACGTTTCAGTGCATTGAAGGAACTGTTCAACAGGGATCCTGTTGAAGTATCCATCCCGGCAGGGCCGGTATCCACCTATTTCTCGGAGAATGTCTTTGACAAGCGCAAGATGGAGCGCTTCCTCAGCCGCGAGGCTTACAGGGCGGTTATAACCGCTATTGAAGAGGGGACACAGATCAACAGACAGATTGCTGACCAGGTTGCCACAGGAATGCAGGCATGGGCAATGGAGCACGGAGTGACTCATTTCACTCACTGGTTTCATCCCCTTACTGACGCAACGGCGGAGAAGCATGACGCCTTTGTCGGATTGGGAGATATGGGCTCGATAATAGAGATTTTCTCGGGAGAGGTGCTTGTACAGCAGGAACCTGATGCATCAAGCTTCCCCAGCGGGGGTATCAGGAACACCTTCGAGGCCAGGGGTTATACAGCATGGGACGTCTCATCACCCGCATTCATCGTTGGCAACACCCTCTGTATCCCGACAGTCTTCATATCATATACAGGTGATGCGCTTGACTACAAGACTCCGCTTCTCAGGTCACTGGCAGCGCTTGACAAAGCTGCCGTCGAAGTCTGCCACCTGTTCGACAAGGATGTCAAAAAGGTAATTGCCACCCTTGGATGGGAACAGGAGTATTTCCTTATTGATGAGGCTCTGTACTATGCCCGTCCTGACCTGATGCTGGCTGACCGGACCCTCATGGGCCACCCCTCCTCGAAGGATCAGCAGCTCTCTGACCATTACTTCGGATCAATTCCTGACAGGGTGAAAGCATTTATGAAGGAGTTCGAGTACGAGGCCTACAAGCTGGGAATACCAGTGAAGACGCGTCACAACGAGGTGGCCCCCAATCAGTTCGAGTGTGCACCTGTGTATGAGGAGGCAAACCTTGCCGTTGATCATAACCAGCTTATTATGGACATCATGAGAAGGGTAGCCAGGAAGCACAAGTTCAGGGTGCTCTTCCATGAGAAGCCCTTTGCTGAGGTAAACGGATCCGGCAAGCACAACAACTGGTCGATGATGACTGATACAGGCGTGAATCTCCTCTCCCCTGGCAAGAATCCAAAGACGAACATGCAGTTCCTAACATTCCTGGTAAACGTGATAAAGGCAGTAAATGACAACCAGGATCTGCTTCGCGCCAGCGTAACCAATGAGAACAACTCGTACAGGCTGGGAGGTCATGAGGCACCTCCGTCGATAATCTCCGTCTTCCTGGGCAGCTATCTCTCTGAAATACTTGACGGCATTGCAAGTAAAGTCAAGGACAAGAAAATGACACCGCAGGAGAAGACAGAGATAAAACTCGGAATAGGCAAGATACCCGGAATCTTTCTTGACAACACTGACCGTAACCGGACATCTCCTTTTGCCTTCACCGGCAACAGGTTTGAGTTCAGGGCTGTGGGCTCCTCGGCTAACTGCAGTTCTGCAATGATAGTTCTGAATGCTGCTGTAACACGCCAGCTCAAGGCGTTCGCTGCAGAGGTAAACGCAATGGCTGACCGCGGAGAAAAGAGAGACGAAGCAATCTTCCAGGTGCTGAAGAATTGCATCATTGATTCGAAGAGGATACGCTTTGAGGGTGATGGTTACAGTGCCGAATGGCACAAAGAGGCAATCCGGAGGGGGCTCTCTGCTGAACCAAGCGTCCCGAAGACACTCAAGGCTTATGTGAACCCCTCTTCACGGGAGACGCTGGTAGGTACCGGGGTGCTCTCTGAAAGGGAGGTTGAGAGCAGGGTGGAAGTTGAACTCGAAAAATTCACCAAGAAGCTCCAGATTGAGGCGAGGGTACTGGGTGATCTGGCTATCAATCACATAGTTCCGACGGCAGTAAACTACATGACCTCACTTGTTGAGAACGTAAAAGGCCTGCGTGAAATATTTGACGAGAACGAGTTCATGAAACTCGCAGGTGCGCGAAAAGAACTGATAGTGAACATCTCCGACCATATCACCATGATCAAGAAACTGGTTGCCGAGATGATTGATCAGCGAAGGAAAGCCAATGTTATCCCTGACCTTTACCGGAAGGCTCTTGCATATGAGTCGAAGGTCAAACCCTATCTCGAGGAGATCAGGTCCCATATAGACAAGCTCGAGCTGGTTGTGGACAATGAGCTGTGGCCCCTTCCCAAATACCGTGAACTTCTTTTTACCAGGTAGAGGTCTGCCCTTTCAGAATTCATGGATAGTAATGCCCCCTGCAAGGAGGGCATTATTTTTGCTGGAGATCCGGGATGCCGGTAATTAATGGAGCGGCTAAACGTTAACATAAATAACAATCATTACTTTTGTACAAAACACTATTGTGTCCGGAATGAACAGATTAATAATATTAATAATAGTTTCTGTTGCCCTTCTCTGCCCATCTGTGCTTCAGGCCCAGAAGCAGAAGACGGAACGGGCATATGCCGCATACAACGCGGGCAGCTATTATGAGGCGATAGACTACTTCAAGGATGTCTATTCGAAGACACGTGATAAACAGCTGAAGGCTGACATGGTTTTCATGGTGTCAGAGTGCTACCGCCTCATCAATGACCCGAAGAATGCCGAACTGTGGTATAAGAGAGCCGTCAGATCGCCTTTCCCGAAACCTGAAGCGCAATACTGGCTTGCCGAAAGCAACAAGAAGCTTGGCCGGTATCCCCAGGCTATTGAGGAGTTCCGCGAATACCGTAAGCTTGTGCCGGGTGATCCCCGCACCGAGCAGCAGATACGCTCATGCGAACTTGCCATGCAATGGCAGGCGGCACCAGACTCCTATAATGTTGAAGAACTGAAGGAAGCCAACTCCGGGGATTCTGATTTCAGTCCCGCTTATGGCCGCGATGACAACGGTCTGGTATGGTTCACCTCCTCGCGCGATGATGCAAAGGGCAACAAGGAACACGGCGCCACCGGCCAGAGTTTCTCTGATATTTTTGAGACCAGGCTTGACAAGAAGGGCAAATGGAGCACTCCGGTGCCGGTTGACTTTCTGAATAGTGAGTTCGAAGACGGAACGCCTTCATTTTCAGCTGACTACTCAGAGGTTTGGTTCACCCGCTGCGAGGCAGGTAAGCGCGAGAGCAAGGGATGCGTCATAATGTATTCAACCCGGGAGGGAACCCGGTGGAGTGATCCGGTTAAGGTCGAGCTGCTGGCTGACTCCCTTGTGGCAGCGCATCCGGCAATCTCCAACGACGGGCAGACTCTCTATTTTGTCTCTGATATGCCCGGAGGGCTGGGAGGGAAGGACATATACCGTACTACCCGGACATCCCCGGGCAGCGCATGGTCACGCCCGGAAAACCTTGGCACTGACATCAACACCCGCGGAAATGAGCTCTTCCCCTACGCCCGCGAAAACGGAACGCTTTATTTCGCCTCTGACGGACATATCGGCATGGGCGGACTTGATATCTTCAAAGCCACGCCGCAGGGCGGAGAGAGCTGGAGCGTGGAGAACATGAGGCCTCCGATTAACAGCCCGGCAGACGACTTCGGCATCACCTTCGAGAGGGATGCCGAGAAGGGTATCTTCAGCTCGGCACGAAAGGGCAGAGGTGATGATGACCTCTTCACCTTCGAAATGCCGCCACTGCTGTTCAGTATCACAGGCCTCGTCAAGGATGAAAAGACCGGCCTCCCCGTACAGGGAGCCACCGTACAGCTTATTGCCAGCGACGGTGCAAACATGCAGACAGAGACTGGAAATGCCGGCGACTTCAAGTTCAGCCTGAGACCGGAAGTTGACTACATCTTCCTTGCCTCTAAAAAGGGCTACCTTAACGGGAAGGAAAAAGAGACAACCAGGGGACAGGACAAGAGCCGAGACTTCATGGCCACAATACAGATGACACCCATCGACAGGCCTATCGAGCTTCCCAATATCTTCTATGACTTTGGCAAGTGGGACCTCAGACCTGAGTCCATGGTATCACTTGACAAGCTGGTGGAGACACTCAATGACAATCCGACGGTGACTATTGAACTCATGTCGCACACTGACTCACGTGACACTGAGGAGTTTAACCTCGATCTCTCGCAGAAGAGGGCACAGTCAGTTGTTGACTACCTTATAGGTAAGGGAATTGCTGCTGACAGGCTGACTGCCAGGGGTTATGGCGAGACCAGCCCGAAAGTGGTTGATGAAGTGATCATTAAAGATGCTCCGTTCCTGCGTCAGGGTACTTCCCTCACCGAGCAGTACATAAACAGTCTCGCCAGCGATGAGCAGAAGGAGATAGCCCATCAGATCAACCGCCGTACCGAGTTCAGGGTGCTTCGGACTGACTATGAGCCTGCAAAATAATTAAGAGCCGGGCCGGGATTATGACTGACAGATCACGCTACGCATTAAGAGGAGTTTCTTCAGGGAAGGCTGAAGTTCATGCTGCAATCAGCAATGTGGATAAAGGCCTATATCCCCGTGCATTCTGCAAGATAATTCCCGACATGCTGGGTGGTGACCCTGCCTGGTGTAATATCATGCATGCTGACGGAGCAGGTACCAAATCGGCTCTCGCATATATTTACTGGAGGGAGACTGGCGATCTGTCCGTCTGGAAAGGGATCGCCCAGGACGCTGTGGTGATGAATCTCGACGACCTCCTTTGTGTGGGGGTAACCGGGAATGTGCTTCTGTCATCAACCATCGGCAGGAACAAAAGCCTTGTTCCCGGTGAGGTGATAAAAGCCCTGATCGAAGGCACGGAAGAGTTTCTTGCACGTATGAGGGACGCCGGCATCGGAATATGGTCAACCGGAGGTGAAACCGCGGATGTCGGTGACCTGGTTCGGACGGTCATTGTTGACTCTACTGTGACGGCTCGCATGACCCGGGCTGAGGTCATTGACAATGCGAACATCAGGGCTGGAGATGTGATTGTGGGCTTGGCCTCATTCGGACAGACAACATATGAGAGTGAGTATAACGGAGGCATGGGAAGCAACGGGTTGACCTCGGCACGGCACGATGTATTCGGCAAGTATCTGTCCGGCCTCTATCCTGAAAGCTATGACGGGATTATTCCCGGAGACCTGGTTTACAGCGGACCGATGAGACTCACTGATCCCACAGCGGTGCCGGGTGTTAATGCGGGCAGACTGGTCCTGTCACCTACACGCACCTATGCTCCTGTGATCCGGAAGGTTTTTGACATGATGCGGCCAGCCATTCACGGGATGGTCCACTGCTCGGGCGGAGGACAGACCAAGATTATGCATTTCATCGATAATCTGCATGTTATTAAGGATAATCTCTTCCCGGTACCTCCGCTGTTTGAACTGATACAGAAAAGTTCCGGCACGCCGTGGGAGGAGATGTACCGTGTGTTTAACATGGGTCACCGTATGGAGCTGTATGTTGATGAGGCAGATGCTGCAGCGATTATTGACACCGCCTCATCATTCCGTCTTGATGCGCGCATCGTGGGCCGCTGCGAACCAGCCACAGGCAGGCATCTGACAATCCGCACCTCATCCGGGGAATTTGTCTACTGACCGGTGCTACAATGCTTAATGCCCTACGGGCAAATGATAATGTCTTGCGGTCTTGTAAACAAACTGCCGACTGCCGGCTGGTACTGCCGACTGCCGACTTCACTAATGCCTATTGGCTATTGCCTGATTATAATTACCTTTGCACCCTGAAATTTTGCATCAGATGGCAAACAATCTTATTCTTGACAGGCTGGTTGGCGTAAAGAAACGTTTTGTGGAGGTGGGTGAGCTCCTGACCTCCCCCGACGTAATGTCGGACATGAAACGCTATATAAAGCTGAACAAGGAATATAAGGAGCTCAAACCGGTGGTTGAGGCGTATGAGAAATACAAATCAGCCATTGATAACCTCGACAGTGCAAGGGAACTCCTTTCCGCAGAAAAGGATGAGGAGATGCGCGAGATGGCCAAGGCCGAGATAGACACTCTGCTCCAGTCACTTCCGGAGATGGAGGAGGACATCAAGTACCTTCTTCTGCCTGCTGACCCGGAGGATGAGAAAAATGCTGTCGTGGAGATCCGTGCCGGTACCGGTGGTGACGAGGCAAGCATCTTTGCAGGAGACCTCTTCCGCATGTATTCGAAGTATATTGAGGCACAGGGCTGGAAGATAGATATGAACTACTATACCGAAGGCACTGCCGGAGGGTACAAGGAGATAGTCTTCAACGTTATAGGTGACGGTGTCTATGGTATCCTGAAGTATGAGTCGGGGGTACACCGCGTCCAGAGGGTTCCGCAGACAGAAACGCAGGGCCGCATCCACACATCGGCTGCCACAGTTGCTGTGCTTCCAGAGGCAGGTGAGTTCGACATCGAGGTCCGTAATGAGGATATACGCAAGGACACCTACTGCTCCTCGGGCCCTGGCGGACAGAGCGTTAACACTACATATTCAGCCATCAGGCTGACACATATCCCGACAGGGGTAGTGGTGACATGCCAGGACGAGAAATCTCAGATCAAGAACCTTGAAAAGGCTATGAGGGAGCTTCGCACCCGCCTTTACAACCTGGAATACCAGAAGTACCTTGATGAGATTTCGCACAAGCGGAAGACAATGGTATCAACAGGCGACAGGTCTGCCAAGATTCGCACATACAACTACCCGCAGGGCAGAGTGACGGACCACCGTATCAACACAACCCTCTACAACCTGCCGTCAGTCCTTGACGGCAACATCCAGGAACTGCTCGACAAGCTGCAGATGGCAGAGAACGCTGAGCGTCTGAAAGAGAGTAACTATTAATAGGTGCTAACATGACCTCAAGGGAATTATTCCAGCATATTCTTAAGAAGAAGTCGTTCCTGTGTGTCGGTCTCGATCCGGAGATATCCAAACTGCCGGCATGCCTGGGAAGCCTGGAAGAACCGATTTTTGAGTTTAACAGACGTATAATAGATGCTACCCACAGGTATACGGTAGCCTATAAGCCAAACTTTGCCTTCTATGAGTCATATGGTGCAAGGGGTATGGCTGCACTGGAAAAGACAGTGAGGTACATCAACAAGCTCGACACAAACATCTTCATCATAGCTGACGCCAAGCGAGGCGATATAGGCAATACTTCGAAGATGTATGCCAGGGCAGTCTTCGGCGAGATGCCGTTTGATGCAGTGACGGTGGCTCCCTACATGGGAGAGGATTCCGTTACCCCGTTTCTTACCTATGGAGGCAAATGGGCAATCATTCTTGCACTGACCTCAAACAGGGGTGCGGATGATTTCCAGTATCACCCCGGTACCGGACAGAGGCTCTTTGAAAGGGTCCTGCATGTATCACAGAGATGGGGTACCATTGACAACCTGATGTATGTTGTGGGTGCAACCCGGGCTGAAATGCTTGCTGATATACGTAAGATTGTGCCGGATCATTTCCTGCTGGTGCCCGGTGTGGGCGCACAGGGAGGCAGCCTGGAGGAGGTTGCCCGATATGGCATGAACAGCCAGTGCGGCCTGCTTGTAAACTCATCGCGGGGAATCATCTATGCTGACTCATCCGAAAACTTTGATACTGTTGCAGGCGAAAAAGCCCGTGAGATGCAGGAGGAGATGGCCTTCTACCTTGCTGGCAGATTTAAAGTCTGAGAGTCTGAAGGTCTTAGGTCTTGCGGTTTCG
>DHUL01000044.1:27154-97083 GCA_002409145.1 Bacteroidales bacterium UBA5235
CGGTCATGCGGTCATGCGGTCATGAGGTTCCACGTTAAATACCCTGATTTCACTACTGCCTATTGCCTATTGCCTCTTGCCTTATCTCTGCTTTCACCATCTGCCTGATTGGCGGAATCAGAAATGCTGAGATCCCCATCAGGGCAATTCCTGTCCCTGCGATGATGAATGCGTTACCAATACCAATAGCATCAGCGATGAATCCTGTTGCCAGCAATCCGATCATTGAAGGCAGCAGGGTTATGCTGGAGTAGAGAGAAAATACCCTTCCCAGCGCCGCAGGTTCAACCATTGTCTGCACTATCACCGTGAATGACCCTGAATACAATGTCATGGAGATTCCTCCGATAGCTGTTACTCCGGCAAACCATGCAAATCCGGATGGGGGCAGAATCCCCGAAAACACAAAGGTAAGGCCGAGTATCAGGTAGGTCAGGTTGATCAGCACCACCTTAAAGTTATTGAGACGTTTATGCCCGATAATGGCACCACCGATAAGCATACCGACACCCCAGGCTATCTCAACGATACTCATCATGTATGTTGTACCCTGGAAGTGTTCGAGCGTCATCAGCGGGAAGAGGGCCGACACCGGCATGATGAAGACCATCGCGGTAATAGCCAGTATGAAGAGCCACAGTAATCCCGGCTTACTGTATATTTCCTTCAGTCCTTCGAGCAGTTCCCTCCAGAGATGAGGCTTGACCTCCTCCTTCCTTTCAGGATCAGGTATGTGTACCATCAAAAGGGTGGCCACGGCAATAATGGCTCCAGCTACATCAATCAGCAGTATCCACTGCAGCTTGAACAGGCTGATAAGCAGGGCAGCGAGTGCAGGGCTTGCGATAGTGCTTACCGAGTGGATCATGTTGTTTATGCCGGCGATCTTCATCAGCCTGTCCTGCGGTGCCAGCAGTGGTACAGAGGCCTGCATTGCCGGTACATGAAAAGCCATCCCGGCAGAACGAATCATAAGCAACAGATATACGTAGAAGACCTTCGGCTCGGTGATCCAGAAGAGCGATGCCAGTACCAGAGTGCTGAATGCTATGAACAAATCGGCGAAGATCATTGTCCTCTTACGGTTCCACCTGTCGACAAACACCCCTGTGAACAGCCCGAGAACCATCTGTGGCAGGAGGGCAGCAATGGTGGCATAGGCCAGTACCTCGGCAGAGCGGGTCTCAACGCTGAGCCAGAATATAACGGCATAAGAAACCACAAAGCTGGTCAGGGTAGATACCAACTGTCCGCTAAAAATTATGGCGAATACTCTTTTCCAGTCAGACATATTGATTCCCCGGGAAAGTTAGTGACGAATAAAACAATGATCCGGGATACAAAGTTGATCAATATTTCTGATTTGGGAAATCCCGTATCCTGATTTGTTGCAATTTATATTTCTTAGTCATGAAATCAACCGTGACTGTCTTGCGGTCTTGCGGTCTTGCGGTCCTTCGGTCTTGCGGTCTTGCGGTCTTGCTGTCCGGCAGTCCTGCAGTTTTGCTGTCATGCAATGACAATCATTTTTTCAGCTTTCAAATTTTGCTTGCTCCATTACCCGCTTGTTCGTATCTTAGATGAGCTGCATTTCTTAAAAATACCGATCATGAAAGAAGAGTTCCTCCACTGGTTGTGGAAAAACCTGTTCTTTGAGGGCGGAAGCCTGTGTGACAGGGACGCCGGACCCATTGAGGTGATAGCCCCCGGCGAGTACAACCGTGATTCCGGGCCTGATTTTTTCAACACCAGGCTGGTAATCGGAGGCACCGAGTGGGCCGGGAACACTGAGATTCATGTCAATGCCTCTGACTGGTACCGTCATGGTCATCACACTGATCACGCTTATGACAATGTCATCCTGCACCTTGTATATAATGAGGATGCAGATGTATATTCTGCGTCAGGGCGGAGACTGATAACCGCTCGTCCCGTTTTCGATACAGTTTTGTGGGATAACTACCTGGACTTTATAAATAATACTTCACCTCTGCCCTGCAGTGGTCTCATAGGAATGACGGACGGTTTCAGGATCAAGCACTGGCTGTGGTCGGTAGCCGTTGAACGGCTTGAGAGGAAAAGCAATGAAATCAGGGACATGCTTTCACAGACCGGCAATGACTGGGAGGAGACTCTTTACCGGCTTGTCTCGCGCCATTTCGGCTTCAGGGTGAACACTGATCCTTTTGAGATGCTTGCCAAACGGCTTCCTCTTAAGATTATAAGAAAGCACTCTGACAACCTCCTGCAGGTTGAGGCCCTTCTCTTCGGGACTGCGGGCTTGCTTGACGAGGCTCTCTTCAGGGAAGCCGTGAGCGACAATTATTATCTCCTGTTGTCTAGGGAGTATCGTGTGCTCCGCACCAAGTACTCACTTCAACCCGTTGATGGATGGCTCTGGAAGTTTCACAGATTGCGGCCCGCCAATTTTCCGACTGTCAGGCTCTCACAGCTGGCGGCACTGCTCGCCCACAGTGACGGGCTTTTCTCGAGGGTGCTGGGCTTCAGTGACCGGGAGAGCCTCAGGTACCTGCTGAGCGTCAGTGCCTCGCCCTACTGGAACAGCCACTACCAGTTCGGACGTGAGGCACCTTCAGTGGCGGGCCGTGCCGGAAAACAGTCTGCAGATCTGCTCATCATAAACGCCATAGTACCCATGCTCTTTGTCTACGGCAGGGTCAGACAACAGCAGGAATGGTGTGACAGGGCAGTGGAGATCCTTGACTCACTGCCTCCCGAGGAGAACAGTGTGGTTACCGACTTCGCACAGGCTGGACTGAAGCCGGAGTCGGCTTTCGCCTCACAGGCACTGCTTGAACTCAGGAACCTGAGATGCAGGTACCACCGGTGCCTCGACTGTTCAATAGGGTCATCACTCATCTCCATGGGCCATAAGATCAGGCGGTCAGACTCACTTTTCCTTGAACCGTGACATTTCACCACCATTCAGCGTACCCTGGTTTTCAACATTGAAAAAAATTTTTCAGCGCGCGCAACTCCCGGCATCATAATTACGTCTTTTCTATAGAAGCCTCTGAGTGCTGCACTCCCCCGCACACCGGTGAGGCTGTCCGGCGTTAAATGCAAAAAATTATTCAAATTGTTTGAATTATTACAAAATAGAGTTGTATCTTTGCGTTCCAAAATTGGAGAAATTATTAACAATCTATTGGATAAGGATATGTATTTGACTACGGAGAAGAAACAGGAATTTTTCAAGACATTCGGATCATCAGAGTTGGACACAGGCAGTGCTGAGGGTCAGATTGCTCTTTTCTCCTACAGGATTTCGCACCTCACCGAGCATCTGAAGAAGAACAAGAAGGATTTCAGCACGCAGAGGGCGCTAACCACTCTGGTCGGAAAAAGAAGACATTTGCTGGATTACCTAAAGGTCAA
The DNA here is from genome assembly GCA_002409145.1 of Bacteroidales bacterium UBA5235. GTDB lineage: Bacteria > Bacteroidota > Bacteroidia > Bacteroidales > VadinHA17 > SR-FBR-E99. The sequence goes on from DHUL01000044.1 coordinate 30,554, forward strand.
GGATATCAGCAGGTATCGTGAGATCATCAAAGCACTGAACCTGAGAAAGTAAGAAAAAAAGGCAATTTCAGATTGCCTTTTTTAATTCCCGGAGAGGTCTGAGCCTTAATTATCATTTATCCCGTAATAATCAGTAATTCAGATGTATAAGTTAATTGAAAAAAGTATTGATCTTGGCGATGGCCGGTCAATAATAATTGAAACGGGCAAGCTGGCCAAGCAGGCTGACGGCGCTGTGGTTGTAAGGATGGGTAAGACCATGCTTCTGGCAACCGTCGTTGCTGCGAAGGATGCAAAGGAAGACACCGATTTTATGCCGCTGTCCGTTGAGTACAAGGAAAAGTATGCGGCATCGGGCCGCTTTCCCGGAGGCTTCCTCAAGAGAGAGGCAAGACCCGGTGACAATGAGATTCTGATCTCACGACTGGTTGACAGGGCACTGCGTCCGCTGTTCCCTGACGACTATCATGCGGAAGTGTTCGTAACCATCAACCTCATCTCGGCCGAGAAGGATATCATGCCGGATGCACTTGCCGGACTTGCAGCTTCAGCGGCGCTGGCAGTATCTGACATACCTTTCCATGGTCCGATATCAGAGGTAAGGGTGTCAAGGGTTAACGGTGAGTTCATCGTCAATCCCACTTTTGACCAGGTGGAGACTGCTGATCTTGACATAATAGTCGGAGCAACATATGAAAATATCATGATGGTTGAGGGCGAAATGAAAGAGGTGTCAGAGGATGTCATGCTCGAGGCGCTTCGTATCGCCCATGAGGCAATCAAACCTCAGTGCATTGCACAGAAGGAACTCTCTGAAATGGTTGGTAAAACGGTGAAGAGGGAGTACTGTCATGAGAGGAATGATGAGGAACTCCGCAAGAAGATATGGGCTGAGACCTATGACAAGTGTTATGCGCTGGCTGCCAGCGGATCTGATAAGAAGACCCGCACTGACGGCTTTGATGCCATAAAGGCTGAATTCCTTGCTCAGTTTCCTGAAGAGGCACCGGCTGATGAGATGCTGGTGAACAGGTACTTCCATGATGTTGAGAAGGAAGCTGCCCGCCGCCTTGTGCTTGATGAGCACAAACGTCTTGACGGCCGCAAGCTTGATGAGATCCGTCCCATCTGGTGCGAGATTGACCCGCTGCCTGCAGCCCATGGCTCAGCCATCTTCACCCGTGGCGAGACACAGTCACTCACTACTGTCACCCTCGGTACCAAACTCGATGAGAAGATGATTGATGAGGTACTCAAGCAGGGTTCTGAAAAATTCACCCTTCACTATAACTTCCCGCCCTTCGCCACCGGCGAAGCCAAAGCGGCACGCGGAACGAGCCGTAGGGAAATAGGTCATGGAAACCTGGCACACAGGGCTTTAAAGAACATGATGCCACCCGAGGAGACCAACCCGTATGCAATACGCGTGGTATCAGATATCCTTGAGTCTAACGGCTCATCATCGATGGCAACTGTTTGTGCCGGAACTCTGGCACTGATGGATGCAGGTATAAAGATCGCCAAGCCTGTCTCAGGCATTGCCATGGGACTGATTACCGACAAGGATGGTAAAAAGTTTGCAGTACTTTCTGATATCCTTGGCGACGAAGATCATCTTGGTGACATGGACTTCAAGGTAACGGGCACACGTGACGGCATCACCGCCACTCAGATGGACATCAAGGTTGACGGCCTCTCTTTCGAGGTTCTTAAGCAGGCGCTTGAACAGGCGCACCGTGGCAGAATGCACATCCTTGACATAATGGAACAGACCATTGCCGAGCCCAGGCCCGAGCTTAAGCCTCATGCACCGAGAATCGAGAAGATTTACATACCCAAGGAGATGATCGGTGCTGTGATAGGCCCCGGCGGAAAGATAATCCAGGATATACAGGCCACCACAGGAGCAACGATAGTTATCGAGGAGATCAACGGCCAGGGAATGGTCGATGTCTTCGGCGAGAACTACGAAGTCATCAGGGCGGCCCTCGACCGTATCAATGCAATATGTGCCGTGCCGGAAGTAGGAAAGGTGTATACCGGCAAGGTGAAAACTATCACCCAGTTCGGTGCTTTTGTTGAGATCCTCCCAAATAAGGACGGTCTCCTGCACATCTCAGAGATGGACTGGAAGAAGGTCGGCACTGTTGAGGAGCTCTTCAAGGAGGGTGACATTGTTGAGGTGCAGCTCATTGAGGTTGACCAGAAGACCGGCAAACTCAGGCTCTCACGCAAACCCCTCATCCCGAAGCCGGAAGGCTGGGTTGAGCCGCCCAGGCGTGAGCATACCGAAAGAAAGGAACATCAGGGATCACGTGACGGGAACCGCGGGAACCGTGAGCATCGCTCGCATGACCGCCGTCGCGACAACAACCGGTAAACAATATCGGGTTAATCATCCAGGATCGTTATTCAGGAGGGGCGCGGAATCGCGCCTCTTCGTTTTATTTGCATTGTGAAGGCTAAATGCTAATTTTGGTATCCGGTGCAAAGCGGTAAAAAGGATGGAGAACATTAAATACAACTACATTGTTATTGAAGGGAATATTGGTGCGGGCAAGACTACACTGGCATCAATGATTGCAAGGGACTGCAATGCAAAACTGATCCTCGAACGGTTTGCCGACAATCCATTCCTCCCTAAATTCTACAATGACCCCTCACGTTACTCCTTCCCCCTGGAACTCTCTTTCCTGGCCGACCGTTACAGGCAGCTCAAGGAGGAGCTGGTGGAACCGGACCTTTTCAAGAGCTTCACTGTAGCCGATTACTACTTCATGAAGTCGCTCGTCTTCTCCTCCAAAACCCTGGAAAAGGAAGAGTTCAATCTCTATCGCCAGATATTTTATATTATCTATAGCTCTCTTCCCAAGCCTGACCTCTATGTTTACCTTCACGTACCCCCGGAAAGGCTTCTAAAAAACATAGCCATGAGGGGCAGGGAGTACGAACAGTCAATAACTGCTGATTATCTCTCAGGAATACAGGAAAGCTATTTCAATTTCTTCAGACAGAATCCGGAAAACCGTTACCTGGTACTCGATGTATCAAATATCGACTTTGTTGCAAGCCACGATGACTACCTGAAAGTGAAGGAAACGATCTTCACCTTGCCTGTCACTCAGGGAATCAACCTCCGGAATTTCTGAATTTTTCATACAGGGATTGCAGTTATTGACTAAAAATTATCTTAAATTTGCAGACAAGTCAGAAATATCGTATAATTGCTTTGATTAAACAGAAACTGATCGCAACTAATTAAAAAACAAATTATGAAAAATTTCACCAGACTTTTTGTCATTCTGCTTGCAGCTGTTCTTATGTCAGGTTGCAGCAGTCTTGACAAGATGAAGAAAAATGCCAATCTCGTCAAGTATGAAATCACTCCCAAAGTGCTTGAGACCCATGCAGGCATTGTTGCCGCACAGGTAAAAGTCACCTATCCGGAGAAGTACTTTGACAAGAATACCACGCTGAAGATCACCCCTGTCCTTTCATACGAAGGCGGTGAGACGGCATTTGATGAACTGCTCTTCACACAGGGAGAGAAAGTTCTGGCCAATAACAAGTCGGTTGCATGGACTGGCGGAACCGTAAACTGGTCAGGTGATGTGAATTATATACCTGAGATGAAAGTGTCTGAGTTCCTTCTTCGCGTAGATGCTGAAAGAAAGGGCAAGACTCTCTCATTTGATCCCATCAAACTGGCTGACGGTGTAATTGCCACTTCAACTCTTGTAGAAGATCACGCAATGCCAATCTCGCTGAAAGACAACTACCAGCGCATTGTCCCGGAACAGAAGATTGCTGATATTCTCTACAACATCAACCAGTCAAATATCAGGCCTTCAGAACTCAAGTCCGCCGATATCCAGGCTCTCAAGGATTACATTGCACTTGTGGTGCAGAATGAAAGAATGGAAGTTAAAGGTGTGACTAACAGTTCATATGCTTCACCTGACGGGCCTCTGTCACTTAACGAGAAACTCTCGGAAGCCAGGGGTAAGGCTGCTGATAAGTATCTGCAGAAAGAATATGGTAAGATGCCCGAACTTGCTCAGCTGTTCTCCAAACAGACCACTGCTGAAGACTGGGAAGGTTTCAAGGCTCTCGTACAGGAGTCGTCAATCGCTGACAAAGAGCTCATCCTGAGGGTTCTCTCGATGTACCAGGATCCGGTCGTCCGTGAGAAGGAGATCAAGAATATGGCGACCGCATACGAAGCTCTCGCCGAGGAGATTCTTCCACTGCTGAGAAGGTCAAAACTGATCGTTGACGTAAACCTGGTTGGTCTCAACGATGAGGAGATCCTCACAGCTATAAAGAGCGATCCGTCAGTCCTCAGCCACGAGCAGATGCTATACGCTGCCACCCTGACCAGTGATCCCAAGGAGATGCTGAAGTACTACCAGATAGCTGCCGAGAACGATCCCAAGTCCTACAGGGCATGGAACAACATCGGCTGGGCTTATCTTCAGATGGGCAATGCTGATGACGCTATAGTTGCTCTCGAGAAAGCCAAGGCTCTCAAGAATGATGACAATGTGAAGAACAACCTCGGTTTTGCCGCTCTTCTCAAGGGTGACATCAAGGGTGCTGCCGAATACTTCAATTCAATGTCAGCAGCCACACCCGAGTCAAAATTCGGACTCGGAACAATTGCAATTCATGAAGGCAAGTATGACCAGGCAGTCAATATGCTCAGTGACACGCCTACAATGAACCTTGCACTGGCACAGCTCCTCAAGGGTGACCTCAACAAGGCCAAGACAACCATGGATGCAGTCAAACCGTGCAAATGCGGTGCTCCCTCATACCTGAAGGCAGTCATAGCAGCACGCCTTGACAACAAGGACGGTGTCATCAGCGGCCTCCGCGAAGCTATCGGCTACAACAGCGACTGGAAGAACTACGCAATGACAGACCTCGAGTTTGCCAAATACTTCACTGACGATGCATTCATCGCAGTAACGAAGTAGCTTTAAAACTGATAATGAGAAACCTCGTCCGCCGACTGGCGAACGGGGTTTTTTGATGTTTTACCTTTTGGTGTGTCCTGCCAGCTCCCACAAGACTATCCCCGCACTGACAGCCACATTGAATGAGTGTTTGGTGCCATACTGGGGTATCTCAATGCAAGCGTCTGACAGATTCACCACCTCTTCACTCACACCTCTGATCTCATGACCGAATACCAGCGCATACCTCCTGCCAGGCTCCGCTGTAAAACGGTCAGGTGAGACAGCCCCTTCAGCCTGCTCCACCGAGACAATGAGGTAACCCTTTTCCTTAAGCAGCCTGGCTGCCTCCACGGAACTCTCAAAGTACTTCCATTCAACTGATTCAGTGGCCCCAAGTGCAGTCTTGTGTATCTCCCTGTGCGGAGGGGTGGCGGTGATACCACACAGCCATACCGCCTCCACAAGAAAAGCGTCTGCCGTCCTGAAGATTGATCCCACATTGTTGAGGCTTCGCACGTTGTCAAGGACCAGAAGAAAGGGCGACTTCTCCGAAGCCCTGAATTCCTTCACACTCTTCCGGTTCAGTTCATCGTTTGTAAGCTTCCTCATGAATAAAAATTTTAGCTAAAATAATTATAAAAAAAGAGTAAATTACATACCTCTTTTACTCATGATGCCCCGATAACCTGTATTATTAACCTTGAAATATCATGAATATCCACGAATACCAGGGAAAATCCATTTTGCAGGCACATGGTGTTGCCGTGCAGGAGGGATTCATCGCCATGACGGCCGGGCAGGCCGTAATGGTAGCCAAAGAGCTGAGCGGTAAATTCGGCACCGGGATTTTCGTCATCAAGGCGCAGATCCATGCCGGTGGACGTGGCAAGGGAGGGGGAGTCAGGATAGCACATTCACCGCAGGAGGCAGGGGAGGTGGCTTCGCATATGCTGGGGATGACCCTGGTGACACCACAGACAGGGCCTGCAGGCAAGAAGGTGCACAAGGTGCTCGTTGCTCGCGATGTCTATTACAAGGGAGAATCGGAGATAAAGGAGTTTTACCTGTCTCTGCTTCTTGACCGCAGGAAATCAGCGTACGTGGTTGCCTATTCACCTGAGGGAGGGATGGACATCGAAGAGGTGGCTGCACGCAATCCTGAAGCGCTCTTCACTGAGACGGTTGATGCAACCTGTTGCCTGCATGAGTTTCAGATGAGGACAATTGCCTCCAACCTTGGCCTCCATGGAAAGGCTTACCGCGAAATGGTAATATTCATGAAAGGGCTCTGGGAAGCTTTCGTCAATTCTGACGCCACACTGATGGAGATCAACCCGCTCCTGAAGACCAGTGATGACAGGGTACTTGCGGTAGACTGCAAGGTGACTCTTGACGACAATGCGCTGTACCGTCATCCCGAGCTTGAGGCAATGCGTGACCTGAACGAGGAAGATCCCACCGAGGTGGAAGCTTCAGCCAGTAACCTCAATTATGTAAAACTCGACGGTGATGTTGGATGTATGGTCAATGGAGCCGGTCTGGCCATGGCCACCATGGACCTGATAGGACTCTCCGGCGGCAAACCGGCCAATTTCCTCGATGTGGGAGGTGGCGCGAACCCCCAAACGGTAGAGGCCGGATTCAGGATCATCCTCAAGGATCCGAATGTGAGAGCTGTCCTCGTAAATATTTTTGGCGGAATAGTAAGGTGTGACCGCGTTGCCGCTGGTATCATAGAGGCATACAAGAGCATAGGTGATATAAAAGTACCCGTCATAGTGAGGCTCCAGGGAACCAATGCAGAAGAGGCAAGGGCCCTGATAGACAGCTCCGGGCTGAAGGTCATAGCCGCCTCTACATTCACCGATGCTGCTGAAAGGGTAAGGGCTGCCCTGAGCTGATTCATTCATTGCCGCAGCGTTCATAAATTAAGGCAGCAGACAAGGCCTTTGTTGGTGTTTATTCTTAATTTGCCGCCGTTTTAACCAATGAGCAGACAGTTCGCAGATATCATCATTCCTGTTGCCGTGCCCGGCTCGTTTACCTATGAAATTCCGGAGGTACTTCAGGGTATTGTTCAACGTGGCAGCCTTGTGAATGTCCCCTTCGGGCAGAGCAGAAATGTTGCCGGGCTGGTGGTCAGGGTTCATGACAGGCTGCCTGCAGAAGTCTCTCTCAGGGAGATAGACAGCCTCCTCCCCGGCGGATTTTCTGTCAATGATCGCCTCACAGACTTCCTTCTGTGGATATCTGATTATTACATGGCCTATCCTGGCGAGGTGATGAAAGCAGCGATACCCTCGCCTGATGATCTGCCAGGACACCCTGTGAAGCGAAAGCAGAAGGAGACTCCTGATGTGCCGGAGACCGGGATGGTCATTCCGGCAGAGCTGAACAAAGTGCAAAAAGAGGCATATGATTCTATCAAACAGCTGTTTGCTGACCGTGAGACGGTACTGTTGCACGGCGTCACTTCCAGCGGTAAGACGGAGATTTATATCCACCTGATGCGTGAGCAGCTTGATCATGGGAAGCAGGTCCTGTATATGCTTCCTGAGATAGCACTTACAACCCAGATAATAGAGAGGCTCAGGAGACATTTCGGTAGTGCCATCGGGGTGTTTCACTCGCGTTTAACACCTGCGGCACGCAGGAAAGTTTGGAAGAAGGTCAGTGACGGAAGCCTCAGGGCTGTTCTGGGGGTTCGGTCATCACTCTTCCTTCCGTTCAGTGACCTGGGGCTGATCATTGTGGATGAGGAGCATGACTCATCTTATAAGCAGAATGACCCGGCACCGCGATATCATGCCCGTGATGCGGCAATAATGCTCACCCGCATACACGGCGGAAGGGCTCTGCTCGGTTCAGCCACACCATCGCTTGAGAGCTACCACAATGCACTTTCCGGAAGGTACGGCTTTGTTGAGCTGATGACACGCTACGGTGATGTAATGATGCCTGAGATGGTCATAGCTGACACACGCCGGGCTGGCAGGAAGAAGAGCCCGTCATCCCATTTCACTCCCCGTCTGCTTGAGGCGGTGGAGGAGGCGCTGAAGCGCGGGGAACAGGTCATCCTCTTCCAGAACAGGAGAGGCTTTTCTCCGTTCCTGATGTGCTCTGACTGCGGTCATGTGCCTGCCTGCACAAACTGCTCGGTGAGCTATACCTATCATAAGAGCATCAACAGGCTGGTGTGCCACTATTGCGGCAAGAGCGTGAGACTGCCCTCAGAGTGCCCTGATTGCGGATCAGTGAACATATCCACCATAGGCTTCGGCACAGAGAAGATAGAAGAGGAAATAAGATTGATGTTCCCATCAGCGAGGGTGGCGCGAATGGATCAGGACACCGTCAGGAACAGAAACGCTGCATCTGATATACTTGGCAGCTTCGCCGCCGGCGATACCGATATCCTTATCGGGACACAGATGATTTCCAAGGGACTCGACTTCGAGAGACTGACAGTGGTGGGTATCCTCGATGCCGATAATATGATGCATTTCCCTGATTTCCGGGCTTACGAGCGAAGCTTCCAGCTGATGGAACAGGTGAGCGGGAGAGCCGGGAGGAGAACACGCAGGGGGAAAGTGATCATCCAGACCGCTGACCCTGCAAACATGATACTCAGGCAGGTGCTGAAGCATGATTACAGGTCGATGAGCTCGGCACAGCTTGAGGAGAGGGCTCTCTTCGGTTATCCTCCCTTTACGAGGATTATAAGAATTGCACTGAAGCACCGTGACCTCGACGAACTCACTGCATCGGCCGCACGACTGGCTGATACCCTGCGCAGGCATCTCGGCAAACACGTTCTGGGCCCGGAGTTTCCCATGGTAATGCAGGTTCAGAAGTGGTATATCAAAACGGTGATGATAAAAATCGATACCACACTTTCACCTTCAAAAGTCAAGGAGCTGGTGCGGCGTGCCATGGAGACTGAACTGAAATCACCCAGAAGAGGTCTGCTGCGTATACATGCCGATGTCGATCCCCAGTGACCCGGGTTGCCCTTTAATATTAAAAGGTTATTTTTACGGATTCAAAGCTGTTTTTCATGAAAATAGAGGTTTCAAACGGAGAGATTGCGGATAAGCTGACAATTATTGAACTTAAGCTGGAGCGGATAAGTGACCCTGATAAACTGATAAACCTGAGAAAAGAACATGCCATTCTTGATGAGGCGCTCGCAGGTTTCATGAAGAAGGATGATCCTCTTTACCTGGAGCTCTACAGGGTCAATGCCGGATTGTGGGAGATTGAAGACCGAATAAGGGATCTTGAAAGAAACAAGGATTTCGGGGTAGAATTCATAGAGACTGCCAGGTCAGTGTACTTTACAAATGACATCCGTTCCGAGATCAAGCGGAAGATAAACATGATTACCGGCTCGGGCCTAGTGGAGGAAAAGTCGTACGAAAAATACTGAGATGAGCCTTCTTGTGATACGCACATCATCGATGGGTGATGTGATAATGACCCTGCCCGTGATCAGGTCGTTTGCCGCTGCATACCCTGGCGAAGAGCTGGTCTTTGTCACAAAGAAGCCTTTTGATCAGTTTGTTGCCGGCATTCCCGGGGTGAAGGTTTTCCTTACTGATCATCATGGCAGGCACAGGGGTATTACTGGCCTGCTGAGGATCTGGATGGATCTTCGTGCAAAGTACAACATCACCGCGGTTGCTGACCTGCATGACGTTATCAGGTCGAAGGTGGTGCGCCTGCTGTTTCGCTTTGACGGCTGCCACGTGGCTTCAATAGACAAGGAGCGTATACGCCGGCGCAAGCTGGTTCGTGGCAGGCTCACCGGCTCGCTGACCCACACCGTTGAGCGTTACCGTGCCGTATTCGCACGTACCGGGTACCCTCTGGAACTGGTCCCCGGCCCCTGGATGATCCCGTCCGCAGAAGGAGCAGCCGTGGCAGCCTCACGTACTGACGGCATGAAAAGACCTTTCCTGGGAGTGGCGCCGTTGGCGAGGCACCGTCTCAAGACATGGCCCGCAGAGAAGATGGAGGCCATGCTACGCCTGTTGGTATCGCGGAAGGAATGCACACTCTTTCTTTTTGGATCTCCTGATGAATCAGCTGAAGTGGATGAGATAGCTGCCCGTGTGCCGGGTGCAATATCCATGGCGGGGAAGATCAGCCTTGAAGGCGAAATTGCACTTATCGCAGACCTTGACCTGATGCTTGCCATGGACTCATCAAACATGCACCTGTCTGCCATACTGGGTATTGATACACTGTCAATATGGGGTGCCACCCATCCCCGTGCCGGATTCAGCGCCTGGGGTATGCCGGCTGAAAACCAAATCCAGATACCGGATACCGAACTTACATGCCGCCCCTGCTCCATCTACGGTAAAGGGACCTGCAGACGCGGTGACCTTGCCTGCCTGGAGTGGCTGACACCGGAGATGGTTCTTCAAAAAATCCTGAACAGACTTAAGTGACATATGAATTTCACAGGAACCAACTATCTGATCATTGCTTTAGCTGTTCTGACACTTGCAGGCACCGGGTGCAGCCGGCAGGCCGGAGGTACTGCAGAACGGATTTCTGCAGTACCGGGTGACCTTGTAAGCACATTAATGGGTACAGACTCCGAGTACCTGCTATCCCACGGCAACACATACCCGGCAGTGGCTCTGCCTTTCGGAATGAACTTCTGGACCCCGCAGACGCGCGAGAATGGCAATGGCTGGGGATACACCTATGATGATCATAAGATAGTCGGCATCAGGCAGACACATCAGCCAAGCCCATGGATCAATGACTACGCCGCCTTCTCCCTGATGGCTGTCACTGGTGGAAACCGTCTGTCAGAGCTGGCGCGCGCATCATGGTTTTCGCACAAGGCCGAGGTGGCAAAGCCCTGGTATTACAGCGTTTACCTTGCCGACTATGACATCACCGCAGAGGTCACACCAACGGAGAGGGCAGCTCTCTTCAGGTTCACCTTTCCGGAGAGTGACTCATCCGCGGTGGTTATTGATGCTTTCGCCGGAGGATCAATGACAAGGGTAGTTCCCGGGACCAGAAGGGTTGTGGGTTACTGCCGCAACAACCACGGGGGGGTGCCTGAAAACTTCCATAATTATTTCGTCATTGAGTTTGACCAGCCGTTTGACTTCTGGTCAGTGGCCCTTGACGACAGTTTCCGGTCCGGCGTCACGGAGACTGAAGGCGACCACGCCCAGGCAGTCATAGGATTCCGGACAAAAAGAGGCCAGCAGGTCACCGCTAGGGTGGCTTCATCATTCATCTCCCCGGAGCAGGCCATTCTCAACCTTGAACGCGAGACGGGTGGGCGCAGATTTGACGACGTCCGTGATGCCGGGCATGACCTCTGGAACGCCGGACTGGGCCGCATACGGATAGAAGGCGGCACTGACGACCAGCAGCGTACCTTCTATTCAACACTCTATCGTACCATGCTCTTCCCCCGCATTTTTTACGAGACTGACAGCGCTGAAAATATAGTTCATTACAGTCCCTACAACGGTAAAGTTCTTCCTGGCAGACTCTTTACCGACAATGGATTCTGGGATACCTTCCGTGCCGCAATGCCGCTAATTACACTCCTGTACCCCGGGATGAGCTCACATATCATGGAGGGACTGGTCAATGCATACATGGAGAGCGGCTGGCTGCCTGAGTGGGCCAGTCCAGGCCATCGTAACTGCATGATTGGAAGCAACTCCGCTTCACTGATAGCTGATGCCTACCTGAAGGGAATAAGAGGATACGATATTGACACCCTCTGGAGTGCATTGGTGAAGAACACCCTCGGTCACGGCCCTGTTCATTCCGTAGGCAGGTACGGAGCAGAATACTACAACAGCCTGGGATATGTTCCATACGATGTCGGTATAAATGAGAACGTGGCGCGCACCCTGGAATACGCATATGCTGACTGGTGCCTGTGGAAGCTGGCGCAGGAGCTTGACCGGCCACAGGAAGAGATTGACCTTTACGGAGCCCGGGCACAGAACTACAGAAACGTATTTGACAATGAGAGAAAGCTGATGAGAGGTAAAAACCTCGACGGCAGGTTCCAATCGCCATTCAGCCCCTATAAATGGGGCGATGCCTTCACCGAAGGAAACAGCTGGCATTACACATGGAGCGTCTTTCAGGACGTGGCAGGACTGGCAGAGCTTATGGGTGGTGACAGTGAGATGGCACGTATGCTCGATTCCGTTTTTGTTGTGCCGCCATTGTTTGATGACTCCTATTATGGTTTCCCCATTCATGAGATACGTGAGATGCAGATTATGAACATGGGTAACTATGCCCACGGCAACCAGCCGGTTCAGCATATGATTTATCTTTATAACTACACACCTGAGCCCTGGAAGGCTCAGATGAGGGTACGCGAGGTTATGGACAAGCTCTATAACTACACTCCTGATGGTTACTGTGGAGATGAAGATAACGGGCAGACATCAGCCTGGTACGTTTTCAGTGCACTGGGTTTCTACCCTGTGACGCCCGGAACAGGCGAATATGTGCTTGGCTCACCGCTGTTTACCAGGGCCACTGTCACACTCACTGATGGTAAAAAACTGGTAATCAGTGCTCCCGGGAACAACCGGGAGAATTTATTTGTAAGAGATGTAACCCTTAATGGTAAAAAACTGAATCTCAATTATGTGACTCATGAACAGCTGACTGCGGGAGGCACCCTGGAGTTTGCCATGAGTAGTGAACCTGACAAGGAGAGAGGTGCGACACCTTCAGCCAGGCCATACTCGATGAGCACACATAGCAGATAATCCTGATTTTCAAATTAATCATTATGGCTTCACTCAATTTAAGAGGTATTTTCCCGCCACTTCCGACATCATTTGACAGCGCCGGGTTTCTGTTGCCGGCTCTGGCCACGTGTGCTGCAGGAGGTATACTGGCAAGCGCCAATATCGCTCCGGCACACTGCCTGAGTATCTTCAGCGCTTTCGCCGAAGGCGACATGACCCTCGCGAGGGAGTTGCAGCACAGCATCATTCCTCTAAACACGGCAGTGACAGCTCGCTGGGGTGTGCCCGCGCTGAAGGCTGCAATGGACCATCTGGGCCTCTATGGCGGACATGTACGCAGGCCGCTGCTGCCGCTCAGGGAAGAGATCAGAAAACAATTACTGCAACTGATGGAAGACGAGGAACTGAATCTTTATAATGAGAAGAACTAGAAGGGAACGTAAGGCAGAAAACTATTGATGATAGCCGTCAGCGAGGAGGTTAGCGTCATTACTCTCCCGGCCTGCGGCTCCAGGAAATAGCGTAAATTTGTAACATTCACACAATTTAAAATACCTATCAGCAACATGTCACTCACAGAAAAAATTGCCAAGGACCTGATGGCAGCCATGAAGGCGCAGGACAAGGGGGTGCTTGAAGCCCTGAGAGCGGCCAAGACCGCGTTTATCCTTGCCAGGTCAGAGAGAGGACAGGATACAGTTCTCACAGAAGAAGAGGAAGTAAAGATCATCCGTAAGCTGGTGAAGCAGAGGAAGGAATCGGCAGACATTTACCGTGAGCAGAAGAGACCGGACCTCTGTGAGAAGGAGGAGAACGAAGCGGCGGTACTGGAAAGATATCTTCCTGCAGCAATGACAGAGCAACAGCTGGAGGCAGCCCTGAAAGAGATCATCAGCCGCGTGGGGGCTAAGGGCCCGTCAGACATGGGTCGTGTCATGGGTGTTGCCACGAAGGAACTGGCAGGCAAGGCTGACGGTCGCGAGATTTCTGCAAAGGTGAAGCAACTGCTGGGTTGAGGTGGCTTACCGGATGAAGCTGGCCTGCAGCTTATGATCCGGGCTCTGCATCCTCACTTTTGTCACTCTCAAGAAAGCGCAGGATGCGGCGACGTTTTGCAACCAGGTCAGTTAACTCGATGAACATATCGGTGTTGACCCTGCTGGCCATCGGTATGACGTACTTTTCCGTCTGGTCGAGATAGTCTGAGATCTTTTGTTCCGGCTGTGTATCGCGGTGCAGATCGGTCAGGTTGCTGATCCGGTCAGCACATTTGAGCAGCATGGCATTGCGCGACCCGTGTTCAAGAAGGCGCTGCAGATACTGCTCCTTAGACTCATCCTTTCTCTTGGTAACCTCCAGCACAAGCTGAACAACATCAGCACCGTCACTGTCAATCCACCTTATTTCATCAACCTGGGTCTCAGGAAGGTCTTCAATCAGGTCATGCAGAAGTGAGGCTTTGAGCAAAACGCTGTCAGTGTAGAACTTGTAGTCAAGTAGTATACCGAGCGTCGAAAAACAGTGCCTGAACTGGTTGCCGCCCACCTCCCTCTGTACGCTGATAAGAGCAGTAGCCTTAAGAATATACGGCGCCAGAACAAGGTTTTTCAGTGTCTCAAGAGCAGTCATGATATAAGTTGCAAAACCATAAAATTAATAATTCCGGCAATCGGCCCCGGTTATGATGTCATACTAATTATAAACAGCATCTGAACAATATTAACACCTGTGAGGAATAGATTGTTAACACTTAATGAGATGACAGTGGCGAACATTATCACCTATATTTGCATTTCTGTTGAGTAAGGAGTGAAAGATGTCAGATAAACCAGCAAGACCTGCAGGATCAGGGTTGAAGCAGATGGCAAGGCTTTACAGGTTTCTGAAGCCTTACAGGGGCAGGTTTGCTCTTGGCCTTGTTTTTCTTCTTCTCTCCACAGCAGCCAGTCTTATGTTCCCCCGCCTTCTCGGCGAGATGGTTGACCAGGCCAACAGTGGTGGACTGACACGCGGGATCACCCGCACCGGACTCCTCCTCCTGGTAATACTACTGGCCCAGTCTCTTTTTGCATACACCCGCACCCGGCTCTTTGTGGTGGTAACTGAAAAGACTCTGGCAGCAATACGTCAGCATATCTATAACCACCTGATCAGACTTCCCATGTCTTTCTTCTCATCAAGGAGGGTGGGAGAGCTCAACAGCAGGATATCATCAGACATATCATTGCTGCAGGACAGCCTGACGAGTACCCTGGCAGACCTCCTTTCCCAGCTGCTTGTGATCACCGGGGGTATTACCCTTATGATGATCAGCTCATTCAGGCTGACGGTATTTACTCTGGCAATTGTGCCGGCAATATCGCTGATGGCTTTTTATTCCGGGAGGGCCATCAGGCGATATTCAAAGAAGGCACAGGCTTTCGTGGCGGAGTCAAACACCATTGTGGAGGAGACCCTGCAGGGGATACAGAACGTTAAAGCTTTCACCAATGAGTCATTTGAGAGCCGCCGTTACCGTGAGAAGACCGAGCAGGTGGCCAGGGCAGGCATCACCGGTGGCAAATACCAGGCTGCCGTCTCATTCATAGTACTCGGATTCTTTGTATCCATGGCGGCTGTCATCTGGCAGGGTGCCACAATGATTGCAAAGGGTCAGATGGAAGCCGGACAGCTTTTCACCTTTGTAATCTATTCCGGATTCATTGGCGGCAATATCGCGGGCATGGCAGGTGTCTATGCGAGGCTGCAGAAAACCATAGGCGCTTCTGAGAATCTTTTGCAACTGCTTGATGAAAAGACGGAAGTAATTGACCCTTCATACGTGCCTGAAGAAGCCCACCAGCTGCATGGTGAGATAACCTTTAAGGATGTCGGGTTCAGGTATCCGTCACGTGAGGAGGTTGTGGTTCTGAAAAATGTCAGCTTCGGGATTGCGCCTGGCAGGCAGGTGGCACTGGTGGGGCCCAGCGGTGCCGGTAAATCTACCATAGCATCACTTCTTCTGAGGCTATATGACCCCACGGAGGGAAGTATACTTTTCGACGGCCGTGACAGTATAAGCTTCCCTCTGACAGCTCTCCGGTCACAGATGGCTGTTGTGATGCAGGATGTATTCCTCTTTGGCGGAACCATCAGGGAAAATATTGCGTATGGGAAGCCGGGAGCTACTGAAAATGAGGTTATTGATGCTGCGAAACAGGCCAATGCATGGGACTTCATCAGAACATTTCCCGGTCAGCTGGATACAGTTGTGGGAGAAAGGGGAGTACAGCTCTCGGGCGGACAGAGGCAGAGGATCGCCATCGCCCGTGCAGTGCTGAAGAACCCGCGGATATTGATCCTTGATGAGGCAACTTCATCACTCGATTCTGAATCAGAACGGCAGGTGCAGGAGGCGCTGGAAAAGCTGATGAAGGGCCGTACCTCCCTGGTTATTGCCCACAGGTTGTCCACAGTACGCAACTCTGATTACATCATCGTACTGAATGATGGCAGGATTGTTGAGCAGGGGACGCACAACGACCTGATTTCCAACGATAACGGGCTTTACAAAACACTTACTGAACTGCAGTTCAGCCTGTAGGGTGACCTGCCAGGCATGACAGTGTTATTGCAGTAATCGCCTTCCGGCCGGGAGGGATTCCACTCAGTAACCAATGCCCCCGGTGATCAGGGATAGAGAAGCCTGATTGTCCAGCCTTCCCTGTCGCTGTTCTTTGTGTATACCAGACGGTCATGCAGGCGGTGTTCCCTTCCCTGCCAGAATTCAATGTAGTCAGGATCAAGACAGTATCCGCCCCAGTCATCTGGTCGTGGTATGGGCCTGTCTTTGTACCTTTCCTCTATCTCCATGGCAGTTCTGTCAAGCAGTTCCCTGCTCTCCAGGTGCCGGCTCTGATGAGATGCCATAGTGCTTATCTGGCTCTCGCGCGGACGGCTGCGAAAGTAGGCATCTGATTCCTCCGGTGGCAACTTTGACACTTTTCCGCTTATCCGTACCTGACGGTACATCTCATTCCAGAAAAATGTCATGGCAGCATAACTGTTGTTTCTCAGCTCATCCCCCTTGCGGCTCCCGTAGTTTGTGAAGAAGGTAAATCCTTTCGGGCTGAAGTCCCTGAGCAGCACGATCCTTCCTGATGGTCTTCCTGCAGCATCGGCCGTGGCCAGGTGCAGTGCATTGGGATCCATCACATTATGTGAGAGGGCATCTTCCATCCATCGCCCGAACTGGACCAGCGGGTCATGTGAGAAGTCGGCGAGGTTCAACCCCTCGCCATGATACTCATTCCTGAGAAGGGTGGTTATTCTGCGGATCGAATTCATGGGAACAGTTTTTTCTTCGTTTAAGACAAATAAAACAACCGGCCGGTGTATATGTTTAGTTTTTCCGGCAGTTCTCAATCTAACGAAAATGTTAACTTTGTTCGTGAAAACTAAAAAAGTATGTCTTTGACACGCATTCTGCCAACAATTGCACTGATCGTAACCCTGGCTGCTACCACAGTCGTCAGTGCGCAGGTACCTGTGGAGGTGTCAACTGAGAAAGTGGTCTCCGGTGGAAGGGTTTATTACATGCATGAGGTTCAGAAGAACCAGACTCTTTATTCCATTGCGAAGGCTTACAGGGTGTCGGTAGATGCCCTCGCCCGCGAGAATGTCATCCCTCCCAACGGGATTCAGACAGGGCAGGTGTTGAGGGTACCCTCGCCGGATCAGCAGGCATCCGCTGCTTCCCGACCCGTTCCTGCGGCTCAGCAGGCTGCTGCTGTTACACAACCCCGTCAGGCAACGCAGCCTTCGCGCCCTGCGCTTGCCAGTGGTGTCCCCGGTATAGATATATCAGGTGAAAAGATCATATCAGGGGGAAAGACTTTATATATGCATGAGGTACAGAAGGGTCAGACTCTTTATTCGATAGCAAAAGCCTACAGGGTTACCATCCTGGATATTGACCGTGAGAACTCCATCCCTCCTGGAGGCATACAGGCTGGCCAGGTTCTGAAGATACCGGCATCATCAGCTCTTAAGGTGATTGATGAGCAAACACCCCCTGCTGAAACTGCAGCCACTCCCGACAAGAGCATGATGGCTGTAGCAACTGCACCCAGCGGTAATACGGAGTCAGGCACAAATGTGTCCAGGCAGGAGACACCCCGCCAGGAGACCCAAATGCCCAGGCAGGAGACTGCCCGCCAGGAGACCCAGATGCCCCGTCAGGAACAGCCTGCTGCCAAACCGGCATCGGACGGCGGCGTGACAGCCAAAACCACTGAAGTGAAAGAGAATGCCGAAGTAAACACCCGGACCGCAACAAAGACACAGCCTGATGCAGACACACAGCAGGCTCAGCAAAAGGCACCCTCAGCCGGCAAAAGCAATGACAAACCAAAACCCGTCCAGCCCGAGAAGAAAAAGATTCATAAGGTCCAGAAGGGAGAGTCTCTTTCAGATATAGCAAAGAAGTACGATATAACCGTGCAGGAGCTTAAACAGGCGAATAAGGGGGTCATATTCGCCATGCCTGACATGAGGCTGGTAATCCCGGTGAAGGAGCAAGAGTAATACTTCCCGTTTTCACTTCGTTTCTTTATTCTGGATAATCATAAGGGGATGGTTACGGTAAACCTGCTGCCTTTCCCCGGTGAGCTTTCCAGCTGAACGGATCCTCCGTAAAGGTCAATAATCTTCCTTGCAATTGAGAGACCGAGTCCGCTTCCTGATATGTTCTTCGTCTCGCTGGTCCTTATCCTCACAAAGTCCTGGAACAGCTTCTCCTGATCTTCGGTACTGATGCCGATCCCCGTATCTTCAACAACAATTGAACAGGAATTTTTGGATCTGGAGATGTCAATAAAAACCTCACCTTCATCATGATTATATTTCACTGCATTTGAGACAAGATTACTTATGATGATCTCCATCTCATTGCGGTCAGCCCTGATGAAACAGTTTTCAGGAATGTCGGCATGAATCTTTACCTTCTTTTGTTTCGCGAGAGGCTCGATGGTGTCTGTCACGCTTTTGGCCACCTCATGGAGGTCAACATTGGTAATGTGGCGGTTTTTCTTCCCTGCCTCTATTTTTGTAAGGTCTATGAGATCGGTAATAAGGGCCCTCATTCCCCTGAGGCGCTCCTTGCATCTCTCCAGCATCACCACGTAATCATCAACTGAGTCGCCAACCTGTTTTTCGAGGATAATGTTGAGGTATCCCTCTACGGCGTTGATAGGTGATTTCAGTTCATGGGACAGCACCGAAAGGAACTGGAACTGGCTCTGCCTGCCCTCCTCAGTCATCTGCGTGGTCATCCGGCTCAGGAAGAGGTTTTTTGTAATGGCTTCCACTGCCGTTCTCAGCTCCTGGGGAGTAAAGGGCTTGGGCATGAAACTGTGTGCTCCCATGGTGGTGGCTTTGACGGCCAGGTCAAGTGAAGCGTATGATGTTATCATCATTACTGCAATGTCATACTTTTCCTCCCGGATATACTCCAGCACTTCGATACCATCCATCCCGGGCAGCTTGTTGTCCAGGAGCAGTATATCGATGGGTACGCTGTCAATTATCCGGAGAGCCTCTTCACCGCTCTCGGCTGTCATTATCTCATATGTGAAGTCTTCATCGAGGAAGGGGTAAGTTACCCGGAAGTTCCTCATAGCCCTCTCGGTGCCTGATCTGATGCCGGGTTCGTCATCAACAACCAGTAGTTTCAGTTCGCTCATGATCAGAAAACGATTAACAGGAGTTCCTGAATGTACAAAACAAAAACCGGAAACAAAAATCAGGTGAAGTCAGTTTCCGGATTTCCTCATCCTGTTACGCTCCTGCCGCCGGAGTATCAGGTATGTAATCAGTCCGGCAACAGATGACACGATCAGTGCCAGGATAAGACTGCCTGTGACGAACTGCAGCATCCCTTCAGTGACATCTCTGAAGTCGGTGATACTGTTTAATTCAGGATCTATGGCTCCGCTGCCCAATATTATTCCTCCGAACAGGTAGCTTCCATAGATAATAAAAGGGATCAGTGGTGGCAGGCTTATGGCGCTGGAACCGATTGTCAGTATCTTGTTAAGCCTGAAAAGATAACTTGCTGCAATTGCAGTCACCGTCTGAAATCCCCATATGGGTGACAGGCCTATGAATACACCTGTTGCAACAGACAGGGTCTTGCACCTTTTTGTGCCAGAGGTTGATAATAACTCTGCTATAACATTCGCGAGGTTTTCCTTCAGGCTGCTCCTGTTTTCCTTTTCATTCATGCATCGGGAATTGTCAGTGCTTCACCTGGACATCGCGGAGGCGTTAATGTGATCCTTCTCAAGAGGCTTTTTATGGATTAAAGTTAATTCTCTTTGCAATTGTCCTGTCCCTCCAAATAAGGTTGTTGTACAAATATAGATCAATTTGCAGGTTCAGGCAATCACCTTTCTGGTAACGGTTTCTGCATTCCAGCCACAGAACGAGGTACCTGCCATTATCATTAACGAAAGTACCGGAGAGGCTGCAGATGACAGTGCGCGGACTTTCAGGCAGTCCCTTCAGACTTCCTTGGGTCCGCGCCTGGCTTCCCTGACAGGGTAACAGTATGCCGGTTTCTGATGACAATGCCAACAGAATAACTGCTCCGGCAACGGTGATTACAATCTTGTTCACAGTTGGTGGATTCTATCGGTAACCGTTGACAACAAACTCGCATTTATTGCTTTCCCACAGGGTTGATTCGACAATAAGAGAGTATCCTCCATCAAGACTTTCAACCTGTGCTCTGACGGGATTGATACAGTAGATGTTGCAGGGTCTGGGCAGGTTCATCTTCTTCGCGATGGCGCAGAGGAGGCATGTCTGGCCCGTGGCTGTGAGCTTCTCTTCTCCCTCTTCAATATCCCAGGAGATGCAACCAAACACCTCTGAGAAGGTATTAAAGACTCCTGCCGGGGTGGTGATCTGCAGCTGTGCCAGCTGGCCTTTGGCCGCCATCCTCTGTTCCTTTTCCTTTTGAGCTTCAACGTCGGCAAGGATACCGGCTTCAGAGTAGCGTCTGACTGAATCTGCAAGTACTGCCGCGTAGAATAGCTGCAGCATTTTTAATCTTTTTTCCGTTTCCATTATTTTATGGTTAAGTTTGTTATGCAAAGTTGGGGCGGCCCGGAATGCCGCTCAATAGTGATCAATCATCATTTTCATGGACATTCAGTCACTGCAGAAGAGGATGACCAGGCTTCTCGACAGCCAGAGACCTTCACCCGAACACACTGATTATTCCATTCTGAACTACCATATGCGGCTGCTTGAGCAGATAGCCCTGATGGAAAACAGTTCAATGACGATATACGATCTCCTTCAGAAGAAGTACGTCTTTGTCCGTAACCGGTTCCGTGAGCTGATTGATTATGATGAGGAGGCTGCTGCCGAGCAGGGTTATGCCTTTTTTTTCCGTTTGATGCACCCTGACGACATCTCTTTTGTGCTTGACACGACTATAAGAGCCATTGAACATATTACCGGGCTGCCTCCCGCAGGACGAAAGGATTACAAGACCATCTTCGAGTTCAGGTTGAGAAACCGCGAAGGAAGGTATATCAGGTTTATCCAGCAACTGGTAAATCTCGAACTGGATCTGCAGGGGAATATGTGGCTGGTACTTATCGTGATGGATATTAATCCGAATCAGCAGGGAGGGAAGCAGATGCTGCGCAGCACGGTGAACATGAAGACAGGGAAGGTAGTGCCGTTCACCGAAGAAATTGAGGAGAAGCAGTCGCAGCTCACAAAAAGGGAGATAGAGATCCTCGGGTTGCTTGCCAGGGGTATGGTAAGCAAGGAGATTGCCGAAGAACTTTTTATCAGTGTCAACACGGTGAATAATCATCGCCAGAGGATCATAGAAAAAATGGATGTGGCCAATACCTCGGAAGCCCTTAACTATGCAATGAGAATAGGAATAATATAAAGTGAGATTTGAGATGAGTGATTTTCAGATGCTGATTGATGAGCTTGTTAAATTTCGCGATGCCAGGCAGTGGGAACAGTTTCACAACACCAAGGATCTTGCGCTTGCGCTGTCAATAGAGGCTGCCGAGCTGAACGAGCTCTTCTTATGGAAGCCGGTTGCCGAGTGTGAGAATGTTGACAGGGCCAGGCTAAGGGAGGAGCTTGCCGATGTATTTGCCTACGGCCTGTTGCTTGCCGGCAAGCACGGCCTTGACGTCAGGGAGATAGTCCTTGAAAAGATCAGGAAGAACAACGAGAAGTACCCGGTTGACAAGTCAAAGGGTTCGGCAAGGAAGTACAATGAGCTGTGATTGCTTTCAGGAGGGTGGCGAACCTCAGTAACCTTATAAGATTGAATGATGATAAAACTGTTGTCTGGCGATATTACGAAGATCGCAGTTGATGCGATAGTCAACGCAGCAAATTCCACCCTGCTCGGAGGGGGCGGGGTTGACGGAGCAATTCACAGGGCTGGAGGCAAGAGTGTCCTGGACGAATGCATGAGGATAGTTGAAAGGCAGGGAGGCTGCCCGCCGGGAGAGGCAGTGATAACGATGGCCGGGAAGTTACCGGCCAGGCATGTCATCCATACAGTAGGACCGGTATGGCACGGTGGCATGAACAATGAAGATCAGCTGCTCACAAACGCATATAACAACTCGTTGAGGCTTGCGGTGGAGAACGGAGCAAAAACCGTTGCATTTCCCAATATCAGCACCGGAGTATATTGCTTTCCGAAAGAGAGGGCGGCAAGGATCGCAATCGAAGCAGTCCGGAAGTTTCTAAAATCCGACAAAACCCTGAATGAAGTGGTTTTCGTTTGTTTTGACCGGGAGAATTATGAAATATATGAGCGACTGTTGAAGTAAGAAGTTAGATTATTTCCACATTTGTGCTATAATTTAAACCTGATAGCCATGCAAAGTGCAGAAAGCCTGAAAAAGAGAATAGAAATGGAACAGAGAAATGATTCCAAAAGAGAAGCTCCTTCCGGCACAGCGACAATTAAACTGGGTGATGATTCAGGTTCAGGTGAAATTCTTGTTTTTACGTCCCTTTGTAATGTTTATAAGGTTCAGAAGAAGGAGATCCTGGACAAGGTACAGGCATTGCAGAAGATTGACCTCGAACCGGGAGAGAGACCGATTTATCTTACCGGAGAAAAGAGATACAAGGGCTTCCTGATCGTGGCATTTGAAAATGGGAAAATAGGGAAGATTTCCATGGGAAGCTATCAGACCGAGTATGCCAGGAAAAAACTGAAGAGTGCCTTCAACAGCGAATCACGGCTGATCTTCATTGAACTGATTGAGCAAGACATTGACCTTGTAAGCATGAGCAGCATTAAAAAGGTAGTTGTATTCAACACATCCCTGATCAATGCAGTGGAGAGCAGGACAACGAAGGGTGTACAGCTGATGAAACCGAAGGACGGCAGCGTCATGATAAAGGTCAGCAGGCTGGAAAACACAAAACTGGCTGATCCTGAATACTACCGTAAGAGTGACTCGCTCAATGCAATCGGATTTTACCTGAAGCCGGGGGATGAAGTCTGATTCTCTGCATGGATCAGTCCCATTCCGGATTCATGGCCCCTTCACATTTTTACTGACATCATAAACATAAATGCAGCAACAATCCTGAGCAATCCATGCATGTAAGGCGACCAGGAGATCCATTTGTCTGTCAGATTTTTCATTTTACATCATTTTATGTCTTCGATTTGAAATTTCCGGTAGTTATCTGGTAAAAAACAAACCCCGCACCAGGAAAGTTTCACTTTCTTCGGTAATACAAAACATAGTACACTGAAAAAGATGCTAATGAGATAAATACCAAGCTGAGGATATTGAAAATGTTCAACCGACTGTTTTATTGGCCTGTCGCTTTCAACCGCCAGAGGCTGACGCGGTGGGCAATAAAAAAACCACCGCAGGACTCCCTGCGGTGGTTTTTTGGTCGGGGTGAGAAGACTCGAACTTCCGGCCCCTACGTCCCGAACGTAGTACGCTACCAACTGCGCTACACCCCGATACGTCTTCCGGATCCGTCAGCCGGCGGAAGCAGAGGACTACCCGAATAAAATTCAGGTTCGCAAAAATAATAAAATTTTTGTCCTGAAGGAACTTTTTGACTATTTCTCAATTAACACTATGTTTCTGAAAATCTTTTGACTATTGATGATCAATGCCGATATCAAGCATCGATTCAGGATCTTCAACCGGTTCGATGTGTGTGAAAACTGTCGTTGGCGAATCAGGAAACAGCATCCGGACATCCTTTTCTACTTTCTCGGCAAGCATGTGTCCCTGGTGAAGATTCCACTTTCCAGGCATCTGCAGGTGCACTGAAATGAATTTCCTCTGTCCTGACTGTCTGGTCAGCAGGGAGTGGAATGTTAAATTCTGTTGCCCGTAGCCTTCAAGAATACCGGTAATTTTCCGTATCTCATTTTGCGGCAGCGAAGTATCGAGCAAGCCCATTGCTGACTTTCTCATGAGCTGATAACCTGTCCAGACAATATTCAGGGCAACTCCAATAGCAACAATGGCATCAAGAATCATCCATCCGGTCAGTTTGACAAGTGCAATTCCAAGGAGGACGCCTGCAGAAGTCATGACATCTGTCCTTAAGTGTTTGCCATCAGCTTCCAGGGTTATTGAGTTGTGTTTTTGCCCGTTTCTGATCAGGATGATTGAGACGACGAGGTTAATCAATGAGGCGCTTAAAGCAATTATCAGCCCTATTCCTAATTTTTCAAGAGGCTGCGGATCAATGATCCTTGGTACGGCTGACCAGATAATGGTGCCAGCCGCAAGGACGATCAGACCGCCCTCAATTGCGCTGGAAAAATATTCAGCCTTATTATGTCCGAATTCATGCCTCTCGTCAGGCGGCTTTTCTGCAAGGTTCAGCATGAACAGAGCAACAAGAGCGGCAGCGAGGTTAACGCATGACTCCAGGCCGTCAGAAAGAAGTCCTACTGAATTTGTAAGAAAATATGCTGTAAGCTTTATGGATATTGTAGCAACTGCAGCAGCAATTGAGAGATAAATGAATTTTCTGAGTGATGAAGAGGCCATTAAATCTGTCCCGGTTTGTTCAGTAAATTTAGGATTTCTGCAGGACCTTCAGCATTTCCGGTATTTCATTGTGAATTCAATTATCTGAGCGGAAAAGCAATAGTCTGAAGTGAATTTTTTAATTGCTGGTGTGTTGTGAAAGGAGCTTTTTGACTATTTATGAGTAAGCTCGGCGATCTTGTGATGCAAATCGTTACTGCTCACCGGCTTGGGCAGGTAATCAGTACAGCCTGCCTCCAGTGCCCGCTTCCGGTCATCGGGGAAAGCATATGCCGTGACAGCTACAATCGGCAGCATGCCATAACCATCCTCGGCACGCAGTCTGCGCGTCAGCGAGAGCCCGTCCTCATCACCTTTAAGAGAGATGTCCATCAACACAAGATCAAACTTCCGGTCATGAAGCTGATCCCATGCTTCTGCGGCGGATTCGGCCACAGCAGTGTCATACAGGCCTGACAGCAGCTTTGTGAAATAAAGCTGACTATGCGGGTCATCCTCAACAATAAGTATGGTCATGCGCTTTGATGATGACGGGTCCTTCATATCTTAATCAGTTTGTATGATAAAGATCCAAGTTTAATCTTTTCCCCGTGAAGGAGTCCCGTTTTCCAGTCGGTGCTGCCATGCACCAGCCGGAATTTATCCTCTCCGCGGAGATCATTGCCGTTTTCCTTCTCCCGCAAATGCCGTGCCGCAGGTGCATTCATCACCATATCGACACTGGCCTTGTCAAGGGCCACAGGGTCAGTTGAAGCTGCAATTCCTATATCCTCCACCAGCGGTCTGTCGTTATGCCCCCAGCAGTCGCAATCGGGCGATACATCCATGATGAAGTTCACATGCAGTGCCGGTTTATCCCTGACCACAGCATAGGCATATTCGGCAATCTTTCTGTTCAGTGCGTCACTCTCGGAGTTCCCCTGCACCCTCGCAGCATCAAACTGGCAGACAGCCACGCACTGGCCGCAGCCTGTGCATCTGTCATAATCGATATAAGCCTTTCTGTCATCACCCAGGTGAACGGCATCATGGGCACAATTGTTTACGCATATTTTGCAGCCGGTACAGTTCTTCTGGTAAATGAAGGGAGGATTCCCGGAGTGCAGGAAAAGCTTTCCTCCAACCGAGGCACAGCCCATCCCGAGGTTCTTCAGGGCACCACCGAAACCGGTCTGCTCATGCCCCTTGAAGTGGCTCATTGAAATAATTATATCTGCATCGGAAATTGCTGTACCGATCATTGCCTTTCGCGTATAATCAAGGTTGACTTCTATCTCACGGTAGTCAGTTCCCTTTATTCCGTCGGCTATTACCACATGGCACCCGGCACTCAGGGGGTTGTAACCGTTGGAGAACGCGGCATTAAGGTGGTCGGGGGCATTGTTCCTCTCCCCTGAATAAAGCGTGTTGCAATCTGTCAGATAAGGCTTGCCGCCCCTCTCCCTTACCATGGAAGCCACCTTTGCTGCAAAGTTGGGTCTTAGATATGCAAGATTGCCCGGCTCGCCAAAATGGATCTTTATGGCAGTCATCTTACGGTTGAAATCCATTTTTTCAAAACCGGCAGCCTTCACCAGCCTCTCCAGCTTCTTAAGCAGGTTCAGTGATGATGTGCAGTGCATATCTGTAAAAAATACCTCTGAAGTTTCCATCATATAGTAAAAGGTGTGGGCTTAAACATTAAGTACATCAATTATGTCGACAAGCTGCTGGTTCAGCCCCTTGTGCAGTTTCACGGCTTTCCTGAACGGGACCAGCACTATTTCGTCATTCTGAAGTCCTACCATGACGCTTTGCTGCCCGTCAAGGAGTGCCTCTACGGCTGCATTACCCAACCTGCTGGCGTTTACGCGGTCAAGCGCTGACGGCGACCCGCCGCGCTGCAGGTGTCCCAGTACAGCCACCCTCACCTCATAGCCCTTCAGCTGTGGTTTGAGTTTCTCGGCAATGGCAATTGCACCTCCTTCTTCATCTCCTTCTGCCACAATGATGATGTTGCTTGATTTTTTTCTCCTGTTGCCTGTCTCAATCATCTTGCTGATGTCACGCGCATCACCCTTTAGTTCAGGCATGATGATAGCTTCAGCTCCGCAAGCGATTCCGCTGTAAAGGGCAATATGGCCTGCCTCGGCTCCCATTACCTCAACAAAGAACATCCTGTTGAGAGCGCTGGCAGTGTCACGGATCTTGTCAACAGCCTCCACCACAGTGTTAAGTGCGGTATCATAGCCTATGGTGTAGTCAGTACCGTAAATATCATTGTCTATAGTGCCGGGCACCCCCACAAACGGAATGTTGTACTCTTCGTTAAAAAGGCTGGCTCCCTTGAATGAGCCGTCACCACCTATCACAACAACTCCGTCAATACCGGCAGCCTTCAGGTTGTCATATGCAACCTTCCTCCCCTCGGGAGTCCGGAATGCGTCGCACCTGGCTGTCTTGAGTATTGTACCCCCCCGCTGAATGGTGTCTGAAACTGAGTGTGCGTATAGTGGTTTGAAATTGGCATTTATCATTCCAAGGTAACCGTTCCTGATACCGACTACCTCCAGCTTGTTATAGATTGCGGTTCGCGTCACAGCACGTATGGCTGCATTCATTCCGGGAGCGTCTCCACCCGATGTGAGAACGCCTATCTTTTTAATTTTCCCCATTGTAAGAAATATTTATTGACGGTGCGAAATTACTACAATTTCATGCATTTTCAATTCAGAAATAACGATGTCAAATTGCAGCAACAAGCTCTGCAACTTCCTGTATAAGCCACCTCGGGGTGGAAGTGGCGCCGCAGACACCTGCGTTGGATGCTCCACAAAACCATTCTTTGTTCAGCTCATCTGGTGAGGAGATGAAGTGGGAGCGGGAATTCACCTTCAGACACACTTCGAAGAGCATGCGGCCGTTGGAGCTGTTCCTTCCGCTGACGAAGATGATCACATCATGCCTGGTTGCGAATTCCCTCAGCTTTGGCTCACGCCCTGACACCTGCCCGCAGATGGTGTTATGGACCTTCAGGAGGGTGGAAGAATGGTCAGGTGAAACCTTTTCCATATTGAGTCTTATGATCTCAGCCACAACCTCATACTGCTCCTTGCTCTTGGTTGTCTGCGAGAAGAGAAAGACCGGCCTGGTGTAGTCTATCCTGTGAAGGTCACCCCTGCCAGTGACCAGTATCCCCCTGGGTCCGGCGGCACCTATCAGCCCTATGACCTCAGCATGACCTTCTTTTCCGTAGATGACTATCTGTCCATTTTCTTCACGCGACAGTTCGGCCACCTTTTGTATCTTCTTCTGCATTGAATGTACTATCGGGCATGTGGCGTCGATAATTGTTATGTTATTCTCCCTTGCCCTGGCATATGTCGAAGGAGGCTCGCCGTGTGCCCTTATCAGCACCTTGCAGTCATGCAGGTTTTCGAACTCTTCATATGTGATTGGTCTCAGCCCGAGGCCGGTCAGCCGTGCCACCTCGATGTCATTGTGCACTATCTCTCCAAGGCAATATATGGTCTCTCCCTCGCGGAGGGCATCCTCAGCGATGGCAACGGCATTCTCCACTCCGAAACAGAATCCTGAACTCTGTTCTATGTCAACTTTCATTTATCCTTTTTTTGTAAAGCTCCCTGAACCAGACCATCTGTTCTTCGGGAGTCATGTCACTGTTGTCAAGCACAATCGCATCATCAGCCTGCCGGAGAGGGCTCACTTCTCGCGATGAGTCTATCCTGTCACGTTCGCTTATGTTTTTCATCACGGCATCAAAGTCGGCCGGCAGTCCTTTGCTCACCAGCTCGAGGAAGCGTCTCCGGGCCCTCACCTCAGGCCTGGCTGTCATGAAGATCTTTAGCCGTGCGTCAGGGAATACAACCGTACCTATATCCCGGCCGTCCATCACCACACCCCCTCCGGCGCCCAGTGACCGCTGCAACTCCACCAGCCTGGTCCTGACACCGGCAATAGTGCTGACAGGACTGACGTTATCCGAAACGTCACGGTCACGTATCTCCCTCTCCACCTTCTCGCCATTTAGGTAAGTGGCTGAGAATCCTGTCTCACGGTCAGGCATAAAGGTTATAATAATTTCCGGAAGCGCATTCATTATCCCGGGCTCGTCAGCAATGCCGTTACCAACCAGTCCGCGCCTCAGCGCGAAGAGAGTGACAGCCCTGTACATGGCTCCCGAATCAATATAGATATAGTCCAGCTCCTCAGCAATCGCTTTCGCGAAGGTGCTTTTACCACACGACGAGTATCCGTCAACTGTTATGATTATTTTTTCTTTATTCTTTGCCATTGTTTCCATCAGATTAAAACGAAAGGGTGCAGCTAAGGTTCAGCCCGTTCTGTTTTTTTGAATATAAATTCAGGTCTCAGTGTAACGGTTATGTGGTTTGATCCGCCGGCAGGGTGGAAAGCGCCATGGGCAAAGGCCAGTTCGAAGGCTCTTGTACGGATTCCAAACCCTGCCGTAAAGCCTGCCATGCCTGTACGCTGCCCGGTCCGCATCTCAGCCCTGCGCTGGTAGTCAAGGCCGGCACCGATCCAGAATGCATCTGACGGAAGGACTTCGACGCCCAGCACAATGTGCCTGAGAATGTCTTCACCAACCCCCCCCGGGCCGGCATCATCTTCAGGATTATAATCGAAGGTCAGATCAGGTTTCTCGAGATGCCTGATTGTCAGGGAGAAGCTGAATGGAGCGTGGGCGAGCCTCTTGGCGGCTCCGGCAATGATCTCAAACGGAAGCGGTTCTCCTCCGCTGCCGGTATAACCCACGAGCTGTAGTCCCGAGTTGCGGATGACCAGTCCTGCATCAAGCAACAACCTCTCATTGTGGTATGAAGCACCGATATCGGCACAGAGTCCTGCAGAGAAGTACCGCTCGAGGTGTGAGATGACAGGCTTGAGATTCATCCCTATGGAGAAGGAAGAGTCAATCTGCCATGACCAAATTATATTAAATGCGTATTCGGCAGCGGTAAAACTGCCTGTAATATTGCCAGCTTCGTCGGCCTCAGTGAAGGTGCCATAGCTTATAAAGCTTATTCCCCCGGCAAAGTTACCTGAAGTGGCGGTGGTACGTGCCCAGGAGGCATAGCCATACCTGATTCCTGCAAACCAGGACGAAAAGCTGAGTGAGATATCATTGTCAGTTGAGACATTGAGCAACGCAGGATTGAAGTACGGCAGGGTTAGATCGCTTCGCCGTGAGGCGACATTAATTCCACCGGTGGCATTTGCAAAGGCTGAATGGCTGAGGTTAAGGAACTCATAGGTGTTGTCACCGCCGGTCTGGCCTTTAAGTGCCGTACCACTTACACCCATGAGAAACAAAAGAGTGACGACCCACTGTCGCTGAACAGCAATGCCGGGAAGCAGATTGGGAGCCCTGTGCCTCATCCTCAGAATCATTGAAGACAAAGATAACATTCCCGGCAGAATGGGACGATCAAAGCTGTTATTTGAGGGTTATCAGGCACTTCTCCCTGCGAAGTCAGTATCGACCGCTGCCTTCCTGTTCTTTCTGGCCTGTGAGAGAAAGAGGCCGGCAATCACTACCGCCATTCCCAACCCGTTACGAGCCGTCAGCCTGTCACCCACTATGAAGAATGCGAAGATTGCCGTAAACACCGGAATCAGATTGCTGAATATGTTGGCGCGGGCAATTCCCACATATCTGACTGAATAGGCAAAGAGTACAAACGCACCGCATGAAGCGAAGATGGCCAGAAGAATTATTGAGCCAAAGCTCTTCGCAATAATGCCTGTGGCAAGAAGATCCTTCAGATCGAAAACCAGGAAGAGCGGAAGGAATAGTATTGCACCTATTATATTCTGAATGTTGACAATGGTGACCGGATCATATTCATAAGCCAGGCGGTGAAGAACCATATTGTACCCGACGGCTGACACCACCGCAAGGAACATCAGCACCAGTCCCCTGGGATTCATTGTGATGTTACCCGTGCTGTTGGTGATGAAGATAAGAACTCCGATGAATGATAGAATCACACCTATGTAATTAATCAGTTTCAGCCGTTCACGATAGATGACCCATGCGAAAATGACCGCAAAGACCGGAATGGTTGAGATTATTACAGAGCCCACTGTCGATGAGACATAGGTCAGGCCGAAGCTTTCACCAAGGAAGTAGAGGAATGGCTCAAACAGCGCCAGGAGAAAGAAATACTTCCGGTCTCCCTTTTTTATGGCGGTAAAACGTTTGGTGACCCACAGGAAGCCTGTGAGAAAGAGTATTGCAATGCACAGCCTTATGAAGACAATGGTTATGGGATTATAGTCAACGTTGGCCACCTTGAACCAGACAAATGAGAACGACCAGAAAATCATTGAAAGAACAAGGGCAGCATAGGGTCTTCCTTTCATCGGAGAGTAAATAAAATTGGTGATTTTGTCGGCGGCGAAATTAACTGATTTTTTTATACCCGTGGCAGTGAAGGGAGTAAAGAAGTTTTAAGTTTCGAACGTATTCAATAATGGTTCGGCGAGAATATCATAATAATATAATATACAGTGTAATGCGTACTATTCATCTTTCGACCGGTGTTCATGAAAATCATTTTCAGCCGATTTGCGGTATTGTTTTATTGTTATATTTGCCACTTCAAAAGCGAGAATGAGATGAACGGAATCAAGATCGTTGTACTTGCCAAGCAGGTTCCGGATACGCGTAATGTTGGTCCCGATGCCATGAAAGCAGACGGGACGGTCAACAGGAGTGTTCTGCCTGCCATTTTCAATCCGGAGGACCTGAATGCGCTGGAGCAGGCCCTGAGGATAAAGGAGTGTTATGAAGGGGTGACAGTGACCCTGCTCACGATGGGTCCGGTCAGGGCTGCGGAGATTATCCGTGAAGGACTGTACCGCGGAGCAGATGACGGGGTACTGCTTACTGACAGGGCTTTTGCAGGTTCTGACACCCTGGCCACATCATATGCTCTTGCACTGGCAGTGCGCAGGCTGGCGCCCGACCTGGTATTAGGAGGGAGGCAGGCCATTGACGGTGACACCGCACAGGTTGGGCCGCAGGTCGCAGAAAAGCTGGGATGGCCGCAGGTGACCTATGCCGAAGCGATGCAATTTGAAGGCGAAAAACTAATCATTCGCCGAAGGCTTGAGAGGGGAGTGGAGACAATAGCAGCCCGGCTGCCACTGGTGGTTACAGTGAACGGAACAGCCCCGGCATGCCGTTACCGTAACGCCAGGCTGGTAATGAAGTACAAGTATGCGCGTACTGACACTGAACTGCAGGCTGAAAGCTCTGACTACATAGCAGCAAGCCGGCCATTCATCAGGATAACCGAGTGGGGCGTTGACGCCATCGGAGCCGATCCGGAACATCTCGGGCTCTCAGGGTCACCCACAAAGGTGAAGGAGATAGAAAACGTCATCCTCCAGGCAAAGGAATCGAAGCACCTTACCTCATCAAATGCAGACATTGAGTCATTAGTCAGGGAGTTGCTTGAGAATCATACAATTGGTTAAAAAACGGATAAAACATAGTTACAGTGAACAATCTATTCGTCTTTTGCGAGCTCGATGAAGGCAGGCCTGCCGAAGTCAGCCTCGAGCTGCTCACCAGAGGCAGGTCACTGGCCAATACCCTTGGCTGCCGCCTCGAGGCAGTGGTCCTCGGCAGCGGGCTCGAAGGCATCGAAAACGAGCTCTTCCCGTACGGCGCAGATGTGGTGCATGTGGCTGATGATCCGGTGCTGGAACACTACCGCACCATGCCCTACACCTCAGTGATTACCGGTCTTTTCAGGCAGGAACAGCCCCAGGTGGCATTGATGGGAGCCACATCCACCGGCCGTGACCTCGGACCAAGAGTCTCATCGGCAATGCACAGCGGACTGACAGCCGACTGCACCAGCCTCGAGATCGGAGATCACTATGTAAAGAAAACAGATACCACCTATAAAAACCTGCTCTACCAGATCAGGCCCGCTTTCGGCGGCAACATAATTGCCACCATAATCAACCCTGACCACAGGCCGCAGATGGCCACCGTCCGCGAAGGGGTGATGAAGCGCGAGATCGTAAACAGGAACCACAGGGGAGAACTTAAGAAAATAGATGTAGCAGCCTTCATCAGACCCGAAGATCTTGTCGTCGAAATCATCGAGCGGCATATGGAGGCGAGGAAGGTGGATATCAAGTCAGCCCAGATCATTGTTTCAGGCGGATACGGAATGGGATCGAAGGAAAATTTTGCCCTCCTCTACGAACTTGCCTCTGTGCTTGGCGGTGAGGTGGCGGCTTCAAGAGCTGCAGTTGATGCCGGCTATGCCGGGCATGAACGACAGGTGGGGCAGACCGGGGTGACCGTGAGGCCAAAGCTTTATATAGCATGCGGTATTTCAGGGCAGATACAGCATACCGCCGGGATGAACCAGAGCGGGAAAATCATTGCCATTAACAATGACCCGATGGCGCCAATCAACAGTATTGCCGACTATGTCATCAACGGAGATGTGGCTGACGTCATTCCGAAGCTAATCAAATACTACAAGGCAAACGCCAGGTAAACCAACAGCAGTCTGAACCTAAAAAGAAACACCAATGGCAAATTTCTATACTGACAATAAGGACCTCAGGTTCCACCTGACACATCCTGTAATGGAAAAGATCGTCAGGCTGAAGGAGATGGATTACAGGGACAGGGAGCAATTTGACTATGCCCCGCATGACTTCGAGGATGCCATGGACAACTTTGACAGGGTGCTGGAGATCATTGGAGCCATTTGCGCCGAAGTCATTGGACCGAATGCCGAGGATGTTGACCATGAGGGACCGACGGTCTCTGACGGTCATGTCACCTATGCCCGTGGCACACGTGAGAACCACGAGGCACTGACCAGGGCAGGGGTGATAGGGATGAATTTCCCGCGAAAGTATGATGGACTGAACTTCCCGATGGTGCCATACGTCATGGCTGCCGAACTGGTTTCAAGAGCTGATGCCGGGTTTGCAAACATCTGGGGTTTGCAGGACTGCGGTGAGACTATTCTCGAGTTTGCCACTGATGAGATAAGGCAGCAATTCCTTCCGAGATTCAACAAGGGTGCAACAGCAGCCATGGATCTTACAGAACCTGATGCCGGTTCTGACTTACAGGCAGTACAGCTCAAGGCTCACTTTGACGAATCAAGGGGCACCTGGATGCTTAACGGGGTGAAGCGTTTCATCACCAATGGCGATGCCGAGATAGCTCTCGTCCTTGCCCGCTCTGAAGAAGGGACGACTGATGGCAGGGGGCTGTCACTCTTCGTTTATGACAGGAATGACGGTGGCGTCATCGTCAGACGGATAGAGAACAAGATGGGCATAAAAGGTTCGCCCACCTGCGAACTTGTCTTCCGCAATGCCCCTGTAAAACTGGTAGGTGAGCGGAGAATGGGCCTTATCAAGTATGTAATGTCACTGATGAACGGAGCACGTCTCGGGGTAGGTGCGCAGTCAGTGGGGATTGCGCAGGCTGCTTACGAAGAAGCCAGAAAATATGCATCAGAGAGGAAACAGTTTGGAAAGACAATAGACCAGTTCCCGGCTGTCTTTGAGATGCTCACCCTGATGAGGATACGGATTGAGGCAATGCGTACCCTTCTTTATGAAACGGCCCGCTTTGTTGACACCTACAAGGCATGGTCATTTATTGCAGCAGAGCGGCCTCTGACAAAAGAGGAACGTGAGGACCTGAAAAACAATACCAGGCTGGCAGACATCTATACTCCGATGGTAAAGCTGATAAGCAGTGAGTGG
This sequence comes from Bacteroidales bacterium UBA5235, assembly GCA_002409145.1. Lineage (GTDB taxonomy): Bacteria > Bacteroidota > Bacteroidia > Bacteroidales > VadinHA17 > SR-FBR-E99. The sequence continues at coordinate 65,138 of DHUL01000044.1, forward strand.
TGCAACCGGATAGCATATGACGCGGTCCAGATCCACGGCGGTGCAGGCTTCATAAAGGATTTCCCTGTTGAGAGGCTTTACCGTGACGCCCGCATTACCTCAATATATGAAGGCACGTCTCAGCTTCAGGTTGTAGCTGCTGTCAGAGGCGTAACAACAGGAGGATACCTGGCGCAGATCCGTGAATATGAGAAGAATGAAATCAGGCCGGAACTCGATCACCTGAGGAAGGAGCTTATCACCCTGACCGGTGATTTTGAGAAGAGGGTGGCTCAGGTAACATCTGCAGGCAACAATGAGCTGACAGACTTCCACGCACGCCGCCTGGTGGAGATGGCTGCCAATATTATCATGGGTTACCTCCTCCTGCATGATGCCCAGCGTGATGCTGTCTATACCGCCTCGGCAGAGCTTTTCATTTCCCATGCTGTATCGGAAAACCTTGTGAGGTCAGAGTATATTGGCGCTTTCGAAGAAAAAACACTAGGCCTCTATAAGGTGAGCTGATTTGAGCTCTTCCTGCTCTCCCGGTACTCCATTAATGATGCAGGAAAGCATTTAACAGTCTGCCGGATGACAAATATCAATTTCCGGGTTGACAAGAAACACCTGTATATCAGTCCAAATATGCTCTGACCCGGGAAGGGGTGTATTCATATTACGGTATCTTTGTGAAATATATAACAGAAAGCAAGATGATGCGAAAAGCATGGCTTACAAGATTGCTGCCTGCTGCACTGATTGTGGCGGGCGGGCTTTCAATATCGTCGTGTGAACAGTATTCCTGGGCTAAGCAGGAAGTACCCCAGGACCTGACGGTGAGCTTCTCGGAAACAGTCCAGCCATTCTGCCAGGGCTGTCACTCGGCGTGGACCGTTGACCGTACTTACGACAAACTCTCGGCAAATGTTGACACGGTAACACCCGGATCAAGCAGGGTGCTGTCAATACATTCTTCAATAACGGCGTTCGGGTCGCAGATGCTGCAGATTGACACGCTCCTGATCCCGGCAACAGATGTCATAAAACTGTGGGCCTCACAGGGAGCAGAAAAAAATTAGAATCCAGGAAACCTTAATAAAGTTAACCATGAAGAAAATTGCCATATCCGTCATTCTGGTCCTGATAACATTTCCAGCATTCTGCCAGGATAACGATGATTACCCTGTCAGGGTTTTTGAGACCAGTATATTAATTGACAATCAGACAGTAGCAACACCTTTCAAGGGTTTGCTCGAGTTTGAGATTCATCACCGTTTCGGAACGCTGAACAATGGTATTGATGACCTCTTCGGGATATGGGCCCCTGCCAACATTCGCCTGGGGCTCAATTACGGAATTACTGACAGGCTGATGATCGGTATCGGTACAGCCAAGAACTACAAGGCCCAGGATCTGGCCGTGAAGTTTGCCATACTACAGCAGACGTCGTCTGGATCGGTTCCCGTCTCACTCAGCTACTACGGAAATATAGGGATTAACCTGTTAAATCAGAATACATTCGGCCCGGCCCATGACTGGCGTGAGATACACCGTCTCTCATATTTCAACCAGATTCTGGTGGCACGCCAGTTCGGAACGAAGCTTTCACTTCAGCTTGCTCCCACATTTATCTGGCTCAATGCCGTTGAGGTGGACTACAGGAATGCTCATTACGGCATCTCAGCCGGTGCAAGGTACAATGTGACCGGCTCACACAGCATTATAGCCGAATATGATCAGCTCTTCAGCAGCCAGAAAGACGAATCGCTGAATGCCAAACCGCAGCTGGCACTGGGATGGGAGATAGGAACTGCTACGCATGCATTTCAGATTTTCTTTGCAAATTACAAGGATATCCTCGGACAGTATAACTTTGTATACAACCAGAACAGTATCAGTGAAGGAGAGTTCCTGATAGGACTGAATGTTACAGTGCGGTTCTGACAGATAAAATGATTATGGCCATCAGAAAGCTTCTGCTTCTACTTTTTATTTTGTCTCTCCTGGCAACACCGGAGGCAACAGGCCAGGAGCCTGACACGGTAAAATCGGTCCGCGGAGCCTCAAACAGCCTTTACGCAGAGGACAATGAGAACAACTGCCTGGTATGCCATGGCAGGCTTGTCTACTCCCTTACCGACACCACTACGGGAACCACAAGAAAACAGCTCATGTCTGAGCATAACCTGGTTGTTCCTGACATGTTCTACAATTCTGTCCACTGGAGCTTCAGCTGCCTTGACTGTCATTCCGAAGGATTCAAGACATTTCCCCATCCCCTGGAAACCCGGTTTGAGAGCTCCTGGGGGTGCATAGACTGTCATGGCTATGACCCGAACTACGCCCGGTACAAGTTTGAGGAGATAGATGCCGAGTATCAGCGCAGCATACATTACACTGCAACTGAAGGACTGATATCATGCTGGAAATGCCATGACCCTCACTATTACAATCCGCTTGCCAGGCAGGCCAGGGGTGGACGGGAATATATCATCCGCTCAAATGAGATGTGTCTCCGTTGCCACGGTAACTCTGACGTGATGGGTCTGATAAATGACGAGAATGTCAGTATCGTATTGCCGAAGCATGAATGGCTTCCCGATGTGGACCGTCACATGGAGGCTGTCAGGTGCATAGACTGCCATACAAGGATGAATGACAGTGTCCTCGTGGCTCATGAGGTGATGCCGGCTGACAGTGCTGTCAGGGGATGTGCCGAATGTCACAGTCAGAACTCGATACTGATGGGCACACTTTATAAATATGTTTCTCAGGAAACCCGTGTTGAGAAGGGTTTTCTCAACGGAGTGATCCTGCGAAATGAATCGTATGTGATTGGTGCCAACCGCAGCAAATTCATCTCCTTCACAGGTATGTTCCTTATTGGCATGACAATTGCAATAGCCATGGTACACACACTTTTCAGGATCATTATCAAAAGGAAGCAGGTAGTTCATGAGTAAGAATTTTTACCATTATCCGGTCTGGGTCAGGCTGTGGCATCTAACCAATGCCATCCTGTGCCTTTTCCTTATAGTGACAGGATTCAGCATGCTTTATTCTGATCCTGATCGTGCCCTCGTTGTGAAATTTCAGCGGGCAGTCTCCATTCACAATGTGTGCGGAGTGCTGCTTACAATAAGCTATACCGCTTTCCTGATCGGTAATATTTTTACCGAAAACGGCAGGCATTACCTTGTTGCCGTCAAGGGCATGGCTGAGAGGCTCTGGAAGCAGGCCCGCTATTATGGATTCGGTTATTTCAAAGGTGAGGAGGCTCCTTTTCCCGTCACAGGCACCCGTAAATTCAATCCGTTGCAGCAGGTCTCATATGTGGGAGTGATGTATTTTATCCTGCCAATGCTGTTCGTTACGGGATGGGCCCTGATGTTCCCGGAGTTCATTCTGAAGAGATTCCTGGGATTCAGCGGCGTATTCCTTACAGACCAGTTCCATGTCATCCTTGGATTCCTGGTTGTTGTTTTTCTGTGTATTCACCTCTATGTCAGCACAATGGGCAAATCACCCCTGAGCAATTTCAGAAGCATCATCACCGGCTGGCAGGAGAGTCATTAATAATTTGAGTATAATTAAAATCAAGGTTTATGAAGAGAACAATTAAAACAATTTCCGTTGTGCTGGCAACAGCCCTGTTCGCCTTTGTTTCGGTAACGGCAAGTGCCCAGCAGAAGAAGGGAGAACCGTGGGTTATCCCTGCAGAGTACAAGAAGATGGCCAATCCCGTCGCCAAGGACGATGCAACAGTCAAGGCCGGGCAGGTCTCCTATACCAGGAACTGTGCTTCATGCCATGGCAAGACAGGTCTGGGTGACGGCCCGAAGGGCAGGATGTGCAAGACATTCCCGGGCGACTTCTCAGGCGCTGCCTTCCAGGGATTCACTGATGGAGAAATGTTTTACCAGACAAAGATGGGAAGAGGCGAGATGCCGGCATATGACAAGAAGGTTCCTGACAATGAGATCTGGAGTATAGTCAACTACATGAGAACGCTGAAAAAGTAGATTTCAATAGTAAATAAAAAAAGCTGTCCGCGTTGGCGGGCAGCTTTTTTTTTGTGCTTTTGTAATCACTATTTTGCCGGATCAGCGAATCCCAGGGTCTCCATTGTTGCAATTGAGTTGTCAAGCAGAGTCCTGATGTAACCGGGGTTGTGAAGGCCGTTGCTGCGGTCTTCCTTTACGGTGTTGTAGTTCAGGTAAGCCAGGACGGCGTTGGCCTTGAAGGTGCCTGCCTTCGCCAGGCCTGTTGCAGGATTGTATACGCCTGCTTCTGTCAGCTGTGCTTCCAGTCGTCCCATTTTGTCTTCGATGTCAGCTGTCAGGGCGTTGACCTTACCGTCGATTTCCGTTGCGTTCGTATGGCATGTTGTGCATCCTGTTTTAAGCAGCGTCTCTGTTCCGTGGCTGTCATACATTAATCCCATGTTGTGTCCGCCTGCCAGGTATCCGTAAGGGGTTGACATGTGGCAGGTGACGCATCCGTTGGCAGTTGAGTGAGGATTATTTGTGGGATGAGCCTCTCCCGGGAGTTCAAACGGGGTCTTGCCGAGGATGAGGTTGGTGTTCGGTCCGTGATGCGGTCCGATACGGGTTCCGTTGGAGGCAATTGTAAAATCAGCTCCGTTAACCGTTGGTGCCGGATTGACAGACCGTGACTGATGACAGAAGGCACACTGGTTGCTGCTTCCTTTATCCCAGATGACATCTGCTCCGGCGTACTTGACCTCCAGTGTCTGAGCGCCCGGATTGGTCAGGGCCCAGTCAGCATCTGAGTAGGTGTCGTGAATATTGTGGCATGTGGCGCAGTTGATCTGCATCGGGTTCGAGGGAACAGAGATGTTGGCTGTTGAACCTTCAGCCAGATACTCGAGGAATCCCTGGCTGGTGTGACACTGCACACATCCGGCCCTGTTGGCATAGGCTGCATTACCCCCCCTGGCATGAGTTGACTCACTCCATTGTGCAGAGAATGCTGACATAGGGCTGCTGGAATTGTGGCATTCGGCACAACCGAGTGTTGTTCCGGGATCACCCTTGTCGCCCTTGGGGCCATCCTCACCTACCGGACCCATAGGGCCTTCACAGGAGGCCATTATAAGACCTGCTGATACAACAAGTGCAGCAAATTTCAGATTTTTTTTCATATAGGTTTTTATTTCGAATTTTTCCGATGAAAGGTAACAAGACCGTTGATTGGTCAGTACGCCGGGGCGTTGATATTTCAATCACAATGGATTGATATGTGCAGTCAGTCAGATTGACAAAGATCAAATGCCGCTATGATATATGTCATAATTGCCTGACCCTAAAGAAATGACCAGGTAAATTTACATCAAAATCTAACCGGATGTATACAGATAACAAGATAATCAGTTGTGAATTCTGTTCCAGGTGCTGGTCGAACTTCAAAACCCTCTCTGCAGAGGAATTTGAACTCATCAACAAAAACAGGTATGAAGCCAGCTTCAAGCCTTCTGAGATAATCATCAAGCAGGGCTCGCCCTCTTCAAATGCAATATTCCTCCTTTCAGGACTGGCCAAGGTATATATGGAAGGGTATGCCGGGAAGAATCTCATTCTCAACCTGGCAGGACCAAAAACGCTGCTTGCGGGACCGGGAGTTCATGTGAACTCAAGATATTGTTATTCCGTGGCGGCCATTACCCATGTGCAGGCCTGCTTCATCAATTTTGACATCATCAGGAATGTGATATCAGCCAATCCCGGCTTCGCGGAAGGCTTTATCGAGGACCTCAGCGAAAAAGCACTGAAAATTCAGCAGAAGATGCTTAACCTGACCCAGAAAAAGATGCACGGAAGGCTCGCCGAAGCATTGCTTTATTTTTCAGACTCCGTCTTCCAATCTGATGAATTTGAGATGGTGCTCTCACGCCAGGAACTTGGTGAGATGACCAATATGGCCAAGGAGAGCGTTGTCAGAATTATTGGTGAGTTTGAAAACGAGAATATTATTCATGCCACTCCCAGATCTGTCAGGATACTCAATAGAGAAAAACTGCTGGTAATTTCCGAAAAGGGATAGATTTGTATTAAATTGATTTCATGAAAGCATTACGGTTCCTCATTTCCCCTGCAATGATGGGTATACTCTTCATTGCTCTTGCAGCATCAATGGCTGCAGCGACATTCATTGAGAACGATTTCGGCCAGGAGGCTTCCCGGGCGGCAGTTTACAACACCTGGTGGTTTGAGATGCTCTTTCTGGTGCTGGCCCTGAACCTGGTTGGCCAGATTGTCACCTTCAGGCTGTGGCGCAGGGGAAAGCTTACTGTTCTCCTGTTTCATGCTGCATTTATCATCATGGTGGCTGGCGCTGCAATAACCAGGTACACAGGCTATGACGGTATGCTGCACATCAGGGAGGGCAGCTCATCTGATGTCACATTCTCCTCAGGCAACACAATTACATTCGAGCTCACAGGGAGTGACGGCACCCTTCTGAACAGTCACTCAGCACCACTGAACATTTCAGGAGGCCGCCACGGGAAATACAGGAAGAGTCTTGAAACCGACGACGGAAAAGCCACCCTTACCTTCGAACGGTATCTTGCCGGCGCTGTGAAAACGGTAGAGGAGACTCAGGGAGGCAGGCCGATGATATCACTGCTCTTCACACCTGATATGGTCACCAGCGAAACCGTAGTCCTGGCTCCGGGAGAGTCGGCAATGATAGGCGATATGACCGCCGGCTTCGAAACCCCGGCTGACATTTCTGTTACAACTGACGGGATCTCATTCTTTATCAGGTCATCAGTAGGACTGAGATCAACCGTAATGAAGGAGATGAAGTCGGAAGAATATCCCGCTGACACCCTGGTGCCGCTGATGAAAGGAACTGTTTACACCGCAGGCAGCTACAGGATAATGCCACAGATGATGACCATGAGCGGCACAATGGTGCCATCCGTGACTTCGGCAGGACAGAGATCCGGAGGTGCGCTTGAGTTCACGCTGAAGGGTGATGGCTATCAGGAAAAAATCTGGCTGTGGGATGACGGTGATGAAGAGAGGTCAGTATGGAAGGGTGATGCCGGCAGGCTGACTGCCAGGGTGAGTTACGGTGCCAGTGGAAAGCAACTCCCTTTCAGCCTGAGACTTGACGACTTTGTCGTGGAGCGGTACCCGGGTTCCAACAGCCCGTCGGGATTCAGGAGCAGGGTAACTCTCATCGATCCGGGACACGGTATCGAAATGCCTTATGATATTTACATGAACCATATCCTGAAATACCGCGGGTACCGGTTCTACCAGTCGTCATATGATAATGACGAGCTTGGTACTGTTTTGTCTGTCAACCATGACCCGGCGGGGATGTACACCACCTATACCGGGTATGGGTTGCTGTTCCTGTTTATAATACTCTCACTTCTTAACAGGAAATCATTCTTCCGCACTGTAGCTCCCGGGCACTGGAGCTCGAATTACCGCAAACCTGTTGCTGCCATAGCATTGCTCCTGATGACTTCCCTGTCACCTCTGAAGAGCCAGGAACTGGTAATAGAGCGAAAAGCAGCAGATAGTTTTGGTGCAGTGCTGGCACAGGATCAGAAAGGGCGGACGAAACCGCTTTATACCATCAGCAGTGACATCCTCCGGAAGGTGTCAAGGGAAAATAGTTTTGAGGGACTGTCACCAATGCAGGTATTCCTTGGCTGTTCGCTTGATTTCTACCACTGGCAGAACGTACCGCTCATAAAGGTTTCAAATGAGGAACTCCGCCGCGAGCTCAACCTGAAGGGCGAGAAGGCTGCCTTTTCGGAAATCGTAAAGATGGGCGAAGGTGGCGGTTACCTGCTTGGCTCCATGGTTGACAAAGCCTATGCAAAGAGTGTGACTGACCGTACGAAGTTTGACAAGGAGGTAATTAAGGTCGACGAGCGGGTCAACATATGCTATATGATGTCAAGAGGAGATTTCATGAGGATATTTCCCCTTCGGGACAGCACTGATCACTGGGGCAGTGCGGAGGATGCTGCAAGGCACGGCATAGGAAAGGAGGATTCCCTCTTTGTGGTGAGCGTGGTTCCGATGTGGGCTCAGTCTGTGACATTAGTGGGGGGCTCATCGGCACCTCCGGCAGACTATATCACCGCACTCACCAACTACCAGCACCGTTATGCCGGGTATGAACTGCCTGCAGAGAGCAAGGTAAAGGCTGAACTCTTCTATTATCGGGCAAGGATATTTGAAAGGCTTTTCCCGTGGTATGCTACCGTAGGACTTATAATGATAATTACAATCATTACCATGATTATCAGGGGCAGGGAGCTCAGGGGACCAGTCCTCCGGGTGCTTGCCGGCCTGGTTGCTGCCGGATTCCTGTTCCATACCCTCGGTCTTGGCATCAGATGGTATATCTCGGGCCATTCGCCCATGAGCAACGGTTATGAATCAATGCTCTTCATCTCGTGGGTGACATTGCTTGCCGGGCTGATCTTCAGCAGGAGGTCGCTTCTTACCCTTGCAGCCACCTCTGTCCTTGGCGGACTGACACTTATGGTGGCGCACCTGAGCTTCATGGACCCGGAGATCACCAACCTGGTTCCCGTATTGCGTTCTTACTGGCTCACCCTGCATGTTTCCGTTATCACCGGCAGCTACGGTTTCCTGGGGCTGGGTGCCATCCTGGGGATTGTCGTCCTTGTGATGATGCTTTTCATCCATGAGGGTAACAGGGAGAGGATCAGTGCCGTAATTGATGAACTTACGGTAATCAATTACAGAACATTGACCCTGGGGCTTTATTTTCTGACCATTGGCACTTTCCTCGGGGCCATCTGGGCTAATGAGTCGTGGGGCCGTTACTGGGGCTGGGACCCGAAAGAGACCTGGTCACTTATTACCATAATTGTATACACCCTGGTGACTCATTCCAGAATGATGCCGGGAATGAAAGATACGTACACTTTCAACCTGCTTTCACTTTTTGCATTTTCATCTGTGCTGATGACCTATTTCGGTGTTAACTATTACCTGTCAGGGCTGCACTCTTATGCCGCTGGCGATGCAGTGCCGGTGCCGGCATTTGTATATGTGGCTGCAGGAGTGCTCATCAGCCTGGCAGTTGCAGCAGGATTTGCATACCGGAAAGCGTTGAAGCGGCAGTAGGCTGTTTAAAAAAAAGCTGCCCCGGGTATAAACCAGGGGCAGCTTTTCATTATCAGGGTGGAAGACCGGGTTCGAACCGGCGACCTCCAGATCCACAATCTGGCGCTCTAACCAACTGAGCTACAACCACCGTTTTACGGAGTGCAAAGAAACAGCAAAAATCCCATTTTACAAACAGTTATTTTTATTTTGTTATCAATTCATTCAAATAGTAACTTAGCCGTTTCAAAAACAGTATGGTATAATTATTGCGGCATCAGGGTTTTTCAATTACATAACGTGACAATTTGAGCAGGCTGAAGATCATAGATAATATCTCGGGACTGCAGGCCGTGCAGCTGCTTAGATTCCTCACCTTTCTCATTATCAGCATCGTATTTACCAAGAGTCACCTCTCCAGGGCGCAGATAGGTAACTGGGAACTGTTCCTCTTCATCTCCAGCCTGCTGAGCTTCTTCTGGGTCACCGGCATCATACAGTCGCTCCTCACCCTCTATGAGCGCAACCGTACTTTCAGGGATGATGGAGCAAAGGAGGGAAGAAAATCACCTGAGATCTTCAATGCTTTTCTCCTGATCTCATTTTTCAGCCTCATGGTGTTCATCCTTGGCATACCAATCAGGTTCGTACTGGAATCATCACAGGCAGACCCTGACATACCTTATCCCAGCCTGCTGCTCCTTTATATCCTGCTGAGCAACCCCGTGGCGCTTATTGAATACATCTACCTCCTGAACAACCGTCCTCACAGAATACTCCAGTATGGCATTTACACCTATTCTGCACAGTTACTGCTTGTTCTGGCCCCGGTGGTCGCCGGGTATGATGAGAAGAGTGCCATCCTGGGGCTCTTCGCAATCACAGCCGTGCGGTGGATATGGCTCATCATAATTCTGCGCAGGTACACTCTTCTCAAGGTGTCACCCGGTTTCATCAGGGAGCACCTGAGGGTGGGGATGCCGCTCATCCTTACTTTTCTGATAAGCGGTTCTGCTCAGTATGTTGATGGAATAATTATCTCAGCACGGTATTCCGACCCCGGGGTTTTTGCAATGTACCGTTACGGCGCCAAGGAGTTTCCGCTGGTACTGCTCCTTGCCAACGGACTGAGCAACGCCCTGCTGCCTCAGTTCAGTACCAGGGAAGGGATGCGGGAAGCCCTTGTGACGCTCAGAAAGCGGTCTGACAGACTTATCCGATACCTGTTCCCCCTCTCAATGATCACCATGCTCGTGGCCAGATGGGTCTACCCGCGCCTGTTCACCCCCGAATTCACAAGGAGTGCAGACGTGTTCATGATCTACCTGCTTCTGATCATTCCACGGCTGGTATTCCCGCAGACAATCGTTATAGGAAGACGGAAGACCAATGTGACGCTCTATACCGCTGCCATTGAGCTGGCAGTGAACATCCCCCTGAGCCTCATGCTTATAAAACCATATGGCGTGGTGGGCGTGGCACTGGCCACCTTCATTGTCTATTTCCTCGAGAAAATATTCCTTATGTATTACGTGTGGAAAAAAATGAAGATCAGGCCCGCAGAATACATACCCCTGACCAGGTGGATCATATTTTCCACCTTGCTCATCCTGCTCTTCGTATTGATTGACCATCGCATCATAGACATCTACTGACCGCGTATCAGAAACGGCGGAAGAGCACCCGTCTCTTTCGTAAGTACAAAAAGAATTATATTTGGGACATATATACAATGCCTGAAAAAGTATGGCTTTTCACGACACCACCCTGGAGGATTATTTCGGCAAATTCAGGAGAAATATAGTAGGGATTGACCAGGATTACACCTCTCCTTATGGTCAGAAGAAGATCATTTACTGTGACTGGATAGCCAGCGGAAGGCTATACGGGCCGATAGAAGATAAAATGAGCCATCTGTTCGGCCCGTTCGTCGGCAATACACATACCGAAACCTCCGAGACAGGATCGATGATGACATGGGCATACCATCATGCCCAGGAGATAATCAAGAAGCATGTGAACGCCGGGCCTGACGATGTGCTTATAGCCGCAGGAGCCGGCATGACGGCAGTCATCAATAAGTTCCAGAGAATACTGGGGCTCAAGGGTTGCAGCTACCCCAGGACAGCACGCTGCCTGAATGAAACAGAACGTCCGGTGGTATTCATCACCCATATTGAACACCATTCAAACCAGACCTCATGGTACGAGACACTTGCTGATGTGGTTATCATTGAACCGGGAAGTGACCTCACTGTTGACCCTGAAAACCTGAAAAAAGCACTTTTAAAGTATAGTGACAGAAAATTCAAGATAGGATCATTCTCTGCCTGCTCAAATGTCACAGGGGTGTTCACTCCATATCACACCCTTGCACGCATAATGCATGAACACGGCGGACTCTGTTTCGTTGATTTCGCCGCCTCAGCCCCCTATGTTGAGATGAACATGCATCCGGCAGATCCCATGGAAAAGCTGGACGCCATATTCTTCTCACCGCATAAGTTCCTGGGCGGACCCGGATCTTCAGGCATCATGTTGTTTGATAAGTCATTATATAAATCTTCAGCCCCTGACCAGCCGGGAGGAGGGACGGTTGACTGGACCAATCCCTGGGGTGAGTACAAGTATGTTGACAACATCGAGTCGAGGGAAGATGGTGGTACCCCGGCTTTCCTGCAGATGATAAGGGCCGCCCTGGCCATCAGGCTGAAGGAGCAGATGGGCACCGAAAAGATAAGAGCCCGTGAGGAGGAGCTCCTGGAGAGGACTTTCTGCGGGTTGTCAGCCATACAGGGGCTGCACATCCTTGCACCAAACGTCAGGCACCGGCTGGGTGCAGTCTCCTTTTATATTGACGGACTGCACTATAACCTCGTGGTCAAGCTGCTTAGTGACAGGTATGGTATCCAGGTCAGGGGCGGTTGTGCATGCGCAGGCACTTACGGCCATTACCTGCTCGACGTGACCTATGACCACAGCCACCACATCACTGAGATGATCAACCGGGGTGACCTGTCAGAAAAACCCGGATGGGTCAGGCTGTCAATCCATCCCACCATGACCGGTGAAGAACTTGAAACTGTTATTGCTGCTCTCGGGGAGATAAGAAACCATTCTGGTGACTGGTGCAATGATTATATCTACTGCAGGCGGACCAATGAATTTAACCACCCCGCTGACACAGGAGATGGCATGGAGAGAGTCCGCTCATGGTTTAACCTTAAGACGTGAATACGATGAAAATCACCGAAGTCACTTCAGAATCCCTCAGGAAGGAATTCATTGAGTTCCCGAAAAGGCTGTACAAGGGAGACCCCGGCTGGGTCTGTCCCCTTGACAGTGAGACGGAGGCTGTCTTTGACCGCGAACGTAATGCTGCCTTCAGGAACGGCGAGGCAGTACGGTGGATACTCTCCGACGGTGATGGTACGACAATAGGCAGGGTGGCGGCATTCATCGATGAGATTCGCTCAAAAGCAAACAGGCAGCCAACGGGAGGACTTGGTTTCTTCGAGGTCATCGAGTCGCGTGAGGCTGCTTTCATCCTCTTTGATACCGCCCGGCAGTGGCTGGCGGAGAGAGGGATGAAAGCAATGGACGGTCCGATAAATTTCGGTGAGAATGACAACTACTGGGGTCTGCTGGTGGAAGGATTCACGCAGCCCGGTTTCGGAATGCCCTACAACAAACCCTATTACTGGCAGTATTTCACTGATTATGGTTTCCGGACCTATTTCGAACAGTACAGTTACCATAAGGATGTGGCTGCTGTGGAGGTCTTCCCGGAACGGTTCAGGAAGATAGCCGAGTGGATCTCTAAGAAACCCGGATATTCCTACCGTCACTTCAGCTTTTCGGAGCGTGACAAATTTGCCGCCGACATGGTGGAGATATATAATGCCACCTGGGCAGTGTTCAAGGAGGACTTCACCCCGCTTGATCCTGCCCGGATAGAGAACACCCTGCGCCAGGCCAGTGCCTTTATTGATCCCGAGCTGATCTGGTTTGCATATCATAATGACAGGCCTGTTGCATTCTTCATTATTTTCCCTGACCTGAACCAGATAATCAGGCACTTCAACGGCCGCATGACACCACTGAACAAGGTCCGGTTCCTATGGTACAGGATGACTCATGAGATGACCCGGGCCAGAGCCCTTGTTGCCGGAGTACACCCCTCTTACCAGAACACCGGCATCGAATCAGCCATCTTCCTGGAGCTGTTCCGTGTCTTCAGGAAGAAGAGGTTTTACAGGGAGCTTGAGCTCTCCTGGGTGGGAGATTTCAATCCGAAGATGATCTCGATTTACGAAGCTATTGGAGCCACCAGGGCGAAGACCCACCTCACCCTGAGGTATATGATGGATGAGAATCTCCCTTTTAAGATGTACAAGGACGAGATGGAGGAAAACAGGGCTGCAAGACAGGCCAGACAGAAGGAATGAAATTTTTTTGATACTCTTTTTGCATTTTCTTTATTGTTCATTATCTTTGCACTCCCTTGAAAAAGGGATTTTTGAACAGTAATAAATTATATCAGAGATGAAAGAAGGTATACATCCGAACAATTACAGGCTGGTTGTATTTCAGGATATGTCAAACGGATTCACCTTTATGACGCGTTCAACGGCCGGATCACGAGATACCATCAAGTGGGAGGACGGCAAGGAGTATCCGCTCATCAAGCTTGAGATTTCAAACACATCACATCCTTTCTACACAGGTAAGATGAAGCTTGTTGACACAGCCGGAAGGGTAGACAAGTTCATGAACCGTTACAAGGATCATCTTGCGAAGAAGGCGAAGTAACTGATAGTCACATGATATAAGGCTGCCTTAAACAAGGCGGCTTTTTTTTTGTTTGACTATGGCAAATGCCGCAAGGATACAACAGTTGCCGGCACAGGCAGAGTAATATTAAGTAAATTTGCATACTTTTACTTCATATGGAAAAGAAGGTTTACGGAAAGTGGGACAGAATCGGTTTGCATGAGCTGATAGATGAGGGAAGAGAGATAATTCCTATCCTTTCGGATGGTGATGACCAGGAGTTGGAGGAGGTGCAGATACCCGGGAGCGTTCCCCTGTTGCCGCTGCGGAACACCGTTCTGTTTCCCGGGGTTGTGATACCAATTGCCGTAGGACGTTCCAAATCGGTGCAGCTGGTGCGGGACGCCTACCGGGGTGATAAGCTGGTTGCCGCAGTGGCACAGCTCGATGCCGAAGTGGATGACCCTGGTGTGCGTGACCTGAACGTAGTTGGCACTCTCGGCCATGTTGTAAAGCTCCTGGAGATGCCTGACGGCACTACCACCGCCATAATCCAGGGCAGGAAAAGAGTTGCAATTGACAACATAATCCAGACCACACCCTATATGACTGCACAGGTGAGGGCCATGCCCGAACCAAGGGGAGTGGAGGATGAGAAGGATTTCGAAGTGATAATCGGCTCACTGAAGGATCTCTCCGTCAAGATCGTCAAGCTGAATCCGAACATCAGTCCGGAAGCCACCTTCGCTGTGAGGAATATAGAGAACAGCACTTACCTGATAAATTATATATGTGCCAACACCGAAATCAACGTCACTGACAAGCAGAAGCTTCTCGAAGCAAATTCGATCAGGGAGCGCGGACTGAGGCTGCTTGAGCACCTTGTACGTGAGATACAGCTGCTTGAGCTTAAGAATGAACTGCAGTCGAAGGTAAAGTACGAGATTGACCAGCAGCAACGTGAGTTCCTGCTTCATCAGCAGATGAAGACCATCCAGAATGAGCTGGGTGGCAATCCCATAGAGAAGGAGGTTGAGGAGTTTCGCGCCAGGGGCGCGAATAAAACCTGGGGTGAGGATGTGTCAAAGGTCTTCAGCCGGGAGCTTGATAAGCTGTCACGTCTCAATCCGGCTGCTGCCGAATACTCTGTGCAGGTTAATTACATTCAGACTTTACTTGAGCTGCCATGGAATGAGTATACCACTGATAATCTTGATCTTAAGAATGCCCAGAGCGTACTCGACGAAGATCACTACGGGCTTGAGGAGGTCAAGGAGAGGATACTCGAGCACCTTGCTGTGCTGAAGCTTAAGGGCGACCTGAAATCTCCCATCCTCTGTCTTTACGGCCCGCCGGGAGTGGGCAAAACCTCACTGGGCAAGTCAGTTGCCCGTGCATTGGGGCGTAAATATGCACGCATGTCACTCGGCGGATTGCATGACGAGGCTGAGATCAGGGGACACCGCAAGACTTACATCGGAGCAATGCCTGGCAGGGTGGTGCAGAACATAAGGAGGGCAGGCTCTTCAAACCCCGTCTTTATCCTTGACGAGATAGACAAGGTGGGACAGGACTTCAGGGGAGACCCCTCGTCAGCCCTCCTGGAGGTGCTTGACCCGGAGCAGAACACACATTTCTATGATAACTTCCTGGAGCTGGAATTTGACCTCTCTAAAGTACTGTTCATTGCCACAGCCAACACGCTCTCGACGGTGAGCCCGGCACTGCGTGACAGGATGGAGCTTATTGAGATATCAGGATATCTTGTGGAGGAAAAGCGCGAGATAGCCATCAGGCATCTTATTCCCAAGCAGCTGGAAGCGCACGGAGTGACACGGGAACAGTTCATTCTCAGCCGTGAGGTTATTGAGGAGATGATTCAGAAATATACCCGCGAATCAGGTGTCAGGGAGCTTGACAAGAGGATAGCCAAGCTGATCAGGTTCAGGGCCCGTGAGATAGCCTTTGAAAACAAGCCGGAGGCTGAGGTCACCTCTGCCATGGTGGAAGAGATACTTGGTCCCCCGAAATACCTGAAAGACATTTATGACGGCAATGATCAGGCTGGCGTTGTCACCGGCCTGGCATGGACCGCCACCGGAGGCGAGATACTCTTTGTGGAGACCAGCCTCAGCCGTGGCAAGGGTAACCTGACACTTACCGGCAACCTGGGTGAGGTGATGAAGGAGTCAGCCGTGATCGCCCTTGAGTACCTGAAGGCACATGCCTCACTTCTCGGACTCCCCGAGACATTTGCCGAGAAATGGAATATTCACATACACGTACCCGAGGGGGCTATCCCCAAGGACGGTCCTTCAGCCGGTATAACCATGGCCGTATCAGTGGCTTCGGGATTCACCCAGAGAAAGGTGAAGAAATATGTGGCCATGACCGGCGAGATCACCCTGAGGGGAAAGGTGCTTCCTGTTGGTGGTATTAAAGAAAAGATCCTGGCAGCCAAACGTGCCGGAATAAAGGAGATAGTGCTCTCGGAACAAAACAGGAAGGATGTGGAGGAGATCAATGAGAAGTATGTCAGGGGGTTGAAATTCAAGTATGTAAGTACGATCATGGATGTGCTTGACCATGTGCTGCTTCAGCAGAAGGTGGCAAATCCGAGGGTAATTGAATTTGAATAACAGCAGAATCAGGTCATGGATAAAGTTGCTCTTTTCCCGGGTTCGTTTGATCCCTTTACAGTCGGGCATGAGTCACTGGTAAGAAGAGGCCTCCAGCTCTTTGACAGGATTGTCATTGCAGTAGGGGAGAATGCCGACAAGAAAAACCTCTTTACTATACAAATGCGTATGAAGATGATCTCAAAGGTCTTCGAGGGTGAGAGCAGGATTGAGGTTACCCGCTACAGCGGCCTTACGGTGGAGTTCTGCCGCAGTTGCGGGGCACGATATATCCTGAGGGGGCTCCGGACCGCAGTCGATTTCGAATACGAAAGGGCTATGGGTCACATGAACTGGAAGATGGCCCCGGAGATAGATACCGTCTTCCTCCTTACAAGCACCGAGCATACCCCGATAAACTCCACAATTGTCCGCGACATAATCAGGAACGGCGGCGATGTTTCCATGTTCGTCCCGGCTGTGATCAACATCTCAGACTACCTGGAGAACTAGACCCTTCCGGACAGGCGTGCCAGGAAACAGGTCCGCCAGAAAACAGACCCGCCCGGAATATTCGATCATAAATCGGTTCTGATCTGACCGTTCTGCAAAGGCCAGCCGGTATGGAACAGTGTGATTACTTTACCCTGAGTGTATAATTCAACAGATCAAGAAGCGACTGGAAGGTGTTTGACTTGATTCTTGCTATCTCGTCAGGGGCAAGCCATTCTGCGTGTGTGATTCCCTCTGATGCCTGTGGGTCAGTGATCATATCTCCCCTGTAGCTCATCCTGAACCACCATGTCTTCTTCATGTAGGGCTTATTTTCAAACAGGTAGGTGTGGTAGCTTGGCGGAAGCGGACTCTCGATGATGTGGCCCCGGATGTTGCACTCTTCCGTTACCTCCCTGATGGCGCACTCTTCAGGCGTCTCATTCTCCTCCATATGACCTTTCGGAAGATCCCACCGGCCATATCTCATAATGAAGAGATAGCGGCCCGAGGGATGCCCCACCAGGCCTCCGGCAGCATTTATAACCACAAACCATGACGAAAAAACCTTCCAGAGGTTGTTGATATCCAATGAATAAATATTCAGGGAGGGGATTTCATTATTGACTGCAAACTGTGATATTTGGGTGAAGAGTTCCTCCGGTTGGTTGTATTTATGATAAAGGGTGTATTTTTGCACCCTGTCAGGTTCGGGGGAGAGAGTGATGACCCTGTTGTCAAAATATACCTTATACTTCACCATATGGACGAAACAGCAAGAAAAACCGCAGAATACCTACTGCAAATTAAAGCAATAAAATTACAACCGGCAAAACCTTTTACGTGGGCTTCCGGATGGAAGTCGCCCATCTACTGTGACAATCGCATGACTCTTTCCTTTCCTGAGGTTCGCGGGTTCATACGTGACTCTTTTGCCGCGAAGGTGAGGGAGCTCTATCCGGATGCCGGCCTGATAGCCGGGGTGGCAACGGGTGCCATTGCTCACGGTGCCCTGGCAGCTGACGCTCTCGGAATGCCCTTTGTATATGTCAGGTCAGGCGCCAAGGATCACGGTCTTGGAAACCAGATTGAAGGGAGGTATGAAAAAGGGCAGAAAGTGGTTGTGATAGAAGACCTGATTTCGACCGGAGGAAGCAGTCTGGGTGCTGTCAGGGCTCTCCGCGAAGCGGGATGTGAGGTGCTGGGGATGATTGCCATTTTTACCTATGGCTTTGCAAAGGCAGTTGACGCCTTTCAGGCAGAGGGATGCAAACTAGATACTCTCAGCAATTACAACGTACTGGTAGATCTGGCTGATGCATCAGGCTATATTTCCCACGGCGATGTGGAAACACTGAAGGAGTGGCGCAAAGACCCGTCCTCATGGGGAACAGGAAAGGAGTAACAGCAGGGACAGATTATTGATTATGAAGAAAGACAGAAAGACCGGGATATGAGCCCGATGACTACATATACCAGCAGGAGGGGAGAGGTCCCGTGCGGGGACAAAGACCTATACGCATTCCTGACAGACATGAGGAATTTCCGGTCGGTCATGCCGGCGGATTCGGTTGCAGACTGGGAGGCAACGGAAGACAGTTGCAGTTTCAAAACTGACGGGGCTGGTCGCATCACCGTGGCTCTGTCGGAAGCAATGCCTCATTCGGAGATAACATATGACGCGGAGTCTTTCCTCACAGGGAAAGTCAGGGTGAGGCTCTATATAGAGTTCATCAGTGGTATGAGGTCAGCGGTTCGCATTGATACCGGGCTGAACATGAATCCACTCCTGCGGATGCTGATTGGTGATTCGGCGGGCAGATACATCGATATGCTGATGGATATGATCGAGTCATACGACGGGTATGACAGGGTCAGAGGATGTAATCAATCTCCCTGAACGCATAAAGGCGGCTGGTACCGTCTCTTCTCCTGACTGAGAGCATGCCGTCAGACATCACCCCCCCGATCATCCCTTCAAACTCGCCGCTGTCATCTGAATAGCGGTGCCATTTCCCGGCCCGGTAGAGAACCTGGTGGTACTCACTCTCCAGTGCAGCTGTCTCCCCATTGATGACCATGGCGTACCGCCTGTCAAGGGCAGCTATCAGCTCCTCTTTCACAGCCTTGAGATAATGGGTTGTGCCTGTAACCTGTTTCAGCGAAACAGGATTTGGCGCCCCGCTCCGGAAGACCACCTGGTTTACATTGAGCCCGATACCCGATATGCTGCTGCCCAGGGTCTCGCCTATGATGCTGTTTTCGATCAGGATACCCGCAATTTTGTCATTGCCCACATAGATGTCATTGGGCCACTTGATGCTCGCATTCCGTGTATGCCTCGATACCAGGTCATAAACTGCCAGCGAAACCATCCTTGAAATAATGAATTGATCGGCTGGCCGGACCATGACCGGATAAAGTATTACACTCATAATCAGATTCTTGCCGGGCTCGCTCTCCCAGCTGTTCCCGGGCTGCCCCTTGCCGCTTTCCTGGTATGAAGCCGTTATTACCGTACCTTCAGCAGGAGCCTGCTCATTCAACATGGCAGCTGCCACAGTGTTTGTTGATGACACTTTTTCGAAGTGCCTGACATATGTACCTACTATCATGACAATCACCTGACAAAGGGACGCTTCTCTGGCGGAGAACGGCAGTAATAACCGTTCTGAACAAATTGGCACCCAAATTGTAAAAAGAGCTTAGACCGGACTAAAATACGGATAAATGTTCGTAATTTTGCGACTACTTACAGAACTGTTTATAACTGAAAAGATTATTGATGAGAAAAGGCACAAAGGAGGCCACCGGGGTGACTGACAGTATTGTCAGGGGTCTGCTGGAGAAAAAGGGTGAGAAGGTGGCCCTGATTGATCTGAGGAATATTGATAGCAGGATTTGTGACTGGTTTGTTATCAGTCATGCCGCATCCACCAGACAGGTTGATTCACTGGCATGGTCAGTAGAGGATGTGGTCAGAAGGGAGACAGGCGTTAAACCATACCACATCGAGGGAAGGGAGAATTGCATATGGGTACTGCTAGACTACGGCGATATTCTCGTACATATATTCCAAAAGCCTTACAGGGAATTTTACGATCTGGAGTCGTTATGGGCCGACGGCCGTATAACGTACCTCGGTGACAACTTGGAAAAGAAAGGTTAACTAATATTATGGCAGAGAGCAAAGAGACTCTGAAGTCAAACAAGAATGAAAAGAATAACGGCAAGTCGTGGTTCAATTCCAGCTGGCTGTTCGCGATACTGTTGCTGACATTCATCGTTTTCCAGGTCCTCACCTCCGGTAAATATACCCAGAAGGCGGGACAGCGGGAGATAGAGGAAATGGTCATGCACCATGACATTGAAAAGGTTATCATCGTCAACGAGGAGCAGGCGGAGATATATCTCATCCCTGACTCGCTTAAGAGCGGTCGTTACCCTGATTTTGCCGAGCAGCGCAGCTTCGGCCTTCAGCCGCCCAAACCTCAATTCTATCACACCTTCGGAACTGTCGAACTCTTCCAGAAGTTTTTCGAAGAGGCTCAGGACAAAGCCGGCTATACCGAGGAGCAGCGCATCTATCTCGACTACCAGAAACGGAAGGACTACCTGGGTACGTTTCTGGGGGTCATACTCCCGTTCATACTGATAGCTGCACTGTGGATTTATTTCATGCGGCGCATGTCTGCCGGTGCGGGAGGCGGTGCCGGAAACATCTTCAGCGTAGGTAAGTCGAAGGCCCAGATTTTTGACAAGGATACCCACATAAAGATCAACTTCAATGATGTGGCGGGCCTTGAGGAGGCCAAGACCGAGGTGATGGAGATAGTTGACTTTCTCAAGAATCCGAAGAAATATACCTCCCTGGGTGGCAAGATACCCAAGGGAGCATTGCTGGTAGGCCCTCCCGGGACGGGCAAGACACTGCTGGCCAAGGCTGTTGCCGGTGAGGCCAACGTGCCATTCTTCTCCATCTCCGGATCTGACTTCGTGGAGATGTTTGTAGGAGTGGGCGCCTCGAGGGTCAGGGACCTCTTCAAGCAGGCCAAGGAGAAGGCACCGTGCATTGTCTTTATTGATGAGATTGACGCGGTGGGCCGGGCCCGTGGCCGCAATCCGAATTTCGGCGCCAATGATGAGCGGGAAAATACTCTTAACCAGCTCCTCACCGAGATGGACGGGTTCGGCACAAACAGTGGTGTTATCATCCTTGCAGCCACCAACAGGGCCGATATTCTTGACAAGGCGTTGCTCAGGGCCGGCCGTTTTGACCGCCAGATACACGTGGAGCTTCCTGACCTCAAGGAGCGCGAAGCAATTTTCAGGGTGCACCTCCGCCCTATCAAGCTGGAGGGGGGATTTGATATCTCGTTCCTGGCCAAGCAGACTCCGGGTTTCTCCGGCGCTGATATAGCCAATGTGTGCAATGAAGCTGCACTTATCGCCGCAAGGCGGAACAAGACAGTGGTGGAGAAACAGGATTTCCTTGATGCAATTGACCGTATCATAGGAGGGTTGGAGAAGAAAAACAAGATCATCTCCATGGAGGAGAAGAGGACCATTGCCTACCACGAGGCCGGTCATGCCACTGTCAGCTGGCTCCTCGAACATGCCAGCCCGCTGCTCAAGGTGACAATCATACCCAGGGGAAAAGCTCTGGGTGCAGCATGGTACCTGCCTGAGGAGAGGTCAATCTCAACACGTGAGCACATACTTGACGAACTGGCTTATGCCCTTGGCGGGAGAGCGGCCGAGGAGCTGGTCATTGGAAAGATATCTACCGGCGCACTGAGTGACCTGGAGAAGGTAACCAAGCAGGCATACGCCATGGTGGCTTACTTCGGCATGTCTGACGAGGTAGGTAACATGAGCTATTATGACTCATCAGGCCAGAGTGAGTATGGCTTCACCAAGCCATACAGTGAGAAGACAGCCGAACTGATTGACCATGAGGCGAAGAAAATTGTTGAGGAGTCCTATCTGAAGGCCAAGGAGGTCATCTCGTCGAATATAGCCGGGTTGACACAGCTTGCCGAGCAGTTGCTTGAGAAGGAGGTCATCTTCAGTGAGGACCTTGAGCGTATCTTCGGCAAGCGCCGGGGTGAAAAGCATACCGAGGCTGCAGCCCCGGAGGCTGCTGCTGCAGGTTCATCTGAGGGTGAGAGCGGTGCTGCCGGTAAGCCGGCCGTGGAGCCTGAAGCCCCTGCTGTTCCTTCCAGTGAAACTTCTGACACCGGTAATGGAGAATGAGTGGGTCGCAATAGCCGGCTTCACCGATGATGTAAGAAGCCAGATCGCTGTTGAAAGGTTGCTGACGAACGGGGTCGATGCGGTAGCTGTAGACAAGCGTGACAGCATATACAAGATAGGTGAGATCGAGATTTTTGTCCATCGTGACAATGTGCTTATAGCTAAGGAAATAATCAAGGATCTGTAGGGTGACAAATTTTTTCAGGCGCACCGTCACGGGTGCCTTCATAGTGATATTCGTTCTCGGGGGACTCTGGCTCCACCCTGTATCATTTTTCCTGGTGGGAGCGGTGATGATCGCCGGCACACAGCGGGAGTATTATATCATGGTAAGAGGCACCGGAGTAAGGCCACAGGTGATCACGGGAATAATCAGCGGATTCCTCCTTTATGTCATCTCCACCACGGTGGCGCTGGGATGGCTCCCGAGGCGATGGTTCCTTGCAATGATCCCGATGATATCCATTGTAATGGTGATCGAGCTGTTCCGCAATGTTGAAAGGCCTTTTGATTCCCTGGCGCATACATTTTTCTCAATCCTGTACACTGCAGTACCGTTTTCAATGTTTCCATTCTCGGCTTTTAACCAGGCAGGACTGAGTCCGCTTATACCGATGGAAGGCATTGCCTTCTCACCCGGAATCATGGTTGGCTTTTTCCTGCTGCTATGGACAAATGATACCGGTGCCTATCTTGTCGGTTCTACACTGGGCCGGCACCGGCTCTTCGAACGCATCTCACCAAAGAAATCATGGGAAGGCTTCTTCGGCGGGCTGCTGCTGACATTGCTGGTGGCAGGACTTTTTTCCGGATGGCTAGGCGTGGCTGATACTAAAGGGTGGATGGTCATTGCACTGATCATTTCCGTTGGAGGGACGTTTGGTGACCTGCTTGAGTCGATGCTCAAGCGCAGTCTCGGGTTGAAAGACTCCGGAACGATTATGCCGGGACACGGCGGGTTCCTGGACAGGTTTGACAGCGTGGTGGTGGCATTCCCCCTGGTTTATCTTTACATAGCAACGATGCTTTGACATGACTATCGGAAAATTCAGGATACACAAGGAGGGTTATAAGATAATTGCGGCGGTGCTGATTGCACTGTCCTCTCTGAACATTTCCGGATGGGTGGTATGGCCGGGCCCGACGCTCTATCATTGGCTTGCCCTTGGTGCGTCACTCATCCTGTTCATCTTCATAGTGATGTTCTTCAGGGCACCGGCCAGGCCGCTGGAACCCGATCCTCTTCTCATTTATGCACCGGCTGACGGTAAGATTGTGGTCATAGAGGATACATATGAAAAGGAGTATTTCAGGGATACCCGTCTGCAAATCTCCATCTTCATGTCGCCTTTCAACATGCACAGCAACAGGTATCCTATCTCAGGGACTGTTACCTGGACTCACTACCAGCCAGGCAAGAAATTCCATGCGCGAAGCCCCAAATCTTCAGAGCTGAACGAAAGGAGCAGCGTGGTTGTTTCAAGTGAGAGCGGCACTGAAATACTTGTCAGGCAGGTAGCCGGGGCCGTGGCCCGCCGTATAGTTACTTACTCGAAGAAGGGGGATAAGGTGCACCAGGGAGATGAACTGGGATTCATCAAGTTTGGCTCACGAGTGGATATTTTCCTTCCCACCGGAACAGCGGTCGACGTCGGAATGTTCGAACAGGTAAGGGCCAGCAGAACAATTCTTGCAAGAGTTATTTAATTGATAATAAAATGAAAGCTGACAACCGTATAATTGATCTTACTCCTGATGTGAAATGGATCGGAGTGCTTGATTATGACATCAGGACTTTTGACATCGTGATGCATACAGGGCACGGTACAACCTATAACTCCTATTTCATCAATGCCGGCAAGAAGACCATCATAGAGACCGCCAAGGAAAAGTTCAGCGATGTTTTTCTCA
Source organism: Bacteroidales bacterium UBA5235 (assembly GCA_002409145.1). Lineage (GTDB taxonomy): Bacteria > Bacteroidota > Bacteroidia > Bacteroidales > VadinHA17 > SR-FBR-E99. The sequence goes on from DHUL01000044.1 coordinate 89,298, forward strand.
ATAAGCTTCGGAGGGTCACCGATCCTGCTGAGCTGTCATACATAGTTCTTGATCATACAGAGCCCGACCATTCAGGTGCCATGCGTCAGTTGCTTGATCTTGCTCCCGATGCAGTGGTGGTGGGAAGCGGCAACGCAATAAGGTATCTCGGTGATATAGTCAACAGACCTTTTAAATCACTGATAGTAAAAGACGGTGACACACTCGACCTGGGCAACAAGACACTGAAATTCATCTCTGCTCCGAACCTTCACTGGCCTGACAGTATTTACACATACCTTGTTGAGGATAAGATCCTTTTTACCTGTGATTCATTCGGGGCACATTACTGCCACGAAGACTTGTTTGACGACCTGACGGGTGATTATCATGATGATTTCAAGTATTATTTCGATGTGATCCTGAAGCCTTACAGCAAGTTCATGGTCAAGGCCATAGAAAAGATCCGCCCCCTTGACATCTCAATGATTGCTACCGGACATGGCCCCGTCCTCAGGAAAAACTGGAAGAAGATCGTCGATGAAACACACCATCTGTCCGAAGAGTATGTTGCCCTTACAGAGCGGTCAGGCATGAAGAGGCTTCTGATAACCTATGTCTCGGCATACGGATACACTGCAGAGATGGCCAGGCTGATAGCAGCAGGAGCCTCGAAGGCAGACAACCTGGAGGTTGAGTTGATGGACATTGAGACGGCTGATATCGGGGAGATAGACTCGAAACTCACTATAGCCGACGGGATTATTGTCGGATCACCGACCATTAACCAGAATACCCTGCTGCCGGTCTACAGGCTCATGGCCGTTATCAGCCCGTTGCGTGACAGGGGAAAGCTTGCAGGGTCGTTCGGATCATACGGGTGGAGCGGTGAGGCACCGTCTCTTATTGCGGAGATGCTGAAGAACCTTAAACTGAAGTATTTCGAAGAACCTGCTGCCTACAAGTTTGTACCCGAAGAGAACAAGGAGAAAACGCTTATTGAATATGGTGAGCGGTTTGCGAAGGCGTTGACCACACCTGCTTAATATGATGTTTGGAATATATATACGGGAACGCCGGGTCTGAGACCTGGCGCAACGTGGATGTATGAAAGTTATCCGGTTATAATGGTAGCGCCAGGTCTCAGACCCGGCGCTACATTTATTCATTCATGATCCTGCATTTACGAGATTGAGATCGTGCGGATCTTTTCCTTTTTCTTCTCTTCCTCCAGCTTTGGTATCTCAACGTTCAGAATGCCATCCCTGTATGTGGCACCTATCGTTTCACCGTTGACATCCTCCGGCAGGTAGAAGCTGCGGCAGAATGAGCTGTAACTGAACTCCCTGCGCCTGTATCCGTTGAGATCCTCCTGCTTCTCATCCTTCTGCTCGGCAGAGATGGTAAGGACCTCATCCTTCACTTCAATCTTCAGGTTCTTCTTGTCCATGCCCGGAACGGCAAGCTCAAGATAGAACGCCTTCTCGTCTTCCCTGATATTCACTGCAGGCAGACTGGTTGACGACCTGGTAAATGTGGGGAAGAAATCTTCATTGAGGAAATCCGATAACGTAACCGGTTTGTAATTCCTTCTGGTAATCATTGGTAACATAGCAACCTCCTTTTTTATATTGTTAAACTTTATATGCATTTACACCCCTGTTATTTCAATTTATATGCCGACAATAAAATGATGACATAATGGCATAAAAGTAAATTGCGAACATGCCATAATGACATTTTATTAAGTCCGGTTGTTTAACCGGGAATTATTTCTAAATTTGAAATTGTTGTGTTCTGATCGTGCATGAGGCACGGGAATATTTACAAGATCATTACTGACTGATGAATACTACCCTGCGTAACATACTTATTATTATTGGGCTGGCATTGCTGGTATACCTGTTCTGGTATTTCCGGAACATCATTGCCTACGTGCTTGCAGCCGGGGTGATCTCGCTCATAGGCAGGCCGGTGGTAGACTTGTTGAACGGCATCCGCATCTGGAAGTTCAGGTTCCCCAAGGCACTAAGTTCACTTCTTACCCTTCTGGTTCTCTACGGCTTGCTGGCACTTTTCTTCATGATATTCATCCCGCTGGTCAGCAGGCAGATTGATGCTCTGTCAGGCTTTGACGCCGGTTCAATTGTACAGGGATTGCGTGACCAGCTTGACAAGGCTGATACGGCATTGAGGAAGGTATACCGTGATATGCCGGCCGACAAAACCCTGTATGACATAGCGGTCACCACGATAACGAACATTCTGAATCCGGCCTCGATTACCGATTTTGCAGGAAATATTGTAACCGTATTGCGCAAGCTCATTGTCGCCTTTGTGGCAATCACCTTCCTCGCATTCTTCTTCCTGAAGGATGAAGGGCTGTTCAAGGAGACGATCATGGTGATGGTTCCTGACCAATATGAAAAGCGGATCAGAAATGTGCTTCATTCCATCAAGAAACTGCTGATCAGGTATTTTATAGGGATCATCCTTCAGAGTACTGTTGTGCTGATCAACATCACCATCGGGATGACCATTGTTGGTTTTCCGTTCCACCAGGCTCTGGTGATGGGGCTTTTGATAGGGATCTTCAACATTATTCCCTATGTCGGCCCCTGGCTCGGAGGTTCCGTGGCAGTTCTAATGGGTGTGGCCACCGCGGTGACAACAACAGGCTATCCCGTGATCTGGCTGCTGATAATCTATATGGTTATCGTCATCGCCTGTACACAGATCATTGACAACAACCTTATCCAGCCAATGATTTATTCGCGAAGCGTCAATGCCCACCCGATTGAAATCTTCCTTGTCATCTTCGCTGTTGGCAGCTTCGCAGGCATCATCGGAATGATACTGGCAGTGCCGGCTTACACTGCTCTCAGGGTCTTCGCCCGAGAGTTCTTTTACAACTTCGGGCCGGTACGGAAAATAACCTCAGGACTGGGAAAAGAGAACAGGGAAACAGAGCCGGAGGGGTAATGGGCAGTGCAGGCAAAACAATCAACAGGATATTCAGATTCTATTATGACGGTTTCCGTACCATGTCATGGTGGGGGAACAGGGTCTGGATCATCATTCTGATCAAGCTCTTCATCATGTTTTTGATACTGAGGTTATTCTTCTTTCCCGATTTTCTGAAAGTCAATTTCAGCAATGACAGGGAGAGGAGCGATTATGTGCTGGAACAATTAACCGGAAATAACTGACAATATGATTGAAAACTTTGACCTGTCACTTGTAAACTGGTCGAGGGCACAGTTTGCGCTGACTGCTATCTATCACTGGCTCTTCGTGCCCCTGACTCTTGGCCTTTCATTCATCCTTGCCTTCATGGAGACACTCTATGTGCGAACGGGCGATGAGATGTGGAAGAAGATAACCAAGTTCTGGATGACCCTTTTTGGTATCAACTTCGCCATCGGAGTGGCCACCGGGATCATCCTCGAATTCGAATTCGGCACCAACTGGTCGAATTATTCCTGGTTTGTTGGCGACATCTTCGGGGCACCGCTGGCTGTAGAAGGTATACTGGCATTCTTCCTGGAATCGACCTTTGTGGCGGTGATGTTCTTCGGATGGAACAAGGTGAGCAAGAGATTCCACCTGGCCTCTACCTGGCTCGTCGCCATAGGTGCAAACCTATCAGCCCTCTGGATTCTGATCGCCAACGCCTGGATGGAAAATCCCGTGGGTATGGTATTCAATCCTGATACCGCCCGCAATGAGATGAACAGCTTCCGTGAGGTGGTTTTCAACCCTGTTGCAGTAGACAAGTTCCTCCATACAGTGACATCAGGGTTTGTCCTTGCATCGGTCTTTGTAGTGGGAATAAGCGCGTGGTTCCTTATCAGGAAGAGAGAGGAAGTACTGGCACGAAAGAGTATACTTATTGCCGGAATATTCGGTCTGGTGTCAGGCCTTGCAGTGGCTCTGACGGGAGACTCTTCGGCAAGAACGTTGGCACAGGTGCAGCCTGTTAAATTTGCCGCTATGGAGGCTCTGTATGAGGGAAAGGCCAATGCAGGCCTGACGGTGATTGGCGCACTGGCTGACAGCGGTGAACGGATAGGCGAAAAGAAGGTACATGACGTGAAGCTGAAGATTGCGATTCCCAAACTGCTTTCAGTCATGACTACCGGTAAGGGAGACGGTTATGTCCCCGGGCTGAAAGACCTGGTCAACGGCAATCCGGAAAGAGGCATACTCTCTGTCAGTGAGATGATGGAAAGAGGACGCTATGCCAGGCAGGTGCTTATCGATTACAAGATGGCCAGGGAGCTTGGAGACACTGAAACCATGGCTTCACTGGCGGCAAAATTTGAAGAAAAGGATTTCGTTGAAAACTACTTCAGATATTTCGGATACAGCTATTTTGAGCATCCATGGCAGGTCATCCCCTCCGTCCCGGTGACATTCTATGCCTTCCGCGTGATGGTGGGGCTGGGCTTCTTCTTTATCCTGCTTTTTACGCTGGCAATATGGTTCCACCGGAAAAAGACGCTGGAAAAGAACCGCTGGTTTCTCTGGATTGCCCTTTTCTCCATACCGCTTGCCTATCTGGCCAGCGAACTTGGCTGGATAGTCACTGAGATGGGCCGCCAGCCCTGGATTATACAGAACCTCATGCCTGTTCATGTGGCAGTGTCAAACATCAGCGCAGGCGCAGTCCAGACAACTTTCTGGCTCTTTGCAGTGCTGTTCACCGCCCTGCTTATTGCAGAGATTTCAATAATGGTAAGACAGATAAAAACCGGACCAAAACATTAGGAGGAAAGGATTATGACAATGCAGATATCTTATTTGTTCCTGCGTGAATACTGGTGGCTGATCATCTCACTTCTCGCCGGTCTCCTGGTCTTCCTCATGTTTGTTCAGGGAGGACAGTCGTTTATCTTCTCCCTTCCGCGCAATGACATGCAGCGGAAGATGGTAGTCAATGCCCTGGGCCGCAAATGGGAGTTTACCTTTACCACACTGGTGACATTCGGCGGAGCCTTCTTTGCCTCATTCCCGCTGTTCTATGCAACCAGTTTCGGAGGCGCATACTGGGTGTGGATGGCAATACTCTTCAGCTTTATCATCCAGGCTGTAGCCTATGAGTACCGCTCCAAACCTGCCAATGTTTACGGTACCCGTGTCTTTGACACTTTCCTCTTTATAAACGGCTGCCTGGGTCCGTTCCTTCTCGGAGTGGCTGTGGCCACCTTCTTCACTGGGTCTGACTTCACCCTCGACCTTTTCAACAGGGTACATTGGGGCTCAGGCTGGCACGGCCTGGAGGCGCTTATCAATCCTGTCAACCTGCTGCTGGGTTTTGGAGTACTGTTCCTGGCCAGGGTGCTGGGGCTGATGTACCTTGAAAACAGTATCGATGAAAAGGAACTGACAGCTTCAATAAGAAAGGCGCTGGTGAGAAATGCGGTTCCGTTCCTGGTTTTCTTTCTGGCATTTATCGCAGCCATTCTCCTCGGGAAGGGTTACAGGGCTGATCCTGTCTCCGGAGAGGTAACGCTGGTAAAATACCATTACCTCCATAACCTCATTGGCAATTATGTCGCCCTGGCATTCCTTCTCGGAGGAGTTGTGCTGATCCTTATCTCATTATGGCTGGGTATCTTCAGGGGTTCGCGAAGGGCAATATGGTATGCCGGTTTCGGCACAGTACCGGTTGTAATTGCCCTCTTCATGATGGCAGGATACGGTGAGACAGCCTTCTATCCGTCATCAACCGATCCGGGCAGTTCCCTGACGCTTGCAAAGGCATCATCGAGTTATTTCACCCTGAAGACTATGATGTATGTTTCTTTTGTCATACCGTTTGTGGTGGCATACATCTGGTATGCCTGGGGCTCGATCAACCGCAGCCGGATTACCAGTGAGGAGCTGGCCGGCGAAGATCACACATACTGATATTTTAAAGACTGGCAGGGAGGTGTAAATGGATTTAGTGCAGACGGGGTCGTGGGGGTTTGGTCAAGGACCTCTGATAATTGCCGGACCATGCAGTGCAGAGAGCGAGGAACAGCTTATGGCGACGGCCATGGCGCTGAAGGCCGCCGGCAGGGTTCACCTCTTCAGAGCGGGCTTGTGGAAGCCCCGTTCCAGGCCATTGTCTTTCGCCGGAGAAGGATTCCGGGCGCTGGAGTGGCTCCTCAGGGTGAAGGCGGAGACAGGTCTGCCCGTGGCAGTGGAGGTCGCCTCCCCGGAGCATGCCGGGGCGTGCCTGGAAGCAGGCATAGATGCAGTGTGGCTCGGTGCACGGACGGTGTCAAACCCGTTCAGCGTGGATGCCATTGTCTCAGTACTGCGGGGTGCTGATATACCAGTAATGGTCAAGAATCCGCTCAGTCCCGACCTGGAGCTGTGGGTAGGAGCCATTGAGAGAGTATACAGCGCAGGCATCCGGAAGATAGCCGCAATACACAGGGGCTTCACCCCCTACGATAAAAGCCGCTACCGCAATCTTCCCAAGTGGGAGCTGGCAATTGAACTACGCAGCAGGATTCCATCCCTGCCCGTAATATGTGATCCCAGCCATATGTCAGGCAAAGCTGCTCTGGTGCCGGAGACGGCACAGAAGGCGCTCGATATGAATATGGCAGGACTGATGATTGAGGTGCACAATGACCCTGCCCATGCATTGAGCGACAAGGAGCAGCAGCTTAATCCCGGCGAATTTGAGAAGATGATGGGAAGCCTGCTCTTCCGGTCATCCACCAGTGGTGACATCGGGTTCATCAATCATCTTGAGGAACTGCGCAACAGGATAGACTCAATTGACCACCAGCTGATAGGACTGCTCGCATCGAGGATGCGCATATCAGAGGAGATGGGAGAGTACAAGTGCCGGAGTGGTGTGACCGTCTTCCAGCTCGAGCGATGGCTCGAAATACTGCAGTCGAGAACACAGCACGGTATCAGCGAGGGACTTGACAGCGAGTTTGTGGGCAGGGTGATACGGATGATTCATGACGAATCTATCCGCTGCCAGGATGTGGTGATGAAGAAGCTACGCCTGGCCGGGGGATGTCCTCCTGCCGGCAGCGACGGGGAAAAGGAATGAAATCAGGATATAGGCAGCCATTATCATCGGCAGGGCTGCCATGCGGAATATAATAAGAAGCAGCAGGCTTACTGCTACGAAGATATATCGCTCTTCATTTCCCTTCCACCGCAGGCTGGCGAATTTAAGTGAAAACATACGGGCGTTGAGCAGCATCAACACTGCGAGGAAAAGCGCAAGGAGGCTGATGAACAGCGGTGAACCGGCCATCGTGTCATAGATGCGGCAGTCAGTCCACGCGGCGGCCAGCGCTACCGACACCACCGTGAAGGCGCTTGCGGGTGTGGCCATACCCCTGAAGGATGATGACTGGCCGGGGTCATTGTTGAATTTTGCAAGCCTGAGCGCTGAGGCTGCAGGTATGATGGCCGCCACAGCAAATACTGGCAGTTCAGTCATGCCTCCTGCTGCCAGGAGATTGAATACGATGGCTCCCGGAGCGATCCCGAAAGTGACCACGTCAGCGAGGCTGTCCAGATCTTTGCCAAGGGCGGAATATGCATTAAGAAGCCTGGCCGCAAAACCATCAGAAAAATCAAGCACCATGCCGGCCATGATGAAATATGAAGCATAATCATTATAACCTTTTATGGCGCAGATTGTTGCGGCAAAGCCGCACACCAGGTTCAGAAGGGTAAGGGTGTTCGGGATATGTCTTATCATAACTCTTTTTGTGGCATCGCTAAAATTACAATAATAGTGGCAACTATTATTTGTTTATTTTTGCTTTCGGATTATGAG
>DHUL01000044.1:97291-98720 GCA_002409145.1 Bacteroidales bacterium UBA5235
GAAGCTTTTTGCCTTCATCACTCTGAAGGAGCTTCAGAAGAGGGGGGCGCTGCTCATCATGTGGACCTTCCGTGAGGGTAAGGAGTTGCAGGAAGCCGTCGACTACTGCAGTCAGAACGGAATCGAATTCTATGCCGTGAACCGCAACTACCCCGAGGAACAGTGGACAGACGGTACCCCGAGGAAGATCAATGTGGATATCTTCATTGATGACAAGAACGTTGGCGGTTTCCCGGGATGGGGTGAGGTACTCAATATGATTGACCCATGGTCTGACAGGGAGGAACAGGCTATGCGCGAGATAAAAAAGCGCCGCTTCAATCTGTTTGGCAAAAAATGAACAAAACCCATGAAGAGAATTGCTGTTTACATCTCACTGATCAGCCTGGTGCTTGTAGCCGTGATCTCATGTTCAGGATCGGCAGGCAGACAGGGAGCAAAGGGTCCGGAAGATGCTGCTGTTGTCAAAGATTCTGACACCAGGCCGGTAAAGAGACTCATTGAGGTGCTTTCACCAGCTGACAATGCCTCCTTTACCTGTACTGACAAGATAAATTTTTCAGTAACACATGCAGCCGGACAGGTCCACGTCGACTCTGTGCAGGTGTGGGTGGGAAGCAGGCTGGCCCTGACAATATCATCCCTTCCCGCTACAGCGGAACTGGTTATGGACGGTGATCCGGGAAGGATTTCTGTCAGGGCAGTAGCTTACTCTCAGGCCACAAAGCCCCAGACAGTGGCTATGTTCATCAACCTGGTCTCAGACATCGATCCGGTTACATACCGCCATCGCGTTATCAAAAGCTATCCTCATGACAGGAAGGCTTACACCCAGGGGCTGGTATATGACAGCGGGTTCTTCTACGAAGGAACCGGGCAACAGGGGGAGTCATCGCTCAGAAAGGTGGATCCGGAGACAGGCAAGGTTCTCAGCCAGGCAAGCCTTGACGGCTCACTCTTCGGCGAGGGGGTGGCACTGCTGGGTGATCGCATCTATCAGCTTACCTGGACCAGCAAAGTCGGGTTCGTATATGAAAAGGAGACTCTCCGACAGGTAAACCGCATCTATTATCAGACCCAGGGATGGGGGCTGACGACCATGGGTGACAGCCTGGTGATGAGTGACGGGACAAACGTTATCTGGTTCCTTGATGCTGATTTCAATGTCCTTTCTTCGGTTGATGTGTGGGACAACAAAGGTGTGGTTGACAACCTGAACGAGCTTGAGATGATTGACGGCGAGCTTTGGGCAAACATATGGCAGACTGACAGGATTGCACGGATAGATCCCCGTACCGGGAAGGTACTGGGCTATGTTGAACTTAATAACCTTCTTCCGCGCGAGGAGCGCAGGCCGGAGACGGATGTGCTCAACGGCATTGCGTGGGATGCTGAGGGCAGGCGGCTCTTTGTCACGGGCAAATACTGG
>DHUL01000028.1:0-54431 GCA_002409145.1 Bacteroidales bacterium UBA5235
ATTTTTTTTTGTAGTATCGTCCGGAATTATTTAGCTGAAGTGAAGAAAAGAAAAAGGCAGTTCCTCCCCCCACGTACATTTTTATAATAGATGGTAAAGATGAAAAAATTGTCCGACTAGCGTACGTGCTGTAACTGCCGTGATCCAAAAATAGAAAAAACTCATGCATCTGCATAATGACAGACATAATTTTTCTAAAATTTTTTATAACCTGATCTGTGACTCCCCGCAAAATTTGAGGAATTTTGTCTGTCAATGCCTTTCACACGTTGACCATCTGATTGGCTATGTTAGTCAAAACCAGCATATTGCTGTATTGCCATGTCCTGTTTATTTTGTTACTTTATACTTCCGAAGGTCCTTTTTAATTTTGAAAGGCAGCCCTCACAACTTCAGAAAACTCTCCGGAGAGGAGAGCAGGAAAGTGAGGGCTGCTGTCATAAATGGCAACAGGAATAATAAAATCATCATATAAACAGGCTGACAGAATGCCGAAAAAAAAAGGCCGGCTATGGCAGCCGACCTTTTCCGGACAGGAATTTATTTGTTATTCCTACAATGTAATCTCGCTGAGGTTGATTCTGAAAACTCTCTGGTCAGCAAAACTTCCTGTAACTGACCATGGGAATGCCTTGTAATCCAGGCCTTCATAACCGGCAAGCGAGCCAACATAGAGATATGTATCATCGAACACATAATTGAACTCCTCATCAATTTCGATGACAATTTCAAGGATATGTTCATTTTCTTCCCAGTAATCGGATGCCTTTATGGTACCTACAGGTCCCTCAATTGCTCCGAGTGTCGCCTTGACAAGGTCAAACTCGTTATTACCATTGAAATCATAATAATTGTATCCCATGTGGAGTCCGTATTCCGTACTGACACCCAGTCCGCCACTTACAGCCCAGCCGACTCTTTTATATGAGACTTGTTCTCCTTCAACCGGTACAGCCAGGTAGGTTTTGAGCGCAATCACAATCGGGTTGGCTTTAACCAGGCAGAAAGTCAGGTTACTAAGACCAGCGGGCTTACCAGACTTGTTCAGAGGTGCTGAGAGACCTTCATCGCCCATGCTGCCACCGGGATAAAAATATACATTGGCAGAGTTGCCACCCTTGACAATAACCGCACCAACAATGTATTCGATGCCATCGATCATGATCGGAGTGTCCATGCCAAATTTTACATAAACGCCATCCTTTACCTCAACCATAAGGCTTTCAGGGAATTCACCGTCGAACACTCCGTCGGAAAAGTCAATTTTGTCACCGCAGAGGAAATATCCATCCTCAAGTTCAAATGCTGCTGCCACCTCAGCGCAGGTAACGTTACCTCCATTATTTGCACCATCCAAAACCACAGGCACTATACCTGCATCTGAAGGCGGGAGTGTAGCTTCAGAACCGGTATCTCCCTTTTTCAGGATAATTTCGTCGTTATCCTGCTGGCAGGAACCCAGCGCAGCAATCATTAAGAAAGCCGCTAATACATACATCATTTTTTTCATTTCAGCCTTTTTTAAATTAATTGATCAATAATCTTTACCATATGAATTATCCTTATATCCTTATCATGCTATCAGCCCTATCCTGGCAGATCTCCTCCTTGCATGGAAATAGGTCAGACCATTTTTTTCAGTCATAGTAATCAGCTGCAGATTGCTTTCTTCCAGGAGCATGGAGACAGTTCTTACTGTAAGATACCTGTTGGTCTTCATGTCAATGAAGCTGTACATCCTGTTTATAAAAGGTATCCTTGATTCTATACCATTCTCATAAGCCTCAGCCTTATGCGACAAACTTTTGGGCAGATTGCCGTATTTGTCGGAAAATCCGTTCTGCGACTTGTTGTCGGTAAAGCATCCCACAAAAGTGCTGTCTTCAGGAAGCAGTTCTGACAGTCTGCGGAGAAAATCCCTTATTTCCCTTACATAATTGAGCGGCTTAAGATTCACGATAGTCTTCACACCCTTCATATCATCAGCATCATAGAAATAATGCCTTGTCGATGGGATTACAAGTATTGAAGCCTCGTTTATCAATCCCATCCCGTCAAGATAGCTGATGAGGTCCTGGCGCACATCTGCAGTGAGTTCGGCAAACAGATGGTTTAGCCTTGAAAAAACCGGCGACGCACTGAGGCCGGGAATCATACCTAACGCCTGGTCTGCAGTCACATTTTTGTTGTTCATTACGGTTTGATTTTCCATCACTTCGGTTTTATTCTGTTATCTAAATTTCTAAATCAGGAAATACCTGTAGTCATAAACAATACCTTTATCTCTGAGCCACCAGCGCAATGCTCTGGCTATCTTCCGGCGCCTTATGAGTACCATTCCGGTCTCGGGCGATGTAATCTGAAACAGAATCTTCATTTTATTGGTCCTTTTGTCATGACAAATTTATGGTACACATAAAGGCAATGCAAGTCGCTCACGCCCATATAATGGATATTTGCGATACTATTAAAAATCCTTAATCAAGATTTACCGGACATCCATGCAGCCAGGAGGGCTGTTTATACCAATGAATCAGACATTCGTCAAAACCGGGCAACTTTTTACAAAAGGTTACGGCGAAAATTGAAAATAAAGGGATTAAGTCTTGCCAAACATCTCTTTTCGTGGACTTTAGAGGTGAAGAAAGACGATAGACTATAATTATCTAAATTTTGACAAACTGATGATTTAAAAAGACTAAAAACCTGGTAGAGGAGGCCTTTTCGGCTATGGAGTGAGAAAAAAAGGAAGCGAAGGCGTCATTTCGCAGCGAATCACAATGGTTATGTATTATAACCAGGTATGCAAATGATTTACAATACTAATGCATATGGCAGAAATATTCCGGATGACAAATTTGGATTAAAGACTGCAACAGCAGGTAAACTTAGAGTCAATTTACAGTCTTCTGTTTTTAAGATTAGCAAGGTAGCGTGACTTGGCCTCGACGGCATCAACACCAGGGGCAATGTAAATTTTTGTCCTGTGGTCAATGACAACCTCTTTCATCTTAGAAAGGTCAGGGGAGGTGTGAACTACTGTTTTCTTTTCGATCATTTTCTTATTTAATTGCTAAAAAGGCCCCGCCGTCACCGTCGGGACCTTTTTTATTAAATGACTGTAACAAAACTATACTCGTTTGACATTTACTGCATTTAATCCTTTTTTGCCCTGCTCCAGGTCAAATGTCACAACATCGTTCTCTTTTATATTGTCCTTCAGTCCCGATGAATGCACAAAATACTCTTTTGGTGAATTTTCCTCTTTGATGAATCCGAATCCCTTGAATTCATTGTAGAATTTTACTGTTCCTTTACTCATTATTCAATATTATTTGTATTCCGAAATATACGGTTTATTATCCGTTTATTCTATTTATTTTCAACAAATTAAATCATAGCTTTAGACAGACCGCTAAATCCGGTATCGGGGCATCAGAATGGACCACCTGTTTTTGCATTCATGTTTTCTCCTCTTTGCTTAAATTTGAAAACAGCAAATAATCAGACTTAAATACTTCACCAATGAAGCCCACCCGGTCAAGAATCCTTGTAATAATCTGTTTGACAGTACTTTTATCGTGCCACACGAATGACTCTCCAATTTATAAATCAGATTGGTATACGGTTTACCCTGACCGCGTTGTTCAGGGTGAGTTTACCTCCAGGGCGATCAGCGCCAGTGAGATGAACTCCGGTTACAAGAGCCCCGGGGCAGACATCGATCCTGTGATCGAATTCAAGTTCAGCATCAACGGTCGCGACAACGAACTGGCATTCGGGGTGAACCACCAGGCCAATATCTATCCTGTGAACGGGGAGCAAACGGTGCTTGATATAAAATTCGGGCAGAGGACCACCCCCGATACGCTCAGCGACGACTCACAACCCCTGCCTGCGAACACAAAAGTCAGGTTCAGGGTCGACTTCAGCCAGGTGCTTGACTCATTCACGAAAAAGGGATACTATGATGATATTCTTGGAAACCGCATTTTCAGGGATGATTTCAAGGGACTATACATTGCGGGCAACACTTACCCGCTTAACTGGGACTTCGAAAATATTCCGGGTAATCCGGAATTGAAGCTTGAGGACCCTGACGGTGACGGAATCTTCGAGAAAGAACTGACATTCAACGTCTTTGATCCTTCAGCACATACATCATCCTCATGGAAGCTGACCAATGACATATCCTCCCACCCTGAGTTCAGAAGCTCCTCCCTCCTGCTCGATGCACTTTATAAAATGGCTCTTGATGAGATGGTGATGCTCATGGAGGATGACGGAACATTTCGCACCGGCAAAGAGTGGGCGGGAGTCTGGACCCGCGATGTAAGCTATGCCACCCTTCTATCCCTGGCCTGGCTCGACCCGGAAAGATGCATGAACAGTCTCATGCGCAAGGTGTCTGACAACAGGATAATACAGGATACCGGTACCGGTGGAGCATGGCCGGTTTCTTCCGACAGGGTGGTATGGGCGCTGGCTGCATGGGAAATATATAAGTATACCGGCGACAAAGAGTGGCTTCTGAATGCCTTCGGGATTATCACAACCACCATGGAAGCTGACAGTATGACACTCCCGGACCCTGAAACAGGATTGATTCGCGGTGAGTCTTCCTTCCTTGACTGGAGGAAACAAACATACCCTCTGTGGATGGAACCTGCAGACATTTATGGCTCCTTCAGCCTGGGCACCAACGTTGCCTATTGCCAGGCATTCAGGATTGCAGGGATGATGGCACAGGAGCTTGGCAGAGAAGACCGTTGGAGCTCAAGGGCCGAAGAACTCCGTGAAAAAATCAACAGTCACCTCTGGTTGGATGATAAGGGCTATTATGGCCAGTACCTTTATGGAAGGCACTTCAGGACATTATCACCGCGGGCGGAAGCCCTTGGCGAATCATTTGCGGTATTATTCGGTATCGCAGATGAGGAGCGGAGGCTCAGGGTACTTCAGAATACCCCCATCACCCCTTACGGAATAACATGCATCTATCCGCAGATACCGGGAATCCCTCCATATCACAACAACGGGATATGGCCTTTTGTACAGGCTTTCTGGACCATGGCCAATGCACAGGAGGGCCAGGTTCAAGCCGTTGAGGCCGGACTTGCGTCGATAATCCGTCCTGCAGCACTTTTCCTTACCAATAAGGAGAACTTCGTAGCCGAAAACGGAGATTTTGAGGGGACTGAGACGAACTCCGACAGGCAATTGTGGAGCGTTGCAGCTATGCTGGCAATGCACCATCGTGTGATCATGGGTATTAGCTTTGATTCCGACAGGATGAAATTCAATCCGGTGATACCGGAAAACTTCAGGGACACATACTCACTATCCGGCCTGAAATACCGCAACGGAACCTACAACATTACTGTCAGTGGCAGGGGCGACGGAATCACATCATTTAAAACAGACGGGAAGGAATCGGCAGATAATTACATCCCGGCAACAACTACAGGCAGCCATAATATTGAGATAGTCATGAACGGCAGGAGCACCGGGAACAGGCATAAGGCTGTCGGCAACCTGGCCGCACCGGAGACACCGGTTCTTTCAATGACAGGAACAGGTCTTCTGTGGAGCCCGGTGGTCGAGGCAACCGGCTACAAGGTTTTCAAAAACGGCAATATGATTACTTCGACTGCAGAGACAGAATTTATTCCCGGGAGCCTGGATAAATCAGCTGAATATCAGGTGTTGGCTTTCGGCAGCAACTCCACAGAGTCCTTTCTGAGCAACCCTGTCACCGTCTCTCCGGAAGAAAGCAGCACCGTGACTGCTGAAGCAGAGAACTTTAATATCCGGGGTGAAGACCATTACCCGGGATTTACCGGCAGCGGATATGTGAGATTCACTCTGGCTGAGGACCGGGAACTCAGAATCAGTGTCACCAGCAATAAAGGAAGATATGCGCTCCGGATGCGCTACGCCAATGGGACCGGCCCTGTCAATACCGACAACAACTGCGCCATCCGGTCCCTGTATCTCAATGGCAAATATGTCGCAGCACTGGTCTTTCCTCAGCGCGGTAAGGACGAATGGTCTGACTGGGGTTACACATACCCGGAGTGGATCGAGCTGAAGGAGGGGGAAAACATCCTGACCATCAGGTACGAAGACTTCAACAGGAACATGGACGGGGAGATCAATGAATTCCTCCTCGACAAGATAACTCTTGAGAAGTTCAACTGACAGGCAATGGCGTGCCGGCAGCTATTTTCTTGTGCACCCGATCCCCGGAAGGTCAGGTGAAAGAGTATAGTATGGCGCTTTGTAATCGGGTCCACCTGCAAAGGGCTCCTTTTCAGGTTCGCTGTGTGGATCGAGATCAACATGGCTGAAACAGCCCATACCGGCAACCATGTGCACAGCGCAGCCAAGGGCCAGCTTCGATTCCAGCATGCACCCGATCATCAGCTTTATGTTTGCGCTACGTGCGATGGCAGCAATGTCCATCGCTTCAATGATGCCGGACTTCATGAGCTTTATATTAATATAGTCTGCACATCCTGTGCGCACAACATTGATTGCGTCTGCACTGGTGAATACCGACTCGTCTGCGGCAACAGGTATTGAAGTATGGTCTTTCACAAACCTCATCCCGGCCAGGTCATATTTTGAAACGGGTTGCTCGAACAGGATGGGCCTTATGCCATTCTTTGTCATCTCCTCTATGAAGTGAACCGCTTCACAGGGCGAATAGCCCTGATTGGCATCAATTGTGATGCCACATCCCGGAGCCCCGTCCTTTATTGCCAGCAGGCGGTCAATATCATCAGTCACCTTCTTTCCCACCTTCGTCTTCAGTACTGTATAACCCTCCTTCGCCAGTTTGGTGGCATTCTTTTTTGCCACATCAGGAGGTACTATATCTATAGTGTAGTCGGTCTCAGCCTTGTTCCCGGCTCCGCCGAAGAACTGGAAGAGTGGTATCCCAAGCACCTTTGCCCAGGCATCTATTAACGCCATCTCAATCGCACAGCGGGCCGTCACCTGCGGCTGGAAGACTCCCCGAAGGGTGGCGGCTATCGACCTGTATGAAGAGATATCCTTACCCTTGATGAAGTCGACGCAACTGTTGAGTGTGGCAAGAGCAGTTGCCTGGTTCTCACCATTGATCGGCTCAAGCGGAGCAGCTTCACCGTACCCCTCAATACCGTTATCCAGCACCACCGTAACAAGTGCATTTTCAATGCTGTACTTTGTGCCTATAGATATTCTGAACGGCTCATCGAGGTCAAGATTGAGCGGTTCAATTACTACCTTCTTAATCTTAATTGCTTTCATTTTTATCCTTCCATTGTTTCAATAAACCGAGTAACTGGCTAATCTGATCCTCTGTATGAGTGACCGATACAGCAATCCTTACCAGGTACAGTTGCTGCCTGGCCGGATAATTAACTGAAGGGGCTATCACCCCGTTGTCCTCAAGGAATCCGGACAGTCCCCCGGCCTTTTCAGCGGTATCGAAGAGGAGAGGTACAATTGGAGTCCTGAACCGGGTTGTACGGAAACCCATGGCAGTTACCGCCTCCCTGATCGACCACGCCTTGTCAAGCAGTTCCTGGCGCAGGCCGGGATTTTCCCTGATCAGTGAAAGCGAAGCTATCCCTGCAGCAGCAATCGGCGGAGGAAGGGCAGTAGATGCCTGGTATGTTGCCGACTTCTCCCGGATAAGTCCGGTGAACAGACAGCTGCCCGCTATGAACCCGCCGTAACCGCCAATCGCCTTACTCATCGTTTCTGTCTGGAATATTTTCCCGTCACCGGGAAGGCCAAAATATTCCGGGGTCCCCTTGCCTGTGGCACCGATGACGCCAGTGGCATGCGCATCATCGACAACCAGGATGGCACCGTGCTTCCTGACAACCTCATAAATCTGGTTCAGTGGAGCTATCTCGCCCGTGAGGGCAAAAATACCATCGGTGATTACCAGCGGACTCGATCCACGGTTATAATCCAGGAGGTAATCGAGATGGCCGGCGTCGCAATGGTCGTAATACATCACCTTGACAACATCGGCCGGGATGGCAGCAATAATGCTGGCATGGGCCGACTGGTCGATGAAGATCGTTGAATAGCTCCCCTTCAGGATCTCAAGCAGGATGCTGTTGCCCTGGTAACCGGATGCAAAGACAACAGCATCTTCCTTCCCCTTAAAGGCAGCCAGCGCACCCTCAAGTTCGAGATGAAGATCGGCTGTTCCTGTGGTATGCCGCGATGCGGCGAAATTGACACCATATTTCTCCACGGCACAGATAACGGCTTTCTTTATCTCAGGATGACCTGCCAGCCCCAGGTAGTTGTTTCCCGCGAAGTAGGAATACTTTCTGCCATTGCTGTAAACGTAATTCCCGACTTCGCCGCTCAATAGAATCATGTTCCCTGCTTATCTGATATTATTGACTGTATCAAAATTAATCTTTTATATAGTCATCAGACATCCTACCACTCATAAAAAACGGGAAAATAGTCTCTGCATACTGTAAATCATTCAAGGCAGAAATAAGTCAGGGAAGTTGCCGTGATCTGACGGCCATGATACGGTAACTATACCCCGACGAAAAAATGGGTCGGTGATGACTCACCAACCCCTCAGTAATTACCATAATCTGTATGATCCTGATATTGAAGTGTTGCAGACTGTTTATTTGAGACTGAATTTAACGGGTATGGTATACTTCACATCCACCGCTTTGCCTTTCTGAGTACCGGGCTTCCATACAGGCATCTCCCCCATAGCCCTGATTGCCTCTGCATCCAGAAGAGGATTCACTGACCTTACCACATTAATATTACCCACCTTGCCGGTTTTGTCAACAACAAAATTAACGACCACAACCCCCTGGATACCTTCACGTTTTGCCTGTTCGGGATACCTGATATTCTGACCAATCCAAGACCACATTCCTTCTTCACCACCAGGAAACTCAGGCATCTCCTCAACAACTACAAACACCTCTTTATTCTCCTCCTTATCATAGCCGGTCACGCTTACATCCTTCAGTTTGCCAGGGGAAGCAACAGCGTTCTTTTTCGTGCTTATCTCTATTACTCCGCTACGTCCCTTCTCACCATATTTTGCTACCGCTTGTTCATCTTTGATCACCCTGATCTCTGATATCAGGGCAGGATCAATTTCTGAAAGAGGCTTATCAGTGACCTTCCCGTCAAGTATGACAAGGGCCTTAGACATGCCAGCCGGCGGTGGAGGAGGCGGAGGAGGCGGAGCTACGTTTACCGTGTCTGTTATGATATTGCCCCACTGCAGCTGAGTTGTAATATAGTTACCGGCAGCCTTTACGGAGACTGCTTTGGTTACATAACCCACATAGGATATTACCAGGACTGCATCGTCGGGGACATCTTTAAGGGCAAAACGTCCCGAAGGGTCTGTGGTTGTACCGACTGTTGTACCTTTTACCAGAACTACCGCCCCTTCGAGCGGACCACCCTTTTCATCTGTAACCACCCCACTGACATTTTTCGTCATGTCTGCCATTACCACTTCAGATGAAGAGAGCTCCGGTTCCCCTGAAATAACCTTGTACTGAGGCTCTGCAAATGCATACAGCACCAGGGCAGCTACAGGCAGGATCAGAAGCAGCCTGAGTCTTCGGTATGGCGAATTGAATGTATTTTTCATCATTAGAAATCGTTTTTTGTTTAGTGAATAACTGAAAAAGTTACCCAGGTCGATTACCGGTGAGCCGGCGATCTGGTTAAGCAGCACAGCCCTGTAGACGGCCGGGTCAGAGGAACGCTGCAGCGCCTCCTCATCAGCCAGGTATTCATGGTTCTGCCTGATGAACCTTGAGTAGATCCATGCAGCAGGATTGAACCACTGAACCGTGCATAGAAGTGATGAAAGCACCAGGTCAAACCAGTGCTTCTGCCTGATGTGCACCATCTCATGATTCATTATCTCCCTGGTCTCTGTCTCTGTAACTGAAGGATTGACAACAACAAAGGAAAATAATGAAAATGATCCGGAAAACTCAGGCGAACGCAACACCTTCACAGGATAACCGGATGGCTGGTCAGTCTCACCTGCTGCCCGAAGCACAGGCAATATCTGCCTGACATACCGCAAAAGCATGACCCCTGCACCGGCAAGCCAGATGGCAAACAGTGCAATTGTCAGAATGTTCTGCCAGGTACCGCCTTCGTGCAGAGCCGCTGTTACCGGCCCGGCTTCGGCAGCCGCCTCAACAGCAGACACCTCAACCACATACCTGATTGTGACCAATGGAAGGATGACCGAAGCCATGATACCGGTAACAAGATAGATCCTGTTCAGGAGAAAAAACCTCTCATTCCTGAGAAAGAGGAGATATACCAGGGCAAAGCCGGTTATCCAGACTGCTGACCTGAGAAGGTAAAAACCCACCGTTTCCATCACTTTTGCTTTTTACTGTCCGATAATTCCTTCCGTGTCTCATTGATCAGCTCCTCCATCTCTGCCAGAGTAAGATCCTTCTCACGTGCAAAGAATGATGCCATGGCCGGGAACGAGTTGTCAAAATACCCCTCAAGAAGGCCAAAGAGCTGATGGCGCGAATACTCATCCCTCGAAACGACCGGAAAATACAAATGGACGTTCCCGTACGACTTGTGATCCACAAAGCCCTTTTTCTCGAGAATTCTTACAACAGTTGATACAGTATTCCTGGCAGGCCTGGGTTCATCAAACCGGTCCCGGATATCCTTGACCAGACCTTCTCCCATATCCCACAGAATTTGCATCACCTGCTCCTCTGCCCTCGTAAGTTGCATTGTCTTCATAACTTTTCTGTCAATCCTTCAATACAAATATATGACTAATTCCTTAGTCATGCAACTAATTCAGCAACTTTTTTGACTATTTTTTTAGTCTCGTGTACAATACATTGTATATCTACACATTACAGATGTGCAAACTTTTCGCAATAACGTTCAGACGTCCGCGGGTGAACCTGTTTTCATAACTGAATCAGTGAATAGGGATGGCAGAATACCTATCTGCAGAGCTGATCGTATGCATAAACGTGCAGTGCCACGTCATCCCAGCGGATCTTCTCACCCTGGAACTGTTCCAGCATCTGCGGGCAGTCTGAATAGAGCTCCTGGAAATTCTCCCTGTAGGAACCTTTCTTTACCTTAAAAGCCTTCTCGCCTCCCTTAACAAAGAGATACACCCTGTCCTCGCCTCCGGTGACCTGGAGTCCTCCTATGCTCAGCCCGCCGGTTTTTGCACCAGGTTCGGCGAACACCTTGACCTTGCTGTCAAAACCGGGATTAAGCAACTGGAGAATTCTTTTGGTTTCTTTCTGTGCCAGAGTTGTTGCCGTTTCAAATATCACCCACTCACGATTTACAATTCCGTTCAGGTCACTGTTTGCAAACTCCCTGATGGAGCTTCCGGCATCACTGATCATAGCAAGTTTCATCAGCTTCGAGGCTTTCACTTTCAGTGAGACGACCTGGTCAGGTGAGAATTTTGCATTCTCTCCGTTCTCAAGCTTAACCTTTATTTTAGTCAAACCGTTTACCACAAATACCCCACCTGCAAATTTGCCTGTGATCACTTCACCAGACTGAAGGGTTACCACGCATTCGTTGCCATACATAGCCGATATACCCCCCTCCTCCACTGTCTCAACAAAACCCTGACCTGAAGCCCTGCCTGTAAGAAACAGTGCCAGGGTCACGAAAATGATTCCAACTGATTTTTTCATGATATGGGAATTTTTAGTGATAGTTTTGATACCGCGTCTCTTCAGGATTAATAAATACTGAATTAAGGCTGTTGTTCATCGGTCCTGTGGCTTTTGTTCACATAGTGACTGACCAAAAACAGGATTCCGGCAACAATAAAAGGTAAAGTAACCATCAGTGCAATTCCCAGTGTCTGTCCAACAGTGTTGCCGGGCCGGTTATTAAAATTGAATATGACCGGGGTTAATGCAAGGCCCATGACAGTACTCAGTATCCCTCCCAAAAGTTCCCATTTCCACGCAACAATTAGTACTGCTATAAGAACAAAGGTTGGAATGAGATGAATAAGAAATCCGGCCAGATTCTGCCAGAATGTCATCTCCGGCGAGAACGCATCTAAAGCGAACATACTGACAAACAGTATTGCAATAATAAACATAACCCGCGGAGTCCACCTGAGAATTTTCCGATAAGGTTTCATTTCTGGTAGTTAGTAGTTATCACAAAGGTACACTACATGATAAGCCAAGTCAACTTTATTTCAGGTGACCGGCAAAGAGTATGTCCGGAGGAATCAGGCCGCAGTAACGCAGAGCGATGACCGGCAACCGGCAGCGCAATACTTCGAAGTATTTTACCGGGTTTTCAGTCTGGGAATAAGTGTATATCCGAACATCAGCATCGAACTGCTGCCAAGCCGCAGACCTGCGTCAAGGCAGCCGGGACCGACGAACCAGCTTAACCCGGCAAGCATTGAAGGGGTCATCGCTGAGTATGCCGCTTCTCCGGCAGACCCGGAGGACTTTTTCAGATCGTTCGGATCGATTGTATTCTGACCCTCGTTGAGGTAAACAGTTCCACCTTGCTCCGGCTTCTCGAACCTGATCATCTGTTCGGTGTAAAACCTGTCGAAGTCAACATTGCCGGTAAGCGGAACATCGCTGGATATGATTGGACTCATCCCTTCCACCGGAATGCCATTTGCCCTGTTCCGTTGCATGAATTCATTTATCCAGTTCTCAATGTCCCTTGTGTCGTGAGGAGAAAACAGGGCATTTCCTGTGAGCAGTCCTGTAATATCCACGTTCCCGGGATTCCCTGCCAGGGAGCTGCCACCGGATCCGCCTGCCCCCGGACCTATGTCAGAGCCTACACACGGGGTACAGGTAATTATCATGATACAACTGCCATCACTATACGCGGACCAGTCTTCACCGTTGTTGTCAAGCTCCATCTGGCGGTTGTATTCACAGGCGTCCTTGGTGTAGTAGGTAATTGACGGCATTGGAACATAGGGTATGCAGGGGCCGGGCCCCGAATGTTGAACATTTACTGTATATGTCCAGCCCTGTGCTACTGCCGCTGTTCCGGATCCGGACAATAGGAGGGCAGTCAGCACAAATCGAAAGGGAAATCGTTTTAACATAGATGCTGATAATGTGGGGTACGCTTTATATTTAAAGAAGGTTTAGGGTTAATGGGGGACTCACTTCAGCTTCAGGTCTTTGTGAGCGGAAATAATAACGGAAAGGGATAGCGCGTAATTGCATGGGAAAGTAAAAATCTGAAATTTCCGGAAATGAAATTATTAAATCACATTCGTTAATCAATTGAGGAGCGGGAATAAAATTATTAACAAATCCTGAACAGAACGGTGTACATGATTTGCTAACTCAGTCATTGCAGAATGTTATAAATTTTCACCCTTCAGATTGCATGTTTGCGGATACAGGACGCAGTACAATGAGCTGCAAAATGACGGCCACCAGCACGGGAATCGCCAGGAGTGCCATATCTCTTGCCAGGTTGCCCGAATCCATTGATTTTCCGAGGAGCCTGGTAATGAAAGCGCCTGCAAAAACCCCTGTCATATTCATCAGGCCGTACCCTGTTGCCCTCAGGCGTGGTGCCACAAACTGGCAGAGTATGGGCATGTTGTTGGCATCGAACATGCCATAGCCGATACCGAACAACACAGCGCCGCCTATTATCCACAGGTAACTGTGACCTAATCCTATAAGCAGCAGAGACGGAATTGTTAGAGAGAGCCCTATAGCCCCTGTATATATGCGTCCGCGAAGGTTCTTCAGTATCCACCTGTCGGACAGTATGCCTCCAAAAATAACCCCCACCAGGGATGAGGCAGCTATTGTTATCGTGGACATAGGCCCTGCAACAGGCATCTCAATGCCGAGGCTTGATGAAAACAGTGTTGGTATCCAGTTCTTGACAGCCCATCCAGGAATGCTCGGCACGGCGAAATAAAAGAGAATCATCCAGAAACTGACCATACCGAAGAGAAGTGAAAGCCCGGATGCAACTGTCCTTATCCCTGACACTCCGACGGCGGTCTTTTTCACCTTTTCCCTGTATTTGTATTCGCGGAGCAGGACAATCAGAACGACACTGTAAATTATTCCGGCTATGCCGAAGTAGTGAAAGGTCTTCTGCCAGGAGAGGCTCTCCGCAACTGTCGCGCCGAATCCACCAAGAGCCTGCCCCATATAGAGCCCGGTCATATGTATTCCCACCGCCAGTGAACGCGTTGAACCCTGGTGATAATCAGCAATCAGGGAGAGCCCTGCAGGTATGTACAGTGCCTCACTGACACCCATAATTGCCCGCAGCGCATAGAGAACGTTATAGTCCTGGGTATAGCCCATGGTGAAGGTGACCCCTGACCAGACAAAGAGGCTGCCGACGATCAGCCATTTCCTGTTGAGTCTGTCGCCGATGATCCCGGCGACAGGGCTCATCAACCCGTAGATCCAGAGGAAAACAGCCATCAGCCTGCCGAAATTTTCAGCTTTCTCCAGCTCTATGATGTCAACCATCATGGCATTTTTCATTGTGGAAAGCATCTGGCGATCCATGTAGTTAAGCAATGCCACCACCCACAGGAGCGCCACCACCACCCATGCATACCTTCTTTCAGCTACAGTCTCTTTCATTATTTTACAGTTTTTCCCGGTTCAATATCACTGAATGTCTTCCATACCTGGAGCAACCCTCTCGGAACATGGAAACATCCCTTCCACTTGCCGCCCTTGAGCGGAAGGAGTACCTCTCCCCTTCGGTTCAGGTAACCATACCACTCCCCGAATTCAGGATCAGGGAAGTGACTCCAGGTATAGGCATCAACCTTGTTGAACCAGTCGAGGCACCGCCTGTCCCCGGTCAGCCTGTACCCCTTTGCCAGTGAAATAAGGGTCTCGATATGTACCCACCAGAGCTTCTGATCCCATTCAAGCTGCTGCGGGGGATATCCTTTCACATCCAGGAAATAGAATATGCCGCCGTACTGCTCATCCCATCCTTTGCTGAGTGTCTGCAGGGTGATTTCAGTGGCTCTGGCCGCAAGCTTCTGATCTCCCATGATAACAGAGAGGTCCATCATGAACCACATGGCTTCTATAGCATGCCCGGGATTCAGCAACCGCCCCTCAAAAGAGTCTGAAAATGATCCGTCAGGAGCCACGTTCTCCATTATCAGGCCATATTCATTACTGTAGAAAACATCCATTACTTCATGAATACATTCCTCCCTTACCCTGTCAACGGTTCCTGCATCAAGAAGGGGAGCTATAATCCCGGAGAGATTGCTGAGAATCATCGGAAGGGAAAAGCCCTTGAGGGGCCTTGTCCCCGGATAGATCTTTGACCAGTTGCCTTTGGGATTTTCTGAACGTCTGAGAATATTCCGGAATGTATTCACTGCAAGCTCTCCGTACCTGCTGTTACCCGTTGCCCTGAAAAGTTCACCGAATGCCATTGCAGCGAAACAATCAGAAAAAATATTATATGGATGAACAAGAGGCTTCCCTTCACGGGTCAGTGAGAAATAAAAGTTGCCTTCCCTGTCACTTCCGTATTTCTCAAGGAAGGCAGCCCCGGACAATGCCGTAACCAGCCATTCCTGCCGTTTCTCAACATGATTGAAGAGGTGACTGAACATCCATACCTCTCTTCCCTGGAGCCAGATGAACTTGTCAGTATCATAAACTTTCCCCTGGCGGTCAAGGCATGTGAGAAAGCCTCCCCGTTCATGGTCAGGCGAGTATTTCATCCAGAAAGGGATGACATCATTCATTAACGAATCTCTGTACCGTTCAGCTGTTGACTGCAATAGAGTAACCATTTTTCTGATTTTATCTGAATGTGGCCATTCTTACTGTCGTGGTTCTCACTCCTGGCTTTATCTCCCCTGAAGGAATTACAATGCCCCACGGTGTCTGTACTGCAATGGTTGTTACCTGGGCCGGGCCGGGTACCTCTCCTGCCTGGGTACATTTCCCGGTTTCTGTGTCAAGGATTACCACTGCCCGTGAAAAACCAGGATGACTCTCCTGAAGAGAGATATACTCATCCTTCAACTCCTTCATTCGTGTTGTGTCAGATTCCGTAACCATATCTGAGAGGACAGCTTCGACTCTGTTGAATACAGATCCATCGTTACCTCCGAAGAGAGCAACATATCTATTGTCTATTGCTGCCCCGGTGCCGGCTGCAAGAGGCATGACACCGGTTACGCCGGTCAGATCACCCTCCAGTGTCCATCTGTCGGCAGCGGGAGAATATCTGAAAATCTCCGGACGTATCACTGAGGTGTGATCACCCTCTCCCCGGGTCCTGCCACCGATCATCCAGATTGTAAGATCATCACCTTCAACGGCCGCCATAACGCTGTTTATCAACGGCAGCGGCATCTCGGCATGTTTTTTCCATCCCGAACTTATTTCTTCAGTGTCGAGGCTCCACAGTGACCTGGAAGAGCCGTAGGGGGACTGACCGCCAGCAATATAGACCACAGACCCTGCCGCAGCAGCGGCTGCACCGGACAGGGGGACCGGGAGGTGAGGCAGAGGTGTGATCAGCGGCCTTCCGCCTGCGACAGAAATTATGCATACTTCATCGGTCATTCCTGATTCCGTCTCGCCGCCCATGCAAACCACACCGGCCTTTACCGATGCGGAAGCTCCATAAGCTACAGGACGGGGAAACCCGTCGCTGCCAGCCATTACTTTCCAGTCCTCCATACCGGAGGGCAACTGCAGCATATATATCTCATTGTGATACTTTTTCCTGCCGCCATGCCATGGCATAGTGTCAGGGAAATTGGCACCGCCGGCAACTATCAATGTGTTGCCATGGAGGCCTGCAAAGGGGCCTGCCACACCTGGCTGGACCGCTCCGGGAACATGCGGCGGAAGGGGAA
Organism: Bacteroidales bacterium UBA5235; assembly: GCA_002409145.1. GTDB lineage: Bacteria > Bacteroidota > Bacteroidia > Bacteroidales > VadinHA17 > SR-FBR-E99. The sequence continues at coordinate 16,922 of DHUL01000028.1, forward strand.
CAAGTTCTGCCCATTCGGCATTCATTTTATTACAGGAGTTAAAGGTTATTGAAAGAGAAAAAATCAACAGGAGTCCTAGAAGTGATAACCGGCCTATTTTCATTCAGGTTCATATTTTTGAAAAAAGATCATCCATTCCCAGTTCCCTGACATCCATAACGAATTTCCGGTAGTCAGCCGCAGACATATTTCTGACCGGCAGCCTGAACTCTCCGCAATCAAGGCCTATGAACCTCATGTAGGATTTTCCGGTGGCAATGCCCCCGTATTTGCCCAGGAGGGTGATCATGTCAATCGACTTCTGCTGGATAGCACGCGCGGTGATCTGGTCGTTTTTTTCAAATGCCTCAATCAGACTGTGATAAAGAGGAGCGGCATAGTTGTAGGTGCTCCCTACAGCACCCCTCGCTCCAAGGATCAGCGCCGAAAGGAAGTTTTCATCTCTCCCCCACAGCATGTCATACCTTCCGTTATCATAGTTCAGACAACTCAGGAAATCCATGAAATCCTCATGCGTATACTTGATGCCGGCAAAGTTTGGCACACGCGGCGCCACCTCCCTGACAAAGTCGATCATGTTGAAAAATCCACCGGTCAGAACCGGGATATGATAGTAATATACAGGTGTCTCAGGGACTGATTCCGCCACCCTGATGAAGAACTCCGCAAGCATCTTAACATTTGCCGGCTTGAAGTATGAAGGGGATGTCACTGCCACTGCATATAATCCCATCCTCTCTGACTCCCTGGCAAGTTCCATGCAATCCTTATAGCATGTTCCTCCCAGGTGGCTGATGACCTTGAGGCTGCTCCCGGAAGAGGCTTTGGCCCAGGCTTCTGCGATAACCAGCTTCTCATGGTTGGTAGTTGAGACACCTTCGCCTGATGAACCGTTTATGAAAGCGCCTACCACACCGTTGGAAACAAGCAGTTTATGGTATTTTTCAATTATTCCGGAATTGATTTCCCCGTCCGGGTGCATGGGGGTGAATGGTGCGGCAATAAGGCCGGCAAGTTTTTCAATTTTCATATTTTTAGTTTATTTTAAGTCTGAATGTTGAGACCGGCAAACCTGATGCGCCGGTCAGATTTCCTTCTGAATATGGTTTCCATCCATATCGCACTGAAACAGCACCCGGAGCATAGATTTCCAGGCGGTTGCCCCTGATTCGGGCAGTGGCCGAATTAAAATTGTTGCCACTGACTGATACTTCAATCTCTCTCACAGGCAATCCGTCTGAAGTTTTCAACCTCCCGGAATATTTGAATGATACGATGACCATATCCCCCTTTCGTTCAGCGGAGACAAGTTCCGGGCTGCGGGGAGCTTTTCTGAAGTCGTAGGTATCATTGAGCGCCAGGCAGGCAAATCGTTCTCCCACACTCTTCTTATCACGCGGATGAACATCCGTAGGATGCCCGACATCTGTTGTGACTACCATGTCTGAGTTCGGAATAATTGATGCCAGCCGGCGCTGTGTATCACGGAATTGAGGCCACGACGGCCTGTTCAGGCTCGAGAGCTGCGCGAAGTAGAACGGCATTTGATCATCATTCCATGCATCCCTCCAGTTCCGGACCAGTTCCGGCAGCATCACCTCATATAACTCGGAAAAAATTGCATTTGATTCTCCCTGGTACCAGAGAAAGCCCCGTAAAGGGTATCCGGCAATCCGTGAAATGCCCGACTCAAACAGGTAAGCCGGCCCGAACGGGTGTCTCTGACGCGGATTGTCAGTATTCTTCAAAGTAGCTGTGATTGAATTGCTTACCCATGGCTCCCTGAATTCACTTTTGCGGTAGTCATAGAGCAGGTCAACCAGTTGCGGGTGCACTTCGATAGCCTTCCTTTCAATCCATGCTTCAGCCGGGGAACCTCCGACAGCCATCTGGATCAATCCTACAGGTATCCCGAGTTCATCCCTCAGTTTCCTGCCAAAATAATATGCCACGGCAGAAAACTCCTTTATACTCTCCGTTGACGCAACTGTCCATTCCCCCTTATTGAAGTATTCAAGATTGTTGATATCGTTCAGGGTAGCAGAATCCCATGGCTCATTCCATGGCAGATCACGTCGACTGAAGTTAATGAGCCTGAGATTCTCATCCGGTTCTGAATTGATTATATCCTGCCATCCGTCCGAATTTCCGGTAGTCCATTCCATGTTCGACTGGCCGGAGCAGAACCACACTTCGCCTGCAAGTATCTCACGTATAAGTATGGTATCATCCCCGGCCGTTGCCATGAGCTCATATGGTCCGCCTGCCTTCAGGGGATCAATCTTCACCATCCATTCGCCGGTCGCTGATGCAACAGCATGATATGTTCTGCCAGCCAGGGAAACCTCAACATGTTCTTCCCTGTCTGCCTGTCCTTTCAGGGTGATGATTCGGTCATGCTGAACGACCATATTGTCACTCCAGCCTTCCGGGAGCTTAAGGCCTCCGTAATTGCCTGTTATGGCTGAAAAAACGGTTTCAGCGAGCATAGCGGCACCTCTGGCATCAGGGTGAAGGTTGTCCGGCATCAGGTCCGGCCGGTCCTTCAGCGGCTCGTAAAAATCAATCAGGGTGACTCCGGCGAGGGAGGCAACCTCCTCAATCATCTGCTGTATCTGCCAGTACCAGTCGCGGGTTCCGGCCTTGAACCGCCTGTGACCGTGGAATATGGGAGAGAGCCTGGCAAGATAAAATTTCGATGTGCCCACAGACCTGAGTGTGTCAATCAGCCAGAGGTAGTCGCTGATGAATTCATCACGGAAATCAGGCCATGCCCTTGGATCGGTATCATTCAGGCCAAGATGAATGACCGCAATATCGGGTCTGAATGAAATGGCAGCCTCAAACTCTTCCGTACGGTTATATGGCCTGAAACCTTTTTTCAGCAATGTTGCCCCGCTGCGGCCGAAGTTTCCGACAGTATACTTCTCACCCAGCATCCTTTGGAAAACTGCAGGATAGGCACTTGTGTCCCTGCCAGCCACACCTGCACCATAAGTTACCGAGTTGCCTATACAGGCCACCCTTGTTTTTTCATCCGGGAGCATCCTTTCAGGTGAATATACGATACCGGAAGGCTGGCCTTTGCCGTCAGGCGTCACGATCATTGCGGTGAACATCCACTTAACCAGTCTCGTATCCGTGGTTGAGAACCTGCCGACAGGCAGTTTTATCACCAGGCTGTTCCAGCCCTTTCTGAGAGTGATAAAGACAGGTGGCCGGCTCCACAAATTTTCGTTGGCATATGGAGTCTCGTGGTCAGGTTTAAGCCCATTGTTATCCCATGCCGGTGGAGGAACCAGCTCCCCGTTGAGCCATACCCGGCTTCGCTTATAATCCCACTCACCCACAGGAGGAGCCATATCCGGTTCAGACCTGCCGTAGTTATGGGTACTGAAATGGAGTCCTGCATCCTGGTCTGCAGGGCTGTATATCCAGGTATATGCATATGCCGTCCGGTCAGGTCTGGGATCAGTGTAAAAGGCAGGAACCTTTTCTCCCCATGTATGTCTGAGGTATACCGCCGCCCCCGCTGCTGGTGTGAACCTGATATCTGCTGATGAGACGGTACCCGGATCTGCAATCAGACTCTTTTCGAAAGGAGCAGAAAAGTCCAGTTTGCCCTCATTGGGATACTGGCTGCTGATCTTCCACCGGATGCCTGTCTGCGGAAGGTACGGGAATGGCACATCACTCAGGAAAATATCCCTTAAAGCCATCATTCTTCTCTCGAAATCACTGAACCTCTCGAAGGCGGGATCTCCGGGCATACCCATCCGTACGCCCCTTGATTTGATATCATAGCCGCCTCCTGCCCATGACCTTTCGGCAAATGCCAGCATCGTCGGGTAAAATGCATTGGAAACGAGAATATCCTCAACAGATGCAGGTTTCCTGTCATTCCATATGCTGCATATCCCTCCGGCAAGGAAGTCAGAACCCTGCTCAGAGTCACACATCCTTGAGTTATAGATTGAAAACAGGTCCGAATAATAGTCGGTATGATTCAGGTACCGGTACCTGGAATCTATCACTGTTGTGTTTTGAGGCAGGGAGACGTCAGCCCATAACTGGCGGATTGCTTTCTGATCCATTGCTGCACCGGGGAGCCAGCCTATCACCTCCTTGCCGCACTCACGCACAACAGTCATCATTTCAGTAACAAAATCCTGGTTGGTAATATTAACTTCATCCGTACCGATATGGAAATAACTGCCTTCAAAGAGCCGGCAAGCCTCACGGAGTAACTCCGTCACTATTTTTTTACCCTCCTCTGACTGCATGGTGTGGCCCGTTGCCCTTGTGAATGCAGCGCTATGGCCGGGCATATCAATCTCCGGGATAACCTCAACAAAATGATCCTTGCAGAACCTGACGAAATCCTTCACCTCCTCCCTGGTGTAATACCCATGGCTGTCCCTAAGGGTCACATCGGGGCTTGTCAGTACCGGCATAATATCACTTGCAAGACGCCATGCCAGGTCTTCCGTCAGATGCCAGTGAAAAGTATTTATCTTGAATGATGACAGTATCTCAACCTCCCGCTTCAGTTCACTGATGGGGATAAAACTCCTGCCGCAGTCATGCATGAAGCCTCTGATCCTGAAAGCCGGCCAGTCAGTGATTGTACACCCATGAATAAATTCCCCGTCCGAGTCGTGTCCGGCAAGTTGTTTCAGCGTTGCATCAGCCCGAAAGAACCCTTCCGCTCCGGTCGCAAATATCAGAACCGAATCCGGACGGACTATTATTCTATAGGCTTCATCCATGTTCAGGCGGGCTTCTTCGACAGCCGCAACAGGAATACTCCTGATACCCGGGTCATCAGATAAACCGGCCGAACTGATCCTGTACTTTCCGAAGGTCCAATGAACAATCTGAGGTGCTGGTATCAGGGATGGCTTTTCCGAAAAGGGACCTGCAATAATGATCCCTCCTGTTGCCAGGAAGAAAAAGACCAAAAGGATGCATTTTTTGACTTGCAGGTTCATAAAGGCGAGGAAGGTTGTTTATTAGTCACCGAAAAAAATCAACCACAGGTATTTTTTGAAAATAGAGGTCCTTAACTCCCTCATAGAGAATCCCTACGTGGTTTTCGTCAACCATAGTCATGCAAGAATAGCCGTAACCGGAAGGAGCGAACAGTTCCACCTGGTTTTCCTCCGGCCAGGTCAATCCCTGGTCAGTGCTTGCCTTGATTGTCATCTTGATTCTGCTGTTCCTGTTATTAGGATTGGAAAAGAAGAGAACATCTTTCTCCTCTCCTCCGATTTTGATCTTCGCAGAGATCAGGCTGGCCATGCAGTTCGGTTCCGGGAGGGCCGAATTTGAAGAAGGATGAGAGGTCCAGGTCATTCCAAGGTCGCTGGTGACAGCCACAGCCCTGCCATTCGTCTCCCCTTTATCACTCCTGTTCCTGTCATCACGCATGTTAAGCATAAGAGAACCATCAGGGAGTTGCACAACCTGTGCCTCAGTTGTATTTGATTTTGCACCGGTACCTATTTGCCATGTTTGTCCGCCATCACGGCTTGAGATTACGGTTGAATGACATGTATACTGTCCTCCGTCCAGTGCCTTTACTCCTATATCAGCTTTGAATTGTGCCGGGAATACGAGGGTACCGTCATCCAGTGTTATGCCTCGGCCGGGTCCCTGCAGGAGCAACTGCCAGGCAGGGTCCTTTATCTGCCCTGTTATGTTGATCGGCTCAGACCATGTAAGCCCGTCATCAGTGCTCTTAACGAGAATTAACTGGCCGGTCTCCTGCGGTGTCATGCCGGGCTGTGAAGCCCACCAGAGCATCTGGTCGGGAGCTGATCCGTTCATCCAGAGTGCTGCCACCCATAACGTGCCCGTGGTATGATCATATAATATACTGGGATCGCCGATGCCATTAAGATTCTGTGGCAAGCCGCCATATTCTCCCATATCCATTATAACCTTCATCGGTTCCCATGTCCGCCCGCCGTCAGTACTCCGGCTCATACCTATATTAATATCCTCCTGAAGGTCCTTGCTGTTGTTGTACCTGATGTCATAGACAGCCACAAGTGTTCCTGTATTCGTTGTCACAAGCCCGGGAATGCGGTAGGTATCTGCTCCGTCCTGCCCTGCTGCGCGGACAATTTTCCCGAGCCGCAGTACCGGATCATCATCACTGGCCTTATACTGCACGGAAGATCCGTTACTGAAGACAAATGAAACTGATGATATCTTCATTCCTGCTGCAGGATCAGCTTCAGCTTCAGCGCTGAAATCAAGCACGAAGCTATGCTTGCCATCAGTCACGGGCAGATCGAATTCAAAAAGTATAAAGAGTGAGGGCTTTGCCACAGTTGCAAGCTTTGTTCTCTGCGGCACTCCGGGGACCACGCCTGTGTACCATGCAGTCAGTGCCGACAATGCATCAATGTCACTATCATCCGAAAAGGTAATTCCGATACTCTGCAGTGAGACAGACTCGTCACCGCCGTTGACCGTAAACATCAGTTTAACCAGGTCATTATTCTCGCGGCCGGCAAAAATTGGTTCTATACTGAACACAGCTTCAGGTTCACCTATAACCAGACCGGTATCCGAAGTGTTTTTATCTCCGCATTGTGAAGCCGTTAGGAAGATGGTCAGAAAAAGGAGCGCTGTTCTCATAAATACAAAGCTTCAAAAAAATTCATGAAAAAAAAACAGGCAGGCTCCCGGCCTCCAGGAGGCCGGGAATTACTGCCTGTTACCTTAAATCCGGTCAACTAAGACCAGAACGTTAGTAACCTTCTGTCTGCTCAAGTTCCGAATCATCGGCAAGCATACTCTGGGAAATGGAATAATATATCTTGTAGGCCTCGGCCGGGTTCATGGTAGCCACTTCATCAAACAGGAATGACCCTCCTGCCCGAACCAGGTCCCACCATCTCTTACCCTCACCGATGAACTCCTTCATTCTTTCATCCAGGATAGCCTTTGCATTGGCAGCCTGCGTCCCGTTAGTGTAAATATAGGGACCGCCATAGTTTTCACCATAGGCCCTCTTCCGGACTGCATTGATCTCAGCCGAAGGATCCTGATTGAGATTGTTCTTTGCTTCAGCAAGCATAAGTACTACATCAGCGTAACGGTAAAGTGGAACATTGTTGTAATCCTTTCTTGAGCCGTCAATATCCACGATTCCCAGAAACTTGTTCAGCACAGCGCCCTGGTAACTTTCCTCATCTGCGACGTATGGAATATGCACAGCACCATCAGAATAAAGCCTCAGAAATGTGTTTCTTCTTGAGTCATTGACGTCATCAATCAGAAGCAGCGTTTTATTGGTCGGACCGTACCTGCTGGCACCGTTTATGACATAGCCTGACATTGAATTGCCGCTGTCGTCGAACATTGGCCTGATATCCACTGCCCTGCCGGTAAAGCTGCCATAAAAGTTGCTTGCCTGATCCTGTTGATAATCAAAGGCAAAGATGAACTCCTTGTTGTTTTCATTGCTCTGACCCCATAATTTGTCATATGCTACAAGTTCAAATCCGGTAACGGCCTGAAGGGCTGTCATGGCTTCAGTATAGTCTGCATTGCCACCACCCAGGACTTTACCTGACCAAAGGTACACATCACCCTTGAGTGCAAGAGTAGCTCCTTTTGACCAGAATACATTCCGGCCAAGCCAGAGAGTATTGTCATCGCCGAAATACTCAAGGCTCTTTTCAATGTCACTTTTGATCAGCTCTATGACGTCACTCTTGGGTGAACGGGGTTTCTTCAGCATCTCGAGGTTTACCTCAAGGAGAGGTTCAGTGGATATGGGAACATCTCCCCATGCCCGTACCATTGTATAGTAAACATGAGCACGTATCCCGTAGACCTGACCTAACATGTGATTCAGATCCGAAGGTTTGGCAAATGTAACACCGGGAGCGTTCTTTATGAAATCATTAAGATAGTGGATGAATCCGTAGAAATTAGCCCAGTTTGAAAAATGGACCACAGTGGAACTGATATTGTTTTCAATCAGGTCTGTTCCAAAAGGTGACTCAATGGTGTTTCCACCCCAGACGTCCGAACGCAGTTCACCCATCTGCCAGAAGGTACCTGCATAGTTCCTGTATGCTGCCATTATACCGGTGTGAGCAGCTTTGACAGCCTCTTCGCTTTCCCAGAAACCATTAAAGGTAAGCTGACTTTCAGGCTGCATGTTGAGTTCACATGAATTCAGCATGATGACACCCGCAAGTAGTATGATAAGTTTTTTCATTTTCGTTCTTTTTTGATATTAGAAAGTGACGCTTAAGCCCAGTGTATACGTCCTGGGAAGAGGAAATCTTCCGTAATCAATGCCATCACCTGATTCTTCAGGTGAGCTGCCTGAGAATGCGTTGAAGTATGCGAGATTGGCGCCTGTGATATAGATCCTGAGATCATTGAAGAGGTTGTTGACCTTGCTTCCGGGCAGGCTGTAACTGAGTGTCACTTCCCTGAGTGCGAGAAAATCTCCCTTCTCCCACATTCTTGAGCTGCTGCTACTCATGGAGCCCTGATCACCACCTCCTGCGAGATGGTTTTTCTGCCTGTCCACGAGCGTGAAGATGGGGATGTTGGATGTCGGATTTTCCGGAGTCCATGTGTCCCTTATCTCCACGGGCCCGTTCTGGTTACCCTGTGTCTGTGCTATACCCTTGACTCTGCGGCCGTTAATGATCATGTGACCCACGGTAAAATCACTCCTGACAAAAAGATTCAGGTTTTTATATGTCAATCCTGATGTCAGACCGCCCGAAAATTTGGGTGTTCTCCGGCCAATGACCTCGCGGTCGAGGTAATTGATGATATTGTCACCGTTAAGATCCTTCCAAATTGCATCACCAAGGAAGCGTGTATCCTTATCCTGAGCAAATTCCACAATCCTTCCTGCATGAGCATTAATCTGTTCCTGGGTCTGGTAAACGCCCTCGAAAATATAGGCAGTGATCACATCATATCCAACCCTTTCACCTTCCTGCAGTCCACCCACATATATGGTGGCACCTGTTTCAGGATCATAGATCTCCATACCACCCTGCCTGTTTTTGTCAACACCGTTGTCAGGAAGCTGCTTGGCGTAGTTTCTTACCCTGTAATAGGTCATGCCGAGGTTCCAGGTAAAGTCTGAGGTCTTTAACACATCAGCATTGACCTGCAATTCAAGGCCACGGTTCTGAAGGGTTCCGTTGTTAGTGGTAATGGAAGAGAATCCGGTCCAGAGAGGCAATGTAAGAGCTGCCAGTTTATCCTTCACATCCCTGACAAAGTAATCTGCTATTAATGTAACCCTGTTGTCAAACAAGCCCATGTCAAGGCCGAAGTTAAGAGTGGTTGAACGTTCCCATTTCAGGTCAAGCAGTGGCAGCCCGTTGTTGACATAGCCGGTCTGGCCGTAGTAAACCGAAGTAGCCCCGTAGCTTCCAAACACTCCGAAGTTGCTGAGTATATCAATGTTGCCATTGACACCGTAGCTGATCCTGGGCTTAAGCTTGGTGATGTATTGGCTGATTCCTGAATTTTTAAAGAAATCCTCGTTGTGAGTATTCCACCCCAGCGAGATGCCAGGGAAGAAATCATACTTGTTGTTCCCAAGGCGTGAAGTTCCGTCATAACGGAAGGTCAGACCTACCAGGTACTTGTAGTCAAAATCATAATTGACCTGCCCGAAAAGGGAAGCAATCTCATACCCTGTCCTGAATGAAGTGGGAACGCCGTTTGCTTCTGAACCCATATTCATCGTATATATCAGGTCTGTGGGCGAGAGACGGGTTCCGGCACTCATGCTGAAAGCACGTTCGGTAAAATATTCACCGCCAAGCAGGGCATTTACATTATGCATACCGGCAAATGACTTTTTATAATTCAGCAGTGAGGTCAGCTGGTAGCGAAGGGTCCTGTCAAGCGAGGCTGACGCATTTCGTGCTGTGATCAGACTACCTGAATTAAGATATGCTTTGTTGAATGATTCATTTGTATTGTTTACCGAAAAATGACTTCCCCTCAGGGTGAAGGTGAAGTCTTTCAGGAAGGTATAGTCTAACTGCACTGACCCCGATAGCCTCTGTTCAAGATTATACTTGACAAATTTATCCTTGTAGTAAAGCGGATTTCCGAAACCAAGATAGGTTCCCGGCTGGTATTCATTCGAAAGGCTTCCATCAGGATTGTTGTTGTAAATACGCGATGTCGGCGCCAAACCAGCTGTCCTCTGGAAAAGGTTGTAATCGGTGTCAAACGGGAGATCCCTGTTCGAATGACCATAGAATATGTTTGACGTGACCTTGAGAGCCTTGGTAAGGTTATAGGAGGCATTGAATGTTCCCGATATCCTTTTGAATGACGACCCGACAACCAACCCGTTGTCATCCAGCATGCCGAGTCCGAGATAGTAGTTGCCCTTCTCATTGCCGCCGTCAAACGAAAGGGTGTAATCCTGCGAATTACTCTTCTGGTAGAACAGCTCATTCATCTGGTTCTCCATGAAGATAAGCGTTGTGCCTGGATTAACCGGATCTTCCATAGTCTGCCATCCGTCATAGTCAAGCAAATACTCATTGGCCGACGAAAGGACCATTGTGGTGTATATGGAGTTTGTGGTGTTGTTACCCACCCCGGCTGCATTGTTTCCGGTCAGGAACTGGTTCAGCCAGGCATAACCCATCACATCCTGGGCTGCTTTGACAGCCAGCCTGTTGAATTTTACATAATCGGCAGCATTGAGATACTGCATCGGATCCTCGGGTCGGTTGTTGAAGGTAAATTTGGTCCTCAGTGTGATGTTTGATGTGCCTGCCTTCCCCTTTTTTGTGGTCACAAGAATAACACCGTTTGCAGCCCTGGCACCATAGATGGCCGTTGAAGCAGCATCCTTCAGTACTTCAATCGACTCCACATCGTCAGAGTTAAGGGCGTAGAACGAACTCGGTACACCGTCAACCAGGATAAGAGGATTACCGGTACCGTCAAAACTGGTACCGCCACGTACGACGAGACTCGGGGTCGAACCCGGCTGCCCGGTCGTCTGGGTTACCTTCAGACCGGCAATCGTTCCCTGAAGAGCCGTTGCAACGTTCGAACGGGGAGCATTCTCCAGCACCCTGGTGTCAAGCTTAGAGATTGAGGTGGTCATCTCCGCACGCGACTGTGAGCTGTAACCGGTGACAACAATCTCATCAAGGACAGTTGTCTCCTGAGCCAGGATCACATCAATCACCTCCTTTGAATCAATGGTTATGGTCTGCGATACATATCCTACCATTGACACAACGATCTCATTGCTGCCCGCAGGCACATTGAGCGTAAAAGTACCGTCTGCCTGAGTGGAGGTACCTACCGTGGTACCCCTGACAATGACGCTTACTGCAGGTAACGGTAATCCGTCCGCGGCATCCGTCACCGTGCCCCTGATTGTCTTCTGGGCCATCAGAGAACTGCTGCTGAGCAATAGAGCCAGCAGAAGCATCATCAGCCCTGGAAAGAATGAGACTTTTCTTTTCATAGATGAGTTGGTTTTGGAGTTATTATTGAAAAATGACAAATGTTTTATGTCATACATAAGACAGTACAAAAATAATTTTTTATTTTTACATGCAAGAGTTTTATCGTTTTTTTTGCTTTTTTTTGTAGTACTTTAATATTTATTGGATAAATAATGGATAATCAGGACCTAAGACTTGAGTTAAAAGCAATCGACACAAGCAGCCTCGTCGATAAAGTCGAGATGCGTCTTATTGAGGTATTCCTCTATAAAGAACTTAAACCCGGTGACACCATTCCCAAAGAGACAGAACTCGCCTCGATAATGGGTGTAAGCAGGACAGTTATCAGGGAATCTCTTAACAGACTCAAAACCATGGGCCTGATAGAATCAAAAAAACACAGGGGAACCATCATCAAGAGCCCTGACCTTTCGGCCATCCTGGGTAAATCCCTGATACCCAGGATACTCGACGATAAAACACTGATGGATGTGTTCGAGATGCGCCTTGCCCTGGAAGTAGGGATGGCTGATTTCATCTTTGCCCGCAAAACCGCTGAGGACGTAAGGGAACTCGAAGAAATAGTGGAGATCGAACCCGACCATTCTGACAATATCCTGTTTGACGTGAAGCATGAGGTGAAATTCCACGGGAAATTGTACCAGATGACCGGCAACACTACCCTCGAAGAATTTCAGAACCTTCTCCTGCCGGCATTCCAGCATGTCTACAACATCGGACTCATCAAAGTAAAGGGGAAACGGAAGAAGTACAAGTCACACAAGGAACTGGTTGGGCTGCTGAAGAAAGGTACTCCCGACGAATTCCGCGAGGGAATGAGAAGACATCTCGAGAACCACTTTGTAAGAATACTGTCAAACCACAAAAGTCATACGGCCAACCCATAATAGAGATCAATAGCTGCAAAGAAGCCAAGTTGAACCACGAAGAGAGGGAGCACCCTGTTGTTGATCTCCTCCTCCCCCGTGATCCTGGCAACAGTATGAAACAAGGCGGAAAAGAAAAACCATCCCAGGTAATTCTTCAACGGGATCGTCCCGCACTCCCATGACCACATGTCAAGCCTGATAGCTGCAGGTTCCATGAACAGATCATAAGAAACCATCAGCAGTGAGCCGGTGAAAATTACAAACAGCGACTTCAGAACTCCATTGTACCAGTAATCACCGCCGTGAGGCAAACATTCCCACAACTGCCGGCTGATGACATTTGTGCAATATATAAGCAGAAACCAGTTGAGGCCTATTATTAAAGGTGTGTTCACCAGCGCCGGCCCGAGTGTCCTCCCGTAGGAGTATACCCCGAAGATTTTACCTGAATTAACCCCGGCGGCCTCAACAAAGAATGAGGCGATGGCAATTAACAACCCGGTGACAATCACCCTCCTTGCGGGCCACCTGCCCCAGAACAGAAATGCAGCAGCAAAGAGCAGGTTAAGTGGTGTAATCATCCTGAAAATGTTACTGCTGAAGGGCAGCAGCATTCCTGCCAGCCCTACACCGTAAACCCATAACAGAATCCCGGTCGGTTTAGGTATTCTTTGTTTCTGTGCTCTCATTTTATCACAGGTATCGTGTCACATGCAATCTTTGCGTCTGCAGGGCATAGCGGTACTCCTCCTCCGGATGCACCGATCGGCCTGCAAACCACAAGTCCTCATACATTCTCCTCATATCAGGGTGACGCATGAATGCGGCAGACCGGCTGTTTGAACTTCTGCCATAAATGGCGCCTCAATACCACCGATAGCCGCACCTGAAACTGCTGCCTTTATCCTCAGTGCCATGCGTTGTCCTTTCAAATCAATCCTGCCAGATCTTTCAGAGTCACTTTCAACAGAAGCCATAATTTCCTTGCATCGGATATGCGGAAACGCTTCCCGGTAATACCTTCCGGAGGTGTTCGCCTGATCTTTTCAAACAAAGCCAGGTAGTATGAATATGCCAGGTACACGCCTCTACGGCTTCCCCGGCCGAGACTCCTGATTCCATTCAGTGAAGCTCTGAAATCGCCTGCTATGTCTTCCTCAATCTGTCTCTTTTCAGATACGGTGAATTTATTGAAGTCCACCCCCGGGAAATAGACTCTCCCGCGGTCGACAAAATCACTGCGTATGTCTCTCAGGAAGTTCACCTTCTGAAAAGCCGAACCAAGCCTGCAGGCCGGTTCCCGGAGCCTGTCAAATGATTGCGGATCATTATGACAGAAGACCCTGAGGCACATCAGTCCGACTGCCTCGGCAGAACCGTAGATATACTGACCATAACTGGCATGGTCATGGTTCTTCTGCTCAAGGTCCATTCCCATGCTGTAAAGAAAAGCTTCAATAAATTTACTGTCAATATTATAAGTATTGACCGCCCACTGGAATGAATGCAGTACCGGGTTCGGGCTGACTCCTTCGGAGATCGCTGTCGAAGTATCCCTGCGGAACCGGTCAAGTATTTCCCGTTGCCTGTGGTTAAAGAAGGTATCCACTATCTCGTCGGCCAGCCTGACGAATCCGTAAATTGCATATATGGCTGGACGGTGTCTGACGGCCAGAGTCCGGATTCCAAGCGAGAAGGAAGTGCTGTAACCGGTGGTTACCACCTTGCTGCACCTCAGTGATATGGTGTCATATAGTGGCGGCTTCATTTTCTATTCTCTGTACGGTTAGTTTCGAGCTTATTATTACCATCGGCAGACCGGTTCCGGGGATGGTTGAAGCGCCTGTATACCAGACATTTGAAAACACCTCATCCCTGTTGGATGGTCTGAATCCTCCCACCTGTGTCATCTTGTGCCCCAGGCCCAGCCCGCTGCCGCGGTAGAGGCCGAACATGTTCTGCCAGTCAACCGGGTCGAGCACCACGCGGGTCATGAGGTTTGCCTCAATGTTATGGCCGGTGCGGGCCGAAAGATCCCTTATCACAGCATCAGCAATACGTTCCCTGTCACTCCAGTCGGGCTTGAACCTCAGGTCGGGCACAGGCACCAGGATGAACAGGTTCTCACAGCCAACAGGTGCGCTCTGCGGGTTGAAGATGGCGTTGGCGTTAACGTAGTAATAAGGCTTCTCAAGTGATACTTTGTTTCGGAAGATCCCTTTCGAATAGGATTCATAATCACGGTCACCCAGGAAATAATTATGATGGTGGATGTTATCCATCTTCCCTTTCACTCCCAGGTACATTGTCAACGGCGCAAGGGTCCACTGCATCCGGTCAAGCTTTTCGTCAGTGAATGCCGGACGGCGGAACACCCTTCCGCGGAACATCGCCGCATCGGCATTGACCACGAAGATGTCTCCCTCCCAGCGCCTGCCGTCAGTGTCAATGAAAGCCCTGTTCCTCCTGCCCGGACCGTCGAAACCGCAAATGGTGACGTTGTAATTTATCTTTATTCCCGACTTCTCTGCTGCGCGCAGTAACCCCTCCACGATGCGGTACATTCCACCATCTACGTTGTGGTAGCCGTCATGCACCATCTCGGTGTAACTCAGGAGGGTATACACAGCCGGTGTGTCAAACGGGGTGGCTCCGAGGAAGAAAGAGACAAGGGAGAAGATGACTCTCACCTCGTAGGAGGTGAAGTAGCGGCTCATCTCACTCCAAACTGAGCGCATCACCTTCGGGACATGTTTCACAGGCAGCCTGGTCATCTGTACCATGAAGTCAGGCAGCGACATGAAGTTTTTGGACAAGACCCCCTTTTCGACGTCATCAAACAGCACACCTGAAGAGGCAAGAAAGCGTCCCATTCGCTCACGGAAGCCCGGTTCGATATCCTCGAACTGGCCGGCCAGCCTGTCAAGGTCACGGTAGACAGTGTACCACCTGTCTTTGCCGCGGAAGTTAACGCGGTACAGGGGGTCAATCTGCACGAAACGGAAAGGCATCTCTATTCCTGCATCACGGACAAACTCATCGAAATGGTAGCTCATGCTGAAGAAGGTGGGGGCCATGTCAAATGTGAAGCCTCCGGAAGTCAGCTGGTTAAGCCTCCCTCCTGCCTGCCTGTACATCTCCACCATCTCCACCTCATAGCCTCGGCGTCTGAGCCGCAGTGCCGTTGCCAGCCCGCCAAGTCCGGCGCCCACTATCAGCACTTTCTTAGCTGTCATTTTATCATTTAAGCTTTTTCTCCACCTCCGGCAGCAGTTCATCGCGCACCCATTGAAAGTCAGGGGCTCTCTTTAGCGCCCTGCGATATGCATCACGTGCCCCGTTGTTGTCGCCCGTTTCCTCCAGCAATTGTCCCAGGAGCACCATCGTGTTGAGGTACCTCCAGTTGCAGGGTGCGACGCTTCCGCCGGCTTCGAAGAGCTTCAGCGCCTCCCGGAATGAGGCGGCGGCTTTCTTCTTCGATCCGCCGGCAAAAGAAGGCATGTGCGCCTCAGAATTTGCCTTTTCAATCCAGACGACGGCAGAGTTTTTACCCACCGCCATCGCTGCCTCGAGCTGTTTCAGGGCTTTTGGGCCGAGAGTCATCGCCCGTGCGGGATTGAGCCCCATCCTGAAGCCGAACATGGCCACCCGGAAGGCTTCCGTCTCTGCCCTGTATTCAGGGAACTTCGCAAGCTGTTCGATCTCTCCGTTAAAAATATCTATCTGAGTCCTGGCAAGATCCTTCTCATTCCTCCCAATCAGGTATCCTATATATCCGTATCTTGCTTCGGCCAATGTACAGAGCGTGCAGGACTCAGGATCACGCCGGTACTGCCCCTGAAGTTCCTGCATTCCTTTCTTCCACATCTCCATGTTGCCGGAAATATATCCTTTATAAATTGTACAACTGCTGCAGTCTTCTGTTACAGCACCGAATACCGCCGGCAGGGCCAGCACCATTATTATAAATAGTATAACCCTTCGTGTCATCTTATTTTCCTTCCTTTCCATTCAAATGTCCGGTTCCTTCTCCGTTTAAGGGCCAGAAATGCAATATGATAAAAAGCGGCGATACCGGGCAGCAGCCAGACCAGGTTTTCGCTGATCCTCTGCCTGCTGGTTGAGGCAATCATGACATTCAGCAGCACCACCATCAGAAGGTAGGCTGCCAGAAATTGCAATGGCAGGAAGAGCAGGATTATCCATCCGGCAAGACCCGAGACCAAATACAATAGGAAAAAGGCCATGCTATTGCCAAACATTGAAAAAATATTGCGTGAGAATCCGTTCACTCCCTCGGAATAACTTCTGTACATACGGCATTCTATTTCCTTCCGGCCAATCAGGATGTCTCCCCTGAACCGGTATCTTTTCACCAGCCTCATTATTTCTATATCCTCAGCAAGTCTGTCCCGGACCATTTCATGGAACCGGTACTGTCTGTAGGTTTCCCCGTGGAAGAGCATCATCTGACCGTTGGCAGCCGAGAAGGAGGTCCATCTGCAGCGGCGTACCAGGAAAAGCGGCAGCAGTGAGAGAAGAATCCTGAACATGAACGGAACTACAGCCTTTTCTCCACCACTCCTCATCTTCTGGCGCGGGACCATCGAGAGCAGAGCCAGCCTGTGCCTTGCTGCAAATGAGACAGCCCGCTTCAGCAGATCTTCGCCCACAGTTACATCAGCGTCGAGGAAGAGGAGGTATTCGTTCGCCGCCTCAGCGGCAAGCCTGTGGCAGGCATGGTTCTTTCCCGTCCATCCTTCAGGGAGCTCATCACCACTGATGTATCTGATTCTCCGGTCAATCCTTGCGCAGGCGTTGACAACCTCGGCTGTGCTGTCTGTTGATCCGTCGTCATAAACAATGATCTCAGCCTTTTCATAAGGAAGCATTGCAAGGCTGCCCAGCAGAGTGCCAATGTTCTTTTCCTCATTCCTCACCGGGATGAGGACGGAGAGCGACGGTATCCGGGACCTGTCTTTGGTGACATGAGGGAGATAAGGCCGCGAAAGCATATTCACCAGCGCCACTGTAAATCTTAAAAATGTAAGGATGAGAACAAGGCTCCCGGCTATTGTCAGTATCATAAAGGTATCTGCTTGGCAATGCACTCGTCAAGGAACATGTTGTATGTCTCTTCCAGTTCAGCGATCGATCTCTCCCGGGCTGTATATTCAATGACTCTGACAGACAGACCCGGCCTCTTCCTGGAGAACCAGTCGGGCAGGGCAACATAGAAAAGTATCATAAGCCTGTCTGAGGCTCCCGCTATGATACGTTCTGTACCTCTTTCGAACCTCACCGGTCTCCGGTGTATTGAGGTAATTATACCCTGAGGATATACTACAACCATATTGGCTGAATCATGAAGCAGGCCTGAGGTATACGTCAGTGTATCAACCACGGTGCGTGAACCCCGTTTTATGGAAAAAGCCCCTGCCTTAATAAGAAAACGACGTGATTCAAGCTGTTCTTTCAGCATCATGATGTGAAATTTCTTATGCAGGAAGAGGTCATTGAGACGATAGGCAATGAACCCGTCCCACCAGCTGAAGTGGTTGCCAAGGAGCAGGACAGGCCGGCCCGCAGTATTTACGTTACAGTCAAACCTGACATCACTGAAATGCCGGTTCAGTCCGGTCCGTGAATAAAAACTGAAGAACCTGACAAAGAAAGTTATATGCCTGGCTTTGATTATCATTTTGATCCGGTGGCTGCAAGTGAGCGTGGCGGGTTTCGGTAAATCTCAGGTATCACAGGCAGTCCTCCCACCTCAACCGGGGCGAACTGCTGCAGGTATCTCACCAGCGCCAGCCACTCCTTGCCCTCCTGGAGACCCGGAGTATCTGCATTGAAGTCCATTACCATAAGGTCCATATCAGTGACGGGATTCCCCTGACTGTCCTTCGGTACAACATTGATGAGACCCAGTGACATTTTCTTTATAATGCCCACGAAATCAAGCATGTATGAGTTAGCAACGATTGAATAGAGCCGGGTATCATCCTTTGAGGTATTAACTTCGGTGACTTTACCATCGGGGGCAGTATACTCCATCCTGCGGATCTTATTTAACAGTCTGCCTTCAGGGTCATAGTCAATCCGGAGATGTGAATAATAACAGAAGTGAGCGGGGGTGGAGGCGGATGACATAATCAGGATCTCGGCAATATTCTTCAGCTCGCGGCCTGTGACCCATAGTCTGGACAGCGGGTAGCCTGGTACGATATTGCTCCCCGATCCCAGTGACATCACCCTGAATAGATCGGCCACGCTCTGAACCCCGGGCTGAATAGGATCACGGATGACGCCGAGGGCTACCATAGCACAATCGGTACCCGGACCGAATTCATTTACATAGTAATATATTGCGTCAGCCATCATTGCCCCCAGGCTGCTGCCATGAAAATCTGCCAGCTCATCAGCATTGAGCAGGAATGGTGCCTCTGCCACCGGCATATCATATGAAAGCTTTAGTGGTTCCAGGATGATCCGGTCAACCTCTTTTTTCTGAATCTCTATCTCCTCCTGGATCGAAGCCAGGCCTTTTGCATTGTCGTCCACCGGAATCATTTTGTAACTATCCATCCTTACTCCATTCCCGGTAACGGTGAGGTCCATCCTCCCAATACTTGTTCCTGAGCTACCGGTGCTTACTATCGGGACCCCGTTTACAACCAGCGGTTCCCTGAGATAAATATGGGTATGGCCGGATATGATTACGTCTATTCCTTTCACCCTGCGTGCAAGTTCAGCGTCCTCACCGGCCCAGTTTCCCTTTTTGTCTTTCGATACGCCGCTGTGTGACAGGCAGATAATTACATCACACTTCTGTTCCATCAGCTCTTTCACCATCCGTTTTGCAGCTTTAACAATCTTTTCAAAAGTGATGGGGACAGCATAGGGAGCTGATTCATCGGCATCCTCTCCGAGAAGTGAAAAGAGGCCGACCTTCAGGCCGTTGACCTCCCTGATGACCCATGGTTTTACCAGTCCGTCACCAAGGAGTGCCTCGAAGGCATCATCAGCCGGGTCATTTGGATCAGTCACTGCGTTTCCCATCAGGATCACCGGTATCTCACCCCGCATCGAGGCCTTTCTCAGGATACCCGCATAGGCCTCCGGCCCGAAATCGAAGTCGTGGTTGCCCATTGCAACCACATCATAACCAGACTTTTTCATAAGTGGGATCTGGAATGCCGTCTCCGGCTCCAGCGCCTGGAACAATGTTCCCATCATACAGTCACCGCCGTCAACCACCAGGGTTGATCCGGGATTTTCTGCACGTACCTCCGCTATGATGCCGGCTATGCGAGCCAGTCCTCCGAAGGTGGGGTCATTGTCAGCCACCAGTGGTGTGTAAGCGGATTCCGGGCCAAATCCCTGCAAATGCGAGTGGAAATCGTTCGTATGAAGTATTGTCAGTTTCTTTCCCTCCTGTGCTGTGAGTGTTACTGCCATGGCGAGGAAAAATGATATGATAATCATCCTTTTCATCTTGTATGAAATTTGGGATTAAGTTAGCAAAAAGCTTTTTATACCAGCCACAGAGGGGCTAAAGAATTACGCGCCCGCCGGATTTCGGTTATGCCCGGCCGATAACTCAGTCTGAGCAATGAGGTCCCCGGGGTTTTTGCAGCCACGGTTGAAATAGTGCTCATTTCTTCCAGGTCACTTCTGTCGTAAGGCGGTTTGGCTTTATTATCTTTGCCCCAACCAAGAAACAAACCACTAAAGATGATCAGGGAAATAAAGGTGCAGGATCTTGACACCGGACAGTTCATAGCCGGGAAGGTCAGTGAGATCAGAGCCGCTGTTGGCAACGGCACGGCGATCAATGCTCTCTCCGGGGGCGTGGACTCTTCAGTTGTCACTATGATAGGCCATCTTGCCCTGGGCGACAGGCTCAGGACAGTTTTCATTCAGAACGGTCTTATGCGCGAGGGAGAACCCGAAGCCGTGGCCTCAGTATTCGCTGAACTTGGAGTGAAGGTTGAGATCATTGACGCTCAGCAGGAGTTCCTCGAAGCCCTGAAGGGCATAACAGACCCTGAACAGAAACGCGAAGCCATCACCCAGACATTCTACAGGAAGGTATTCGGCCGGATAGTCAGGGAGAGCGGAGCCAGGTACCTGCTGCAGGGGACCATCCTGACTGATATTGACGAGACCGTTGCCGGAATCAAGCGTCAGCACAACGTCTTTGCCCAGCTCGGCATTGACCCGCAGGAAACATTCGGATATCATATCCTCGAACCGCTGATACAATTGCGCAAGGACGGCGTCAGGATGACAGGCCGGGCTGCCGGACTTCCCGAAGAGATGTTCAACCGTATACCTTTCCCCGGCCCAGCGCTGGCAGCCCGCATAATCGGCGAGGTGACACAGGAGAAACTGGATATTGTCAGAAAGGCTACGATGATTGTCGAAAAATTGCTTGCCGGCAGGGGAGCTTTCCAGTATATGGCTATTTTGCATGACGACCGTGTCACGGGGATGCGCGACGGAAAGAGGGATTTCGGAAGGCAGATAGAGGTGCGTTGCTGGGACAGCATCGATGCACGTACCGCCACCCCCACCCGGTTGCCGTTTGAGTTGCTGGAAAAACTTGCGGCAGAGATACTTGACACCGTCCCCGGCGTGGTCTCTGTTACCTATAATATAGCTACCAAACCACCCTCAACCATTGAGGCAGTCTGAGGATTTGCGATGTGCGATGTGCGATGTGCGTTGTGCGATGTGCGAATAACTAAATCGGAATTCGCAAATCGCAAATCGCAATTTACAGTGCTTCCGCCACCACAAACGTCGACCCGCCGATATATATCATATCATGCTGGCCGGCGACGGCCCGGGCTGCTGCAACAGCCTCCCTTACTGAAGGATATGCCCTTCCAACAAGTCCGTATTCCCCGGCGGCTGTCTTCAGCAGGTTTTCATCCAGCGCCCTGGGGATCGATGCCCTGGTAAAATAATATATGGCATCGCGCGGGAAAAGCGGCAAAACCGATCCCAGGTCCTTGTCATTCACAAAGCCAATAACCATATGAAGATTCTCCTTCGCCGTTGCCCTGACCTGCCTCATCACATACTCCAGACCCTCCCTGTTGTGTCCCGTATCGCAGACTGTCAGTGGTGACCGCGACAGTATCTGCCAACGTCCCATCAGACCTGTGTTGTAAACCACACCTGCGACACCCCTGAGAAAGTGTTCACGGCTTAGTCCGTGACCTGCAGACAGTGTCTCTGCAACCGCTGCTGCGGTCTGCAGGTTCTTCTTCTGCGCAAGGCCTCCCAGCGGCGTCTCACCCCTCATGGTCACACCATCATCAAGGCCTGTAAGAGTGAACCGCCTCATGGAGCTGTCAGGAAAAATCCTTCCCAGCCTGCACCTGAAACGGTTGTCGGCAAAGGTGATGGGCGCATGCAGGGTCTCTGACTTCCGGAGGAAAACATCGCGCGTCTCAGGTTGTGTCTCGCCTATCACAACCGGGACTCCCTCCTTGATGATACCTGCCTTCTCCCCTGCTACCGCTCCCAAAGTCCGCCCCAGAAACTCCATATGATCATGCCCTATATTGGTAATGACTGACAGAATGGGAGTTATAATGTTTGTCGAATCAAGTCTTCCTCCCATACCCACTTCAATGACAGCAATGTCAACATTCATCCTGGCAAAGTAATCAAAGGCCAGTGCAACCGTCAGCTCAAAGAATGAAGGTTTGATCCGATTGATAATTCCATTGTGTCTCTCAACGAACCCGGTAACCTCCTCTTCAGGGATCATCTCACCGTCAATCTTTATTCTCTCCCTGAAATCCTTCAGATGAGGGGATGTGTAAAGACCCGTCCTGTATCCTGCTTCCTGCAGAACTGAGGCAGTCATGTGAGATACTGATCCCTTCCCGTTGGTGCCGGCAACATGAACTGAACGGAACCTGGTGTGGGGATGACCAAAATAGCGGTCAAGCTCAATTGTATTGTCAAGGTTGCCTTTGTATGCGGGTTTGCCCATACGGTGGTAGGCTGGGAGCAGGCTGAAGAGATACTCAACGGTTTCCTGGTACGTCATGTTGATAACCTTTTTACGGTTGTTTGCAAATTTACAAAAAGCGCTTTCCCCTGATATGAGGCAAAGCTATCTTTGTCGCCGTGGTAATATCTGCGCCGGAGATGCTGCCCTTTAAACTGAATCTGTTATGGCGAAAAAGAAAAAACAAAAGAAGATTTTTATTCTCGACACGAACGTGCTGCTGCATGATTACACATGCATCTACAACTTTGAAGAAAACGATGTGGTAATACCCATCGTGGTGCTGGAGGAGCTTGACAAGTTCAAGCGCGGCAATGACATTATCAATTTCAATGCGCGGGAGTTCACTCGTGAACTCGACAAAATAGCGGGAGACATGCTCCTTACTGGTAATATTCCGCTTGGAGAAAACCTGGGCACACTTCACATCGAGACCGGGAAACAGTTTTCCGAAAGAGTCTCCGAATCATTCCCGGAAAGAACCCCTGATCACCGTATACTGGCAATTGCCGAATTTGTCAACCAGGAGAACAAGGATAAGACCGTTGTCCTCATCACCAAGGATATCAACCTCAGGATGAAGGCAAAGTCACTGGGTATCAGATCTGAAGACTACCAGAACGACAAGGTTGTCAACCTGGATGAGCTTTACAAGGGAATCAGGATTATTGAGAACATTGACCATGACCTGATCAACCAGCTGTACGAGAAGGCTGACGGGGTACCTGCCACGGAGCTCAAGATTAAGGACACTGAGCCGGGGCACCACTACTTTATCCTTCGAAACAGCAATTCCAGCGCGCTTGCCCATTATGATCCCGCCACCAATATGCTTGTGAGGGTTCTCAAGCAGACCACCTATGGCATCGACCCACGGAATGCAGAGCAGACCTTTGCTCTTGACGCACTCTGTGATCCTGATATTCAGCTGATCTCCCTGACCGGCAAGGCCGGCACAGGCAAGACTCTTCTGGCACTTGCCGCTGCCCTGCACCAGCACAAACGCTACAAGCAGATATTCCTCGCAAGGCCGATAGTACCGCTCGCAAACCGTGACATGGGCTTCCTGCCAGGCGACGTGAAGGAGAAGATGGACCCCTACATGCAGCCGCTCTTTGACAACCTGACTGTCATCAAGCACCGTTTCAGCGCCCAGAGCCCGGAATTCATACGCATAAATGACATGATAAAGGATGAGAAGCTTGTGATAACCCCGCTGGCATATATCAGGGGCCGCAGCCTCTCGAATATTTTCTTCATCGTTGACGAAGCGCAGAACCTTACCCCGCATGAGGTAAAGACAATCATCACCAGGGCCGGCGAAGGAACAAAAATGGTCTTCACTGGCGACATTGAACAGATTGACTCGCCATATCTTGACTCCGGTTCCAACGGGCTCAGCTACCTCTCTGACAAGATGAAGGGGCTTGATCTCTTCGCGCATGTCCACCTGGTAAAAGGTGAGAGAAGCTTCCTTGCAGAACTGGCGAGCAAGCTGCTCTGATCCGGCTTTTTTACTATTTTTGCATTCGAACAGTAACCTTTTAGTTTTGAAGAGGAAAGTAGCGTTTCATACACTGGGATGCAAGCTGAATTTTGCTGAGACTTCAACAATAGCACGCACCTTCCCGCATGAAAAGTTCGAGAGGGTCTCTGCTGACAGTCATGCTGACATTTATGTGATCAACACATGTACTGTCACTGATACGGCTGACCGTAAATGCAGGCAGGCAGTCAGGAAGTTCGTCCACCATAATCCTGATGCATTCATTGCCGTCGTCGGATGCTACGCCCAGCTGAGACGCGAGGAGGCGGCGTCAATTGAAGGAGTCGACCTGGTCCTGGGAACATATGAAAAGTTTGACATTGCCCGGTATATCGATAACCTCGAAAAACGAACAGCACCCGAAATCCATTCCTGCGAAAGTGTTGATACCGTCGGATTCATGTCATCATGGTCAGCCGGTGACCGCACAAGATCATTCCTCAAGGTGCAGGATGGATGTGACTATCACTGTTCATACTGCACCGTTCCCCTTGCCAGGGGGAAGAGCAGAAATCTTGCTGTCAGCGAGATAGTGGCTGAAGCAGAAAAGATTGCCGCCAGCGGAGTCAGGGAGATAGTCCTGACCGGCGTTAATGTGGGCGACTTCGGGAAGAGCACCGGTGAGACCCTCGAACAGCTCCTTGAAAGTCTGCTGAAGGTGAACGGACTGGAGAGGCTCAGACTCTCATCAATTGAGCCCAACCTGGTCACTGACCGGATCATCGATATCATCTCTGAAGGCAGGGTGTTGCTGCCTCACTTTCACATGCCACTGCAGAGCGGCAATGACAGGGTGCTGGGACTCATGCGTCGCCGGTACCGCAGGGAGGTGTTCCGTGACAGGGTCATGAAGATAAGGGAAAAAATTCCTGATGCGGGAATCGGGGCTGATGTCATCGTGGGCTTCCCCGGCGAGACGGATGATGACCATGCAGAAACATACAGCTTCCTGGAGAGTCTTCCTCTGTCATATCTTCATGTCTTTGCCTTCT
Organism: Bacteroidales bacterium UBA5235; assembly: GCA_002409145.1. Lineage (GTDB taxonomy): Bacteria > Bacteroidota > Bacteroidia > Bacteroidales > VadinHA17 > SR-FBR-E99. The sequence continues at coordinate 41,869 of DHUL01000028.1, forward strand.
CACCAAGGCCCGGGACACCGGCTGCCAACCTGCCGGGAGCAGTGAACCGTCAGGAGAAGGAAAAAAGAAGCAGGCAGCTGATAAGACTGTCGGAGAGCCGGCGGATGCAGTTCATGCGCAGCGCATCGGGTCAGATACATGATGTTCTTTTTGAAAAGAGAGGTCACGATGGCACAGTATCAGGACTGACAGGCAATTACATACGGGTGATGACTCCCTGGACAAAAGGGCTGCCCGGATCAATACGGCGGGTGAAACTAACCACCCTGCGTGACGACTCTTCGATGAACTGCGAACTGACAGATAAAGAAGCATTATGAAGCGTGCCGGTTATTACATATTTGTAGTCCTGAGCTATACCATCACATTTCTCCCAATGAGGGCGCTGCACCTGCTGTCAGACCTGCTCTGGCCGTTTTTCTACCATGTCGTCCGGTATCGCCGCAGCGTGGTGGAAACAAATCTCAAAAACGCCTTCCCGGAAAAGAGTCCGGGAGAAAGAAAAAAGATTGCAAAAAGGTTCTACAGGCATCTCACTGACATGATTGTGGAGACACTTAAGGCCATGCACATGACCCCGGAGCAGATCAAAAAACGTTTTGCAGTGACTGACACCTCCCTCACCGACAGGTTCTACAGCGAAGGACGTGATGTAGTTGCCCTTTGCAGCCACTATAACAACTGGGAGTGGTTTTCTTCGATGCAGCTCTCATCAAAACACAGGGCTGTAACTATTTACAAACCACTGAAGAACAAGGATTTTGACAGGTTTCTCTATAAGATAAGGACAAGATTCGGAGTATGGGTCACTCCCATGAATCATATTATCAGGGATCTGGTCAAATGCAGGGATGAAAAGATCCTCACCATGTCAGGATTCATCGCTGATCAGACCCCTCCGCCTGATGACAATGCATTCTGGACCACATTTCTTAACCAGGATACAGGCTTTTACAGGGGAGCAGAGAAGGTGGCGGTGAAATATGACATTCCCGTGATATTCATCAATATAGAAAAAAGGAAGAGAGGCTTCTACGAGCTTGAATACAGCCTGATATCAGAACACCCGCGCGACGAGGAGCCCAATGCCATTATTGCCCGTTACGCAAACAGGCTTGAAGAGGTGATCAGGGCACGGCCCGAATACTGGCTCTGGAGCCATCGCAGATGGAAACACAAAAGACCAGTCATAAATGATTAGGACAGCTGTCGTTATCCTCAACTGGAACGGAAGAAAATTCCTTGAACAGTTCCTGCCCGGGGTGGTCAAAAACACCCTCTCCATTGACACATCAGTCATTGTGGCCGACAACGGTTCGGAAGATGACTCGGTAAAGTGGGTGACTGAAAACCAGCCGGAGGTGCAGGTCATCAGGCTCGGCAGAAATTACGGATATGCAGGAGGATACAACATGGCACTCAGCCAGGTTGAAGCTGAATACTACATACTTCTTAATTCCGATGTGGAGGTTGAGCCCGCATGGGCGGAAAAGCTGGTCACTTATATGGACATGCACCCGAATGTGGGCGCCTGCCAGCCTAAGATCAGGTCATACACCAGTCGTGACTCGTTTGAATATGCAGGTGCTGCCGGGGGGTATATTGACAGGCTTGGCTACCCCTTCTGCCGCGGCCGTATCTTTGACACGGTGGAGAGTGACCATGGCCAGTATGACGATGTCTGCGAGATATTCTGGGCATCAGGTTCCTGTATAATCGTCAGGGGTGCCGCATTTGACCAGTGTGACGGCTTTGACGAGTCGTTTTTTGTTCACATGGAAGAGATTGATCTCTGCTGGAGAATGCAGAACGCAGGGTATATGATCAGCTACTTTCCTCATTCCGTGGTCTGGCACGTAGGAGGAGGAACACTCAACTACGGATCACCATCGAAGATCTATTACAACTTCCGCAACAGTCTTGTCATGCTGGCCAAGAACCTTCCGGTAAAGCATCTCCGCAGAACAATCTTCGCCCGCCAGGTCCTTGACGGCCTTGCAGCCGTGATGCTGCTCTTCACCGAAGGCCGTGCAGCAGCCGCCGCGGTTGTAAAGGCACACAGGGATTTCAGGAGGCAGCGGACTGCAATCAGGACCTTCAGAACCATCACCCCAAATCCTGGAATCTTCCATACTCCGCATACCACCATGAACAAATATCTCCTTTATGAGTATTATATACGCAAAAGGAAAACATTCTCAGAACTCGGGTGGATTTAAACAGAAAACAGCAGATGGCAATATTTATTACGGTGGTACTCACCGTCTATATCCTTACAAACCTGTACCTCTGGTTTAAGGGCCGGAGAGCTCTTTCAGGCGCCGGAATAACCACAGGATTGTACACTGCAATATTCATTGCCCTGGCATCGGCCTTTGTTTTAGGAAAGTTCCTTGAATATTCCTTTACAAGCGTTTTCACTGACATACTGAACGTTATCGGCGGATTCTGGATGGCATTCATGCTGTACGGATTCCTTGCATGGGTGGCAGGGGATATTATGATGCTCCTGCTGAAGCCTTTTCACCTGATCCCTCCGGATGTCATCCCAAAGCTCAGGCTGTGGCTGTTTGCTGGAATCACCTCAGTAATCCTCCTTCTGATCGTTATCGGATTCATCAATGCTGTAAGTCCGGTTACGAAAAGGTATACCATCGAGGTCAGCAAAAAGGTAAGCAGTGGATACGAACCAATGCGCATAGTGGCGGTCTCTGATGTACACCTTGGCAGTATCATCCGGAAGAGAAGCATGCGCCATCTCTCGGAAATGATAAGCAGTGAAAAACCAGACCTCGTTCTCTTTCTGGGAGACCTTCTTGACGGAAGCATAGGTCCGGTACTGCGCGGCGACCTGCTCTCATACCTCAGGATACCTGCGCCACGTTTCGGGACCTGGGCCATTACCGGGAACCACGAGTATATGAGTGATCCGGGCAAATCAGTGCCATATATTGAAAGCAAGGGAATAAAGGTGCTGAAAGACGAAATCATCAGCCTTGAAAACGGCGTTCAGATAATCGGCCGCCTTGACAGAACAGCCATGCATACACCCGGCAACAGCCGCAAGCCACTGGGGAAACTGCTGGCTGAGGTTGATACGACAGCTCCGGTGATTCTGCTTGACCACCAGCCTTATGACCTTTCGGCCCTGGCTTCAACACCGGTTGATATGCAGCTCTCAGGACATACCCATAATGGGCAGATATGGCCCCTCAACCTTATCACTGACAGAATGTTCGAGCTTAGTCACGGGCACAGAGTGTTCGGAAAGACTCATGTAATAGTCTCATCCGGATTTGGGATATGGGGTCCCCGGATGCGGATAGGAACAAGGCCGGAAATACTATCTATTACCCTGACAGGAAAATCAGAGTAAGGGGAAGACTTTTTCAAGCATCATACCCCTTGAACCTTTAACAAGTATGGTATACCCTTCGGGGCTCTCTGTCCTTAGCCATTCGGCAGCAGCATCTGATGAACCGAAGAGCATGGCCTTGAAATCAGTTGCCGCCTCCCGGAAGCAGGGTCCTATGAGAACTGCTTTTATATCACCAATATTCCTCAGCTGCCTGATGACTGCAGCATGCCCGTGAGCGCTCTCACTGCCCAGTTCCAGCATATCACCCAGGATAACCATCTTCTTTTCTGTTTTCAACGCAGCAAAGGAGGCTATTGCCTTTTCCATGCTTGACGGATTGGCATTGTAGGCATCACGTATAACGGTATTCCTCCCTGTCTCCGTCACCTGCGACCGGTTATTCGAGGGCTTGTATGATGAGACAGCGTCAATTATTTCGGGTACCGGAACACCAAAGAGCAATCCGATAGCCATTGCAGCCTTCACATTATCAATATTATATGATCCAAAGAGCCCGGTTTCAAAATAATGCTCATGGCCGTCGATCACTGCTCTTACCTTCAGCAGCATCAAGTCATCTCCGGCAGGAGAGGTACTGAGAGTGTGCCCTCCTGGTGCCGAGTAGGGCACGGCTTTGATCATTCCTGATGCCAGCTCACATAAAATGGGATTTTCATCATTGTATATGGCGGTCCCGTTATTCTCACGGAGTGACTGGTAGAGCTCTGACTTAGCCTTCCTGACATTCTCAAAGGAGCCGAAACCCTCTATATGTGCCGTGCCGATATTTGTGATGATACCATGCGTTGGTATGGATGTTCCACAGAGAGCGGTTATCTCCCCCATGTGGTTGGCACCCATCTCCACCACCAGGAAAGCTGCATCATCCGGTGCACTGAGCAGCGTCAGCGGAACCCCTATGTGGTTGTTGAAATTGCCCGGAGTGCTGTGTACCCTGCCCTGTCTTGAAAGAACTGCTGTCAGCAGTTCCTTGGTGGTTGTCTTCCCGTTGGTACCCGTTATAGCGATGACAGGTATATGAAGCCTCTTCCGGTGACAGGCCGCAAGGGCTGACATGGTCTCAAGAACATCATCCACAACAATTATTCTTTCTCCGCAGAGCGAGTGATCATCCACTATGGCAGCCAGTGCTCCGGCCTCCAGGGCAGCGGTGGCATGCCTGTTCCCGTCATGAGTCGGCCCCTTCAGTGCAAAGAAGATCTCACCTTTATTTACTGCTCTCGAATCTGTCGTTACCCCGGCAGAATTGCGGAACAAACCATACAACCTTTCAATCTCCATAGCATTCCAAAAAGAAGCCTCATTACTTTGGATAATGAGGCCTTATTCTTACATGTATATAATTAAATTATAGTCCCGAGGGGCTTCCTACCCTGATCATTGCACACCTGAAACCAAGGTCATCACGTGATGCTTCCTGGTCAAGATAGCGGCGGGTTGAGGGATTCAGCCAGTAGGCCCTGTCCTTCCATGATCCGCCCTTGAAAACTCTTGCCCTGTCGTTTATGAGTGTAACATAGTCATTGTCAACCTCATTCTGTGAATACATTCTTTCAGTCTGCGGCAGGTCAGCATTTCCTGACCATTCAAGGCTTGAGGAGATGCTTGAGATGACGTCACCGTCGAGGTAGTTCCTGTAGTCTGATTTCTGGTAGTTGTACCTGTTTGCTACATCCTCCGGCTTGACGGTGTCAATCTGGAGTCTTCCCAGCCTGTCCTTCTCAACCACCTGGCCGTTGGCATCACGCCTCAGATCGGTGAATACGTTGCCCCTGAAGGGATTGAACATGTCAACATCCTCTGAGGAGAGAGGACGGTACACATCCATCACCCATTCGTTTACGTTTCCTGCCATGCAGTAGAGGCCATAGTCATTTGGCCAGTAAGACCTGACGTCGACAGTGATGCTTCCTGCGTCGTTAAGGTTTCCTGCTACGCCCATCATGTCACCACGTCCGCGGACGAAATTGGCCATGAATTCACCCCTGTACTTGGGAGCTGCGTTACGGACGTTGTGACCGTCCCACGGGTAGATGGCCCTTTCATATATTCTTTCCTCGAATGTATTGCCCCTGAGGCCGTAAGCTGCAAATTCCCACTCAGCCTCCGTCGGCAGTCTGTAGCGAGGCAGAAGGATGCCATCCTCCTGGCGGACACGCGGATGAAGCTCATCCACTCTCTGGCCGGGCACTCCTTCATACTGGCCTGCAAGATAGGCTTCGGTATTGAAGTTGTTGGCACCTGACTGCTCCACGTTGGCATCCTGCCACTTGTTGTCAAGCAATATCTGCTCGTTGACCCTGTCAGTACGCCATACACAATAGTCATTGGCCTGCAGCCAGCTGACACCCACAACCGGATAATTATTGAATGAAGGGTGACGGAAATAGTATTGCACGTAGGGTTCATTAAGTCCGAGCGGGCTTCTCCAGACGAGAGTGTCAGGGAGAGCACGGCGGTGAACCTCCGGATAATCGCTGTATACCCTCCTCAGCCAGTAGAGATACTCACGGTAGTCGAGGTTGGTGATTTCTGTCTCATCCATGTAAAAAGAGGAGACAGTGACCCGGCGGGGTGAGTTGTTCCAGTCAAACATCACATCCTGATCAACCCGTCCCATGGTAAAAGTACCGCCTTCAATCAACACAAGGTTCGGACCGGTAACCTGTTCCGAAGCCTCTCCAATCGGGTAGCCAAGATCATTGACATCACTCGACTTGGGATCCCTGTAGCTCCAGCCAGTAGTCGGAGACACATTATCCTGCTTCGCTCCCTTGCAGGAAAAGAGGAAGAGAGCAACAACTACAAAAACCGGTAAAGCTCTGAGTTTATACATAGCAATATAAGGTTTACTTGATTACGTTAAATTTAAAAATTGCATTCATTTATAAAACTCTGCACCAAAATAACTACAAAAGGGGCAACTTTATTATGTGCGCAGCTCTACTTTTTTCAACTTTTCCGAAACTAAACATTGCCCCGGCTTTTATCATGGCCGTTCCCCCCAGGGTAGTACCGCCTCCGGCAATGATATAACTATATGATAAATTAACCTTTACAGTCATTGCGTCCCAGCCGGCGGAAGCACCCAGAGCCGTAAATCCGTTCGTGACGTGCCATAGTGACAGACCGCCTGCAAGACCCTTCCAGGAGGCTTCGCTCCCTAAATAAATTCGCGCTTCACCACCCTGGATGAGGAGAGCTGCTGACGGCAGGAGGGAAAGATCCTTTCCTCCCGGTGTCAGTGAAATGCCCCCGGTTAACGTAATCAGCCGGTTCACCCGGTTATATTCAAGGGCATCATCGCTGAGCGACGGTCTGGTCAGATGTATGATCGATGCACCGGCGAACCAGTCCCCTGACGAGACACTAAAGCCTGTACCCATGTCGAACCGGGTTAAGGGGGCAGGGGGTATATATTCAGTCCCTCCGCCAGTGTTCCCCCTGAAGGGATCGATGTCTCCCGGAAGAATTACTGATCCGCTCCTGATGCCCCGGGTGATCACAGCGGCTGTCAGTCCGGCCGTAACGAAGAGCCTGCGTCCGGCACGGAAGTGGAACGAATAGTAAGCCCCGCCCCGGAGATCATTCATGATTTCACCCAGTATATCATCAGAGACCCATGCACCGGCTCCTCCCCGGAGGGAACTGAAATATCCGTCATATGAAGCGTAAACAGACTTCAGCCCTAAACCGTTTCCCGGAAGAAATGTAAATGCAGAAATCTTGACTGAGGAGGCGCCCTCAACCCCTGCAAATGCCGGATTATACATGACCTGCATGCCGGAAACAGACCCATACCAGGTGTCCTGGCCACTGAGAGTCACCGTGCAGAAGAGAAGCGCTGCTGCAAGAGTCCTGTATCTGAGCTTCATGGTTATGTTTCAGAATTATCAACGCTGCCGGATATCCATTATTTTGTTCCCGGCAGTATCAATACAGGAGCAAAGATAAGTGACTTGACTATCTTTGCCATGATGATGATGAAATGTGTTGCCATCGGTCTTCTGGTTATGGCGTCCGTACAGAACGCTGCCCCGCAGGATTATGCGGCTTCATCAGTGCTTGGAAGCGGACGGTGGGTAAAGATTGCCGTGACCGAAGAGGGGATCTACAGGCTCGATTATTCCCGCCTGAAGGAGCTGGGTCTCACCGATCCGGCTTCAGCGGTTCTTTACGGCAACAACACAGGTCAGCTCTCATTCATGAACGATGGCACTGCCCCGGATGACCTGAAAAAAATTGCTTTCAGAGCAGAAAAGGGAATCGACGGAGTTTTTAATGAAGGCGACTTTCTGCTCTTTTATGCAGAAGGCACTCACCGGTGGGTAACTGAACCCGGCTCAGACGGTTACCGGTTCGTAAGGCATCACTATTCTGATACTGCATGGTATTTCATTACCTCACAGCCGGGAGGTGCCCTGGCGATACAGACAGAGACGCCACCCGCAGCATCACCGGCATACCTTTCCTCATCAACTGACCTGTACGTAAGACACGAACGCGAGGATATAAACCTGATAAGGTCAGGAAGGGAGTGGTACCAGCAGGTGGTGCCAGGTATCCAGAACAGCATCGGACAGGGATTAACAGACATAATTACCGGCGGAAGAATACATTACACCATCAGGGTCGCTGCAAGGTCCGACGCCGAAACCTCCTTCATCCTCAGACAGGGAAGTGAAACCATCAGAACCATTACTGTTCCGGCTGTGACAATGACCGATATCAATGGAGTTTATGCAGCCACCGTAACTGTTGCTGATTCAATCCTCTCCTCCTCCGGATCGCCGGAATTCAGTCTCACATTCTCCTCAGGGGGCAATATGGCCGCCACCGGTTATATAGATTATGCTGACTTCAATGCAAGGGCTCCGCTGGTCTGGCGCAATAAAAATCTGTTCATAAGTGACAGCAGGTCTGCAGGCACATCAACAGTCACACGGTTCACCGTGGAGGGTTCACCATCACTGAACATCTGGGACATCACCAATCCCTTTGCCCCGCTGGCGATACAGACTACCGCTTCTTCCGGAAACACGGTCTTTATGGCATCAACTGACAGCCTCAGAAGATTCGTTGCATTCAGCATGGCACAGGTTAAACAGCCTGTCAGAAGTGTTCAGGTGCCCACCCAGAACCTGCATGCCATGATGCCTGCCGAAATGATCATCGTCACTCACCCGCTCTTCATGGCATATGCCGAAAAACTTGCAGCCCTGCATCTTGCGGATGATGGGATAACATCATTGATCGTAACCCCAGAGCAGGTCTGCAATGAGTTTTCAGGAGGAGTGCCGGATGCGGTTGCAATAAGAAACTTCATCAGGATGATAAGGGACAGAGGTATGCAGTCCGGTCCGCGACTAAGGTATCTGCTGCTCTTCGGAGACGGCTCGTACGAGAATAAGACCCCGCCTCCCGGTAACAGCTCCTTCATCCCTACATGGCAGTCAGTCAACTCCACAACCGGTGTACTCTCCTTCACCTCTGACGATTTCTACGGCCTGCTTGATGAGGGCGAGGGCGAAGCTGACGGATTCCTTGATATAGGCATCGGCAGGCTGCCGGCTTATGATACCGCATCTGCCGGTATTATGGTAAGAAAAATCATATCCTACCTTCAGGGATCAAATCAGGGCTCATGGCGCAATACTCTCTGCCTGGTTGCCGATGACGAGGATTCCAATCTGCACATGTTTGATGCTGAAGGCCTTGCTGAAGCTGCCGCCACTGCGGCCCCTCCCCTGACGATTGAGAAGATATATCTTGACGCCTACCGCCAGATAACATCTGTTACCGGCGATTCCTATCCTGATGCTTCGAGGGCGGTTGACGACAGGATGGCGGCAGGAACCCTGATAATGAATTATGTTGGTCATGGAAACGAATCAGGCCTTGCACATGAGAGGGTGATAAGAACCGGAAATATCAACTCCTGGAAGAACAGTTCCAGGCTGCCTCTGTTCATCACCGCCACATGTGAGTTCTCCAGGTTTGATGATGTGGAGATAAACAGGACCTCCTCCTCAATAACGGCAAGAAACTCGGCCGGTGAGATGGTGCTTCTCAACCCTGACGGCGGAGGCATTGCCCTGATGAGCACCACCAGGGTTGTTTACTCAGCCCCGAACTACACTCTGAACCGTGCCATCTATGACTATGCTTTCAGAACTGATGCTGAAGGCCGTTCGATGAAACTTGGTGATATTATCCGGCAGGCTAAGGTCAGCTCCGGAACAGGGATGAACAAACGGAATTTCCTGCTGTTGGGTGACCCTGCCCTCAGGCTGGCATGGCCTTCGACAGGTGAAGTGGTCACCGATAGTATCAACGGGATCCATGTCTCAATACCTTCTGACACTCTGAAGGCGCTTTCACTGGTGACAATCAGCGGTCACCTCGAAGATCCCGGAGGAAACCTGATGACCGGATTCAACGGTACCTTGGAGCCTGCGGTATTTGACAAGCCCGGGCACATCAGCACCCTTGCCAATGATGGCGGCTCACCAATGACCTTCCCGGTGGATGGCAATGTGCTCTTCCGGGGTAAAACCACTGTCACCGGCGGCCGTTTCAGATTCTCATTCATCGTACCCCTCGATATTAACTACAGCTATGGCAGCGGAGTCGTGAAATACTATGCATATGACGGCACCACAGACCTCAACGGAAGCTTCACGGGAATTACTGTGGGAGGATTCTCTGATGCGGTATCCGATGACAGTGAAGGACCACAAATAAGGCTTTTCATGAATGACACCCTGTTCAATGACGGCGGGGTGACTGACACTTCGCCGGTATTGTTAGCACTCCTCAGTGACAGGTCAGGAATTAATGCCACAGGGACAGGAATAGGTCATGACATAATAGCATGGCTTGATGATGACATCTCAGGGGCAGTGGTGCTGAACAGCCTTTTCAGGACAGATATCGGCAGCCATATCTCAGGTTCTCTGGCCTATCCTCTGCTGGTTACCGGAGAAGGAAAACACACGATCTCACTGAGGGCCTGGGATAACCTCAACAATCCCACTGTGGCAACGCTAAAGTTTGTGGTGGAAACCAACGGCACCTTCAGGCTCTCGGACCTGCTCGCTTTTCCAAACCCGGTTACTGACGGCACAAAATTTACTGCCGGCCATAACCGACCGGGTACCGAGATTGATATTACCATTACAATTTTCAGTTCTGACGGACGTATCGTAAAAGTGCTGAGAGATAACAGCCTGAGTGACGGATATGCCCTTCCTGACATCCCATGGGACGGCCATGACGAAAACGGCGGAAGGGTGGCAAGAGGACTCTATCTGTGGCGCATAGAAGCAGTTACCTCTGATGGTGATAAAACATCAGCCACAGGCCGTTTCATCATTTTGTAAAACAACACAATAAGTAGCCTTTTTTTTTGTTTTATATTTGCACAAATTCACAAATTTCGAACAATGACAAATATGAAAAACAAGGCGCTGACGTTAGGTATTATACTTCTCTTTTCAATTTTTGTTTCACCGGTAATGGCACAGGATGATATCACTTTTAATCCTATACAGACTGCTGTCCCGTTCCTGACAATTGCTCCCGACTCTCGTGCGGGGGCGCTTGGTGATGCAGGCGTAGCAACCTCACCGGACCTTTTCAGCATGCATTGGAACCCGGCCAAATTTGCCTTTATCGACGGAAACGGCGGTTTCGGTATCTCCTATTCCCCCTGGCTGAGAGCACTTATTCCCGATATCAACCTTTCATATCTTACCGGTTATTACAGGATAGACAGCAGACAGGTTGTTGCCGGAAGTCTTATGTATTCATCTCTGGGGAAAATTGAATTCACGGATGAGTCCGGCCAGCCTATTATGACCCTGCAAAATGCAAATGAGTTTTCAATCGATGCAGCCTATTCAAGACTGTTTTCTGAACACTGGTCAGGGGGTGTAGCAATGAGATTCATCTACTCAAACCTCACGGGCGGAACGCTGGTGGGTACTACAGAGACCAAGCCGGGATTAGCATTTGCAGCTGATGCATCTGCTTACTATACAAATAAACTAAAACTGGGAAGCCGCGATGGAAATATCTCAGCTGGTATCAATTTTTCAAACATCGGATCCAAGATGAGCTACACGACTGATGTTGACCCTGACTTCATCCCGATGAACATGCGACTGGGGACAACTTTCAGTATTAACCTCGACAAGTATAATTCAATCGGCTTCTCCCTCGACGTCAATAAGCTCCTTGTCCCAACCCCACCTGTTTATGATGAGGATTTAAATATTATTGACGGCAAGAACCCGAATGTATCGGTTCCGGTGGCAATATTCCAGTCTTTCTATGATGCCCCAGGCGGTTTCAGCGAGGAGATGAAGGAGTTTACCCAGTCTGTTGGCATTGAATACTGGTATAACCAGCAGTTTGCGCTTCGTACTGGCTACTACAATGAAGCCAATATGAAGGGAAACAGGAAGTATTTTACCGTTGGAGCAGGATTCAGGCTGAACATCTTATCACTTGATTTCTCCTACCTTGTTCCCGTGACCCAGAACAATCCGCTGGCACGTACACTGAGATTCTCCCTGGGATTCGAGTTTGACTCCCTCCGCAATCTCAGCCAGAAGTAAACCATACTATGACACTGCACCAGAGGATAGGACAGGGCATCGACTTTCACCGCCTTGAGGAGGGTCGTGAGTTCTGGCTGGGAGGCGTACGCATCAATTCAGCTAAGGGATGTGTGGCTCACTCTGACGGGGATGTCCTTATACATGCAATCTGCGATGCATTGCTGGGTGCAGCAGGACTCAACGACATCGGTTATCACTTCCCTGACACCTCTGAGGAGTTCCGGGGGATTGACAGCAAGATACTGCTCAGGCGGGTGGTGGAGATGATCACAGGTGCCGGCTACAGGATAGTAAACATTGACAGCACTGTCTGCCTTGAGCTTCCGAAACTGTCTCCCTACATCACAGCCATGCGTACGACCATGGCCGCCATTGCAAATATCTCACCCGAGGCTGTCTCGGTAAAAGCCACCACCACCGAGAAGATGGGATTCACAGGCCGGGGTGAAGGAATAGTTGCTCTTGCCGTCTGCCTGCTGTCAGACCTGATACCGGATAATATTTGAAAGTCTGAAAGTCTGAGAGTCTGTCACTGCGTTTAGTCGTGCGGTCGTGCGGTC
>DHUL01000028.1:54759-91262 GCA_002409145.1 Bacteroidales bacterium UBA5235
GGTCTTGCGGTCTTGCGGTCGTGCAGTCTTGCGGTCGTGCGGTCATGCAGCTCTGCGGGAAACTACCGCTTACTGCCGACTGGTACTGCTGACTGGTACTGCCGACTGGCACTGCCGACTGCCGACTGCCGACTGGCACTGCCCTTCCCTGCAATCTGGCTGCTCGCTCAAAATGCCCACAGGGCATTTTATTTATGCTCGCTCCTCTACTGCCTGAAGATCTCATCCAGGAGATTTTCATCCGCCTCCTCCGGTATGGTAACGACCAGTCCGGGAGTCCGTTCCATCTCCCTTGTAATAGCTGCTATGGCGCCGGTGTTACGCGCCCAGCTTCTGCGTGCGATGCCGTTGTTGACATCCCACAGCAACATTGACCGGATGCGGCGTGTTGTCTCCGCGCTGCCGTCGAGCAGCATTCCGAATCCGCCGTTGATCACCTCGCCCCATCCTACTCCACCGCCGTTGTGAACGGAGACCCATGTTGCTCCGCGGAAGGCGTCGCCAATGACGTTCTGTACCGCCATGTCAGCAGTGAAACGCGAACCGTCATAGATGTTCGATGTCTCACGGAACGGCGAATCAGTGCCAGACACATCGTGATGATCACGTCCGATTACTATCGGGCCGCTGATGATCCCCGATGATATGGCGTCATTGAAGGCCGAGGCTATCATAATCCTGCCGGCGGCATCGGCATAAAGGATGCGAGCCTGCGACCCCACCACAAGCCGGTTATGTCCCGCCTCGCGGATCCAGTGAATATTGTCCGACATCTGCTGACGGATATCTTCAGGCGACTCTATCATAAGACGCTCCAGTGTGGCAGCTGCAATTGCGTCACTTTTCTCCAGGTCAGCTGGGTCACCGGAACAGCATACCCATCGGAACGGACCGAAGCCGTAGTCAAAGCAGATGGGTCCCATGATATCCTCAACATACGACGGGTAGCGGAATCCACCCCTGCCATTGCCTACATCGGCTCCTGCACGTGAAGCTTCCAGGAGGAAGGCATTGCCATAATCAAAGAAATAGGTTCCGTGTGCAGTGTGCCTGTTGATGGCTTCCACCTGCCGGCGCAGTGAACCCTGCACAAGGCTGCGGAATTTCCCGGGATCTTCAGCCATGAGGGTGTTTGCCTCGTCAAAACTGATTCCTGCCGGATAGTAGCCACCTGCCCAGGGGTTATGAAGTGAGGTCTGGTCTGATCCCAGGTCGGACCATAGCCCCTCATCCGCAAACCGCTCCCACAGGTCAACAATATTTCCCTGGTAGGCCATAGACACCACCTCCCCGTCACTGCACGCCTTGCGCACCCGCATAACCAGCTCAGACAGATCGGTATGAACCTCGTCAACCCAGCCCTGGGAGTGGCGGGTTCTGATGGCCTTCGGGTTGACCTCGGCGATGACTGACACCACCCCGGCTATATTGCCCGCTTTGGGCTGAGCCCCTGACATGCCTCCAAGTCCCGATGAGATGAAGAGCCTGCTCTTACGCTCCCCGGGAGCTACAGGCTTCACCCGTCTCTTTGCATTGAGAAGGGTGATAGTTGTACCGTGAACTATTCCCTGAGGACCGATATACATGTATGAGCCGGCAGTCATCTGCCCGTACTGTGAGACACCGAGAGCATTGAACCGCTCCCAGTTATCCTGCGACGAATAGTTGGGTATCACCATCCCGTTGGTGACAACCACCCGCGGTGCCTCCCAGTGCGAAGGGAACAGGCCAAGCGGATGTCCCGAATACATCACCAGCGTCTGTTCATCGGTCATCTCCGACAGGTACTTCATTGTGAGCCTGTACTGGGCCCAGTTCTGGAAGACAGCACCGTTGCCGCCATAGGTGATCAGCTCGTGCGGATGCTGAGCAACGGCAGGATCGAGGTTGTTGGTGATCATCAGCATTATTGCGGCAGCCTGCGCTGACCGGTGCGGATACTCGGTTACCGGACGGGCCTTCATTTCATAATCAGGCCTGTAACGATACATATATATACGTCCCCGTTCGCGGAGCTCAGCTGCGAATTCGGGAGCCAGGTCCCTGTGAAGCGACGGGGGAAAATACCTGAGGGCATTGCGGAGGGCGAGCTTCTTTTCTTCATCTGTCAGAATGTCACGACGCCGCGGGGCATGATTCACCGAGGGGTCCCAGGTCCTGGGCCCGGGCAGGTATGAGGGAATGCCCTCCCTGACCTGCGATTTGAAGTCATTCATGGTATTGGATAAAATTCAACTCTGTAAAGATAATAAAACGCGGAGAGACACCGTCTGTGGCGCCTCCCCCTATATCAAATAACAGGTTATTCTCTTACTGCCGTCCCGATCCGCCAGCCGGCGGATGCGAGATTGATCCTGCTCCTTCGTCGCAGTCTCAAACTGCTGACTGGTACTGCCGGCTGTTACTTCGCCTCGCTTATGATCTCATCGTCAACAAGTATGCGGCCGCAGTATTCGCAAACGATGATCTTTTTCCTTGATCTTATATCAAGCTGGCGCTGCGGGGGTATCTGGTTAAAGCAACCGCCGCATGCATCCCTCTGGACCGGCACAACTGCGAGTCCGTTGCGGGCATTGGTGCGTATGCGCTTGTAAGCTGTCAACAGCCTCTCTTCAATCCTCGTCTGCAACTCGCCTGATCTGACAGATAGCTGCTCCTCCTCCTTCTGAGTATCATGAGTTATGTCCTCCAGCTCAGACTTCTTGCTCTCCAGGTCGTGTTTCCGTTCTTCAAGCATATCCTGGGCTTCGGTCATTGTCTCCTTCTTCTCGGCAGTCTGAGCGGTGAACTCACGTATCTTTTTGTTGCACAGTTCTATCTCGAGAGTCTGGAACTCTATCTCCTTGGAAAGAGAGTCATACTCGCGGTTGTTGCGTACGTTGTTCTGTTGTTCCTCGTATTTTTTGATCAGTGCCTGAGAGGCAGTTATCTCGTTGTTCTTGCCTACAACAGACTTTTCCAGTTCGGCAATTTCGTTTTTCAAATTGCCAATTCTGGTCTCAAGTCCTGCCACCTCATCCTCAAGATCCTGCACTTCCAGTGGCAGTTCACCGCGCAGGGTACGGATTTTATCTATTTCTGAATCAACAAGCTGCAGTGAATAGAGAGCCCTGAGTTTCTCCTCTATTGTAAGTTCTGTTTCAGGTGATTTAGTCTGTTTTGTCATACCCGTAGTAATTAATGGGATTGGTTTTTATCCCGGAAAACCGGAGTGCAAAGTTAGGAAATTTTTTCTGAATCAGGTCATAGAGGATTTCGAGTGAAAATTTTTCGCTTTCGTAGTGTCCGATATCAGCCACGAGCATTTCCCGGGGTGCTTCTGTGAAGGTGTGATATTTGATATCACCGGTGATGAATGCGTCGGCGCCGGCGCGCGCGGCGCTGCTGATGAGGGCTGACCCCGCCCCCCCGCATACAGCCACTGTGCTAATGATACGGGCGGGGTCACCGCAGTAGCGGATGACGGGCAGACCGGTCAGCTTACGGAGCCGCTCCAGCAGTGCCGCGCCTGTCAGCGGAGCTGGCAGGGCGCCTATGGCGCCCGCGCCGGCACCCCGGTACTCATTCTCAAGCGCTATAAAATCCCATGCAACCTCCTCATAGGGATGAGCAGCCAGCATGGCCTTCACACATGTTCCCTTAAGATGTGATGGTAACACTACTTCAATACGCACCTCCGGCTCGGTGTGAAACTCACCTATAATGCCCGCATATGGATCAGCTCCCTCACCCGCACGGTATGTTCCCTCTCCCCTTACATTAAAACTGCAGGAGTCATAGTTTCCAATACTCCCGGCACCGGCGGCAAAAAGGGCATCACGTACAGCCACGGCATGCGACTCCGGGACAAAGGTGACAAGCTTCATCAACCTGCCACTGAGCGGCTCAAGCACTCTTATTCCCTCCAGGCCGGTTTTTTCAGCAAGGATGTGGCTTACGCCATTACCATAGTTGTCAAAGCTGGTATGGGCAGAATAAACGGCAATGCCGTTCTTTATTGCAGATGCAACGCATGTCTCGCTGTTGCTCCCGTATGCAAGCCGCTTCAGAGGTCTGAAGATCAGAGGATGATGCGAGAGCACAAGATCAAATCCGCCTGCAACCGCCTCATTAATGACCTCCGGGGTCACATCTACAGTCAGCAGCACGGAAGCGACTGTTGCCGACAGATCGCCCACCTGAAGGCCGCTGTTGTCATACTCTTCCTGGAATGACGGAGGGATCAGCCCCTCGAGCCACCTTACAAATTCTGCAAGTGTAACCGCCATAAAATCACTTGATTTCGTCCCTGATCTCCACCAGCATAGCCTTGATGTTGCGGAGGGTATCTGCTATCTCGAGCCGGTAGTCGGCATCGTCACGGTTGTTTTTGAGGTATTTCTTCGCGCCTTCCAGAGTCATGCCCCTCTCCCTCAGAAGGTGATGTATCAGCCTGAGGTTCTTCAGGTCCTCTGGCATGAACAACCTGTTACCCTTATTGTTCTTTTTGGGTTTGAGTATATCAAACTCCTTTTCCCAGAAGCGAATCGTGGAGACAGGCTCTGAAAACATTTCGGCAACCTCGCCGATCTGGTAGAAGAGCTTTTCCACTTTCTTTTCCCTGTAAGGCATGATCAGCTAAATGAATCAGTCAAACGTCTGCCCGCTCTTGCTTGATATCTCGAGCATACGTTCATATTCGGCGGGTGTAAGATCATTGAAATAATAGAGAGCCGGGTCAACCTGCTTCCCATTGGCGCGCACCTCATAGTGCAGGTGCGGAGCAGTTGAAAGACCGGTGCTTCCGACAAACCCTATCACATCACCTCTCTTGACCTTCTGCCCCTCCCTGACATTAAATTTTTCAAGATGGGCATAGGTGGTCTGGTATCCAAATCCATGGTCAATGATCACATGGTTACCGAGCTCACGGCGGGCTGACTTTACTGTCCGGATGACCCCGTTGCCGGTGGCATATACTTCTGTTCCGGTAGGTGCAGTAAAATCCATCCCCGCATGGAACTTTGATATCTTGTATATGGGGTGAATCCGATAACCAAAACCAGATGCCGTACGTTTCAGGTCCTCGTTTGACACAGGCTGTATTGCAGGAAGGCTGCTCAGCATCTCCTCCTTTTCCTTTGCATAGGCAACCAGCTCGTCAAACGACTCCGACTGGACATATATCTTTTTCCTGATCCTGTCAAGGCGCCTGGCAGTTTCTATTACCAGGTCAGAATTTGAAAAACCTTCAAGCTCCTGATACCGGTTAACCCCTCCGATCCCTCCTTCACGGTATGATGACGGAACCGGTTCAGTCTCAAAAATAGTCCTGTAGAGATTGTCATCTGTTTCCTGCAGATGTGTCAGGACCTTTTCCACGTTTTCCATCTCCCTGTTCATCAGATCATACTGCAGGGTGAGTTGTGCAATCTCCCTCTTCAATGCCTTTTCCTGGGGGGAATCAAAAATGAAAGCAAAAATGAATCCGTAAATCCCGGCAAGAAACAGGGATGCTACGAAATATCCGAAAAGCCGAAGGAATGTCTGTCTGAGGCCCAGCCTGATCCTGTCAAAGCTGAGTGTCTCATGATTAAACTTGTACTTTGTCTTGGGCATTTTTTTGGATGGCATGCTCTATACCCTGCAAACATAAGAAATAATAGTAAAATACAAAAACAGTCGTGACGGCTGATTTGGTTAAAATATTATTAAAAATTTTCCGTCAGGGTTTGCTGAGGTAGTCGAGCATCATGAAATATTCATCCTCCGAGAGGTTGTCCTCAAAGTACCAGAGGGGATTCATATGCTCACCGAAGAGGTCTATCTGGTAATGCAGGTGAGGGCCGGTGGATGTCCCTGTGTTGCCTGAAAGCCCTATGAAGTCACCACGCGAGACTTTCTGTCCCTGCCTTACATTGAATTCACTGAGATGTCCGTAAATTGTCCTGTATCCATATCCGTGGTCAATTACAACCTTCGTTCCGTATCCGTCACGCTGGTTGCCGGCATAGTCTACAATACCTGCTCCCGTTGCATGCACCTCGGTACCTATCGGACAGCGGAAGTCCTGTCCGAAATGCCAGCGGGGTGAACCAAGGACCGGATGCTTCTCACGGAATTTCATGCCGTCACCCAACCGCAGGTTTACATTTACCGGCCTGATATATGGCAGATGCTCCCACATCTCCTTCCACTCGGATGCCCTTTCTGTAAGTTCTTTAAGAGAGTTGTACTGAATATTTGTCTGTGTCCTGAGGTCATCAAACTTCGACCTCACCTGCATCATCAGTCCTGAGTTCATGTAGCCTGTCAGGTCAGCCAGCCTGTTGGTACCGCCTGATCCACCTTCGGTGATATCAGCCGGAATGACAGGCAGGTCAAGCACAGCCCGGTACGAGGTGTTGTCAGTTGAACGAAGATCAGCCACTGCTGCGGTGGAATAGTCAATCTGTCTTTCAAGGAGCGTGTACCTCAACCTCAGTTCTTCCACCTGCTGCCGGAGCATCTCCTCCTTGGGCGATCCGAACAACCGGTGAAAAATGAAGCTGTAAAAAAGGGCGGCAACTATTGAAAGTGACACCCACAGTGTCAGCCTGAGAAACCTTTCTCTCCCGTTTCTCCTGTGCTGCAGGAACTGCAGGTTTGTATGGTCAAAAACGTAATTCTTCCTTTTAAGCATCAGCAGTAGTGTGGATCACCCACCATTTTAAGACGACTATTCCTCAAACGTAAAATTTTTAATTTAATTTTACGCACCCAAATGAAAATAGTTTCAAACAGGGGCGCCAGGTTAAAATGAAAGCAAACGAGATAAGAGAGGAATTCCTCAGTTTTTTCAGGTCA
Source organism: Bacteroidales bacterium UBA5235 (assembly GCA_002409145.1). GTDB lineage: Bacteria > Bacteroidota > Bacteroidia > Bacteroidales > VadinHA17 > SR-FBR-E99. The sequence continues at coordinate 61,585 of DHUL01000028.1, forward strand.
AAGGAACATAAAATAGTGCCTTCTGCACCTATGGTTATCAAAAATGATCCCACATTGATGTTCACCAATGCGGGAATGAACCAGTTCAAGGACATTTTTCTCGGTAACCAGCCGGCAAAATACAAAAGGATAGCCAACTCACAGAAGTGCCTGCGCGTTTCAGGAAAACACAACGATCTGGAGGAGGTAGGGCTTGACACTTACCACCATACCATGTTTGAAATGCTTGGCAACTGGTCATTTGGCGACTATTTTAAAAAGGAAGCCATTGAGTGGGCCTGGGAGTTTCTGACAGGGCGGATGGGCATTCCTTCCGGACGGATATATGCCACCGTGTTTGAAGGTGACCCTGTTGAAGACGTGCCCCGCGATGAAGAAGCCGCCACCCACTGGATGAAGTGTTTTGGCAATACGGAAAATCACATCCTCGACGGTTCAAAGAAGGACAATTTCTGGGAGATGGGTGAAACAGGCCCGTGCGGGCCCTGCTCGGAGATCCACGTAGACATCAGGTCAGAGAGCGAACGGGCAGCCACCCCGGGACACCTGTTGGTGAACAAGGGTCATCCCCTTGTGATAGAGATCTGGAACCTGGTGTTCATCCAGTACAACCGCCGCGCCGGTGGTGAACTCGAAATTCTTCCCGACAGGCACGTTGATACCGGCATGGGCTTTGAGAGACTTTGCATGGTCATCCAGAATAAACAGTCAAACTATGACACCGATGTATTCCAGCCGCTTCTGGCAGCCTCCGCAGAAGTGACGGGCAAACCGTACGGGAAGAAAAATGAGTGGGATATAGCCCACCGGGTTATTGCTGACCACCTCCGGACTGTATCATTCTCGGTGGCTGACGGTCAGCTGCCGTCAAACAACAAGGCCGGTTATGTCATCAGGAGGATACTTCGCCGCGCCGTGAGATACGGATACACCTCCCTCGGAATGACCGAACCATTCATCTACAGGCTCCTCCCTGTACTGGTGGAGTCAATGGGCGGTCACTACCCGGAGCTGAAAGCCCAGCAGGATATTATTTCAAAGGTGATCCATGAGGAGGAACAGGCATTTCTCAGGACCCTGGGCAAAGGGCTCAGGATGATTGAACGCCGGGTGGAAGCCCTCCGGCATGAAGGAAAAACAACCTTCCCGGGCACCGATGCATTTGAACTGTTTGACACCTATGGTTTCCCTGTTGACCTCACACAACTGATCCTCAGAGAGAACAGGATGACCCTCGATGAAGAGGCTTTCAGGAATGAACTCAATGCCCAGAAGGAGAGGTCAAGAGATGACGCTGCCGTGTCAGCGGACGACTGGGTGGTGATCCGTGAAACGGATAGCACAATCTTCACCGGTTATGACCGCACCGAAGACCAGGTCAGGATTGCACGGTACCGCAAAGTCACCTCCAGGGGACGTCAGGCTGTTCAGCTTGTGTTTGACAGAACACCATTCTATGCAGAATCGGGGGGCCAGACAGGTGACCGCGGATTCATCGAGGCCGGAAGTGAAAAGATCATCATCACTGATACTGTAAAGGAAAACAACCTGATAATCCATATTGCCTCTGCAGTGCCCGCAGATCCGTCACTGACATTCATGGCAGCCGTTGATGCCGAAGCCAGGCAGGATACAGCCAATAACCATTCAGCAACGCACCTCATGCACCATGCACTGAGGGAAATTTTGGGCAAGCACGTGGAGCAGAAGGGTTCGCTGGTCACCCCTGACCGGCTGAGGTTCGACTTCAGTCACTTCCGCCAGGTGACACCGGAAGAAATCTCTGCCGTGGAGGAAAAGGTCAACTCGATGATAATGCAGAATATAGTCTCCGAAGTGCATGACGAAACCCCGATAGAGGAGGCACTGTCAATGGGCGCCATAGCCCTCTTCGGCGAGAAATACGGTGAGAAGGTGCGGGTGGTAACATTCGGTGATTCTGTTGAATTGTGCGGCGGAACACATGTCGACCGCACCTCGCGGATAGGATTGTTCAAGATCGTCTCCGAGGGAGCTGTTGCAGCAGGTGTCAGAAGAATAGAGGCAGTGACAGGCAGGAAGGCAGTAAGCTTCATAAATGAGAAACTGAGTATCCTCGACGAAGTTACGGCAATGCTCCGGAGTACGGGGAACCCGGTGGTCAATATTTCGAAGCTGATGGCTGAGAACAGCGCACTTAAAGGCACTATTGAAAAACTGCAGGCCGCTGCAGCCCTGTCAGCCCGGAATGAACTGGCAGCAAGAGCTGAAACTGCCGGAAACTGCCGTATCTATTCAGGTGTCCTTGAAGAGACCCAGGCTGATACACTGAAGAATATCGCTCATCAGATAAGACAGGCTGACAGCAGCAGTATTATCGTGATCGGTTCCGCATATGAAGGCAAGGCTGCCCTTGTAGTGGGACTGGGTGAAAGGGCAGCCGGCTCCACCCGGCTCAACGCTGTTGAAATTATTAAGACGGTCTCGGGCGAAATCAACGGAGGAGGAGGCGGACAGCCATTCCTGGCGACCGCAGGAGGCAGAAAGCCTGAAGGACTCATCGGGGCAGTGGCTAAGGCCGTGGAAATGGCAAAAAAAATGTTGTAGAAAATATTTTCTGCCATTCGAAACAGCATTCAAAATCAGGTCTGAATACCACGTTGCATATCAATTTGTTAGATGGCCGGCAATTTGACCATACTTATCCTTGTTTTTTTTGTTCGAAATTCTTAATCTTGTATCACTAATCCAATTCTATTCTGATGGAAGTTACCAGAACCTTCGACCTGATAGACCTGGGGTGTAAGGTCTGTCCGCGTGAGGTCATGTTCGGCGGTAAGCATGGCAACGGCTGGGTCACATACTCTACCGAAGCCGTAAGGGAACTGACCGATCTGTTTTCCTGTGGCATGATGGCCCTGGGCTACACAAAGGGTGATCATATCGCCACCATCACCCCGAACAAAGCTGAATGGAACATCGTAGATCACGGCCTGGCACAGGCCGGGATGATCCATATCCCCGTCTATCCCACCATTGGCCATGACGAGTACGTATACATTCTCGATCACTCAGGGGCAAAAGCGGTATTCATCGGCAACAAACTTATTTACAACAAGGTTTCACCGGTAGCATCAAAAATTCCTTCCATAACTGCGCTGTACTCCTTTGACCAGTTCAACGGTCTGATGACATTTGATGATATAATTGAGGAGGGAAGAAAGAACCGGGAGAAATATATGGGTGAGCTGTCAACCATCAGGGACTCCATCAAACCCTCTGACATGGTTACCATAATATACACCTCGGGTACCACCGGGAATCCGAAGGGTGTCATGCTCTCACACAACAACCTTATCTCCAATGCCATAGCAACAAGCGCCGCCCATGAGTTCGGGCTGGGTTTCAGGGCGCTCAGTTTCCTGCCGCTCTGCCATGTCTATGAGCGTATGATGAATTACCATTTCCAGTACAAAGGCACCAGCATATACTACCTTGAGAATATGGGTGCCATTGCAGATACAATGCGTGAGATCAAACCTCATATAGCCAACACCGTGCCCAGGCTCCTGGAAAAGATTTATGACAACATAATTAACAAGGGTAAGAACCTTCCATGGCTGAAAAAGCAGATCTTCTTCTGGGCAGTGACCCTGGGACTTAAATTCAGATTAAGGGGCAACACCCGGTTTTACCGGTTCAGGCTTGGCATAGCCCGTAAACTGGTCTTTAACAAGTGGAAGGAAGCCCTGGGAGGTGAGCTTCGCATTCTCATCTCGGGAGGTGCCGCCCTGCAGTCGCGCCTCGAACGTATCTACTGGGCTGCCGGCATACCTGTTCTCCAGGGCTATGGCCTCACGGAGACATCGCCGGTCATCGCAGTCAATCCACATCGCATAGCTGACATAAAGTTTGAGACTGTGGGTCCGGTTCTTGACGGAGTTCAGGTGAAAATAGCCGATGACGGCGAGATTCTCTGCAAGGGCCCAAACGTAATGATGGGCTACTACAGGGAGCCGGAGCTGACAGCTGAAGTGATTGATTCCGGCGGTTGGTTCCACACCGGCGATATAGGAAGGATTGAGGATGGCCGTTTCCTCCGGATCACTGACCGCAAGAAGGAGATGTTCAAGCTCTCTGCCGGCAAATATATCTCCCCACAGGTGATTGAAAACAAACTAAAGGAATCTATCTTCATCGAACAGGCAATGGTGATAGGTGAAAACGAAAAATTTGCCAGCGCCCTGATTTCGCCAAACTTCACCTTCCTTCATGACTGGTGCTCTATCCACAGGATACAGTACCGTGATAACACTGACCTGGTGGAGATACCCGAGGTGATCGAACGGTTTGCCAGGGAGGTGAGGGAGATAAATAAAAGCCTCGGTGAGTTTGAACAGATTAAGCGGTTCAGGCTGGTGACCGAAGAGTGGACCCCCCAGACAGGCGAACTCTCACCTACATTGAAACTCCGAAGGAATATCCTGACAGGCAGGTATCAGAACATCATAAATGAAATTTACTCGGTGAAGGAAAAGGGCAACGTGGTTGAAATGGTTGTGGGAGTAATCCGCAACGGAGTCAGCGGCATTCTGAAGAATCTGCCGAAATTCTGACAGCCTGTATCGTTCACTGTTGTCATACCGGACCTCTCCCGCCATTTTCATTACAGACTGCGAGGGAATACCATTCAATGGTTACCACCTTATTATTTTTATACCTTTGTATCCCGTTATGAAAAGGTTATCCGTCATAATCTTTGTTGCAGTCATTACAACCCTGGTCATGGCCCTTCCCTCCTGCTCGGTGCAACCATGCTATGAGGAGACAGATCCGGTAATGAATACCATTCTCCTTTTCAGCGGAACAGGTGAGACAGCAAAGGCAGACTCGCTGAGGGTTTATACATTCAGGGAGTCCGATACTCTCAGATTCATCAACATAAAGGGAGTATCCTCATTCTCTGTACCTCTTGATCCGGCCAATGACGAGTCGGTGTTCCTGATAACCCTCAATGGCATCACCGATACGGCTGTGATCGGCTATAACCGAAAGCCCCACCTTGTTTCGCCGGAGTGCGGATACACCATCTTAAGCGAAATAACCGGGCTCTGGACCACTCATAATATAATTGACACACTCATCATAGAGAACAAACTCGTGAACCTCGATGGCCAGAAGAACCTGCATCTTTTTTATTAGTCTTTTTCTGTTTGCGGAGACTGTTGCAGTGTCACAGGATACAGTTACTGTTCCGCTCCACATCAGGGCAGGATTTGACATCTCCGGTCCGGTCATGAAATTTGTCACCAAAGACCTTATAAGTTATGGCATTGCCGCTTCGGCTGACATCAACTCATCATTAGCAGCAACTGCCGGTATCAGATACTCATCGTACCATTCATCTGATGTGCTGTATGACTTCATGAGCCGGGGACTCAGTTTCACAGCCGGGGCAGACTACAACTTAATCAAAGCCAATGTATCTCATGGCAGGTACAGTGCCGGCATAGGCCTCAGGTACGGACTCAGCTTTTACAGGGAGGAGGCCCCGATGCTCAGGTATACAAATGGATGGGGAGCCGGAGAGACCTCTGTACCCGCAGAAAATCACATCGGCCACTTCATGGAAATCACCCCGGGTGTACGCGCTGAACTTTTTCCGGGGGTGACAATCGGCTGGAACCTCTATATGAGACTCCTTATAAGCGCAGGAGCAGGCAGGGACCTTAAACCGGTCTGGATGCCGGGCTACGGTCCGGGCACCTCCGGTATGACAACAGGTGCTGAGTATTATGTATCATTATCTATTCCCTACAGGAAAATCAAGGTTTATATCAAACCTAAAGTCCGCTATTCGGATGAGGAAGAGGGTGAAGTAACTGACACCGGCAGCGAATCCGGCACCGGCTTTTCAGGCTTCAGCAACCGTCCTTGATTCATTTTTGCTGAATATCAACAGCCCCATAAATGTGAGGAAACCGTTTACCAGCAACATCTCGAAACCGAACTGATAGCCGTTGAAGAGCTCTTCAGAAAAGACATTCAGGAAATAGCATATTACCGGTGAGATGATTGCTATCCACGGTGTTAAGCGGTCATTTACGCTTCTCTTCGTGAAGAGACCGAATGTGTACAGACCAAGCAGCGGTCCATAGGTGTATCCTGCTATGGTGAACAGCTTGTCAATTATCGCCCTGTCATTCATCTGCCTGAAGACCAGTATGCAGATAAAAAAGATGACGGCAAATGAAAAGTGCACGGTATACCTGATCCTGGTTTTCCTGGCATTATCCATCCCCGTCTTTTTCTCCAGGTTAAGGAAATCGATGCTGAAGGAGGTGGTGAGAGAGGTAAGGGCCCCGTCTGCACTCGGGAATGCCGCTGAGATCAGCCCGATCAGGAAGACCACACCTGCAGCAGGACTGAGATATTTGAAGGCGATGGTAGGGAAAAGATCATCGGTCATTGCGACATTGATGCTCTCAGCCCTGGCAAAGAAGACCAGGAATGCACCAAGAACAAGAAACATGAATACAACAACAAGGTTGATGGTGCTGAAGGTGAACATATTCTTCTGTGCATCTTTCAGGTGCCTGATGCTAAGGTTCTTCTGCATCATCTCCTGGTCAAGCCCGGTCATGGTAATGGTTATAAACATACCGCTGAAGAACTGCTTGATGAAGTGGCGCGGGTGATCCCAGTCAGTGATCACAATTCGCGACATTTCACTGTCAAACAGGTTTCTAATCAGCTTCTGCACGGGCTCTCCCAGTTCACGGCTGATGAAAAATACCGACAGTACCACCGCGAGCAGCATGAATGTTGTCTGTAGTGTGTCTGTCCAGATAATGGTCCGTATCCCCCCTTTGAGAGTGTATATGATTATCAGTGCAATGAATATAAGTACGTTGACCCAGAAGGGAATGTTCCATGCGTCAAACACAAATATCTGCAATACATTGATTACAAGAAACATGCGAAGCGATGCACCCAGAACCCTTGAAAGGATAAAGAATCCGGCTCCGGTTTTGTATGACCAGAATCCGAAACGCTGCTCAAGGTAACCGTATATGGAAGTAAGTTTCAGACGGTAATAGAGAGGAAGGAGCACAAGGGCAATTACCACGTACCCGAAGAAGTAACCGAATGCCACCATCATGTATGAGAACTGGGTCTCCCCCACCCACCCTGGCACTGACATGAAAGTCACCCCTGACAGAGAGGCTCCGATCATACCGTAAGCCACTACATACCATGGAGATGCTTTATTTCCTATATAGAACGACTGATGATTGGCTCTTCGTGCAGTAATAAAGGTGATGGCAAACAGCAGGAACGTATAGGCTATGAAAATAAACAGGATAAGGGTAGGTGTCATAATTTTGCAAACGTATTTGCAAGATTACTAAAAAGATCGCAGATAAAAATTAACCGCGGTCAGGTTTACGGCAAATATTGGATTATTTTTGTCACAAAGTCACATTATGTCATCACGTTTCCCTTCAAGACTGCTCGAAGAGGCGGTGAATGAATTCGCCTCGCTTCCCGGGATTGGCCGTAAGACTGCCTTCAGGCTGGTGATGCATCTGCTCAGGCGTGACAGCGGGGAGGTTCGCCGCTTCGGCGAAACAGTGATCAGGCTGAGGGATGATGTATGCTACTGCAGTGTCTGCCACAGCATCAGTGATACCCCGCTGTGCGAGATATGCAGTGATCCGTCAAGAGACATCTCTTCCATCTGCGTGGTGGAGAACGTGCAGGATGTGATGGCAGTGGAAAATACCAGGCAGTTCAGGGGACTGTACCATGTACTGGGAGGCATCATTTCGCCGGTTGATGGTATCGGACCCTCTGATCTGACCATCAACAGCCTGGAAGAAAGGGTGCGTGGCGGCAACGTCAGGGAAGTGATACTTGCACTGAGCACCACCATGGAGGGTGATACCACGAACTACTATCTCTACAAGCGACTTTCAGGCTATGATGTCCGCATAACAACACTGGCACGCGGTGTGGCCATAGGAGATGTTCTCGAATATACTGACGAGATCACCCTCGGACAATCGATAGTCAACCGCCGCCTTTTCTCACTTCCGTCACAGGGCTGAGGGCTGTACTTCAGGGCCGGGTGTGACACACTCATCCGTAGCTCCGCTTACCCGACTGTAACTTTTTCACCTCCATAGCCGCTGTCATTTTTTTATTCTGAAAATCTTGTTTAATTTGATGCAAACCAATATAAACATGGCAGACACATTTGACAGGTTCTTTTCAGATGCATCGCTCCTGATGAAGAAATCGGCGATCAGGGAGATACTTAAACTGACACAGCGGCCGGAGATGATTTCCTTCGCCGGAGGTCTCCCTTCGCCTGACTCCTTCCCCATAGAAGACATCCGGAGAGTTACCGCAGAGGTCCTTGAGCAGGATGGCAAATCAGCCCTCCAGTATGGCACTACCGAGGGTGATAATAAACTCCGGGCCCTCCTTGCCGAACGCCACCGGAAAGATGACCTTCATATCGGACCTGAGAACATTATTATCACCACCGGTTCACAGCAGGCGCTGGACCTGTGTGGCAAGATTTTTGTCAACCGCGGGGATGTGGTGCTGTGCGGTCTGCCTTCATACCTGGGCGGACTGAACGCCTTCGCCAACTACGGGGCACTGCTGAAGGGGATCCCTCTTGATGACCAGGGGATGCGTCCTGACCTGCTCGAGAAGACAATCACTGATCTGAAAAAGGAAGGCAGGATCATGAAGTTCATTTATATAATTCCTGATTTTCAGAATCCTGCCGGTGTCACTCTGCCCAGGTCACGCCGCCTTGAAATCATCCGCATCGCCGAAAGGTATGATCTCCTGATCGTTGAAGACAGTCCCTATCGCGATATTCGTTTTGCAGGGACACCGGAGCCGCTGATGTCCTCCCTTGACACTCAGGGCAGGGTAATGACGCTCAATACCTTTTCCAAGATTCTTGCACCGGGCTTCCGGCTTGCATGGGTAACTGGTCACAGGGAGATCATTGACAAGATAGTGACTGCAAAACAGTCGGCAGACCTCAGCACTCCTCCCTTCGTTCAGAAGATTGCAGCAAGGTACATAGAGCAGGGCCTTCTTGAAGTTAACCTGAAGAAGACAATAGCGCTCTACCACCGGAGACGTGATTTCATGCTGAAATGTTTGCGTGAGCTGATGCCGGAGGGTGTGAAATGGACCGAACCTGACGGAGGACTTTTCCTCTTTGTGACACTTCCACCTGCAATGGATGCAGCACGGCTGCTTGAAAAAGCCATTCGCAGGAACGTGGCTTTCGTCTGCGGATCAGTCTTTTACTGTAACAATGAAGGCCATAATACCATGCGTCTTAATTTTTCATACTCAGATGAGAAGGATACACTTGAAGGTATTCGCCGGCTGGCGGAGGTGATCAGGGAGGAAATGGCCACTCCATGACACGATGGAACTTTCGGTAGTAATTGTCTCGTATAATGTCTGCGACCTGCTCCGCATGGCGCTTAAATCGCTCATCACCGCCGCGCAGGCAACGGAGCATGAGATAATAGTTGTTGACAATAATTCTTCAGACGGCTCCGCTGAAATGATCAGGCAGGAATTCCCTGCAGTGAGGCTGATAGTCTCAGTCAGCAATGAAGGATTTGCTTCGGCATGCAACAGGGGTATACAGGCTTCGTCAGGAGAGTATGTCCTTATACTCAATCCTGACACTGTCACCCGGCCTGATGCCATCATAAAGGCCCTCGATTTCATGAAAACCCATCCTGATGCGGGTGCTGCCGGTGCACACATGACTGATGACAACGGCAGATTCCTTCCCGAATCAAAGCGGGGCTTCCCCTCTCCCCTTGCCGCCCTCTTCAAGTTCACAGGCCTGTACAGGATCTTTCCGCACTCTGCATTCTTCAATGCATATTACCTGGGAGATTTTTCCGAGAATGAAACCTGCCCTGCAGACATTCTCACAGGCGCTTTCATGCTCATCAGGAGGAAAGCCCTCGATATGACAGGGTTATTTGACGACTCCTTCTTCATGTACGGTGAGGATATTGACCTCAGCTGGCGGATAAGGCAGGCAGGATTCACCAATTATTACCTCCATGATGTCCATATAACTCATTTCAAGGGGAGCAGTTCCGGGCAGAACAGGGATTCCTCTGTCAGGCACTTCTGGGACGCCATGACAATCTTCGCGGAGAAACACCTGCAAAAGGGGTGGCACATTCCTGTAAGGACAGCTGTCAGCCTCCTCATGAGGCTCTCACTTACCCGACTGCGGGTGGCCAGAATGGTTAAAAAGCGTATTCATTCTTAAAAACCACCTCTTCTCCTATAATCTTATAACAATATTTGAGTTATATTAGGTACTTAAGAATATTTATCAACCTGATGAGAAGGGTTAGATATATTATTTGTGTGATTCTTGTAGCTCATGCTGCATCCTTCGCCATTCAGACGAGGAGTAGTCTGCGCAGACTTTTCAACATGAGAGGCAGTGACATCTTCGGGGCAGACCCGGGTCCGGACGGGCAGTGGAGTGACCCTGTCATGCGGGCTATCCTCTCAACACATCTGATGATGACGTCTTCTTCGCCCCGGGGGGAAGGCAGACAAAGGCAAATACTGCTCCGGGTGATGGCTCCTGGTACCGGCAGCTTTGCTGCTTTTCTTCCTGGTTTGGAGAAGAGAAAGAAAGAAAAATGATGAAGAACAATAACATAATAACAATGAAGAGACTGGCCCTTTTACTGATCATTCTTTCTGCAGCTGTTGTTTGCAGGTCGCAGGACAATATCAGGCTGCAGGAGGCTTTCTATGATGCTGAATATTTCCTTATGAGAGGTGATTTTAATGATGCCCTTCCCTATTATCAGGGCATCTATGCCGCAATGCCTGACAATGCAAGCATCGCTTTCCGCATAGGTCTCTGTTACCTGAATATCGAGGGAAGCAAGAACCTGGCCATTGAATATCTTGAGAAGGCCTCGCAGAACCTGACCGGGAAATACCGCGAAGGCTCCCTCAGACAAACTGAAGCACCGTATGAGGCCCTCTTCTTTCTCGGAGATGCATACAGGATCAATTATATGTTCGAAAAAGCCAGGGAAGCATATTCGCGATACCGCCAGACACTCCTTCCCACAGACCTCGAGAACCTGATGTTTATTGACCAGCAGATAGCAGCCTGCAACAACGCCCCGGAAATGATGGCCACACCGGTGAGGTTCACGGTTGAGGAAGTGGATGACATCATCAATGACGCCAATGACAACTTCTTCCCGGTTGTATCACCTGACGGGAAAGCAATTGCATACATGACCTCAATGAAGTTTTATGATGCCATCATGTTTTCACGCTTTGCAAGAAATGAATGGACGGCACCGGTGAATATCATACCGGAGCTGCAGTCTGACGGCGACCATTACGTCTCATGCCTTGCTTCAGACAACACTGTTATGCTACTTTCCAAGGATGACAACGTCAACAGTGACATCTGGATGAGCAGGTTTGACGGCACACGCTGGGAACCTGCACACAAACTGAAAAAGGAGATAAACACCAGGTACTGGGAGGCTCACGGATTTATAACCGAAGACGGGACAACGCTGATCTTTGCAAGCGACAGGCCGGGAGGTTTCGGAGGTCTTGACCTTTATGTATCAAAACTGGGACCTGACGGCGAATGGGGAATGCCGGAAAATATGGGTCCTGAAATAAACACACCCTTCAATGAAGACAGGCCCTTCCTGATCAACGGCGGGAAAAAACTCTTCTTCGCATCGCAGGGTCACCATAATATGGGAGGTTATGACATCTTCCGCAGTGACATTCAGTACAACGGCTTATGGAGCACTCCGGAAAACATAGGCTACCCGCTGAACAATCCTGATGATAACATCTTTTTCTGTCCTGCTGATAATGGCAAGACAGGATATGTTTCATTTTCCGGAAGGGATGACAGTTCCGGAGGGGCTGACATTTACCGCGTCAGGTTTAAATAATGCACACCGGGGGGAGGAGAGTATGCAGCAAAAGGTTTAAATTTACAGGCAAACTGAGCTATGAGAATAAGGGGAATTGCATTTCTGACATTACTGCTTTTTTTTCTGCCGCTTAACGGCCAGAAAAAAAGTGAGTTGAAGGAGATATGGAGGGAGGCCGAATCTCATTATCTCTATGGTGAATATGAACTGGCCAATCCGCTTTATCTCATCCTTAATGAGCTCAGACCTGACAATTACAATATCAAGTACAAGATCGGCAACTGCTATCTGAATATCTTCGATGAGAAGCAAAAAGCCATTCCATTCCTAGAGGAAGCGGTCAGAAGCACCAGCTACAACTCCAAAACCGGCAGGCTAAAGGAGATGCGTGCTCCCCTTGATGCCTACTTCTCACTGGCAAATGCCTACCGGATAACCAACAGGCTTGACAGCGCCATGAACACATACAGGTTCTTCAGCCAGTTGATCACGGGAGCTCCTTCAATGCAGAATGAAGAGTTTATCAACCAACAGTTGAAGGCCTGTACTGTGGCCTCCGAACAGATGAAAAATCCGGTTAAAGTGCTTATCCAGCCACTGAAAGAATACATCAACCAGGGTTCGGTGAACGACAGGCCGGTGGTCAGTTTTGACGGCAGCACAATGGCATACACCGAAAGAAGAGGGCTTGAAAGCGTTGTATATGTCACCCACAGGGAAGGAACATCATGGGGAATCCCGGTTGACATAACCCTGGAGGCTTCCATGGGAACTGACTGCCACACATCATCACTGAACAATGACGGCACGGAACTCTACCTGTTCAAGAATGACAACTATGATGGCAACATATATGTTACCAGGTATGCCGGTGGTAAATGGTCGGCTATCGAAAAACTGAACAGGAATATTAATACCAGGTTCTACGAATCACACGCTGCAATTTCATCAGACGGAAAGAAACTATACTTCACCTCCAACCGCGAGGGAGGCCTTGGCGAACTCGACCTGTGGGTTTCCGAAAAGGACGCCACGGGAGACTGGGGACTTCCTTCCAATCTGGGGAACGTAGTAAATACTCCCTATAACGAAGAGACACCTTTCATCTCAGGTGACGGCAACACGCTGACATTCAGCTCTGAAGGCCATGGTTCAATGGGTGGTTATGACATTTTCCTTTCAAAACTGTCAAACAACCAGTGGACCACCCCCGTCAATATAGGATACCCCGTCAGCACAACCGATGATAACCTTGCATTTCAGCCATTCGATAACGGCAGGCTGGGCTTTTATTCGATCATGACCGGGTACAAGAAGAAGGAGATAGCACTCGTTGATTTCAACGTGCCGGATGAGGAGAAGAGAGACACTGTCACAATCAGCTTTGACCCTGCTGATCTGCCATATATTTCAGCTGTTGACTCATCAATGCTCATCACTGACATGGTTGTCAGGGATGTGAAGGATACTGACGCGGAGGTTGACCCGGATGTGCTGTATTACACGGTGCAGGTGATGGCGCTGTATAACCCTGTTGATCCGGCCTATTTTGAATATGCAGAAATCTCGTTGTTTTATGACAGGGAAGACCGATTCTACCGGTACACTACCGGCAGGTTTGACACAAAGGCAAGTGCCTACGGTGAGAAGGAGAGACTGCTCCGCCTCGGATACCCGGATGATATCTTTGTAAAGAAAGTCTACAGGAATGATTCTGGAAAATGACGGGATCAGGCTTCGTGCTGTTGAACCCGAAGACCTGGAATTGTTCTACCTCTGGGAAAACGACGAAGACAATTGGAAACAGGGAAACACCCTTGTACCCTACTCCAGGTATATCCTGAAAAAGTATATCGCCGGATCAGGAAAGAGTATATTTGAGACCGGCCAGCTCAGGCTCATGATTGACATCCTGCCCGATGAAAGAACAATCGGGACTCTTGACCTCTATGACTTCGATCATTATCACCACCGTGCCGGTGTTGGCATCCTCATTGCTGACCCTTCAGACAGGCAGAAGGGATATGCTTCGGCTGCTCTGGCCTGCCTTGTGAAGTACGCATTTGAAACAATCGGGCTGCACCAGCTCTGGTGCAACATTCTGGAGAGCAACGCCCCGAGTCTGAATCTCTTTATGCATCACGGCTTCACCATCTGCGGAAGCAGGAAAGAGTGGGTACGGGTAAACAATGGTTACGAAACCGAACACCTCCTCCAGCTCATCAACCCCCAAAAATGAATACTGCCCAGGGGGATGGGCAGTATTACTTTCTCTTCCGGCAAAAAGAAGTACCATTGTCAGCCGTAGAGAGGAAACGGGGAATCTAAAAAACACTAATCCTTAAACTCCTCTGTTGTTCCGCTTGCATGGCAAAACTATCGTGATAATTTTTTCCGGGCAATACCTTTTTTTGGGTATTTTTAAATGATACCGTTTGTTACCGCATATATAAGCATATCAACGAGGTTCCGCGTACCCGTCTTCCTGAGGATATTCTTTCGGTGTGTATTGACTGTATATTCGCTGATACTCAATTCGTAGGCAATCTTCTTGCTCGTGTATCCCCTTGATATGTAATAGATTATCTCCTGTTCCCTTTTGGAGATTGTGTTCCCCCCATCTTGAACAATTGACGGCAACTCACCAATCGGTCTTACTCCAAGCAGTGCAAAGGTAACCCTCGTGCCGCACCTAACATGTGAAATGTCACGGATAACACCCATGTCATACACTCCTCCTTCCTGGTCTATATGGCGGGAGATGGTCAGGGAGATTCTGATATATTTTCCATTCTTTTTTGCAGCTCTGTATGAGATGTAAAGAATCACATGCCTGTGAGTGTTGCCGGAAATATAGTTCATCTCCCGGTTAAGTATCATCTTCGCCACCTCGAATACTGGCCTCCGGTCATCAGGGTGTATCATCTCAAACAGCGTTCTGAAGTCGAATTCATTTGGTTTATAACCAAGCACCTGATAAACATTCGGGCTGACATACAGCATTTTAAGGGTTGAATAATCAGACAGGTAAAAGAATTGGTTTGCATTGTCAAAAAGTTCGAGGACCTGGTCACAAACCTTGATTATTCCCCTGAAGGGCTTGCGCGACGACTTGCCGAGTGTTTCCATGAATAGTTTTTCCCACGACTCTGCTCCCGGTGTCTTCGCTTCAATATTTGATGGTTCCATAGCTTTGGATTTTGCCTGCTGTTTCCTGAAATGAATCAATAACCTTATTCGGCCTGCCCGCGTGAATCCCGGTAGTTACCTTTGAAATAGTTGATTTTCATCAGGTCATACCGTTCCTTCTGCACCTCCAGCCTGGTGAGAAACTCTTCAAAGTCCTTCTTCAGTGCCGGAGTCCATCCCGTCTCTGCTATGGCGAAAGCCCTGGGAAATGCCATATATTCAAGGTGTGAAAGGGTCGGAATATACTCTGTCCAAACATTGCCCTGAAAGCCCAATATATGCTTTTGTTCATCCGGGGTAAGCTCCGCGGGCAGAGGTTCAAATGAGTACACCTTTTCGAGCGGCACATAACCCCCAATTGCCAAGGGCTCGCCCACAGGCTCACTCTGGTAATAATCAAGGTAGGCAAAGCCTGTTGGTGTCATAATAGCGTCATGCCCCATCCTTGCGGCTTCTATTCCTCCGTTGACACCCCGCCATGACATCACTGTCGCCCCGGGTGCAAGCCCTCCTTCAAGGATCTCATCCCAGCCGATAATCTGTCTTCCGCGTGCATTGAGATACTTCTCCATTCGTGTAATGAACCAGCTCTGAAGTCCGTGTTCATCCTTAAGTCCCTCATCCTTTATTCTCTTCTGGCAGCTGGAGCAGTTTTCCCATCTGACCTTAGGGCACTCATCACCTCCTATATGAATGTATTCTGAAGGAAATATCTCAATTACCTCGTCAAGCACATCCTCAAGGAAGGCAAAAACAGTGTCCTTTCCGGCGCAGAAGACATCGTCAAAGACTCCCCATCTGGTCTGTACATCCAGTTCGTTTCCTGTGCATGACAACCATGGATATGATGCAATTGCCGCCACAGCATGTCCGGGCATCTCAATCTCAGGGATCACAGTTATAAACCTGTCAGCAGCGTACTTCACAATCTCCCTTGCCTGCTCCTGTGTGTAATATCCGCCGTGGGGAATACCGTCAAATGTAAACGGGGGCCTGCCGCCATGACCGGCAAGGGTCTCCTTCCGCTGCGAACCGACAGTCGTCAGTTCAGGATATTTCTTAATCTCTATCCTCCACCCCTGGTCATCTGTCAGGTGCCAGTGGAAGACATTGAACTTGTGAAGAGCCATGATATCAAGGTACCGCTTTACCTCATCAACTGTAAAGAAGTGACGGCAGACATCAAGGTGCAGCCCCCGGTAGCTGAACCGCGGAGCATCGGTTATGTAACAGGCCGGCAATACTGCCGCCGCCTCCCCTGTCAGGGCACCCTCCGTCTCAAGCTGCGGAGGGAGCAGCTGTCTTATTGTCTGAACACCTCTGAAGAGTCCTTCCGCCGACGGCGATTTCAGAAAAATGCTCCTGCCTGTCACCGAAAGGATATAACCCTCTGAATTGTCCGAAACAGCCGTATCGATGACCATTACAATACTGTTTCCTGCTTCCTTCGATCCCTCCGAGACCGGCAACGGTACGGAAGCGCTTTTTCTTATCATCCCTGCCAGAGACTCTGCAACAGATATTGTCTGGTCATTCAGCGGACTGACTTTCATCACAGTCTTATGGTCAATGATGAAGTTTCCCCTGGCCATTACCAGTTCAGCCGGCTTCGGGATTAACGAATATCTCTCCGGCATGTTTTCCTCCTTCCTGCTGCATCCTGCAACTGTCAGTATCAGTGCCAGTGCTGCCAATGGTAATCGTTTCATGGTTTTCAGTTTTTATTATTCGTCCACTCTCTCCATTCCTCTTCTGCGCTTAGCAACGAGCATTCCGCAGGCGGCTGCTATGTCGGTCCCCCGCGATTTCCTCACTGAAGCCCCGATGCCGGATATTACAAGCTCGTGCTTGAACCTCATCATGACAGACATGTCAGAGCTTCTGGCATCATCACCGTCAAAAGGATGGTAAGGAAGGAGATTAACTCTGATCCCGGTACCGGCCAGAAGTCTTTTCAATTCCTCAAGGTGCCTCTGTGAATCATTCCTTCCTTCTATCATCACATATGCGATGGTGAAACGCCTCCTGATGCGGTTGTCATATTGTTTAAGCAAATCCAGCGTCGTGGTGAACGGCCATCTGGCTTCGGCGGGAATTACAATTCGTCTCTCTTCCGGAAACGGTGAGTGGAGACTGAGGGTGATATTGCATTCAGTCTCGTCGAGCAGTCGTCTGACAGAAGGCGCCACCCCGACGGTTGAGACCGTCACCCTGCTTCTCCCGGCAGCCAGACCCCACTCGGCCGTAAGGATGTGGCAGGCCTTGATCACCTCATCAATATTGTCACCAGGCTCACCCATCCCCATCATCACTATATGGGTTATCTCATGGGGTATGCTTATCATCTGGCTGATTATCTCACCGGCAGTCAGGTTTCCGTTCCACCCGTTCTTTCCCGTGGCACAGAAACGGCAACCCATCCGGCAGCCCGACTGTACAGAGACGCATACTGTCCGGCGCCTGCCGTCAGGCAGAAACACCGTCTCGTGGGCCATGCCGTTTTTAGTGGTGAAAAGGTACTTGACTGAACCGTCAGAGGAGACCTCCGAACCTATCGGAGAACTCAGCCCTGGTACAATATGTCCCTGCAGTTCCCTCAAAACCCTGCCCGGAATATCATTGATCTCATCAAAGGATTTTATGCCTCTCCGGTATACCCAGTAAAGGAGCCGGCGGGCATACCGCTCATCCAGCCCCAGGCCGCGCAGAAGAGTCTCAGCATCTGCCTCTGTCATGCCGGATATTGTCCTCAGGTCCGCTCTTTCCTCCACCATCGTAAAGATATTAAATTACCTGTTTTAAGCTTTTTTTTACATCTTTATCTGGTGATAGGAACCTGAAATTATCCTGCAAACTGAACTTTATGGAAACTCCTGTAAACAACAGAAGATTTGGCACCGCACCGGTCTATTTTACGGCTGTCTCCACCATACTTGGAGCCATCCTCTTCCTTCGCTTCGGATTTGCCGTGGGGACCCTCGGTTTCTGGGGCGCCCTTCTGCTGATCATCCTGGGCCATGCAGTGACAGTTCCAACTGCCCTGGCTATTTCCGAGCTTGCCACAAACAAGCGCGTCGAGGGTGGCGGCGAGTATTTCATAATCTCCAGATCGTTCGGCCTGAACATCGGAGCTACTATCGGGATCGCCCTGTTCCTTTCCCAGGCTATAAGCGTTGCTTTCTACATAATAGCTTTCACCGAGGCATTCGAGTTTATCTTCAACTATGCAGCCAGTCGTCTCTCACTGGTCCTTCCAAGGCAGGTTATAAGCCTTCCGGTGACTGTAATCCTCGGACTGGTGATACTCCGCAAGGGATCCAACACCGGAGTGAAGATGCTTTATGCCGTAATAGCTGTACTGTTTCTGACCCTGTTGCTCTTCTTCCTGGGGAAACCGGTTGAAGGCAGCATGGCTCCGGGTCATCTTCCTGTCAGGGACATACGCAACATGGGCGATCTTTACCTGGTGTTTGCAATCTGTTTCCCTGCCTTCACCGGCATGACAGCAGGAGTAGGTCTCTCCGGCGATCTGCGAAACCCCGCCAGATCAATCCCGGTTGGCACCATCCTGGCTACGGTTACGGGAATGATTGTCTACATACTGGTTATCCTCAAGCTGGCGGTTTCCGCATCACCTGAAGATATGCTTGAAGACCAGCTTATCATGGGAAAAATTGCAATTGGCGGAGCAGTGATAGTTCCACTGGGACTGGCTGCATCAACCCTCTCATCCGCACTGGGCTCGGTACTGGTCGCCCCGAGAACCCTTCAGGCTCTCGCAAACGATGCCTCCTTCCCGTCAATGAGGATCAACAGGTGGCTCGCAGCATCAAGGAGCCGCGACGGTGAACCGGCGAACGCCACCAGGGTGACGCTGCTTATCGCGATAGTCTTCGTCGCCCTCGGAAATGTTAACGCGGTGGCTGAAATCATAACGATGTTCTACCTTGTCACCTATGGCTCTCTATGCCTCATCTCCTTCCTGAACCACTTCGGGGCATCCCCCTCCTACAGACCGTCATTCAGGTCCAGATGGTACCTCTCCCTTCTGGGATTCATCGTTGCAGTATTGGTGATGTTCAGAATAAATACACTGTACGCCCTGACATCTACCTTGCTTATAGTCTTAATATATTCATATATAAATCGATACCACCAGAACAGGACAGGACTGGAATCCCTCTTCGCAAACACACTGTTCCAGATAAGCCGGAATCTTCAGGTATACCTGCAGAAGAGCGAGAGCAAACGGAAGGAGAAGGAGTGGAGGCCGGGGGTGATATGCATCTCGAAGTACTCCTTCAAGAGAGAGAGAGCCTTCAGGCTTCTGAACTGGCTGTCATACAGTTACGGCTTCGGCACCTACCTTCACAGGATCGACGGATATTACTCCCGTGCCACAAGCCAGCAGGCATCGGAGGAACTTGCAAAACTGATTGAACTTTATGATACCTCACATAACCATGTATATGTTGATACCATAATCTCCCCCTCCTACACCTCGGCTATAGTACAGGCAATTCAGGTTCCGGGAATCTCGGGAATGGAGAATAATATGGTCCTCTTTGAGTATGACAAGGAAAACCCGGAGAATCTTGGTGAGATCATTGAAAACATGCGGCTGATCAAGGCCGGCGATTTCGACATATGCCTGCTGGCATCCGCTGCGAAGGAGATGAACTACACGAAGGGCATACACGTGTGGATAGATTTCGAGGAGCCGGAGAATGCCAGCCTGCTGATTTTGCTCAGTTTCATAATCTCAGGCCATCCCGACTGGAAGAAATCTTTCATCAAGGTGTTCACCACCTGCAAACCGGGGCAGTATGAGGATACCAGGCGGGAGATGGCGGATCTTATGAGAACAGGCCGTCTGCCCATTACTGAGAATAACGTCGAAATCATCGAGGTTACCAACGGCACTTCCGTCAAAAACCTTATCAACGAAAGATCTTCTATGGCTGCGCTGGTCATGGCCGGATTCAGGCCGGAGATGCTGAGACATAATGGCGAGGCTGTTCTCGGGGGTTATGATAAAGCAGGAACTATCCTCTTTGTCAACTCCCAATACCAGAAGGAGATTGTATAATATGGAAGAGGCTGCCTCCCTCAGGTTGGCAGCCTCTCTTATATTCGGCTGAAAGCTGTTGGTCAGTTCAGTCCCCTGTTCCTGAGCAGCGGCTCTATCTCAGGCTCACGGCCGCGGAAGTTAAGGTACATCTTCTCGGCATCCATGATTCCCATCTTCTCAAGCACATTCTTTCTGAATGAAGTAGCCGTCTCCTGGTCAAACAAGCCTTTCTCGCTGAATGCTTCGAAGGCGTCATTGTCAAGCACTGCAGCCCATGTATAGACATAATATCCGGCATCATAGCCTTCAATCATGTGCAGGAAATAGGTGGTGCGGTACCTGGGTTCGATCTCCGGTATCAGGCCGATCTTCTTCATGGTCTCCTTCTCGAACTGCTGCGGATCAACCTGCACCGGTGCTTCAAGTGAATAATACGCCATGTCAAGAAGAGAAGCAGCCATGATCTCAACATTATCAAATCCTGTATTGAAAAAGCTGCTGTTCCTGATTTTTTTAACCAGGGCTTCAGGGATGACCTCTCCGGTCTCGTAATGCTTTGCGTACATTGCAAGCACTTCGGGCTTGGTAGCCCAGTGTTCCATTATCTGTGACGGAAGTTCAACTATATCCCATGCCACGGTGGTTGATGAGTAGGTGTTCTCCGAGAAAAGAGCCTGAAGTCCGTGACCGAACTCATGGAAGAGGGTCAGTACGTCATCCATGCTCAGCAGGGCAGGTTTGCCTCCGGAAGGAGGAGTGAAATTGCCCACTATTGTTACCACAGGGGCTATCTCCTTGCCGTCAACAACCTTGTGGTCACGGTATCCTCCGCACCATGCTCCCTGACGTTTGCTCTCACGAGGATAAAAGTCCATGTAAAGCACTCCCACATGGCTGCCGTCGGCTTCCTTCACCTCAAAAGCCTGTGCATCGGGATGAGGCAGGGGAATGTCATCTATCCGTGTGAAGGTGATACCGTACAGCCTGTTGGCAACGGCAAAAGCGCCGTCGCGTACGTTGTCAAGACTGAAGTATGGCCTCAGCTCGTTCTCGTCAAGATCATACTTCGCTTTGCGCAACTTTTCAGCATAATACCACCAGTCATGGGGTTCAATCTTAAACATGCCTCCTTCAGCGTCGGCTATCTTCTGCATCTCATTACGCTCACGCTTTGCGACGGGAAGTGACCTCTCCAGCAGGTTATTGAGCAGGTTGAGTACATTATCAGGGGTCTTGGCCATGCGGGTTTCAAGGACGATGTCAGCGTGGGTCCTGTATCCCAGCAGCTTTGCTCTCTCTGCCCTGATCCTGACAATTTCAGCTACTATTTTATTATTATCATTCTCATTACCGTTGTTGCCGCGGTTGAGGTAGGCATCATAGAGCTTCTTACGCAGATCACGGTTGTCAGCATACTGCAGGAAGGGGATCATACTCGGTTTCTGGGTGGTGAATACCCATTTGCCCTCCATGCCGTCACTCTTTGCCATATCAGCTGCACCGGCAATTACACTTTCGGGAAGACCCTTCAGGTCAGCCTCATTATCAATGACAAGCCTGAAGCTGTTGGTCTCCTCCAGGACGTTCTGACTGAATTTTACGGTCAGGACTGAAAGTTCCTGGTTGAGCTTCTTAAGTTTCTCCTGTTCTTCCGGGCTGAGCAGGGCACCGTTGCGCACAAAGCTCTTATACATGTTTTCGAGCAGGAAGAGCTGCTCATCATTCAGCTGTTCAGCGGACCTGTTCTCCCAAACCGCCTTTATCCGTCCGAAAAGCTCCGCATTCAGCAAAATCTCATCACTGAAAGCAGACACTTTGGGAGCTATTTCCATCTGCAGCGCTTCAAGAGTGTCATTGGTATTGGCGCTGGTCTGTGAAGAAAATACATAGGCTACTTTTGACATAAGTTCACCTGCCCTGTCGTATTTTGCCACAGTGTTGGCAAATGTGGGTGCCTCTGTGTCTGATGTGATCTCAGCTATCTGCAGCCTGGCCAGTGCGATGCCCGAGTCGATGGCAGGAAGATAGTGTTCGTTCTTTATCTGCTCAAAGGGTGGCACACCGAACGGAGTCTTCCATTCGGCGAAGAAGGGATTGCCCTGTTCCTTCTTCTGAGTGTTGCATGACACAGCTGCAAGGGCAGCTGCCATCATGATTATAAATACTCTTTTCACGTTATGTTTTGTTTGTGGTTTAATTTCAGGCCTTAAAGGTAATTTTTTTAAGCTAATCGTTAAATGACTTATCAGCCTCCGGCCTTTTTGAAGAGTGATGATCCGGGGCCTAACGGAGAATCTGTAAAAAAATTTTGTTGATAACTTGTTAAAGTTTGAAACATTTATGCCGGATGGTGAGTATAAAGTGCAGTTGCATCAGTTAAATTTGATGCAATGATGACTAACCTCGCAAAAGTATTGACAATTCGCCTATGAAAAGACATTTACCCGGAATTATCTTGTCATCAATCACTTGCTGCCTGCTCATACTGTCGCTGAGCGCAGTAGCCGGACAAACAGGTGACGGTCAGCCTGCCCGGGCCAGATCAGCCATCACTGATTCTGTGGCGCACAATCTCGCTGAAAGAATAAAGATTTATCCCAATCCGGTCAAGAGTGAACTGATTGCCGATCATATAGAAGACATCACTATGATTGAGATATTTGATGTAACCGGCAATAAATGCATGAATGAGGTATGCGACAATCACAACCAGGTGATCATCGAGGTTTCTCTTCTCAGGAAGGGGATTTACTTCATAAGGTTCATCTCCCCACGGGCGACCATAATGAAGAGATTTATAAAGGAATAACCGGCACGTTCTTTTTTTATACACTGACCGCCCTGGATCTTCCGGGCGGTTTTTTTGTGCTTACCGGTTTTACGAATGATCTTACGGAGGGCATTGTTGTGCTCCCGGGTTCGCAAAATATCTTCCGGACGGTTTTGTTGTGCACCCGGGTTCCCGACAGATCTTCCGGACAGTCTTTATACCATTTTGCACATGGCAGGCTCCATGTCCCCAGGTGTGAAAGTCACTTACCCGAGGTCTCAAGAACCATCTTTACCACTTCTGAGCCCACTGCTTCAAACATTACCTCTATGTTCCGGGTATACTCTGAATTGTGGCTCATGATTGCATCCTTTACCATGAATGCCCTGTAATCATGATTATTTGCTCCGACATATGTGGCAAGGACACAGCCCACGGCGCTGAGCCCTGTGAGGAACAGCGTATTGCAGCCACTTTCCTTAAGTACCTTATCAAGATCTGTCTTGTTGAATCCGTCACCATAGGTCTTGATTACCTTTGGATCTTCAGGTTTTATGGGCACCGTTTCGGGAAACTCGAAGAGTTCAGTTCCCGGCTTCACCCCATATTCCTCCCCGTGATGGTAGACGAGGATCACAGGGTAACCGTGCTGCCTGAACAGTGATATATAATACCCGATATTGGCCATTGCCTTCTCCCTTTCAACATCAGGGATCATAGGCAGAAAGGCATTCTGAATATCAATTACCAGGAGGGCCGGTTTGACAGGTTCAGCCGGAGTTTGAGCTACAGATGTCAGCGTCAGGCCTCCCAGCAGCATCATTACCAGGAAAGGCAGGATTCTTGTTTTCATTTGCGTAACGGATTAGTGTCTGTTTTAATGCACAATATTTCATCTAATCTATCAAATAATTGTGACATATAAGGACTGGTTTCTCCGGCTATATCATCCGGATTAATTCATTCAGTGCGTTAGCTATCTCAACCAGTTTGTGGCAGTCAGTTATCTCCGGCCTGTCCTTCGGGGTATGGGTTACGTCCTGGCTTTCCATGTTGTCAATGAACCACTTCGAGGTTACAGCCACGGCAGGCACCCCGAACTGCACGAATATGCTATGGTCACCCTGAGGCCACTGCGGACCCTTTGTCAATCCGGGGTAACTGTCAATTATGTGTGTCAGCTTTTCAGACAGCTCTTCAGGCAGGTTGAATTCCGAGAATGCTGACGGTCCCTCATGATAGCCGGCACCATCAATATTGATGTCAAGGATCATATTGCCAAATTTCTCCTGGTTGGCTGCGATATAATTCATCTGCCCGGGAACAGCATAATAATCTTCCCCGTTAAAGGCTACAAGTTCAATCTGCCGCTTTCCGTTATAATCGCGCAGCAATTCAGCCAGTAACATAAGCACGATAACACCTGTGGCATTGTCTATGGCGCCTCGAGTACCCTTCTTAGCATCTATATGGGCCGTAACGACTATCCTGCCGGCATCTTCGGGGCCCCTGGCCGCGATGATGTTATAACCCTTTCCGGGAATCCGCTCCGACACAGACTCAAGGTTTGCCTGGCTGCCTGAATGAACCGCGAGTCTCATCCCCTCCTCTTCCGTCATATAGACTGAGGGGATGTCAAAGTCGCCATCCTCTATAAGTGGGAAGGGATAGACTCC
This sequence comes from Bacteroidales bacterium UBA5235, assembly GCA_002409145.1. Classification (GTDB taxonomy): domain Bacteria; phylum Bacteroidota; class Bacteroidia; order Bacteroidales; family VadinHA17; genus SR-FBR-E99. The sequence goes on from DHUL01000028.1 coordinate 86,278, forward strand.
TCCTGCCAGGGCTGAGTTTCTACCGGTTGCACCTATCACCGCGGCAGGATTGCCCTTCTCGAGGAGGGCAATGATCTTCCGGCTCTCCTCCGGGTTGTAGAAGACAAAATTCTTTGGCATCAGTTGTTCCCTGGCTATCGGGCCATGCAGCAGGATTATTTTTCCTGTGATCTCTGCGTGCTCCAGTTCATCTATGGTTGATATGGCCAGCAGCGGGGCGCTGCCTTTGAAAGACAGTGAGTAGTGTCCAACGAAGACCTCAAAGCTGTTGCCGTCACACTCAAGCCTCGCACCGCCATCCTCCCAGTCTATTGCATCAAACTCAGCTGCTGAAGTTTTCCAGCCTGCGGCTGCCAGCTCCTTTTCAAGGAAGCGGGTTGCCTCCCTGTTACCATCGCTGCCCACGCACCTCTCACCTATCCTGTTGCAAAGTATATCAAGGTAATAAACACTCTGTTTGTACATCTTCTCAATCATAAATCTCGTAACTCTTTATTGTGAAATTGCAAATCCCAAATCGCAAATCGCAAATCCAATTATTCTTCTTGGTTTTTCCTTTGAATTCTGTGATAATCCTTCAGAATCTTACCGAAGTGCTTTTCCTTTCTTCTCTTTTCTGCAACCGTGATGGTAAACCTCTCCTGCTCCTTCAGCATCTTCAGGTAGTTTTCATATGAATCCCTGTCAATGTCACCCTTTTCAACTGCTTCCACTACCGCACAACCTGCCTCGCTGACATGCCGGCAGTCGGGGTATCTGCACTCTGCTGCCACATCGGCTATAGCACGGAATGTGGTGCTCAGCCCCGTTGAATCATCGGTAAGCCCAAGTTCTTTCATCCCCGGTGTGTCAATGATGATGCTTCCATTCTCAAGAACGAACAGTTCACGATGCTCCGTCACATGTCTCCCCTTGTTCGTGCTGCTGCTTATCGCTCCGGTCTTAAGGGCCTCTCTCTGAAGGAGGGTGTTGATGAGCGTCGACTTACCGACACCTGAAGATCCGATCATACAGTATGTCCTGCCTCTTTCCATCATGCTTATCACCCTGTCAACACCCTCCCTGGTTACATTGCTTAACAGGACGAGTTTCATATGCCTGTCACGTTTTGCGAGGGCTCTGACTGCTTCGTCCGTCACCTCCGGGCTTACGAGGTCGATCTTGCTCAGCACGAGCAGAGGTTCAATTCCGGCTGAATAGCAGATGGTCAGATATCGTTCCAGTCTGTTGATATTGAAGTTATTGCTGATAGCCTGAACTATAAAGGCATAATCAATATTTGCAGAGATTATCTGTATCTCCCCGGGTTTTCCCACTGCCTGGCGGGCCAGCACTGATTTCCTGGGCAGGATCATATTTATGATTGCCTGGTCAGGACCGTACGGGGTGATTTCCACCCAGTCGCCCACCGCCGGGAAATCCTTTCGTGAAGCGGCTGAGTATCTCATGTTGCCGGTAATCTCGGCATCATACTCGTTTTCACCGTCAGAAACGGCGTATCGCTCGCGGTGCTCGCGGATCACCCTGGCGATATGTGGCTGCTCCGGCAGATTATCACTGATGTAGCTCCTCAACTCCGGCGTAAGTCCAAGCGCCGCGAGGCTGTTTCTCAAAGGTTCCTTTTCCTCCTGTGACATTTTCTGATCTTATTTGTTCCCGGCCAGTGAAAGTGTGTGGGTCAGAAGCTCCGTACCGCCGTATGCACCGTGTCCCGGTATGACTGTCTTAGCATCCGGGAACTTCCTGATGATCCATTCCACTGTCCCGGGGTACGACACCATGTCCCCGTCAGCCATGTTTCCCAGGTTTCGCGCATCAGCGCTCTTGCAGATGCAACCGGGGAAAAGAATTTTTTCGGACGGTATCCATACCACTATATTATCTGTTGAGTGTGCAGCGCCGGGGAAGTAACAGCGGATCTCCTTTCTTCCCAGGTTCAGGATAATCGAGTCACTGAACCCGTGATCCGGAACCGGCAGCCCCTTTTCCACCGCTATATGCTGAGTCAGGCTGTTGGCGTATGATATTATCTTCCGGCTCTTCAGGTATCCGAGGCCTCCCATGCAGTCCTCATGCCAGTGGCCCGGGACGAAACCCTTTATCTTCAGGCCCATCTCCTTTTCCAGGTACGTAATCAGAACCTCAGACCTGGTATCATTCCATGGCGAATCAAACAGTATTGCCTTACGCCCCTCAATGAATATCAGTCCGTTGGCTGCCACTCTGCCGTAACCGGGCACTTCGTTGTATGACACATGCATGAAGGTATTATTCGAGATTCTTATCAGTTCAAGATCGGCGGAAATCTTTATTATATCCTGTGATTGCAGCTGATACTGCATCATGATCAAGATTATAAATACAACTGTCTTCCTCATGGCTGAATTTATTGCCTATGGTACTTTGTATTACAGAATCCGAATTTAAGAAAAAAGCCGCTGATGAAGCGGCTTTTGTAATGTTTACCTGAAACCAACCAAGGAGATTTTCAAATCTCTAATACAAAGACGGAGAAATTCCGGGAAAGTTTACAGTTTCCCGAAACTTTTTTTTCACAGGACCCTCAGGATTCGGATAGATTGCTGTATCACAGCGCAATACCACATCAGGGTTGTCGTTTCTGAATCTTTTTTTGGATCTCATTCAGCATTGAGACAGCTGCCGGGCCGTACCATTGGTAGAATTCAGTCTTGAAGATTCCGCTGGTTATTGTCGGATCACCCTTCACCAGTTGCCTTGCTTCATCCATGGTTCTGACATCAAACAGAAAAAGTCCGCGGTACTGGCTTTCATTGTCGTCGAATGGTCCTGCTGCCACCAGTTTTCCCTCTTCAGCCAGTTTATCCATATTTGAAAAGTGACCGGTAAAAAGACTGTCTCTCAATTCCTTATCCTCGATTATTGCCGGTCCTGTCTTCAGGATTACGAGGATGTAAGTTTTCATTCCCCGTTCATCAGCGCCCAGTTTTCTGGCGAGGGTTGAGTCATACTCCGGTCTCTTCTCCTGTGCTGCAGCCAGGAGTGATGCTGATATCAGGAGTGTGGTGATCAGTATTCTTTTCATTGTCTTATTGTTGATTAACAAAGAAAGTAACAAACAGAATTATTTTAAGTTTTTGGTGATCAAAAATGAGTCTTAAGAATTTGAGTTATATTTGCAGCCGCCATATCCGCCGGGTATGGCCGTTAGGGAGAGATGCCAGAGAGGTCGATTGGGGCGGTCTCGAAAACCGTTGTCCGGGCAACTGGACCGAGGGTTCGAATCCCTCTCTCTCCGCAACTGACAATACAGGCCGTACTGCTGAAAGGCAGTACGGCTTCTGTTTTTAGGACTTTGCCGAAGGAGCTTGCTACTGAGGCGAAGGAATGAAAACAGAAGTGCATGCGCCGGGCGCATGCCTGTATTGTCAGTTGCAGGTTTTTCCCGGACAGGGATCTCGACCGAAGGGAGTAATCCCTTGACCGCCGCTGCATTCCTGTGCTTTGCAGGTTCTCATTTAATGGGATCACCGCTGGTAATATCATGCCCAACCCGCTTCCCGTATCAATTCAATTATCTCATCTGCCTTCCCAATTCCGCATACATAATTATTTAGAAGATTTTTCTAAATGATTCCTATTTAAAAGAGCAAAAAGAACATCATTTTGCCGCCACTTTTAATCAAAAATCGTAACTTTAAACAGTGCTATGAAATCAGAAAATCAAATAAAAAATAACTGCTTATGAAGAGATCTCTACCCCTCGTTGCAATGCTTTCTGTCATACTGTTAACCGCATTTTCTGTGCAGCAGGCATACACACAGCCACTACTGGTTGAAAATTTTGACTACCCTGATGGAACTGATCTTAGTACTGTTGGATGGACTGTTCATAGCGGTACTGAAAATCCAGTTACAGTTACTGTTCCAGGCTTGACATTTAGTGGATATCCATTATCCAACTTAGGTGGAGCAGCAGTATTGGATGCTACTTATATTGATGTAAATAAGACATTTACCGCTCAGACTAGTGGTACAGTCTATGCGGCATTTATGACAAAGATCACAGCTGGTGCAGAAGGGTATTTTTTACACCTTGGGAAGAACCCATTCAATACTAGTACATTCTTCGGTAAAGTATTTTGTTCTGCATCTGGTGACAATTGGGTTTTTGGCCTTAGCAAAACAAGTAACACTCCTGCGAAAGCCTCAGATCCGATTACAATCGGCTCTACATATCTTGTAGTCCTGAAGTATGAAATTATCGATGGAACGGGTAACGATAATGTTAGTCTTTTCTATTTTAGCAGGGAGATACCAGCAAATGAGCCTGCAACTCCAAACTTGACTGCACCTGATCCTACTGCAACGGATAATAATCCGGGTGCGATAGCACTTCGCCAGTTCTCTGCAGAGCAAAATATTCAGGTTGACGGAATTCGTATTGCTAATACCTGGGCCGATGCTGTAACAGCTGCATTAAGCACTGTCGACAACACTGCTCCTGCATTTTCCGCAGGCTTCCCAAAACTTGCCAACGTTGACGCTACACAGGCTGACCTGCAGGTAAGCATGGACGAAGCCGGAAAGGCATACTATGTGGTCGTTCCTGACGGCGCCACTGCTCCCACAGTTGCAGAAGTGGTCGCTGGAGCAAACTATGGCACCGTAACCCTGACAGCCAGCGGCACCATTGATGTCACAGCCGGCGGTGGCTCCTACTCCGCTACCATAACCGGTCTGACCGATAAAACCAACTATGACATCTACGTCGTGGCCGAGGATGATGAAACCAGCCCCAACCGCCAGACTGAAACGGTCAAAGTGGACCTGTATACAATCCGCCCGCCGGATGTGCTGCTTAGCGCCGACTTCGAAACAGCAGGTTCACTGGCTCCCTTTACCCAGGTTAGCATAACCGGAGATCAGGTATGGACTCAGTCATCCAACAACGATGATAATTTTGCCAAGATGAGCGGCTACACAACTGCGGCAAACGAGAATGA
>DHUL01000088.1:0-548 GCA_002409145.1 Bacteroidales bacterium UBA5235
CATCATCTCACTCCAAGATTTTCCATGGTCAGATGAGAATGACTGATACAGGACACCTGCATCTGCCCTGCAGAACATCATCAGGGTCTCATCGCGCAGTTCAACAAGTCCCGGCTCCTGAAGAATAACCGAAGAACTTGTCAGGGCAGCGTTGCTCCTGGTCCAGCTTCTGCCGTTATCATCCGAATAATAACACGATATGGTGCCGTGGCTGTTAAACCTGTTCTGCTCCGGCGTGTTGTGCCGGGCAGCGGGGAATATGATTCTCCCGTCGTTGAGTTGAATGACCCTGTCGTTATTGACCACATAATAACCATCGTCATTAATGCACAATACCGGATTACTCCATGTCAGGGTCTCATCAGCTGAGACCCTCATGTAAAGCCTGCAGTCAGTATCAGAGTTCTTTCTCAGGTAGAATAAGGCTATGGAGTTATTCCTAAGCCTTAGCAGAGAGGGTGACATTACATTCAGTTTGCCTTCGTTTGGTATGATGATACTGTCTTCTTTGTTCCATGTTTTGCCACCGTCATCGGAGAAACGGCCTG
>DHUL01000088.1:682-2277 GCA_002409145.1 Bacteroidales bacterium UBA5235
GTCATCGGAGAAACGGCCTGCAAGGAATGCTCCTGCAAAGTCATCCTGACCGCCTGAAAAGTGTGAATAGATGAATACTATTCTTCCATCGGGTTTTGATAGTATGAAGTCTCCTTCGCTGTTCCTCGGGTTTGAAGGGGTTGATGGCAGACTGAGGGAACGGTGTACCGCCTCCGAGTATGCCTCATTGAAGTTATGCTGCTGCCCGCGCATCCACCTTATGTCATTGTTCAGAAAACTGATTCCTGATTGACAGGCATCAGGAAACGAACCCCTGAATTCCTTTAAAAGCAGCTGGTATTTGTAAATGTAATCTTCAGTCTTACCGGCATCTGTGCCCGAAGTAAGCAGTCTCATAAGGTTGTCACGCACGGGGTTACGGCTCACATCACCCTTCCCTGATTTATTGTCCGCGAGGATCAGCGAGCCGGGATATGCCTCAACCATCTTCGCCAGCACATTCTGACAGGTTCTGTCAGGTGTCATGTGAGTGATCACCTGTCCTATTGAACGGGAGGGATCATATTCCCCAGGATTAAATGCATAGTCCAGGGCAGTGAGGACGGGTATACTGTTTATGTCGCTCTGTGATCCCATTGAATTTGACATATACCCGTCGACAACCTCACACAGGTCTTTATCTCTTCCGGTCAGTGGTCCAAGGTGAATTGCAGGATGGTTATCATTTACGGGGTAGTTGTCCCACAAAATGATCTTGTGTTTTATAATTCTTCTGAATTCAAGGGCTTCAGCAGTTGTTATATGAACAGGCACAACATAGGGACCTGTCCAGAAGACATATATTTCCGGATCAAGAGCGTCGGCAAGGGCTTCAAGGTAGAGCCTGTGCCCGGGATCAGATCCTGTTCCCCAGTACCAGGTCGGGCAGAATGCAAAGGAGGCATCTTTATCATTTGCTTTAAGCGCTTCAAAGAGGCGATTGGCAAGGAGGGCATGTTTTCTTCCTTCAACCTCTACCATCTTCTCATCCACATCATCGAGACAGAGTGAGAACCATCTTACTCCGTTCTGCTGAGCCCACTCATAATGCTTCCGGAGCAGTTCAAAATCGCCATCAGAGTCTGTCTTAAGGGGCCTGTCAGAGAGTAGCTGAGGATTCATTGAGAAGCAGAAATCGATGTTGTTCTCTTCACATGCCTTTATCACTTTGATCCACTCAGCTTTCCTGTCAGCAGGCAACGGGCTCCACCATGTGTTCTCAATCGAATCCAGAAAAGTACCATACTTGAATACGGGTTTTTCCCTAGGCGAGAACATCGAAAGATAACAGTTCATCAAAAAATTGGCTTTGCCGGCGGCCAATGTCGGTATCTCAGCCAGATACTGCCCGGGAGTCCATGCGTAACCCTTTATACCCCTGATTTTAAAACCGGGTCTGATATCTTTTTCACTGTGATAAGGTAGTGGTATGATGGTGTCGGGAAGATCGACCCGGTAGTTGGACGGTTCCGTTGACTGGCAATTCAGCACGGGAGCTGCCAGGCAACCTAATACCTGCAAAATGGTGAACCTTAATATGATACTCCTTATGTTCATGAAGCATTCTGTTTACTTCCCTGGGAACCTCCATAGTT
>DHUL01000088.1:2420-10961 GCA_002409145.1 Bacteroidales bacterium UBA5235
TTTACTTCCTTGGGAACCTCCATAGTTTCTGATCAGCAGAAAGCCGAACACAAGTACAAGTGTAAGGCCTGAAAAAGTAACAGCCCAGTTCTTCACAAACACTGCATTAGTTGCCAAAGCTAATCCAAGACATGCGAGGATGCCGAAAAGACAATTGAAGAGTTGCTTTCTCAGACTTTCTGATGGGGGCGGCAACCCGGGCTTTCCGGCGATGAATTTTCTCCAGCCGGCGGGAGGAGAGCATCTGAGGTAAAATACTTCAAGTACATGGTCTGATTCTTTAGGTGTAAGAAGGGCTATCCCGGCAATAGTAACCAGGGCTGTCAGGAACAGCATCCCCGTACCCTGCCATATAGGCTTGCTCTGGAAATCAAGGATGAACCAGAATAATACTGAGAGAGGGATTCCCAGAACCGTTGCCGCAAGCTCACCCCATGCATTGAACCTGGGCCAGAAGAACCTGAAGTATGCAAGCGGCAGCCAGAATATCACTACCACAGAGTTGATGAATATGAACCAGCTTACCATGTCATCCACACAGAATATGGCAATGGCTGCTGAGGCAATGAAAATAGCCACTGTCGTCAGCCGGCTTACTGCTATCTCACGTTTACGACTGCTTTCTTGGTATATCTGTTTGTAAAAATCATTGACTATAAAGCTGCTTCCCCAGTTGAGGAGTGCGCTCAGGGTTGACATGAAAGCAGCAACCTCCGTGGCAATAAGTAATCCCACAAAACCTACCGGAAGGTGACTTGCTTTAATCAGTTCACCCCACGCGAAAGCAGGATCGGAGATTAATTTCAGGCTTCCGTCAGCCCTTGCAGGATCTATGTTCATATCGCTGGTGGTAAACAGGGTGATACATATTATCCCCATCCCTACCAGAGGTATTATTCTTACGCTCAATGAGATGAATGCACTGAAAAACTGTCCTCCGAGAGCCTGTTTTTCGCTCCTGGCAGACATGAAACGTTGTGCTGTCATCCCTTCACCGGCAGTGGGTGATCCTGCAAAGAAAAGACCAAGTATCACGAACATCAGTAACGTCAGTGGAGGAGTGACCTGGGAGACCGGGCTGAGAGACAATGTCTCAGGCCTTATCCCGGCTGCTTTTGCCAGTATTGCGTCCCATCCTCCAAACTGAGGGATGACAATTACCAGGAACACCATGCTGCCGGCAATCATTATGATCATTTGTATCACCGACACCATCACCGACCCAATAAGTCCGCCCGATAATGTATAAACCAGCGTTATGGTTCCGAAAATGACCAGTATGGCAGGTATTGATAATGGTAACAAAGGCGCTACTGTCCTGGCAAAAAAGCCTGTAATATATGCTATCGTTATTATTGCAAACAGACTCATTACAATAGCATAGCATCTTCGTGCAATGACAGACATTCTCCCGCCATACCTGAGCGATATCAGTTCAGCGGTAGTGACTATTTTCATCCGTTGCCACATTTTGGACCAGATAATGGCCACGAGAGGCATCCATATGATCCACTGAGCCCACCACAACCAGTTGCCAGCGAAACCGTACATGAATATGAGCATTACAAAAGCGCCGAGGCCTGACTGATAGGTGGATGCATTGGAAATGCCCAGTGACCACCATGAGAGACTCCTGTTGGCGGTAAAGAATCCTTCCTGCCCTTTTTTTGCCGACGATTTTGTATAAACTAACCCGACAGCCATAGTGGCCAGCGAGAGTACTATCAATATTATCCAGTCAGCTGTGTTCATTCTTCAATCAATATGTAAATAATGTTCAGATAGAGAGATATATAAGTTCAAGCTTCAATAAGTCTGCTGATCATCTCCGTCACCCCGTTCATATAAATCCCTTCAATCTTATCGGTTAGGGGTGAGGGCATTACCTCATAGATATATGACTGATCTGCTTCATAACCTTTCTTTTCAAAGACATCAGCCGTCGGTATATAGGCGCCTATTCCATGGACATAGGCAATGCAGATAAGATTGTAGCCGGGAAAAATCTTCTTCAGCTCAATCTGGTACTTAACAAACAATTCTCCCTGTGTGAAGAAGATTATTGTGTTTCCAATCTTCCATGCATTTACCCTGAACCTGAAAGAACTCTTAACCTCGCCGCGGTCAATCATCTCATATACCTTGCTTTCCCAGCGTTTGAGCATATCCTTCCATGTGAAGAATTCAGTGATATCATCAGCCTTTCTTTTTACTTCGGCAGCTATATGGTCTCTGGTAATGTTCTGATCCCTGAACGGTACGGTAATAAATCCGGCAGTTGTTTTCAGATCAGCCTTTCCCTGGTTTTCAATAAGCCGGGATTCTGCTACGGCTCTTCCCAGTTGTTCTCCAACGCGGTCAGTGACAGCCGGGTCACTATGATGTGCTTCACGAGGATTTAAGTCGCCGGCAGCACCGTTAACAAAAACAGCCATTCCGCCCAGGCTCTTTTCAACTGTTTCACGCGCGCTGCCGGGATAATCGGTTGAGACAAACAGGCTTTCATACCCGAGTGTCACCGGGTGACAGGAATAGTTAAAGAGGGTGACTTTATGGCTTCCATCCTCGTCTGAGAGTTGCAGGATTCCCACCTCCTCATCACGCAGTCCGTCCGGGTCACCGATTCGATATGCCAGACCTCCTCCTTCCGGCTTTACATCACGGCGGGCCATATTTATTCCGCACAAGGCTTTACCAGTCTTAATTCGGGCAAACCGGAAGCCTGGCAGATCATTTACAGTATTAATGGCGTTGTCAGCTATCCGCTGCGATGCCTGAGCGATGTAACGGTCATTTGCTTCATGCCTTCCATATTCCATATCAGGAGCCGAATGGGTATGAATGGATGTTATCAGTATATTCTCAGGGCTTATGCCCGTCATGCGAGCTATCCTGTCAGCAATTGCCTTAATTATTACAGGGTCGACATCCATGAGATCATTGACAACAAGGCATGCAATTGTGTTTTCCTTCTTTATAACAAGGCATCGGCTCGTCAGAGGTCTGTGAACCTTGCCCGATAATCCCTTACGATTGGCAAAACCTCCCAGGAGAACAGGTTCCTCCGGTGTTATGTCTGTCAGATTATAATTGAATAACAGATCAGTCATATATGCATTTTAATAAGACAAATTCTTCCATGGTAGTCAGTTATTGCAGATTAGCTTTAATTTTATCTACAGCTTCAGCGATCTTCTCCATATCCTTTCTGTCACCCAGAAATATATTCTGAGATATCCACATTCCTGTTTCATGGCAGGCTTTCTCGCATTCGGGGCATGATACACCGGTATAAGAGACTGATTCGGGGATTACATAGGAGAAGAAATTCTTTTCCCGGAATACCGGTTGCCTGTATATCGGTTCCGGGTACCCCATGAAACAGGGTACGCCTTCTGCAGCGAGTATTTCTGCAAACTCATTCTTTGACAGATCATTGAACTTAGACCTGTCATATTTGAACGGGAAGAGATGATATGAGTGCCTTGTAGCTTCAGGTGTCCGCAGGAGAGGAGTTATCCCATCTATCCCTTTCAGTAGTTCAGCCAGATATAGTCCATTTTCGTCGCGTTTAAGCAGTTCTTCTTCCAGGCGTTCCAGCTGTATGATCAGCACTGCTGCCTGAAACTGTGTCATCCGGTAGTTGCATCCCAGGTTGAAGTGTTCATACCATGCACCGCCAATCTTTCTGCCGACATTATGCAATGACCATATTCTTTCAAACAGGTTATCATCATCAGTCACGGCTATGCCTCCTTCGCCGCTGCACATGTTTTTTGACGACTGGAAACTGAAGCAGCCTATATGGCCTATAGATCCGAGCTTTCTGTGCTTATATTCAGCACCGTGGGCATGGCAGGCATCTTCTATAACATAAAGGTTATGTTTAGCGGCGATTTCCATGATCAGATCCATGTCACATGCGTTTCCGCCGAAATGAACAGGAATAATGGCTTTTGTCCTTGGCGTTATAGCTTCTTCAATTTTGCACGGATCGATATTAAACGTATCCGGGTCGATATCAACAAAGACCGGAACGCAGTTAACCTCAATCACTACTGATGCTGTAGCTATGAATGACATCGGAGGAACAATGATCTCATCACCTGCTCTGACTCCGGCAGCCATAAGCGACAGCCTGAGAGCGACTGAACCGTTCACTGCTGTTACAGCATGCTTAACGCCCAGATAGGAGGCAAATGATCTCTCAAGGACGGCCACACTGCTCCCCGGGTCTGGAGTGATCCCCCAGGTACCGCTTTCGACCACCTTCTTTAAAGCCGAGATCTCTTTGTCGGTGTGAACAGGCCATGGAAAACCCTTTGTAATTGTTTTGTTTCCGCCATAGTAAGCAAGCTTCTCTTTTCCCATCGGATTATTTGTTTTTCAGTGATTGAATCTTCCCTTTAAGAGAAACGGTTTTCCCGTTCCGGGCGCTTTCATAGATAGCTTCTATTATTTCGACAGCTTTTGTGGCTTCTTCAGCATCAATCGCCGGAGGACGGCCCGTTTCTATAGCTTCAATCATATCGGATATCTGCCTGATATGCCCTGTGTCATTTATTGCCTTTGGGTCTGAAACACCTCCTCCTTCGATGTTCTCGCCGGAAAAGAGAAGCCTTATTTCACGGTCGTGTTCAGTCTCGTAAGTAAATTCCCATTTCACTATTTTTTCTTCCTCTATCACAACAGAACCCCTTGTACCAAGGATCTCCATTCGTTTGTACGATCCGGGGAAGACTGCAGTGGAGGCTTCTATGACACCGAGAGCTCCGTTCTTAAACCGGAGGTTTGCGATAGCGGTATCCTCCACATCGAGACCGGAATGTCCCAGGGTCGTTGAGAACGCATTCACTTCCGCCACATCTCCCATCATCCACCTCAGAAGATCAACCGAATGGATAGCCTGGTTCATAAGAGCTCCTCCTCCGCTTGTTTTCAGATCACCCCTCCATTTAACCTGTTCATAGTACGACTGGCTGCGGAACCATTTCACATAGACATCACCCAGAACAAGTTTGCCAAAGCGTCCTGCATCAACAGCCTTTCTGACCTCCCTGTTTATGTCAAGGAATCTCATGGGGAAGATCCCTGCCACAACTACATCCTTTTTCTTTGCGGCGCTGATGATAGCTTTGCAGCGTCGCATCGTTACCTCGAGGGGCTTCTCAACAATACAATGTTTTCCTGCTTTAATAACTTCCAGTGCAGGTTCCAGGTGAGTTCCGGAGGGAGTGCAGATGCATACTATTTCAATCTCCGGTGAGTTAACAAGTGCACTGACTGAATCAAATACCTTGCAGCTGAATTGCTTGCCGAATGCAAGTGCCTTATCCCCGGCAATATCGGTAACGCCTGCCAGATGAGCATTCACAACCGAGGCTATCGCTCTTGCATGTACTGCTGCGATATCTCCTGTACCTATTATTCCAAAACCATGATCCATGACTGTCAGCCTGAAGTATTAAGCTCTGCCCGTGATTATCTGTTTACCCGGAAAGTATCGACGTACATTTTAGTTATTTCCCTGACGGCGAGGTCATTTGCTTCATTTGTATTAATCTGTCCGGTGCTGAACTGGTTGATCCAGTCTGTTTTATCGCCTTTCCCGATAACAGCTACCCTGCCTCCCTCAAAGAGCTTCCCGTTTGTTATTGTCGGTGATGCACATATAGACAACGGGAAACCGAAATCAAGCACTTCGTTTATTTTTCCGGTTTTTGCTTCGATACGGAAAAGCAACCTGTTCATAATTTTAGATGTCCCGATGTTGTCTGTAACGGCATAGAGATATCCGTTACAGTAAACAATGTCATGGATATTTGACCATTTCCATGCAGACAGATCAAGATCCCAGGCTATTGAACCATCATTGATATTGAAAGCCGTGATGTGTTTGTAGTCAGACTTGCTGACCCGGTTGTAAAGATAAGGATACCATCCGGCGCACTGCCCCGAGTAAAGCAGTCCGTCATGATAGCATATAGTTGACAGGCGTTCAATGAATCTGTCTTTTTTCCAGACTGTGTTAAGAAGGCTGTCGTAGACTACAATATTTCCGTTTGTAAGGTCGCCGTTCCAGTTTGCCGTGGCTACGAAATAACCATGGTCATCATTAACAAGTATCGTGTTGGAATGTGTCGTCATGGCATCAGGCTGGGTATAGACTGACTTCAGCACTTTGCCGGTTTCGGCATCAAGCCTGTCGATACGTTCGAATGACTGGGAATAGATCCACCTGTTCTTCTGATGGGTTGCAGGGATTGCACCGTACCATGACTGGGCCGGGCTGTACCATTTTGTTGTGCCATCTTCAAATGATAATGCGTGAAGGCCGTTGGATCCTTTCGCCAGTACAATCAGGTTGCCCTCCATGTCATAGTAATATGAAAAGCCCGTTCCGCCAATGTACGGTATGTTATTATCACTTATCCAGGCTACAGAACCGTCGGAGACATAGAGAGCCTTTACTCTGCTGTTGGCCCTTTCGTGCTCAAGAACAAGCCATGAACCGTCTTTCTTTTGCTCTACCGTAGGAGCCACATCATAGATATCTTTAAAATCATACTGCCACAGAAGCTCATATGTGTCGGGATCAACAGCCATGACAAGGTTCCCGGATGCCAGCTCAAAAAACCCGACACCATTGCGGACGACACCGTGTTCATTTGCCAGACCGTAGGTATTTGTTCTCTCCGCTGTTGTGAACTGCCAGACAGGAGAGTCCGATGAACGCCCATCTCTGAATCCCCTGACCATCCACCGGTAAGTGGTATTAAATGACAGCCGGCCGGTATTGTAAACAGGGCTGGTGACAGTGCCTGCCAAACCATTGATCCCCGGGTTTTCAGTCGTGTCAATGAATACTGCAAAGGAGTCACCTACCGATTCCCATGCAAGTCGTGCGGTTATGACATTCTGGCTGTCAGCGAGATTGACGGGAGATACAAGTGTAATCCTCCCCGGCGTATTTCCGCAAGAGCTGATTGCCAGGTACAAAGCCAGAAAAAAGGTCTGATAAAGAAGATTGAGTCTTTTCATTGTCTTTGGATTTGTCATTAGTTGGTTAATCTTATAAAATGCTTTTTAATGCCTGGTTCATACATTGCCGGTAGTAGTCATTCATTTTGTTACCCGTGAAGAGGGCTATACCTGAGGCGCCTGCCCTTAACGAGACAAGAGTTGCCTCTTTAAGTTCTTCAGGGGTTAGCTGGGCAAGATGCAGTCCGCTGTACAGAGGTATCCTGCCTCCCAGAGCTTCCACGCCTTCTTTTGTTGCCTGACCAATCCATTCAACAGGCTGACCCTCATATCTTTGATAGATCATTGGCATGATCACATCCATCTTCCAGTTAACCCAGTCTTGCCTGACTCTGAATTTAGAAATCCCTGGTGTCGGAAAGACAGCCGCCGTAAGCAGCTTGTTATTACTGTGTGCTGTGTCATAAAGCTCGTTTACAAGTCCGGTTAAGACATCAAGCCTGAACTTAAGCCATTTTTCGTCAGTTAAAGGGTCAGGAAGGTCAAATGGGTCAATCCCTTCAGTCTGTTTAAAACTCTTCCGGCAGGTCTCACAGTAACAGTAATCAAATTGAGGATGGATAAGATCGTCTTGCGGGATATCATATTTTGCCCTGTGAAAGGCAGCCAGAACAGCATCAGGATAGCGTATGTAATCGAGATGTATACCGGCGAGCTCATTGTAGCTGCAAAGGTCAGAAACGCGGGACTTCATGAACTCGTGAACCTCCGGGTTGGAAGGGCACAGCCACCTGTAATCGTTTATATAGGCAGGCCTGTCAATGCATGATTCACCCTTGGCATTGACAACATACCACGAGGGGTGATGTTTCATTATGGCTGCATCAGGGTACTCCAGGGAAATGATCCAGGCATGAAGATTGATATCAGCCTCAAGTGCAACGGGCAGCACCTGGTCGATAATATCTTTTTTGCGGGTAAGCAGTAAGACATCTGTTATACCCCATTTTTTAAAGTCACCAAACATCCATTTCCATTCACTGGTTGTCTTAGCCATATCAGGGTAATCATTCGGATGTACCCATGCCCATGTTTTTCTGCTTGATGCAAGGTGACAGCTGTTCTTACAGCCGGCTAAACCAGGAGAAAGAGCCAGCCCTGATATTGCTAATCCTCCTGTCCCCAGTACTTTTATGAAATCACGTTTTTTCATCCTTAATGCAAGATTATGACAGTGGCATCGTCGTAAATGATTTTATTCGAACTTAAGTGAGTATAGATCAGCATCTTTCATTTTTATTCTCATGCTGATTACCTTTCCTTCCAGATCCGAGACATCCGACCCGTTTTTCCATCTGACCTCCCGTGCAGTCTCGTTTCCTATAACAGGCAGGCAATCGTCAGATGATCTGCCCGCTATTACATTGCCCTGTTCGTCGGCAAGTTCAATAATTATGTAGCCGGCAGCCGAAGTCGAAAAATTCAGAATGAGAGATGTTCCTTTAAAGATCAGAGGTCTGGTTTCTGCAAAGCCTTCGGCAGCGGATGCATGAAGGGAAG
>DHUL01000088.1:11085-27793 GCA_002409145.1 Bacteroidales bacterium UBA5235
CAGCGGATGCATGAAGGGAAGCCAGTCCGTCAATACGCAGTGAGTATCTCCTCAGATGGGCTGTTTCCTGCGCGTAATTCTGGTTTACGTAGAATGACATTTCATTTTCACCTGTCCGGACAATATTTAAAGCCGGATAATTTGTTCTGGACACCCAGTTATTCAATCCTATTCCGGGTCTGAGAAAACCCTCCAGAAAGGTCCTCTGGTAATTGTAACCGCCTCTTGATGTGATCAGAACCGCGTCGGAACAGTCATGGTAATATGAGGGATTTACTCCAAGTCTTTCAGCCTCATCATCTGTAATTACCTGTTTGCCGGGAAAGAATCTTGCAGCAATTGCAATATAGATATGCGGGGCTCTGAAATAGGGACTTGTCTGATTGGTATAAAGATTTTCAGGTGGTGTGCCGCCAAAATCCATATTAACGGGTGCAGACCAGTGAATGAAGTCTTGCGAAGTGCTTCTGGCGACGGTCCGGACCGCTTTGTCACCGAGGCTGATCCATTCCCTCATATAACAGATATAGCATTTTTCCGATTCTGACCAGAATGCCACATTCTGAGAATCGAATTCTGCTCCCTTTATAACGGGTTCCGAAGTCATTTTTATCCAGTGGATACCGTCGGATGAGCCATAGGGAATGAGCCCGTCAATCAGTCCGCCCAGGGCTTTAAACCTGTAGTCATCCGTTCGTGCCGGATTGTCATCCCTGAAAGGCGAGAAATTGTGTGTTACCGGCGCAGCATGTGCCAGGATGACATTATTCTTTACCGAAGAGCTGACCTGGTACATATCCAGCCCGGGTTTCACCCAGTTAATCCCATCAGCCGATTCGGCATAACATGTAACTTCCTGGTCGCTTCCGTCAGCTCCTATTGCCGGAATTCCGCGATAGTACAGCCTGTAGATGGTGTCATCCTTTATTACTGTGGAATATCCTGAAAAAATGCCTTCCCAGGGTTCATCAAAAAACAAAACCGGACCTTCGTCGACAGGAGTATGCATGCGATACTCAATGTTGCTTATGTTGCTTATCAGGAAACTGTCAACAAAAAGCTCGAGCCTGTCGCCAAGGATAACAGGTTCTCGCTGGTATGAGATGCTGTTCTTCTGCCCGGTAAGTGTAAAGGCCGCTAATAGTGTCAAAAGAATGACATTATTTACTTTTATGAGGTTATTCCTCTTCATTCCCGGTCGAATTAATTTTTGAGCCATACGAGTTAACCTTACCCAGCAGAGTACTGTATTCATCTGTGAATGAACTGCCTGACCAGAAGCTTACCCCGTCTGCCTTGTTTTTGAGAGCTGTCAGGCAATGCTCAAGCATTATTTCGGGATCGACATCACGGTGATATCTGTTCCCGAGCCATATCCCGGCATAAACACGCGTCCTGTTACCGGCGATTTGTATTGCCCTGAGCAGGTCTTCGGTGAATACATTGTTGTTTTCTATATAAAGCATCGGACAAACAAGATCGAGCAGTCCTTCCCTGACCCATACCTCCCAGTCTTGACCGATCATTACCTCTGCAACCCCGGGATCGGGAAAGACTGCAGCGGAAAGAATGAGCCTGCTGTTACCGGTTTTCAATGCAGTTCTTATCTCTCTTACCAGGCCGGTTACATGATCTGCATTCCACCTGATCCATTTACACCACAAAGGATCGCCGCAGTCTTTGTCAAGTTCGAGAGGACTCACACCAAATTCCTGTCTGAATGCGCTGCAGGTGAGGCTGTCATAACTGAAGTTCTGGTTCAGATCGAAACGGATATAATCAAGATGCAGCCCGTCAATATTATGACCTGCAAACTCCGACACCTGTCTTATAATAAAATCCTTGACCTCACGATCAGCAAGGTTCAGGTTGGTCCTCTTCCTGCCGTCGATGTCTGTCACAGACCATTCCGGGTGAAGCGTGAGCAACGCTCCTGAAGGATTGTTTGACCCGCCTGGTGAAATATAGGGATGGAGCTCAATGTCAAGCCTGTGACATTCACTGAGCAGCCTGTCAAGAAATTCCCAGTCGTCATACGGAAGTCCGCAGTTTAAAAACAGGACGTTTATGCCGGCTTTCTTATAACCGTTAAGCACAGTGTCGGATACATTTCCCTGCTGATCACAAACAAGTTCTTTCCATATCCAGAGTCCTTTGTCAAATCTTTTGGCAGCGTCTCTGCCAGCAAGGCTTGTGCTGCTCAGTGTGATCACGAGTATGGCAAGAAGAGTATTGAAGAACTTCGGTACTGATACTTTGGATGCCTGATCAGGTTTCATTTCTCAACCGGTTATTGTTTGTTGTTTTTTGGAAATGAGGGCCTGCCCCCTGCTTTTATTATTCTTTCAAGGCTCAGGATATTAAGCATAAGATGTCTTGGATGATGGTAATTCTCTATTCTTACTGCCTCATTAACGAATGTCATTTTCCTGTCGCCCCCGACGTCCCAGAGAGGATATCCATGCTTCCGGAGAGGGAAATTCTCAATCACATAGTTATAGGTTTTCTCAAACCAGTCAAAAGCCCAGGGATCAGCAGTATGCTCTATCATGCTCATGGTGCCTATCAGCAATTCAGCCTGCTCCCATAATACCTTGTCTACTTTCCAGATGTTCCTGTCGATATTTTCGAGACATCTGAATGTGCCACCGTAAACATCATCCCATGCCACTTCGGCATGGCGTTTAAGTCTTTTTACGGCAATATCATACAGACCCTGGTCTTTTTTTCTTAAAGCCTCCTCCATCACCATCCAGAGAACTTCTATTATATGTCCCGGATAAGAAAACTGTGAGAAAGGACCTTCGGGGACCTTCATATCATGGGTAAGCACTTCGATCATAAGATCAAAGTCAGGCACATAATGGCGATTCATTAAAGCATCAATGCTTCTGTCTGCGATCATTTCAATATCAGAATCTCTCTTTACGTACAGCATTGTGGTTGCGACTTTCAGGAACACCATCCAGTGTCCGAGGACCCTTGGTCCGGTCAGCTGGTCAGCAGGCGGGCCGTATGTTACAGCATACATGTAATTTTCACGGTCATAAACACTTAGGCATGAAGTGACAATTTCTTTAGCTAAGTCATAATATTGTTCATCACCGGTTGCCCTTGAAAATTCTGCCAAACCTTCGGCAATGAACAGATTGCCATAGATATCAGGAGATGAATCATTGATCAGTCTGCCCTCCCGGGTATATGACCATGGCCAGAATTCATTGCCGGAGGGTCTCATCTTTAGTAACAGATCAGCTGTCTTCCTGGCAGTGTCAAGGTAGGAGGGATCATTTTTCAGATTATTGTATAGATATGAGTACACCCACAGACCTCTTCCGTCGAACCAGGTCCTTTTATCGGTTGAGATAAGGTTTCCCATCCGGTCGGCATTGCACATGAAACCTCCGAATTCATGGTCAATGATGTGTGCGTCCATGAAGGGAAGAAAATCATCAAACAGATATTGTCTATATCTGTTCAGTAACTCTTCAACAGGAAGTCCTGCAATAGCTGATATTTTCATGTTTTTATGGGTTTTCTCCTCATGAGCCTCCCTTCCTGAGGTATTGCCAGTTGAACACCCGGGAACTACTGCTGTTAATGCGAGTGCTCCTGATGCACCTATGAAGTTTCTCCGTCTCATCATTTAACTTTTATTTACCGTTTGCTACTTTAACATTCTCTTTTAGATCAACCTATTTTGCAACAATGAGCTTTCCCGATTCGTGTTTATCTGAAGTCTCCACAAGACAGTGATAGACTCCACTGGCAAGTTTGCTTACATCATAATCTTCTGAATATAATCCGGGAGTCTTATTGTAATGTCCGATCATAACAACCTGATTCCCATGGTTGTCAAAAAGCTTGATTGTCACATCCGTCATTCCGGAGATTTTGTAGGTGATTGTAACCTTGCCCGATGCCGGGTTGGGAAAAATCTCAGCAAGAAGTCCAGTCTCTTCGTTTCGGGTATCCGGACTGTCAATTCCCGTTATCAGCCTGTTGCATAGAAAGACGACCTCGCGGGTTTCTCCTTTTTTAAGCGGCTCAAGGCCCGCATGCCATACATATAACAAGGCAAAGTTTTCTTTTACAACAGCATCAATAGCGTTTGTTGATAAAATACTTATGTCCGTAGCAATAAAGGGTAAGAATACTGCAGGATGCCTGTTTCCCCATTTGCCGTTTGTTCCAGGTTCACCATCATAATTCATGGTCATACGGTACGTCACAGTGTCACATAAATGGCCATGACGAATTATAAGTTGATTGGTGATAAGCGGTTGCTGATAATTGCCTTCGTGACTCATCTTAAATTTTTTCCCGGGATCACCGTAAAAAGCTGAACCATTGAGGTCAACAGGAGAAACACCGGGAGTCTTGTTAAGGATGTCAAACTGAAGTGCCTGGTTGGCCAGAAACCATGATTCCGACCAGGTGTTTTCTCTTGACATCTTATAGTAGTATGCTCTTGTTCCGCCATGCTGATAAGAATTCGAACTTTCCTCTATCAGGTAACCGGTGTATGCATATGCACCTCCCTTGTTGATCCAGCAGGGGGCCATGCAGCCGTCATTAATTATCTGGCCGATGTTACAGTTGCCGAGACCGAAATAGATCTTGGGATGCGAAGAACTTACCGGGTAGTTTGTGCCTGATGCTGACGCACCTGTCAGAACACCCGTTCCGGATCTGAACAAACCTTCGGGACTTTGTGTGGGATAATGTAACTGCCACAGGTTGTAGTTACCGTGCCCGCTGGTAATGAAAATATCCACAGGAGCATTATCAAGCGAGTCAATACCGCTGTTGATCATCGAAACCAGCCAGGGGGTACGGTCTGTCGGTCCGTTGGAATAGGATCTTATAAGAGTGGAATCAGGATGTTTGACATAAAACAGTCCGGAAGTGGCTTCATGAGTACTGAGCCCCTGGGTAAAGTAAGGCAGGTCACTGCTGACAGTCCCGCTGAGAAGTGTCCGGGTATAATGTGTGACCGTGTCTGCAGCAATCCTGTAAGCATCTTCCGGATAACCTGTCAGCACACCCCAGATGGCATCTGTGTACGGATCGTCATCAAGTGTCCGGGTAAACGGATACAGGGTATTAATAATAAATGAGGGCGAGGCCGTACTGATATCACAGACAAAGCAGATATGAGTGGGAGAGTAGGAGACAACCGGTTCCCTGACTTCAGACAGCGAAGTTTTCCAGATGAAGAGATGTCCCTTGTAGTACGATGCAAGTGTGTCGCAGACCTGCTTCCATCTGGCAATATTGTATGTGTTCTGTTTTATTACAATGGCATAACGCATATCTGATGTCATCACTGATTGGCCTGAGGAGGTGTTGAAACAACTGACGGTGATGACGAGGCATAAAATCAGAATCAGCCTCCGCAGACATATATGATATAATCCTTTCATTTCCCTTACTTTACACCTGAGAACATGCAGACATATTAATTAATTCTCACCCACTGATTCAAGGCTGAGAACGATATAGTCGTTACCTCCCACACTGACCGGGATAGAAACATATTCTGATCCGGTCTTTCTGGAAAGGATAGTTTCTGACTTCATGTCGGTAAGTACATATTCCTTATCCGGTGTCAGAGTCAAAGGTTTGATTACCAGATCAGCTGATGCTGTTGAATAATTTGCGGCTGAGATATGGTAACCGGTCATTCCGGTTTTCATAGAAATATCCATTGACCGGGTTGCCCCATATACATCAAAAGGTCTTTGGACTTTATAGCCGGTGAGTGCATCATCCAAAAGATCCCTTATAAGATCCGGGCATATCTTTACAGCGTTTCCGGCACTCATGGTTACAACATATGTTTTACCCTCACCATAGATGTTGGTGAATACTGATGCATTACCGTCAGGGTATGATGCTATAGTTTTACCTGCGGCAGGAGTCCATGCTGATGAGACGACCGGTGTAAAAGACCATGATTGGCCTTTATGTGTTCTTCTGCCGGGATTTACTACAGTTAATCGATCATATTCATGAAAATCCTGAACCGGAATAAGCTCAAGCGCACCCCAGAGTTTCTCGCGGTCAAACCGGTCACCGTATGGAATCCTGGGACCGAATGCAATGACTGTCCCGCCTCTTTTCACGAAATCCTCAAGCATTTCACTGTCGGTCTCCTGCATCCCGGAAATATCAGGAAGTATCACAACGTATTTATTCTTCAGCAGGTAGTCAATCTGTTCAGGGTTTTTGTTCATAGGGTAGAAGGGAAGAATCTCTTCTCCTTTTTTCGGGATGAACGGTATTATATCATAACTGATACCAAGCTGTCTGAAAGCATCGAGTGCCGGGGTAATACAATTCTGCCATCTCTCGATGCACCAGTCTGCGTAAGGTATGTACACAGCCAGGTGAGATGGTTCCGTTGATACTGTACTTCTGATCAGATTATAAGCCTTTAATCCGTCTCTTATGGCCTGAGTTGCCGTTGCTGTTTCTTCGGGCAGTTTTGCCTGATTGAAGTAAACGCAAGAGAAGAAACCAAAGAATGAAATACCATCAGGCCCGTATGCCGATGCAGCGGAGGGGAACTGGTTGAAGATATTATCATACCCCGTAAGATATGCATTGCCGACCCTGTTTTCAAAATAACCCATGAATTCAACATGTGACAGGGTGACTTTGTCAGTTATCCGGGTGGCCCCGGATGACAGCGATGTTACGTCCCTTACCCTGCAGTTGGGATACATCTGGCGGTTATCGGGACGGTATGAGGTCATTATCGGTGCCTGGTAATTAATTATATCCAGATTGTCAATTGCCGAAAGGTAGCCTGCGAGCAGGGGATCATCAATATTTGGCGAGCACATTGTCAGTAATCCCTGACCGTGTTTCCTGACAGAGTTGCAGAACTCCCGTATATATGAGGCATAATATGTACCGCTGCCTTCCTGGTATGAATAGAAGCCTGCAAATGAAGGGTGATGGCCGTACATCTTCCATTGCTCGTCAATTATTGCTTTCATGCTTTGCATATAATGTGTATTCTGCAGATCCGGATCGCTCAGATCCCATGATACTGAGATAAGTGCCGGAAGCCCGAGAGAATCGGTTATATTAAGCATCATCTCCATCCTGTCATTTTCAGGAGGCGCTGACGTTCTGCATACTTTTGAAGGCCAAACGGCTCTTATCTCGGTGGTTCCGCCCCACACTTTTTCAGCCCCTATATTTGCATGAAGTACCACCATGTTTCCTCCCAGATCAGTGAACTGTTTTATGTAGTCATTCATGGCCGCCTTGCTCGCGGAGTCAGGGAAGTTTATCATGATCGCGTAGTCTGCAACAATATTCCCTACGATGTAAGATGCTTTGGCGATTGTCTTTCCTGACCCATGGCCGGCAACAGCAGTAATAATACGAAGACCGTCCGAGGCATTTATTTCCGGACCTGCTGTTATATGAAATGCTGAGGATTTCGAATACTGACCTTCCACCTCAAGTTTGACCGTTCCTATTGTTGGAGCTGAAATGGTGACCATAAGATCATTTGCATTTATTGGCCCGGAAGACTCAATTGTGACCAGAATACTGTCGCCGCGTATTATTCTCTTTACTTCAGTTCTGATGACAAGGTCCTTATCTGACTTCATACCATGACCGGTGCAGGAAAGGAAAAGAAGGAGGACAATACCTGTAAAAAACAAGGTTCTAAGTATTGAAATTTGATAGCTTTTTTCTTTCATTTTTCTTCAATTACTCTTCAGTCTGCCTGTAAAGAATATTTATGGATTTCTCCGTCTGTGTGTAAAAAATTTATTTTCAACCGTCACAATAACCTTTGCCGATTCTGCCTCAGGAAGAGAAACCGAGCGTTCATTATAAGTTGGTCTACCCTCCCCTGGAGATCCAACATATTGTGCGTCCACGACCGTGATATTCATATCTTCAACCGGAATCGGAAACAGCAGATCTCCCTGCCGTGGTTTATAGATATTAAAGTGAAGTTTGACCGGTTTGTGATTGACCCAGAAGTTCAGATACAGATAGTTAAGCAGACATTGTTCAATGCTGTGATAAGAGGTTTTGTAAGGATTGGCTTTTGTTGAATCTTTCGCTTCCCCGGTAAGATTTACACTTGTATAGGTATCGCCATTTTCCCTGTCCAGAAAATACCTGTCCCAGAACCCGGCACTTTTTATGAACTGATCAAGTCTTTCCTTATTACCGGAGATCCTGTATGAACACAATGAATACATGTTCCCATATGCCTGGATCCACCAATATGTGAAGTCATTTGTAATACCCGGATCTTTTCTTCCAAGTGTTGTGTGCCACAGCCCTGTCTCTTTCTTGAAGGCTTTCGCAAAGAGCGAATCTTCAAGCTGCAAGGCGGTCTCCGGCATTTTTTCGGCATCATTGAGCATGGCTAACCTCAGTAGCATCCAGGCAACTTCAAGATTATGCCCGACATTGATGATATCCGGATCAGATTTAAGCTCATTCCAGTTTTTATCAAAATACTCAAGTATCCAACCGGATTCCGGATCTCTCATTCTGTCAGAGACATAATCCATGATCTTCAGGGATCTGTCAGAATAAACAGTGTCGCCTGTAGCAAGATACATGTAGAGGAGATATCCTGAGACCGGGGCAACCTGGGATGCGAATGATTTATTTGAATCAACAATATGCCAATCATTTCCTGCCATATTATAGTAACCCTCATTCACCCTGTCCCTGAGATCAGCTTCAAGAAGGCTGTCAGTTTCTTCGATATATTTCAGGGCTTCACGGTCATGAGTTACAAAATAATACATTGCCAGACCTGTTAAGGCATATGTCTGGATAAACATACTCTTTGATTTGTGCTCAGGAGTACCGGCACGGTTAAGAACATCATACCATCCGCCATTTTCGTTATCCCAGGCATACTCAAGCAGAAAGTCTCTGGTTCGTTCTGCTATATCAAGGTATTCTTCATTTCCGGTCATGAGGTAGGCGACGGAATAGCTGAATATATGCCTGCCGATCATGCTTGGATATTTATGACTGTCGGAAAAACTACCCCAGTCTGCGTCAAGATTGGTGGTGAAAGCTCCCGAATCGCTGTCCATAGCATATTTCGACCAATAGGGGAGTATGTCATTTATTGCCTGATCTTTCCAATAATTGCCATCCAGAACAGTATTTCCGTATGAAGTATCATTCCTGCATCCGGCTTGAATGGCAAATACGAGTAACAGAAACAAATTTATTACACCCGGTTTCATCATAGTTTAAGGCATGTCAGGATTAAGGTAATTTGGTAACCAATGACAGGCATTTAAGCCAGAAATTATTATAGTGCTTCCAGTAAACGAAGTTCAATCCCCAGTGAGGTGCAGGATCAGATGTATAAGCAAGGACTCTGCCTTTTCCCAGTTGACGGATGGCAACGAGAGGGTCGCCTGTTTCCTTTACTCTTATTAGAACCTTGCCTTCAGATATTTCAGTCGTTTGATTATACCCCAGGATTGGAGGGATATCTTCAAATGATTCACCAAAGAACATTTTACCGTCAGGAGTAATTTCAGGATAAAAGCCCTCGGTGCTTTCGATAAGATCCTCAAAATCAAGACATTTAACGGGCATGGCTTCCCGGAGAAGTGTTCTTCCCCAGCCCCCTTTCCCTATTTCTCCCGTAAAGGAATACCACCCCCCCAGGAGCATCAGCCCTTTTCCTTCTCTGACAGCTTCAAGAGTCAGCCTCAGCCTGTCAGGGTAAGTAAGTATTTTTTTTCCGAATTCTTCCCTGTTAAAAAAGTCAGGACATAGTTGAAACAATTTGCCTTCAACGTCGCTGAACACAATGACATCATATTCATCAAGGATCTTTTCATACTGTCCTGGTCCAAGTTTGTAAAAGTCCCAGGAAGGTACGGAGTTCACATCGTTCCTGCCATCTGATTCGAGAGCGGTCTTCAGCCATACTCCGTAATTAAAGATCTCAAGTCCCTTCGGAGCGTGCTGAAATGGGGTTTCAGCAAATGTCGGACCCGTAAGCACTGCCCAGTCTCCCACGTAATATACTTTTGCCATATTTCTTTTTATGATTTTTATTCAATTTTTTCAGTCAGCGGTCTGAATGCTGTTTTTGAAAGCGTATCAATCAGCCCTTCACTTAATGAATTACCTGAAAAGAAGACTACCCCTCCGGCATTTTTATCTCGCGTTGATTTGACCTCTTCCAGGAGGATATCAGGAGTGATCTTGTTATGATACGAATAGATACCGATTCCGGGGTATACTTTACAGCGGTTACCTGCGGTGGTCAATGCTTTGTCAAGGTATTTGCCAAATAGGGAAACGCTGTCAGTGTATAGCATAGGGCACACAAAATCAACGATTCCTTCCGATGCCCATGTTTCCCAGCTCTGACCAATCTCAACCTCTGATTCGGATGGGTCGGGGAAGACATCTGTTCCGAGAAGTATGTTTCGTCCTGATTCTTTAATCATTTCATGTACATCTCTGACAAGAGCAGATACCTGTTCCTGGTTCCATTCAATCCATTCACACCAGATTATACTTCCGCCATCATGTGCGACTTCGACAGGGGTGAATCCGTATTTTTCCCTGAAGGCAGCGCAGGTTATGCTGTCATAACTGAACATTTGGTTAACTGGGTACCTGATATAGTCGAGGTGTATTCCGGCAATGTCGTATTCCATTGCTTTGGAAATAATAGACAGCCAGTACTCCCTGACTTCAGGTATGGCCATGTTGTAAGCCGGGTATAACTCTCCATTGATTTTATGGATAAGCCACCCGGGGTGCTCAACTGCAGCTTTTTCAAGGTTAACCTCGTGCCCCGGACAGAAAATAGGGTGAATTCCTATATTTCTCTTTTTACCTTCGTCGATTAAAAACGTGAGGTAATCCCAGTCCAGATTGTTTTCTTCCGGGAGAGTGTAATAGCAGAAAAGGTTGTTAATACCTATTTTTGCGTATTTGTCAAACAGACAGGTTATCTGCTCTTTACCTTCTATTTCATTACGGTCAAAAAGATTTTGATGGAGCCAAACTGCCCGGAATTCCTTTTCAGGCTCTTTCATGGTTTTGCATCCGGTAATAACAATTAATCCAAGGTTGAGAAGCAGCACCAGTTTTATCATTGATATCGTGTTTAGACGCATGATTGTGAGTTGTATATTAGGTCACCTGCAGGATAAATTCTATTTAGTCGTCGCGTTTACAATTATTTTCCAAGATCCCCGCTGGGATATTGTAATATCAAACACATATGGTCCGCCGGTCATCTCAGCCCTGAAAGGAAATCTGACGTTAAGAAGTGTTTTAGAGAAATCACTTTTTGAAATTGTGGAATAGCCTCCCGTAATCTCGGTCACACAGAAAGAATATATTGACAAAGGCCTTCCGTTCCTGCTGAATTCGACAACTATCTGATCCTTATCAGATCCGACACGTGTTACAGTCAAACCAAGAATGTTGATTCCCTTGCTGTTAACCTTGTATGGTTTTTTTTCAGTACCGATATATTCATCATCGATCCAATAGCCGTTTAGGACGGAGTCCTGTAATGAAGGACTGAAGGTAAGAATCCCATATCCATCCTTTCGTCCCTTTTTCCATTCGCCCTCGAATGTAGCCCCGTCCTTCCATGTATATTTACCTTGGCCTTCAGGGAAGCCTTTTCTAAAACAGCCCTCATACAGGTCTACACCCTGAGCTTTACCAATCCCATCGGCAAGCCCTTTTTTACATTCCCCTTCGTATTTTCCGGATATCTGCGGTAACAAAACCTGGCATGCGGAGGTCTGGTCCTGGGCAGTACCATTAATGCAACAGAAAAAGGTCAGAAAAAAGAGTGATGTGAGTAATTTTTTATTTTTTCCCATTGTATTTGATTTTGGTTTAACAATAAACCTTTATTTATCAATGCGGTAGGTTCGCCAGATAAGGAATCAACGTAAATCTTGTTGATCTAAATTAGTCATTTATCCTGCCGGAGAATAACAGACACGATAAAAATGCAAATGCCAAACTTTATAAGAAGTGTCCGGGATTTGGGCCGGACACTTCAACCTGAAACCAGTTAACAACCCCAGAGCCAAACTAACATATTAATTATAAGTATTATAAGTAGTTCAACCTATTTTGCGTCCCACCACACTTTAGTAGTCATCACGTTCGGACCCTGACGTGAGATAGCCTCCTGACAATTATCAACATTCAGAGTTATCTCGGTGACAGGATACTGTATTCTCCTTGGTAATGCACCATTTGTCAGACCTACATCAAGCTGTGGTGTTTCAAGGCCCGTTCGGACCGGTATAACAGGATATCCGGTTCTTCTCACCACATTATACGCCTCATAATTATTGCTGATAGATGACATCCAAAGTTGTGTACAGACCTTTCTGAAGTCATCCTCGGTTGTACCGGTCAGAGATGCCTCCGGTTCATCTGCAAGGTAGATATCGATATCAGCCTGGCTAACTCCCCATTGCAGCATTGCAGCAGTGATACCATTACGGAAATGGGTATTGGGGTTAGAACCACCAAGTCCGTAAAGTGCTGCTTCAGCCTGGAGGAAGCACACCTCAGAATAGGTAAGGTAATAGGACGGAATGTCTTTTGCATAGAGAACAGGTGCTGTGACAGATACGTTTGTTGCATCATAGGAAGCCCTGGCTTCTGATGTCAGGCCATTAGGATATCCCTCATATTCTCCGAGAGAGTTGGGGAGCGCAAAAATTGGCAGACGTGGATCATTCGAAGCATTCATCTTGTCAACCAGAAATTTGCTCAACCTGAAACTACCCTCATTAACAAATGCTTCGTACCAACCGCTGTACTGATAGACGACTGTGGTGTTGAAGTTTAAAATTCTTGCATTATCATCATTGCTTGTCATCAGAGGCTTTGAAAGGCAAGTGGTGATGGCAGTCTGGGCTGCAGATGGATCGGCATAGCGCATTCTCATTGCCAGTCTCAGACGGAGTGAATTTGCAAATTTGGCCCATTTTGTCATATCACCTGCATAAAACGGATCGGCAGTGCCATAACCATCTGCCAATGTAGCACCTTCAAATACCGCAATATAGTCTCCAAGTTTATCAATGATATCCTTATAGATTGACTCCTGGGTATCATATTTTGGCAAAAGAATACCTTCCACCCCTCTGCCTGCTTCAGTATAAGGAACATCTCCAAAAAGATCGGTGATTTTCAGTATCTTGATAAATGCCACAATATCAACCATAGCATATTTAACTGGATTTGGAGTTCCGCCTTCCGGCCCCAGTTTCTTTTTTAAGTCGGCAGCAAGGCCAAGTGACGTTGTTGAATACAGATCCTGCCAGACTATGCTTTCATCATCAGTATCAGTGTTAATACGATAACGGTCTTCGGGATACCCTGAAGAGTAGAGGTGTGACCAGGTGCCGCAGAAGAATACCTGCGACCTGGCAGTCAGTTGTCTGGCTTCTGATACGGTATATTTGCACATGTTGGTGAACAGGTACTGATCAGGAATGCTTGTAAGAGAGTTTGGGTTGTTATTTATGTCTGCCAAATCTTCACAAGAGACCAGCACAATAATGCCTATAATTAGTGCACTAATTCTTTTAATCTTTATGCTTTTCATCTTTTTCAGCATTTATTGGTTTATTTATAGGGCGATCTTTATGCTGAAACCAAGGCTTTTAGTAGTAGGTTGAGCGTGATTCTCAACACCGGCTCCATAGTTTCCGCTGTTATAAGAGCTTTCCGGATCATAGTGCTTTGACGCACGGTAGATGAAGAACAGGTTCCTACCGATTACTGATAATGTAACATTGGAAATGGGCATACCTGACAGAAAACGCTTCGGCAAGTCATAGCTCAGTGCCAGCTCTCTCATTTTAACAAATGTACCGTCCATTATGAACTCTTCCCCAATATTTCCAACACCGCCGGTACCCCAATAAGTCTGTGGATTAATGGCAATATCATTTTTTTCACCTGTAGAGACCCATACTCCCTCAACAAGCTCACCCTTAACACCCTCTGCAACATATCCTCCGGTTCCGGCATACCATTCCTTTCGCCCCTCCAGAGTCTCAGTCGTGGTACCATAAATAACCATATAGCGGGTACCGACAGAATAGAACTCACCTCCTTTCCTTATATCTATCAATGAATATAGTGAAAGGCCCTTGTATGAGAATGTATTGCCAATGCCTCCGGTCCAGTCAGGCATAAAGTTGCCTATCAGTTGGTAGTTGCTGGTTCCGCCATCTGCGATTGGACGTCCATCAGTATTTATAATACGGTTGCCATCTTCATCACGGAGGTATTTCGCCACGTAAAGATCACCGTATGGTCTGCCCGGCTTAGCATATATTTGAATATTCCTGTCCTGGCCAAGAAGTAATGTAGGTATACCTTCATATAGTTCAACAACCTCAGAATAGTTCTTGGCAAAGTTGAGTGATATATCCCAGGTGAATCCATTGGCAAGTTTGACCGGATTTCCTGTCAGTAATACTTCAAAACCCCGGTTGGCAAGCTCACCGGCATTGATGATCTTGGTAAAATAGCCGGTAGATCTTGGTATTGATGCAGTGAGTATCTGGTTTATGGTGCTCTTGTCGTAATACGTGAAATCAAGACTTAATCTGTCATGGAAGAATCTCAGATCAGCGCCAAGCTCAATTGAGGTAGTGATGTAAGGCTTAATGTTATAGTTTGGCAAAGTTGTGGATGAGATGCTTCCAACAGGAAGGCTATTGTATGTATCTGAATAAAGGCTGTAGTACAGGTTAGTCTGGTACACTCCCGGATCGCCTCCAGCCTGGGCCCATGATGCACGGACTTTTCCAAATGATAGAAATGCAGGACTTATTGCATCTCTGAAGGCATCCGTGAATACAAAACTTCCTGTTACCGAAGGATAAAAATATGAATTATCAGATGCCGGCAAAGTCGAAGACCAGTCATTCCGGGCAGTAAGATCAAGGAACAAATAGTTATTGTATACAAACTGAGCTGTACCATATAAGGAAAGTGTCCTTTTCTGTGATTCGTAGGCGGATGTACTTGGCGTATTTCCGGAATTGCTGATTTGATAAAAATCGGGCACTTTAAAGTTGGATCCGGATTGAGCTATATGGCTGTACTTAGAATCGTAGAAGTTACCTCCAATGCTGACAGATGATGTGATTTTATTAGTAATATTATTGTTGGCAGTGATCAGAAAATCGGTGTTGAACTCCTCATTGAAATATTTTACATATGTGATGTTACCTGCCGGATAAACCTGGGTTCCTTTGGCCCTGTAATAGAGATAGTCCCTGGCAAACTCGTCCTCTGAGGCTCTGACCTGAAGGCTGAGCCAGTCAGTAAAGTCATATTTGGCCGAGACAAGAGCAGTAAACCTGTCCATAGTCTCGTCAGTTCCTTCCTTATTAATTGTCCAGTAAGGATTTCCTTTATATGTATCCGATGTCCAGAGATTTTCGGTACTTGTTGCAGTTATGTAATTCATTGCATCGACTGTTCTGATATTGCGAGGCATCAGAGTAAGGGCATAACCGGGATTACCCTGCATATCAGCCATCTGCATCCTGCCAGTGACACTTTGTTTCACGAATGTCGCCTTGGCATCAATACTGAGTTTATCAGATAATTTTGCTCCGGTTCTCATGTTTATGACATACCGGGTAATGTCATTAGTTGGCTGTATACCGGCAATATTATCATAAGTGCCTGATAAACGCGCATTTATGTTCTCATTTCCACCAACCAAAGCAAGCGATGTTGATGATGTATGACCTGTTCGGTAGAAATCTTTCATATTATCAGGTTGAGGGTCGAAAGACTGAACTTTTCCTGACCAGTCCAGAACATCCTGTCCTTTCATTTCCGGACCCCAGCTATAGGGCATACCTTTCGAGGTGTAAGGTATACCGTCCAATCCCACATCAAGAACGCCATTAGAACCCTGCCCGAATACATTTTGTAAGTCAGGGAACAGGAGCGGCGTATCAGCTGTGTACGAGGTACTGGCTGTTATGCCAATGCCTTTCCTGGCTTTCCCTGATTTTGTTGTAATTACAATGACACCGTTGTTTGCGCGCGAACCATAAAGAGATGCTGCGTTTGGTCCTTTTAACACGGAAATTGACTCAATATCTGCAGGGTTGATGGTTGACAAAACATCTCCCTGATCAATAGCGCCGTACATACCGGATTCACCGAATTTCGTGTTATCAAATGGAATACCGTCGATAACGTACAGAGGGTCATTGTTACCGCTCAACTGGTTGTAACCACGAAGCAGAACGCGTGATGTCCCTGCCGGACCTGAAGCATTAGGTTGGACAATAAGGCCTGCAACCTTGCCCGCGAGGGTATTGATCACGTTGTTCTCCTTGGTCCTTTCAATGGACTCGGAGGATAACTCTCCGATCGAATAGCCAAGTGCTTTTTTCTGGCGTGTGATGTTGAGGGCAGTGACAACTACCTCTTCAACTGCAGTGAAGGCAGGTTGCATTACTACATTAATAGCTGATCTCTGCTGGAGTGGAGCCTCGAATGTTTCCATTCCCAGAAATGAAAAGACCAGAGTTTGTGCTGTGGAGGGAACACTGATAGAGTAATTACCCTCCATATCAGTGCTCACACCGGTAGTTGTGCCTTTTATGATGACAGCGACTCCTGCTAAGGGTAGACCGTCTTC
>DHUL01000088.1:27941-30100 GCA_002409145.1 Bacteroidales bacterium UBA5235
GTAGACCGTCTTCTGCACTAGTAACCTTTCCGGTTATTGTCCTTTCCTGTTGGATTACACCATTCGAGAAAGAAGGACCGGCAAGCAGTTTTCCTTCAGGGAACAGACCAAACATGGCCGGCACCATCATGAAAACAAGAATAGCTTTCCGAGTTTTCCTGTTAGAGATTTTCATGTTGTGAGGATTAATTTGTGTGATAAGGTTTAATGGTTTATTATAATTGGATTCATCAGACTGACTTAATTCTGAAGAAGTAAGAAGCACCCTATATACTTTAAGAATCAAGTAATATTTGCTTTCTTATTAAGAATTGACAAGTTCAAAGCATAAATTTCGATCAAGCTCTTAATGAGGTCTCCCGCTTGCCACCTCCCAGGCTCTTCTTTTCAAACTGACAGGAAACTCAAAATCACTTTCTGGAGTCATGATATTATGAAAACGATAGTAAAGAATATAACAATTCTATTTGCTTTCTCTATTCTTTTAATCCGTTCCTGTCCTCCTTTCTTTTTAAGGTTTATATTACGGTAAAAATTATAAGATATTGAAAATGAGTTATAGAACATAAAATAAATTAAAAGTTTCCTTACCCGACCTATGCTTCAAAGAACGATTTGATACAAAGCTATATTTGAAAAAATTAAAAAGCAAACGTTTTCATAAAAAAATTTTTACTATTACTCAGATGCAATTAGTCGGACTAGTCAGAAATATGTGACTATATTATTAATACATTATATGTTACGTCATAAAATTGGAATTAATTCTGGATTTCCAGGATGAGTAGATGAAATATATTGTTATATTTGCACCTCTAAATGCAATTAATTTATTCAAACGTTTGTGAAATCTACTGATGCCTAAACCGAATGTAACATTAAAAGATCTGGCAAGAGAGCTGAACCTGTCACTCTCCACTGTATCGAGAGCTTTGCAAAATAGTGAGTCGATCAGTAAAAAAACCAGAAAAAGAGTCCTTGCAGGAGCTGAGCAGCTTGGATATTTCCCAAATTCTATGGCATCCAGCCTGAGACGAAGTAAATCCAACCTTATAGGAATAATTGTTCCGCGGATAAATATATACTTTCATTCAAGGGTCATCTCCGGAATTGAGGAAGTTGCATTTAAAAATGGTTATAATGTTGTCATTTGCCAGTCGAATGATTCATATGAGCGCGAGGTTGCTAATACTCAGGCATTATTGGCGAACAGAGTCGGAGGAGTTATTGCTTGCCTGGCACTTGAAACAGAAGACAACCTGCATTTTTTACGGTTTTCCAAATTCAATACCCCGTTGGTTTTTTTTGACAGAGTATGCCAGGAATTCGCTTGTAATAAGGTAGTTATTGATGATTTTGAAGCAGCTTATAAAGCCACTCAACACCTTATAGACATAGGCTGCAAGCGTATCGCTCACATTGCAGGTTATCAGGGAACAAATATTTTCAAAGCAAGACTTGAAGGATACAAGGCAGCGTTGAGAGATAACGATGCTATGTATCTTGATGACTATATTAAAGAGATTAAAGATCTCAATTATACTGAGGGCTACATTTATTCAAGTAAGCTCTTTGCCCTGAAGCCGCAGCCTGACGGTATCTTCTGTGCCAATGATGATACTGCTGTAGGAATCATTCAGGGTGCTAAGACAATTGGAATAAAGGTACCTGAGGATTGTGCAGTGATCGGTTTTAGTAATTATCCGGTTTCAACTATTGTTGAACCATCACTGACAACTATTGACGACAGAGCTATCGAAATGGGACAGGCAGCTGCGAAGCTTTTACTTCAGCAAATTGAAGATAAAAGTGACTTTGTATCGTCTCAAACCATAGTCATTGAGACGGACCTTATTATTCGTGAATCTACCAAAAGGACACACACCAAGTGATTCTTCCTCTGAGGATCGGAAGAGCAGAATCTGACAAAAGCCTGAACAGATTTGCTAATCTCCTTCCATGAATTGTCCATTAATGTTTTGGCAACAATATAACGTAATCTGAAATAGAAGTCAGGTCTTTACCACTTCTGAGGAGAACTACTTTCTAAAAGGGATATGACTGTGAGCCTGAGTCATTTATTCTTCCTCCCGAAGTTATACCATACTTCATTTGCTGCCCGTCTGTTTTCAATAATTTCATTGGCTATCGCAAGATTA
>DHUL01000094.1:0-3241 GCA_002409145.1 Bacteroidales bacterium UBA5235
TCCGGCATCGAGGACTGCACGGTGAACTTTGTCTCCATACATCCCCTTCCCCCCGAAACCTGGCAGAAGGGCAGGATGAATGTTGACAATACGTCCCCTGTATGCTTCAATTATATCACCCGGAACCAGCCACAGAAACCCTGCCAGTACCACCATATGTGTCTCCCTCCTGCGCAGCATCATAAGCACCTCTCCGGTCATATAAAATTGAGACCGGTCGAAAAAAAATGCATCCACACCCAGTGTCGCTGCCCTTTTCAATACCATAGCCTGAGGCTTATTCGACAAAACGAGGGTCACTTTTGCTTTTTTCCCGTTCGAAAAGTATCTGATGATGTTTTCAGTATTAGTTCCGGTACCTGAGGCTAATATTGCTATATTCTTCATATTCTGCTACTTAGTCTGTTTTTCATTTCGGACAGCCGAAGCCCCATTTTGAGTCTTAAAATACTGAATATTTGTACCTTGCGCTTGCAGAGATGTAAATTTCCGGCAAATCTCTTGAATTATATGGTACAAATATATTTCTTTGCAGAGTTTTAAAATCAGTATTAACGTAAAATTGATTTAGTATGTCTGACATTTCCACAAGAGTAAAGAAGATCATCGTTGAGAAGCTTGGCGTTGATGAAGCAGAGGTTACTCCCGAAGCACATTTCACAAATGACCTTGGTGCAGATTCTCTTGACACAGTCGAGCTGATCATGGAATTTGAAAAGGAGTTCAACATCGGAATTCCTGATGATCAGGCAGAAAGCATCAGCACAGTAGGCGAAGCCATTAAGTATATTGAAGAAAACGCCAAGTAGTTATCTCTGATAACCCCTGAATGAGGCGTGTAGTAGTTACCGGGATGGGGGCACTGACCCCCATCGGCAACAATCTGCAGGATTACTGGAAAGGTCTTGTGGAGGGTGTGAGTGGCGCTGCCCTTATCACTCGTTTTGATACCTCCAAGTTCAAAACAAAGTTTGCCTGCGAGCTCAAGGATTATGATCCGTCACGGTATTTTGACCGTAAGGAATCGCGCAAGATGGACCGTTACACCCAGTATGCACATGTTGCAGCTGATGAAGCGGTAAAAGATGCAGGTCTTGATCCGGAGGCAACAGACAAGGACCGTTCCGGCATCATCTGGGCCTCAGGCATAGGTGGAATAGAGACCTTTCTGGAAGAAGTAAAAGGGTTTGTTACAGGGGATGGTACTCCCCGTTTCAGCCCTTTTTTCATTCCGAGGATGATCAGTGATATTGCCGCAGGGATGCTCTCAATAAAGTATGGTTTTCGCGGGCCTAACTTCGCTACAGTCTCGGCATGCGCCTCTTCAACGAATGCATTAATTGACGCTTACTACTACATTCTTCTCGGCAAGGCTGACCTCTTTATTGCAGGAGGGTCAGAAGCCTCTGTAAACCCGCCCGGCATAGGCGGATTCAACGCTATGCAGGCCATGTCCACCAACAATGAAGAATATGCCACCGCCTCCCGCCCGTTTGATGTGACCCGTGACGGTTTCGTGATCGGTGAGGGCGCCGGCGCTCTCATACTCGAGGAGCTCGGTCATGCCAAAGCCAGGGGAGCACGCATCTATGCAGAGGTGATCGGTTCAGGCCTGACAGCTGATGCCTATCATATTACTGCTCCTCATCCTGATGGCATGGGAGCCATCAACGTGATGAAACAGGCTATCAATGAAGCCGGCCTGCAGCCCTCCGACGTCGACTATATCAATGTGCATGGCACTGCCACCCCGCTTGGTGACATCGCAGAGATAAAAGCCATCCTTGCTCTCTTCGGTGACCATGCTTACAAGCTGAACATCAGTGCAACAAAATCGATGACCGGCCACCTCCTTGGTGCTGCCGGGGCTGTGGAAGCCATAGCAACAACAATGGCTGTTGTCCATGACATCATTCCGCCAACAATCAACTTCAGGAATCCTGATCCTGCAATAGACCAGAACCTGAACCTCACCCTAAACAAGGCCCAGCAGAGAACCGTGAATGTGGCTCTCAGCAATAACTTCGGCTTCGGGGGACACAACGCATCTATTCTGATCCGGAAATTCAAGGAATAGTGTTCCTGCTTAACAGGAAAGAAAACAAAACACTCATTCACGACCGTGAAAAGTTCCGGTCGGAGCTGAAAACCCTTCTCGGGTTCCGCCCGTGTAATCTCAGGTTGTATGAAATGGCCTTCATACACCGTTCGGCAACCTATACCCTCCCTGACGGGATAAGAATCAACAATGAACGGCTTGAATACCTGGGTGATGCAATTATTGACAGCATTCTTTCTGATTATCTCTTTCACCTCTACCCGGAGGCATCCGAAGGATTCCTGACAAAGACCCGGGCACGCATCGTCAACCGCGAGACACTCAACCAGCTTGGCCTCTCAATGGGACTTGACATGCTGATTGTCTCCAATCTGGCGCCATCAGACTCACCGCGTAATCTCTACGGCAACACGGTGGAGGCCCTTGTCGGTGCGCTCTTCATCAACAGAGGCTATAACTGCGCACGGAAATTCTTCATCGAGCAGGGATTGAAAAAACACCTCAATCTCAATGCCGTGCTGACGGCAGAAACAGATTATAAAAGCCTGATCCTTGAATATAGCCAGAAGAACAAACAAAAGCTTAACTTCACCTCACATGAGAAGCAAGCAGGCAGCAATGGTCATCCCATCTTCAATGTGACACTTGAGATCAGTAATGAGGTGATCTCGCAGGGTGAAGGATCCACGAAAAAAGAGGCTGAACAGGATGCATCGATGGCTGCCCTTATCAAACTGCGGCTGTTAAAAGGATGAACAGGGAAAAGAAGATCACCAGGCATACTATCGGAACAGGTGAACCACAGCCATTCTGTTTTCTGGGGGTTGTCTCCGCTGAACCCGATTACCGCCTCTCAGTCATGATAAACAGGCATCTTGGCACTGACCTGAGAAGAAGCAATGAAGATGTTATCATTACCACCCCGGCAGGAACACAACACTTTTCACGTTTCACACCTGAAAACAGTGCATTTTCCCTCATATCAAACCGCAGCGGGGGAAGTGTCCTGCTGCGCAAAATGAAAAACATCGATTATTTACTAGTGCCGGGCGGTGTTCATGACAGGAAAGAGGCTGACGACCTGGCCGCATCACTAAGGATCATTCCCGAAATCACAGCAGTATTCATTTTTGAGAGCCGTGATATCCCTGACAGGCACCTGTCACTCCTGATACAGTAAAA
>DHUL01000094.1:3395-10992 GCA_002409145.1 Bacteroidales bacterium UBA5235
AAGAGAAAGAGGAGACAATTTCTCGCCTCCTCTTCAGTGTTAACCCTAAAACTAACCTAACCTATGAAAAAAACTCCATCTATATTATTACAATTATCGTGCCATAACTGATGCAAATATCAGATAAAAATTCATACCCTGTTCTTAATGATATGTTAATATATTGATTTTTAACATTTTTTTAATAATTTGTATTTTTTACATTGCCTCTGAACCTGTTAAAGAACGTTAAGTCTATGTATTAAGGTTTTAACAGATTATTTTTGTTAAGATATGAAGCGCTCATATATAGTTCTCCTGGCTATATTCTTTTTCCTGGCCATATCTGCCCTGGTAATAATACAGGTCAGTTGGATCAACAATGTAGTGAGCGCCGAGGACCAGGAGTT
Source organism: Bacteroidales bacterium UBA5235 (assembly GCA_002409145.1). Taxonomy (GTDB): domain Bacteria; phylum Bacteroidota; class Bacteroidia; order Bacteroidales; family VadinHA17; genus SR-FBR-E99. The sequence goes on from DHUL01000094.1 coordinate 3,785, forward strand.
CCGGTTTGGTGTGAATGAAGCCCTGAAAGAGGTGGTATCAGAGCTGGAGAAAGCTGAAACCTATAAACGCATAATGAGCGGTATCAGTCCTGAGCCGCTGCCACAGGATAACGGCGAACCATCAGGTCTGTCAGAGCAGAAATCAGCCGAGGAAAAGCTTCTCGAGAAATACGGCTTCGATCCCGGTGTAAGGTCAGTAATAATAAGCAGGGCCGGCTATACTTACCTGCTTGATTCCGACAGCCTCGGTGTTGAATCATACTTTGAAAGTGCCGAACCTGATGAACAGATACTCTCTGCCGGAGCCACCAGCAGAATGACCAGCAAGATCATCTCCATTGAAAACATCGTAAGCAGGATACTTCATGAGACGCCTCCCCTGCGTGAACGGTTCACGGCAGATGAACTGAACAGCCTGATAAGGAAATCACTTGACGCTGTGGGTATCCATCTTGAATATAAATGTTCGGTGCGCGGCGCCTACGGCGACATAATCTACAGAACACCTGACTATACGGAAAGCAGCGGTGCCAACAAGTATCTCCGCCAGCTATTCCCTAATGACCCGGTACCGGGAAACAATATCCTTTCGATATATTTTCCCGAGGAAGAAGAGTACAAGTTCCGCCAGATCGCATTCATGGCCAGCGCATCCATGCTGATAGTCCTGCTGCTGACACTGCTTGCCACAGGAACATTTATTGTCATCTTCCGTCAGAAGAGGCTGTCAGAGATACGAAGCGACTTCATCAACAACATGACGCATGAGCTTAAAACACCGATAGCAACCATATCACTGGCATCGCAGATGCTTGCTGACCCCTCCATCCCCGAGAGCTCACGCAATACCGGCAGTCTTGCCTCTGTCATCAGGGAGGAGAGTAACAGGCTTAAGGTGCTGGTTGAGAGGGTGCTCCACACTGCCATCTTTGAGAAAGCCAGTCTTGAGCTTAACAAGCAGCCGGCTGACCTGCATGCGATCATAATAAGATCGGTTGATACCTTCAAACTGCAGGTAAACGGGCGCGGTGGAACCATCTCAACATTCCTCGATGCTTCCGACCCGATAGTGACAATTGATGAAGCCAACTTCTTCAACGTAATGCTCAACCTCATTGACAATGCACTCAAATACAGTCCTGGTACACCTGAGATTACCCTGACTACCGCAGCATGGCACAGGGGTATCGTCATCACAGTATCAGACAACGGAATCGGCATTCCGCGCGAGCACCTGAAACATATCTTTGAAAAGTTTTACCGCGTTCCCGCGGGAAATACACACAATATCAAAGGATTCGGCCTTGGACTCAGCTATGTGAAGAAAATTGTAGAAGAGCATTACGGCACCATTAAAGTGGAGAGCCAGATCGCAAAAGGAACCCGGATAATCATTCACCTTCCAAAAGAACAGCCAAAATGAAGAAAATCTGCATCTTACTGGCAGAGGACGATCCCAATCTCGGGCAACTGCTGAAGAATTACCTTATTGCAAGAGAGTACGATACAACACTTGTCACTGACGGTGCACAGGCTATGCATGTCTACAGAAAAGACAAATTTCAACTCTGCCTTCTTGACGTCATGATGCCCGAGCTTGACGGCTTCACACTTGCGAAAGAGATAAGGGCGCTTGATCCTCATATTCCCATCATCTTCCTTACAGCAAAGAATCTCAAGGAAGATGTGATTGAAGGATTCAAGTCAGGGGCTGACGACTACCTGACCAAACCGTTTTCAATGGAAGAGCTGCTGTACCGGATTGAGGCCATATTGAGGCGTGCCTCAGGGAAACGGGCCGATCCGCCGGCAACATCTTACACAATCGGAAGATTCTACTTTGACGTGACGAAACAGCTGCTGACCTACAATGATCAGTCGCAAAAACTCACTACCAAGGAGTCTGAGCTCCTGGAGCTGCTCTGCCGCCACCGGAATGAAGTGCTTGAGCGTAATTTTGCACTTAAATCTATCTGGATTGATGACAACTACTTCAATGCCCGGAGCATGGATGTTTACATCACCAAACTACGCAAGTACCTGAGCAGGGATGAAACCGTGGAGATCCTGAATATCCACGGTAAGGGCTACAAGCTGCTATGCTGAGCTGGTATAAACCTTTTATGCAGCGGGTAGGGTACCGGAGAAGTTAATACCCCGCCCGGATAATCCGAACGGGGTATGAGTCTAGGTTAGTTTCAGGGTCTTTCGACTAGCTTAATATTTTCTTTTCTAAGCCCAACGATGCGCTAAGTTAGTATAATTTCTTTATTTCCAATACCCCCTTTATGTTTTTTTGTCAGTCAAGCTTGAGTACTGCAAGAAATGCCTGCTGCGGCACCTCCACGTTGCCTATCTGGCGCATCCTCTTCTTACCTTTCTTCTGCTTCTCAAGCAATTTCCGCTTCCTGGTTATGTCACCACCGTAGCATTTTGCGGTTACATCCTTGCGGACAGCCTTTACTGTTTCGCGGGCAATGATCTTTGCACCTATTGCTGCTTGTATGGCTATATCAAACTGCTGTCTCGGTATCAGCTCTCGCAGCTTTTCGCACATTCTGCGGCCGAAGTCATAGGCATGGCCTCTGTAGATAAGCGTTGAGAGGGCGTCAACCATCTCGCCGTTCAGAAGTATATCAAGCCTCACCAGGTCAGCCTTCTTGTAACCGGTGATGTGATAGTCAAACGAGGCATAACCTTTCGAAATACTCTTCAGTTTGTCATAGAAGTCAAACACGATCTCTGACAGTGGCATGTCAAAGGTCACTTCCACCCTGTCACTGGTGAGGTAAACCTGGGTCTTCATCGTCCCGCGCTTTTCAATGCAGAGCTTGAGGATGGAGCCAAGATACTCCGACTTCGATATTACCTGGGCATGAATGTAGGGTTCCTCTATCTCGTCAATGGTTGTTGCAGGAGGCATGCCTGAGGGGTTGTGGACGTCAATGATATCGCCCTTTGTTGTCAGCACACGAAATGAGACGTTCGGTACGGTGGTTATTACATCCATGTCGAACTCACGGTCGAGACGTTCCTGTATTATCTCCATATGCAGAAGCCCGAGGAAGCCGCACCTGAAGCCAAAACCCAGGGCAGCAGATGACTCAGGCACAAAGGTGAGAGATGCGTCGTTTAGCTGCAGCTTTTCAATTGATGCCCGAAGGTCCTCATAATCATCTGCATCAACAGGGTAAATACCGGCAAAGACCATCGGCTTCACGTCGGCGAAGCCTGAGATAGCCTTGTCACAGGGCCTTGCTACATGCGTTATGGTGTCACCCACCTTCACCTCGGCCGAGACCTTGATACCTGAGATGATGTATCCCACATCGCCTGCTCTCAGCACATCGCGCGGCTCGCGCTTGAGTTTAAGAACACCTATCTCATCGGCATCATACTCACTGCCGGTGTTGACAAACTTGACCAGTTCATGGGTCCGGATGGTGCCGTTGGCTATCTTGAAGTAGGCTATGATCCCCCTGAAGGAATTGAAAACAGAGTCGAATATGAGAGCCTGGAGTGGTGCATCCGGGTCACCCTTGGGAGCAGGTATCTTCGTGATGATCTCTGACATGATCCGCTCAATGCCCATACCGGTGCGGGCACTGGCCTCTATTATCTCTTCGCGCTTGCAGCCGATGAGGTCAACAATCTGATCCTTAACATCCTCGGGCATGGCGCTGGGCGAATCCATCTTGTTCATCACAGGGATGATCTCCAGCCCGTGTTCAATGGCCATGTAAAGGTTGGATATTGTCTGAGCCTGTATCCCCTGGGTGGCGTCAATCACCAGCAACGCTCCCTCGCAGGCAGCAATGGAGCGCGACACCTCATAGGAAAAATCGACATGCCCCGGGGTGTCAATCAGGTTGAGATAATAATTCCTCCCCTCATGCATATAAGACATCTGGATAGCGTGGCTCTTTATGGTGATCCCCCGCTCACGCTCGAGATCCATATTATCAAGTACCTGGTCCTGAAACTCCCGCGCCTCAACGGTCCTGGTCATCTCAAGAAGCCTGTCGGCAAGAGTGCTCTTGCCATGGTCTATGTGCGCTATTATGCAAAAGTTGCGTATGTTGTCCATCAGCCGCGGGGAGGTTGAATTCAGGTGCAAATATATACAAATTTGACCCTTTTTTAATTGACCCCGAAGTTGTGACACCGTACTGCATTTTCAGTTATTTTAGCAGATTACTTAATCAGGAACGGATGATAACCCTGGCAGTGTCGGTCACGTTGCTTATCCTGGGATATCTTGTCTATGGAAGAGTGGCCGAAAGATTCTTCGGGACTGACCCTGTGCGGGTCACTCCCGCCTTCACAAAAAATGACGGTATCGATTATATCCCGATGAAGGGATGGCGGGTCTTCATGATCCAGTTCCTCAACATTGCCGGCCTGGGGCCGATCTTCGGTGCGATACTGGGTGCAATGTACGGCCCTGTCGTTTATCTCTGGATAGTGCTGGGTTGCATTTTTATTGGAGCAACACATGATTATTTCGGGGGTATGCTCTCACTACGACACGACGGTGCAAGCCTGCCCGAGCTGGTGGGTACTTATCTTGGGAAGCCAATGAGAATGTTCCTTCGCGTTTTCACCCTGTTCCTCCTGATTTTTGTCGGGGTGGCCTTCGTGAGCGGGCCGGCTAAGCTTCTTTTTGCAATGTCTGGCTTCAGTCTCCCGTTCTGGCTGGGGTTGATTTTCCTGTATTATATACTTGCCACACTGCTGCCCATAGACAAGATTATCGGGCTGCTCTACCCCTTCTTCGGGGCAGCGCTGTTATTCATGGCTATCGGTGTCTTCGGAGGGCTGATAGTCAACTGGGCCGGTGGCAACATCACCCTGATGGAGCTTACCCCGGCCAGTCTTACCAATTTCCAGCCTGATGCCGCAACCAATACCATCTTCCCCTTCCTGTTCATAGTGGTGTCATGCGGAGCCATTTCCGGATTTCATGCAACGCAGTCGCCACTTATGGCCCGATGCCTCAAGTCCGAAAAACAGGGAAGACATATATTCTACGGAGCGATGGTTGCTGAAGGCATTGTAGCAATGATATGGGCCACTGCGGCCATGAATTATATGGGTGACGTTCACGGGCTGAATTATGCCTTTACACACCCGTTGGCTGACAACCCGGACGTCACGCCCGATCCGGCCTGGCTGGTGAATGAAATCTGCAGGTCATGGCTTGGCAAGACTGGCGCAATCATAGCAGTTATAGGAGTTGTGGCATGCCCGGTGACCTCCGGCGACACCGCCTTCAGGAGCGCCAGGCTGACAATTGCCGATATGCTGAAGATTCCTCAGAAAAAGATTTCATCACGGTTGCTGATAGTTGTGCCTGTGTTTGCTCTTGCCTTTGTTCTGACCTTCGTCATGAAGGATGAGTTTGCCCGTATCTGGAAGTTCGTGGGTATCTCAAACCAGGCTCTGGCGGCCATCACATGCTGGACAATCGCAATGTATCTGGGTCTCAGGGGCAAGAACCATCTGATGATGTCACTCCCGGCACTGTTTCTTACGGCAGTCTGTATCACATATCTGCTTGCAGCCCCGAACACGGGTGGCGGACTGGCATTGCCGATGAAAGTGTCATTGACAGCAGGCATTGTGTTTGCATCTGCGGTGTTCGCATTGTTCCTGGCTGTACTGAGGAAAAAGAGGCTGGCGGAGAACCAATAGTTTTAAGCCGGAGGTTCAATCTCCGGGCTTCTTCGCCCGGGAACGGGCGTGTCACAGTTAAGCTTTGCGATCTCGCGGCGGAAGAAGATGAATGAGATCACTGCCGCTATGAAGTCTGAGATGGGGTTGGCTATCCAGACACCGGTTGTGCCCCAGAACCTCGGAAGGATGAATATCAACGGAAGAAGGACGATTATCTGCCTTAATAATGAGAGGAATGTTGCCAGTTTAGCCTTGCCTATTGCCTGGAAATAGTTGGAGGCGATGATCTGGAATCCGACAACGGGCAAGACGGCACAATAGATGCGAAGCCCCAGTGTGCCGGCCTCACGCAGTTCCTGGCTGTCTGTATTGAAGACGCTGACTATTATCCCGGGAGTCAGCATGCATAACAGCCATCCCCCGGTGGCAATCAGTGTGGCATACCTGATTGCCTTCATCATCGTCTCCTTAACCCGGCATAACAGGCCGGCACCGTAGTTGAATCCGACAATCGGCTGCACAGCCATGTTGATTGAGATTATTGAGATCACCAGCATCATCGTAGCGCTGTTGACTATCCCAAGGGCTGCGACAGAGATATCACCACCATACTTAATGAACTTCGAGTTCATCACTCCCCAGACAATGCTCGATGCTATGTTCATGGCGAAGGGTGCGAACCCGATGGAGATAATATGTTTGATGATATAAAAGTTTGGTCTGAAGGTGGCGGCATTAAGCCGGGTCACGCTCCTTTTGCTGCGGAAATGCATCAATACCCAAACAGCCAGTACGCAGTGCGAGATGACAGTGGCAATGGCAGCCCCTTTTACACCCATATCCAGCCCGAAGATGAATATAGGATCAAGGATGATGTTCAGTCCTGCGCTGATGAATATGGAAAACATGGCTATCCGCGGATTCCCTTCCGCCCTGATGACATTGTTCAGTGCAAAGCCCACTGTTGCCATTGGTGTTCCGAGGAGGATGATGGTGAAATAATCTGAGGCATATTGGATTGTCTCAGGTCCAGCACCAAAAATCTGCAATACCCTGTCGCGTACCAGGAAACCTGCTCCCATCAGCACCAGGCCCAGAACGAGCGCGAGGAAGAATGCATTACCCAGGATACGGTTAGCACGGTCGAAGTCCTTCTCGCCAAGGCTGAGTGAGATACGCACTGCAGAGCCCATTCCTACAAGCATACCGAAGGCCATGATGATTATCATCAGCGGGAATACCACTGTCAGTCCTGAGAGTGCAAGTGCGTCAACTCCCTGGCCGATATAGATACGGTCAACTACGTTGTAGAGCGCGTTTGCCATCATACTGGCAAAGGCGGGGAGGAAGTATTTCCACATCAGTTTCCCCGGTTTCTCGTGTTCGAGCTCATATACCTGCCTGGGATCAGTCATAAATGCAAAGATGGGGGAAATCAGGCAACAGGCAATGAAGATTTGCGATTTGCGATTTGCGATTTGCGATTTTACCGGAGGCTGTTAAGTAGCAGCCAAATCATCCCCTGACCCTTC
>DHUL01000094.1:11248-36877 GCA_002409145.1 Bacteroidales bacterium UBA5235
CCGCGTAGCGGATCAGGCATTGTAAAAAAAGCTGCCCCGAACCCCGGGACAGCTTTTTCACCTAAATCAATAAGCTTCTTCTTTCTACATCATGCCGGGCATTCCGCCGCCGCCCATTGCCGGGTTCGGCATCGGATTCTCCTCTTTCTCCTCGACGATGACTGCCTCGGTGGTGAGGAACATACCTGCTATTGATGCAGCATTTTCCAGGGCTATCCTGGCAACCTTGGCCGGGTCAATTACACCAGCTTTCAGAAGGTTCTCGAATTTATCATTCTGAGCATTGTAACCAAAGTCACCTTTACCATCGCGGACTTTCTGCACAATAACTGCGCCCTCCAGGCCGGCATTGGTAACTATCTGGCGAAGAGGCTCTTCTATAGCCCTCTTTACAATCTCAATACCGGTATTCTGGTCTTCGTTATCACCTTTCAGTTTGTCAAGCAGGGGAATTGACCTGAGGTAAGCCACTCCTCCACCAGGGATGATACCCTCTTCTATTGCAGCGCGGGTAGCGTGAAGAGCATCATCTACGCGGTCCTTCTTCTCCTTCATCTCTACCTCTGATGCAGCTCCGATGTAAAGAACTGCCACACCGCCGGCCAGTTTGGCAAGCCTTTCCTGAAGCTTCTCCCTGTCGTAATCGGAGGTGGTGGTTGATATCTGCTGCTTGATCTGGTTGATTCGTGCCTGAATCATATCTTTTTCCCCTGCACCGTTCACTATGGTGGTGTTCTCCTTATTGACGGTCACTTTGTCAGCCACGCCAAGGTCAGCCATTGTGGCATTTTCGAGCTTCATGCCTCTCTCTTCTGAGATGACAGTGCCGCCTGTCAGAATGGCTATGTCTTCAAGCATCTCCTTCCTCCTGTCGCCAAAACCCGGGGCTTTAACAGCACAAACCTTCAGAGAACCTCTGAGGCGGTTCACAACCAGTGTTGCAAGAGCCTCACCCTCAACATCCTCAGCAATGATCATCAGACCACGACCGCTGCGTGCAGTCTCCTCAAGTATCGGGAGAAGGTCCTTCATTGATGAGATCTTCTTGTCATGTATCAGGATGTATGGATTATCCATCTCGACTTCCATTTTGTCAGGATTGGTGACAAAATAAGCTGAGATGTATCCGCGGTCGAACTGCATACCCTCAACTACTTCAACTTTAGTCTCTGTTCCTTTTGCCTCTTCGACGGTTATGACGCCTTCCTTCTTCACCTTATCCATAGCGGCGGCGATGAGCTTACCTATCTCTTCGTCATTATTTGCCGAAATTCGTGCAACCTGTTCAATCTTTTTCAGATCGTCACCAACGCTCTGTGACTGGCTTTTAAGGCTCTCAACAACTGTTGACACAGCCTTGTCAATACCTCTCTTGAGGTCCATCGGATTGGCACCGGCAGTGACGTTCTTAAGTCCCACGCTGATAATGCTCTGGGCAAGAACTGTGGCTGTGGTGGTACCGTCACCTGCAGTATCTGAGGTCTTGGATGCAACTTCCTTGACCATCTGTGCACCCATATTCTGGTAGGGGTCAGAGAGTTCGATTTCCTTGGCAACGGTTACACCGTCCTTGGTAATCTGAGGTGCTCCGAATTTCTTCTCCAAAACCACATTGCGTCCCTTGGGTCCAAGGGTTACCTTAACGGCATCCGCAAGACGATCAACACCTTCCTTCAGAAGGTTGCGAGCTTCGATATTGAATTTTATTTCCTTTGACATTGCTATTCTTTTTTAAGGTTGTTACGAAATATATAGAACATCAGACTGAGAAAGAAGGAGATAATCTGCACCATCGATATTCAGTTCCTGGCCGGAGTATTTCCCATAGAGAACAACGTCTCCCTTTTTGAGTTCCATCTCTTCATCTTTTTTCGCAGCACCAACAAGAACAACAGTACCTGCGCGTGGTTTTTCCTTTGCTGAGTCGGGGATAATGATTCCACTGGCGGTCTTTTCCTCAGCCTCATGAGGTTTGACGAGGATCTTGCCTGCCAGCACTTTTCCTTTTAATTGTGCCATTGCTAGAAGTTTTATAGTTAAACAATAATTTTCCTGCTTCAGAATTTCATAATCTGTGCCAAATGGAAGTTGGCAAAAAAAAAGTGTCAGTTCATGACAAACTGACACTCCTCTGTCTTCACAATGTCATTATTATTCGTTCCCACCTTCAGGCTGCTCCTGCACCGGTGTCTGTGTGGGAAGCACCGGTATGGCGTTGGGATCCTGTGCTCTTTCTATGGATGACTTGATGACTGACTCTTTCTGTCCCTGTCCTCTCGGTATGGAGGCAGTGGCTGCCAGGCTAAGAACCAGAATGGCTGCTCCGAGGGTCCAGGTTGATTTCTCAAGGAAGTCGGCTGTCTTGCGTACTCCCATTGACTGTCCGGCTGAGGTGAAGTTCGATGCGAGACCGCCTCCCTTGGAGTTCTGAACCAGCACTACCATAATTACAAGAACACATGCAAGGATAATCAGGATGGTAAGGAAAATATAAATACCCATTGTTATACTATTTTATTAAATCTTTGATCTTTTCAATACGGCTTGCAAAGTAAGCACTTTTTTCCGGATATTGCAACGAGAGTTTTTCATAAATATTTATTGCCTTGGAGTAGTAGCCCTGGTTGATATAAATCTTTGCCAGTGTTTCCGTTATAAATTTGCCGCGTTCCACCGTGCTCTCCGCAGACAGGTCCTTTACCGGCTGAACGTCACCCGGTGTAAGCCTCTCAATTGAAGGACTGATCCTGATAAAGCGGTCTATCAGATCAGCCGGGGTGAGCTGCATGGCAGGCTCAGGCTCCCCGACGGGTTCGTCTGGTATCAGCTCGAAGAGCTCCTCCTGCCCTGGTTCGGCCTCGGCTTCTGATTCTGATTCTGCCGAGGTCCCGGGCTGCCATTCAATCTCAGTTGCGGGGACAGATTCAGGAAGTGGCTCCGGAAGCGACTCCGGGATTGTCTCAGGAGATTCCTCAGGAAGCAGGCCGGGGATTGGCTCCGGGGATTCTTCCGGGATTGGCTCCGGGGATTCCTCAGAAAGCTGCCCGGGAAATTCCCCGGGCTCAGATTCGGGTATGGAAGTTTCCCCGGGAACAGATTCCGGTACTGATATCTCCACGGGAACTGATTCCGGTATTGATATCTCCTCAGGACCAGGTTCGGGTACAGGAGGTTCCTCCAGCGCAGGTTCCATTACCGGCATTTCCGCCGGAATGATTTCAGAAGCGGGTAATGGCTCCTCTGGCAGCTGCTGCGCCACCTGGTCAGCTGCTACCTTGTGAATCTCTTCAAGTTCCCTGAGCCGTGCCTCAATCTCAGCAATAAGCTCTTCCCTTGTGCGCAGCTTTTCTGTCACCTCTTCTTCCGGCCGGTCTTCTGCACCGGGAATTACATCACCGGCAATTTCATCACCGGTAACAGGAATTTCTCCGGGAACAGTTATCCCTTCGGTGACTGGAGCCTCTTCCGGAACCAGAATCTCTTCGATGACCGGGGCTGCCTCAATAACCGGAACCTCCTCAGTTACATCGGCCGCCTCAGCTACCGGAGCTTCCTCAGTTAGCGGTATCTCTTCAGTGATTAGAGCATCTTCCGGGAGCAGGATCTCTTCAATGACCGGGGCTGCCTCGATAACCGGAACCTCCTCAGTTACATCGGCCGCCTCAGCTACCGGAGCTTCCTCAGTTAGCGGTATCTCTTCGGTGATTGGGGCCACTTCAGTGACATAACCCTCTCCGGCAGAAGTACCATCATCCGAAACGGGAATCTCTGCAGCGGGCACCTCAGTACCTACCTGTGTGACAGTGACTCCCTCCCCGGCAACCTCAGCAGGAGCAAGAAAAAGATAGTGATAAAGCACCTCCCTGTCAGCCACTGATAGTGCCGATACCTTTAGCTGTGTATCAAACCGGATGTCATTATTCTCCTTCAGTCCCCGCAGAAGCAGCATGTGGGCGGAATGAAACCAGGGAAAAAGGGCAGTAAGCTCCTTTAACTCATCCAGGTCTCCCGGACCCGGGAGATCAATGCCTGCAATGAACCTGTTGAATTCATTCCTGTTCATGAACAGAACTACCAGTTGACAAATGCCTTGTTAAATATATCTTCAATAAGCATCTTCACTATCTCCTCGGTCAGGCCGGCTTCAACGGCACTCAGATCAAGCGAACTGCTGTAATCCTGGTACCGGGTGAAGGTCTGATCATAGCTGTTCTCATCATTGAAACTGTTCACATACCTTATGCGTACTGAGATGGAAAACCTGTTCATGGCCGCCTGCTCGTTACCGCTGACAGTAAGCGGTTGGGTCTTGTAGTCAGTGATCTCTCCCTCGAAACTCAGGTCGCCCCCTGATGATACCATGTCAAGATTGGTCTGTGCCCTGCACATATCGATAAGCGCATCGGTAAGGGTCTGTGTCAGTCCCGGGACCACAAGGCTTGCCCTGTTCTGAAAGGTTGCTACACTTATGGTTTTTGCCTCCACAGGTATGGAGGCACCTGTGAAGGAGTACTTGATCTTCACACCGCAACCTGCGGTCAACGCCAGCAGAACCAGCGGCACCACTATCTTTACTATTTTATGCATCAAGCCTGTATTCCTTTATTTTCCTGTAGAGGGTTCTCTCGGAAATTCCCAGTTCAGCCGCTGCCAGCTTTCTCTTGCCATTGTTCTTGTCAAGCGCCTTCTTTATGAGTTCCTTTTCGCGGTCACTCAGTGAGAGAGACTCCTCTATCACCTCCTCTGTATCTTCAATCACCCTGCTCTCTCTCGGCGGGTTGTAGCCTAACTTCACCGGCTGGGCGGGTTCAAATTGCTCCTTGGGAAGCGATCCCTGGTTATACAGATTGCGCACTGCGCGGGCTCCGCTTTCTGTCAGGTTGTCAGGATCACCGGTAGTCAGCAGGTCATACACAAGGTTCTTAAGGTCATGCATGTCGCTCTTCATGTCAAACAATACCTTGTAAAGAATCTCCCTCTCGCTGGTGAAGCTTTTGTCATCGGCATGCGCCCTGACAGGAACGGGAAGCCGTCCGGTCCGGATATCCGGAAGGTAGTGTGCCAGTATGGAAGCAGTCACATCACGCTCCTGCTCAATGACCGATATCTGTTCGGTGATGTTTTTAAGCTGCCTTACATTACCCGGCCAGTAATAGTTCAGCAGCATCTCCCTTGCCTGATGATCAAGCCTTATAGCCGGCATCCGGTAGCGTTCCGCGAAATCAACAGCAAACTTCCGGAACAGTAAAATGATATCTTCACCTCTTTCGCGAAGGGGCGGTACCCGTACCGGCACCGTATTCAGCCTGTAAAAAAGATCTTCACGGAACCTTCCGGAACTCACTGCCTGGACAATATCAACGTTAGTAGCCGTAATGACCCTCACATCAGTCTTCTGAACCTTTGATGACCCCACCCTGATGAACTCACCTGTCTCCAGCACCCTTAGCAGCCTGACCTGCGTTGAGAGCGGCAGTTCAGCCACCTCGTCAAGAAATATCGATCCTCCGTTTGCGACCTCGAAGTAGCCTTTGCGGCTGTCTGTTGCTCCGGTGAAGGCGCCCTTCTCATGACCGAAGAGCTCGGAATCTATCGTACCCTCAGGTATGGCACCGCAGTTCACCGCGATGTAAGGACCGTGCTTGCGCAGGCTGAACGAGTGAATTACCTGCGGGAAGACCTCCTTCCCGGTTCCGCTTTCACCGGTTACAAGCACAGAGAGATCAGTGGGTGCCACCTGAACAGCAATGTCAATTGCCCTGTTCAGTCCCTCATGATTACCGATTATTCCAAACCTCTGTTTTACGCTCTGTAAGTCCTTCATCAAAATTCAATGAACTGCGAATTTACGACTTTTTTGCATTATGTTAAAGCTGTTTTTTAGTAATTTGGAACCATGAAAGAGAGCCATACACCGCGTTTTACAGGAATCATACCCGCACGATTTGCCTCGTCGCGCTTTCCCGGGAAACCCCTTGCCGTCATCGGCGGTATTACAATGATTGAGAGAGTCTACCGGCAGGCTTCACTGGTGCTGGAGGAGACGTGGGTAGCAACTGACGATGAACGCATCCGTGAAGCTGTAACAGCCTTCGGAGGCCAGGTTGTGATGACATCGACATCGCACCGGAGCGGAACTGACCGCTGTGCCGAGGCGGCGGGTGCAGTCACCGACGGAAGCGGGAACACTGTCATTATCAATATTCAGGGAGATGAACCATTTATCAGGCCGGAACAGATCAGGGCTCTCATGGATTGCTTCACTGAGCAGGAGGTGATGATAGCCACCCTTATCCGAAAGGCTGAACCAGATGAAGATCTACATAATCCCAACCAGCCAAAGGTCATTGTCAGTAAAAACATGGACGCCATCTGCTTCAGCAGGTCAGTCATCCCATTCTTCCGTGATGCCCCGGCAGAAGAATGGAGCCGGAAGCATACCTATTACAAGCATATTGGCCTCTACGGCTACCGCGCCTCAACACTCAGGGAACTGACCCTCCTTCCGCAGTCTCCACTGGAAAAAGCCGAGAGCCTTGAGCAGATGAGATGGATAGAAAACGGCTATTCAATCCGTTGTGCTGTTACACCCTGGGAGAGCATCGGCATAGATACACCGGAAGACCTCGACAGGGCAGCAAGGATGCTGGGGGAAAAATAACTCTAAACTTTTACACTCTCTTTTTGTTATAATGCTTAGTAAGTAACATTGAGAGAGATGAATGCAGGAAGCAGAACATACTCCATCAAGGATCTGGAGAATTTCTGTGGTATAAAGGCACATACCATCAGAATGTGGGAGAAGAGGTACGGGATCCTTACACCCGAAAGGAGTGATTCCAACATACGGCACTATACTGAAGATGAGCTCAAAAAGCTCATAACCGTTTCCATCCTGAACCGCAACGGTATGAAAATATCAAAGATCGCGCGGCTGAATGACAGCGAGCTGCTGAAGGAAGTGCTCAGGTCCGGAACCGGCGAGGATGGAGGTGACGGCACATTCAAACCAGGAGAACTGATTATGTCCGCACTCCGTTTCAGCGAGGAGGAGTTCAGAGAAAAACTGAATCATTTTGTCGTTGAAAAAGGGCTGGCACAGGCATATCTCCAGGTGTTCCATCCACTGATGCAGAAGGCAAGAGCACTGTGGCTCACTGATTGTATCTCAAAACCGCAGGAGCAGTTCATAAGGCATGTCATCAGGACGATCCTCATTGCCGGAGACATGTCACACGAAGCTCATACCAGCGGCCAGAGTGCTGCAATAATCAACCTTGGTGACACTGAAAGCGAAAACAACCTTGTCTTTCTCAAATACCTTCTGAGACAAAAGGGATTTAACGTGATCTATACTGAAGGTACCCTGTCAGTAGAAGACATAAAAGAAATTCATACTGTAAGACCTTTTACCGTCCTGGCCCTGAACATCCCGGGATCCGAACCTGACGATGAGGTACGGGGATTTTGCGATGCCACAGCCAGGGAACTCGATCTGAAAAAGGTTCTTGTGCTGGGGAGGTATGACAACAGCAGAACATGGAGCAACGGCAAAACGAAAGCTGTCTGCTCCCCTGCCGGACTGGCAGAGTGGGCAGACAGCCTCTGACAATTTCACCTTTTACTTTCCTATTCTTACCACAACCGAGTCAGCTATCTGAAGCGCGGTTGTTATTGTAGTCAGGTCAGTGAAGAGCTCACCCGTCGCACCCGTCGGATGGCCGTGGCCGACCGGCCTGAGGAGATACCTGTCTTTCAAACCTGACATATCAACCGTACCCTCGTAAACAACAGCAGGCTGGGCGTTGAACAGGTAGTTCCTGTCGCCCGGGAACTTATCGTTGGTCCAGTACTCATTCCAGTCCCAGTTCTGGTTTACCTCGAACATAACCCTGAAGCGGGCCGGCAGCGGGTTGTCTGCCCGGGTCTTAAGCACAAAACTGGTAGTTGGCGTTGCCCCGCTGTATGCGTCAGGTACCGGGTTTGACGGATCGGGCATAAAAAGCCCGTCATCTGCCCTGATACCACGCTTGTGCGACCAGTATGGAAGTGTCTGGGGAGCACGCTTGGCTGCTTCCACCCACTTGCCGGTGGCATTTGATCCGTATTTGAAAACGCCGGTCGCAACAGCCTTCGGGACAAACAGTGTCTGAATGTAGCTGCCATTTTCGTCCTCAAGCCAGACAGCCATGAGCGGGTAATAAAGCGAGGGGCCTCCGTAAAAGCTTACCTCAATCTCTTCGCCCTGACCTGAAGTATTGGTAACGACATCGGTCATTGTCTGCCTCTTCAACAAGTTGGAAGCTGAAGGCTTTGATGAACACGATGCAAAAAGTACCGTCAATAGGATTATAAAGCATTTCATCTCTTACAGTTTTTTAGATTTCAATTATTATCCCAATGGTGGGAAGCACTGTTCCGGCTTCTGCCTCAATATACTTCAGCAGGTACCGCTCCGGATCAATTGGATTGACAACCGGTGCCCCGGCTGCATCGGTCTGCAGCACAAGTATATCAGGCTGGTCAGCTTTGAAGTTGTATACATTCTGCACATCAGCGTAGAGCATCAGAGACCATTTGTCGAAATAGAACTGCTTGTCAATACGCAGGTCGAGCTGATGGAATCCTTTCAGCCTGTTGCTGTTGAAACGGCTGTAATCGAGGTACCCCTGCCCTGTCACTTTCCATGCGTCAATGTATGACGACTTGTCAGTGTCATAGGGTGTGTACGGTGCACCGCCCACATATCGCCACCGGAAACCGGCGTCCCAGCTTTTTCCTATGCTCTTTGTGGCAGTCACGCTTATAAGATGCCTGTTGTCCCAGGCTGTAGGTATGTATTGCCCGTCTGATCCCTCGAATTCGCTGCGCACGTAGGTATAGGAAAAGACCATGTTCAGTCCTTCAAAATCCCTGGCCCGTCCCATGAGCTCAAATCCGTAAGCCCTGCCAACGGCTGTTGAAGTAAGGGGCTCATTGCCAAAGATTCCGTAACCGGCGCTCTTGGTTGAGAGGGGGACCTGATCAGCCAATGAGAAGGGGTAATCGGAATAGCTTTTGAAGAATCCTTCAAGGGTAAACTGGAGTCTCTCATCCGGAACCAGTTCAACACCGCCCACAATATGATCTGAGGTGATATATTTCAGGTCGTTCTCCCTGTTGATATAATTGCCTTCATTGTCGCGCAACCCGAGTGAGGTATATGACGGTAACTGGTAATATCTTCCTGCATTGAAATTGAGATTCATCTCACCAGTCAGGGCATAGGATGCCGAAAAACGTGGTGATATCTGTGTCAGCGGGTTTGCCATCCCCTTTGAAAAGGTATTGGCATCGGTACGCAGACCTAACGAAAACTTCAGCCTCTCATCAACGAATGAACGGCTGAGCTGCCCGAATGCAGCATACTTGAAGAAAACCAGGTTGGAGTTGTAAAGCTCTGTCTCCAATCCGTCTCCTGCAAAAAACTGACGGTAGGTGTCATTGCGGTACCTTGACATCTCTGTGCCCGCTCCGTAGCTCAGTCTAAGTGAATTAGGCCAGACGATGGTACGCTCATACCTCAGGCGGATGTCTCCCTCCCCGCTCTGATAGTCATAGGTTTTATTAGCAGGATTGGAATCATCATTGTTTAAATATTTGTACTGAGTGTTGTTCAAATAATTACGACTCAGTACTACCATGTCAGAGCCGTTTGAGCGGAAATGCCTGTAAACGGCGCCCACGGTGTAACTGTACTGCTCCTGGGTGGGAATGTAACCCAAAATGTAACGCTGGTACTCAGTCTCATTGGCTTCAAGGTTAAGGCTGAAGTCGTCCTTTGCCCCGATGCCCAGTACGGTAAGCTCATTCTTCTGGTCAAATTTCACTTTGTACTTGAACTGGAAATCAGTATAGGTGGGAAGGAATGGCAGGCCGATAGCCCCGAACAGGAACTGAAGGTATGATCTCCGGGCCGAGACAATCAGTGAACTGTTCCCGCCAACAGGGCCGTTAAATGTCAGACCCAGGTCAGAGGCGCCAACGGTTGCCCTCAGCGATCGCTTTTCACGATTCCCTTCTATCAGGGTAAAGTCCATAACCGAGCTTAATGCATTACCTCGCGATGCCGGAAAAGCCCCTGAAAGAAAATCAACCGACCTGACGAAGTCAACGTTAATTATGCCGGTTGGTCCTCCGGAAGAGCCCTGGGTGGAGAAATGATTGAGATATGGAATCTCAACGTTATCAATGAAAAACCTGTTCTCATTCGGCCCTCCTCCCCTGACAATTACATCATTCCTGAAAGCAGGGGTGGACGCAACACCGGGGAAAGACTGGATGACACGTGATATGTCACGGTTTCCGCCTGGATTGAGCTCTATCTCCTGAATCCCTATGATCCTTGCTGAGACAGGGCTCTCAACCGACTTGCGGAAGGGTGACGGTCTGACAATGACATCACCTACTTCCACTACAGTGGCCTCGAGGGGGATCATAAGGTTGACCTCATTGTTGTTTGTGACCATGACACCTTCAGTAACATAAGTCTTGTATCCCACTGAAGATATCCTCAGTTCCACAAAACCCGGCCTGATGCCTGTGAACGTGAAATTTCCGTCAAAATCTGTCATTGCCCCGGTAGTGGTGTTCCAGATGACCACACTTGCAAAGGGTACCGGCTCATTGGTGGCCGCATCGACCACCTGGCCGCGGATGACACCTCCTCCTTCCTGGCCGGAGAGGCTGATATAAATAAAGGTCATCACCAAAAGTAAAACGCTTCGTTTCATTTTTGTTAAGATTTCATGAAACAAAACAACCGGATAGTAGTTTTGTTTAACTATTGTTGCTTTTTTATCTACAAAAGTTTCTTGAAGTATTCCTCCTCCCGGTCAAGGTTGAGAAATGGTGCCCTGTTTCTAAGGTCGTTGATCTTGTCAAGCATTGCGTTGGCGAACGGAGTTGTTTCAGGCTTTGCGCCAGAGATCCGGTGGGCCATTGCGCGGGTGATTCTGGCTGCCTCGTTCCAGAGTCTCAGAGTGTGGGCTGAGATAAATATACTGCTGAATTTTTCCCATACGTAATCGATTGCCGTCTCTGAGGGATGAACCATATCAGAGGCATAGTAACGATAATCGCGCAGTTCATCCATGAATATCTCGTAGGCCGGGAAGTAACCCTCGACAGCAGGGTGAGAAAGCAGTTCCTCTGTTGCTAGCAGAAGTTGTGCCTTGCTCAGCTGGTTCGCATGGGCGCCGTCACTCAGGTGGCGGACAGGACTGACAGTAAACCATACCTTCAGTGAGGGATTGGCCTCAGCCAGACGATCGAGTGTCTCCCTCCAGCGTGCGGCTATTTCTGACCATGATGCCTGCCTTCGGACGAAGAGCGATGATGGCAGCTTGTGGCAGTTGGACACTATGGTTCCGCTCTCTTTGAGAGTATAAATATAGGAAGTGCCGAATGTTACGAAGAGGAATGAAGCCTTCCTGGTGAAAACAGAGGCGGAGAGGCTGACTTCATTCAGTCTTTCAATCAGTACATCACGCTCATATGATGAAAAAGCGGTGTGATGATCAAGGCTCAAGTACCTGTTCTGGTGAAGATAAATATCTTTCCCGGTGTAGATATGCCCGGCGATGAACCTGTCAACAGCACCAGCCACTGAAAATGGATTGAAGAGGGTGCCGTGCGGGTTGGTCATCACCGGAAGCTTGCCGGCTGCCATCCGGTAACCAATCTCGTTGGCGAAGCATGATCCAAGAAACATCACCGGAGTTTCATAACTGATCTCCGATGCTGCGGCAGGCAGTTGCACCCCGGTAAGAAGGTCCATCACTGAAACGCATTTATATTAATGTGTCCATCCACTCAGTGATGAAGTCGAAGTGCTCCTCCTTAAGCGGATCATTGTGCAGCTCATGGTAGCCTTCGTCCCACAGTTTCAGGGTGGCGCGTGGTGCCAGGCCCGCCACCTGCACTGACCCTGACGGAGAGGTGATCATGTCATTGCGCCCATGTGCCAGCAACAGAGGAACGGTGATCTCATGGGCATGTGCCAGGGTCTCTTCCGCGGCAGATGACATCCAGAGATAGAGCCCGGCAGAGATCTGACCGTGCACCAGCGGGTCACTCCGGTAAGCTTTTACAACCTCCGGGTCACGCGAGAGGTACTCAGTCTTCAGCCCTGACGACTGGGTCATGCCCGGCATCAGTGTACCGGCTGCCTTTGCGAGAAAAACCTTCAGGGGAGGAGGTGTTTCAGAAAGGATAACCCAGGGTGAAGTCACAATTGCACCAGTCACTGACGGCTTTCTGCGGATGAGATAGTTGAGTACTATTCCCCCCCCAAGGCTGTGGCCATAAATGAAGAGCGGTACGCCCGGGAAGCTCAAGGCAGCCTCGCTGAGTAAACTATCAATGGTGTCATAAACCTTCTCAGGCGATGGTATCACGCCCCAACGGCCGGGAGTATGCCCGTGGCCCGGCAAATCAATCGCCAGGAGAGTCACCCCTCTCTCATTGAACCGTTCAGCCCATTTCTTGTACCTGCCTGCATGCTCACCCAGGCCGTGGATAAGCAGAATGACCGACCGTAGCTCACCTGCAGCATCAAACTGGTAAAATGCTGTTTTTCCTGAGGGTAAATTTCTCAATTCCATAGCCACTTTTTTGTAAAGATAATCAAAAGCTCTGAAGCGCAGAACGGGGTAACCACAGTAGAGTGATGAACAGGATCACCATGTCCCTGTCAGCCTGTATCACATTGTTATTGTGTTGTTTAGGTAATACATATTTACTTCCTCCCCTCTCCTTCCATTCAGTCCCGGTCAGGCCCGAATTATAAAAATACCTGTTTATCTTAATTTAGACATCATACTTTTATCTGCCTGATTTTGTTTGAATTGGAATTTAGAAAAGTGGTTGTCCGGGCTGGCTTTAACAATATTTTAAGATATTAAGATTTGGATATCCGAATATCAATGTTTAACTTTGTGTCAACAAACAAAAAAACAGAGAGATGACTGCACAGGAATTTACATCAAGTATAATAGGTCTGAAGGGCAATCTTCAGAAGTATGCCCTGAGTCTCACCCTCGACCGTGACAATGCCCTTGATCTCGTCCAGGATACCTTTCTCAAGGCAATACAGAACCAGGACAAATTCGTGGATGCCACGAATCTCAAGGCCTGGGTATTCACAATAATGAAAAACACCTTCATCAACAATTATCGTCGCAAGATGAGGGAAAACACGATGATGGACGGAACGCAGGAGCTATACTATCTCAATCTCCCCTCTGACAAGGGAGGCATTTCCCCCGAATCTTCATATGCAGGCAATGAAATTGAGAAGGCCATTGACGGACTGCATGAAGACTACCGTCTCCCCTTCCGTATGCATATCGACGGTTTTAAATACGAGGAGATTGCCGAGAATCTCAATCTTAAGCTCGGCACGGTCAAGAGCCGGATTTTCTTCGCACGCCAGAAACTCATGAGTGTTCTTAAAGATTACAATGGTTAGGTTAAACAGATGGTAATGAGGAACTGCCGGAATGCAATTGTCCGGCAGTTTTTTTTTCGGCAGGGTTCTTGTCATCTTTGTTCATAAATCTCTTTTTCGATAACTTTATAAAAATTTCAATAAAATGAAAAAATATCTCTTCGTTGCGTTTTTTGCCATAGCGCTTTGTTCTTCCACTATGGAGGGGCAGGAAAAATATATCCAGGTCCCTGTAAGTCATGTTACTGTCTTCAGTCATGGTGCACAACTATCAGGTGATGCAGCCGTCAATCTTCAACCAGGGACATGGGAGTACGTTGCCGGAGGTCTTTCGCCATATATCGATCCCAACAGCATTCAGGTCAGGGGTGAGGGTGATTTCATGATAATGGGTGTGACTCACCGTAACAATTACCTGGAGAATCCCGCAGAGTCAGATGAAATCAGTACTCTGCGCGACAGGATAAAGGCTCTGCAGGCCAGGATCGAGGACGAGGAAACTGCCACAGAGGTGCTTCTGGAGAGGGAGCGTTTCCTCAAAGCCAACTATGACGTTGTTAGCCAGAAGTCGACCATATCACCTGACCAGTTGAAGGCTCTGATAGACATTTATGGTACAGGCATGGAGGATGTAAAAACTGCAATTCTTAAAAAAACCAGGATATTAAAGGATTATAAGGAGGAAAAGGAAAAACTTGACCAGCAGCTTGCTGGCACCATTGACCGCTCCAGGATGCCCACAGGCGAGATTGTCATGACCCTTTCCGGCAGCAAGCCCGTAACCGGGAAACTAATAATATCATATGTAGTAATGAATGCAGGATGGCAGCCGGCATATGATATCAGGGTTGATGATATTACCGATCCGGCCGTGATCATCTATAAGGCGAATATCTGGCAGAACAGCGGTGTTGAGTGGAAGGATGTAAAAATCAGTCTCTCCAATGCTGCACCCATGACAGCCGGCTATCTGCCCGTTCTTAATCCGTGGTTCATAGATTTCTACCAGGAGTATGCCCTTAATGAAGTGGTCATAAGGGGTTACGGAACAAAGTCCAGACCTGTTGCACGTGAAGCCAAGGCAGAGGAGGCAGTGATGGACCTGGAAGCCAGCGCTCCCATGCCTGTTACAGTGACCGAGTCAAACATCAGCTTCAGCTTCGATATTAATGTGCCCAAGACAATTGCTTCAGGCGGCAAGCCGGAGACTGTAGAGATCCAGAGGCTTACAGTACCCGCCACCTACAACTATGCCGTAACTCCCAAGCTTGCCAGTTCGGCATACCTGATGGCGTATATCACGGAATGGGATAAATACAACCTCCTGCCGGGTGAGTCGAACATCTACTTCAGCAACACCTTCACAGGCAAGGGATACATCAATACCGCGGAACTGACTGACACCCTGCCGGTGTCTCTCGGCGCCGACAACAGTATTACCGTGAAGAGGGACCGACGTACCGATTTCACATCGCAGAAACTGATCGGGGCCAACAGGGTTGAAACCTTCTCATTCCTTATCTCTGTCAGGAACAACAAGAGCAAGGCAGTGACTGTAAGGCTTCGTGATCAGTTGCCGTTGCCACAGAACAGCGATATCACCGTTGAAGCCGTTGAGCTAAGCGGCGGCAAGCATAACAGTGCAACGGGTGAGGTAATATGGGACCTTCCCGTGGCACCCAGGGAAACCAGGGAAGTTGTATTTACCTACAGTGTGAAGTACCCGAAGAACAAGAAAATTGTTCTTGAATAACAGGTGATTGCAAATTCTTGACAAACGAGGTTATCAACAGCTGTTGATAACCTCGTTCATTTTGTACCAATGCATTGTCTTACAGTCATATATCGTTGTTCAAAACTCGGTTTATTTTATGTTACTTTCTTCGTCGTATTATTACCCTGAAAAACTTGACCGGAACGGGTTATAAAGTTATATTTGTTCTACCATGTGAGCGATAAAGAGTCGCTTTGAAGCATGAAGGTTCTTTGGATTGGTTTAATTATCACTCTGAATTAACATCAGACTTCAGAGTCTCACGCTGACGAACTACGGTTCAGAAGCGTCCGTCACGGGTGCAGGCTGAGAAGCCTTCCCATCCTGACGGCCTGACGGAGCAATCTGCAAACGGTGTAACAGCCGCGAGAAGAAAGCAACACAGATGCAAGGCTGAAAGCTAATAAAGCAGCAAATGTGCCCGTTCAGAGAGAGGGTCATCATGCCACCCAAACCGGCGAGGATAGGATGGAGATGACCCGGGCATGACAGCAGCTGTCCCTTCGGGGAGTGTCGTGCTTCAAGGGTTCATGACTCCGCATCTCAATATGCGCCCGGAAAACCGCAAGGCTATTACGGATAACAGAAGAGATACCGGAACAGGTCAGCAGTCAGCTTAACGGCAGACCCCGACAGACCAGGGAAGGGAGGAGTCAGAGAGATGAACCGGCTGCAATAACAGTAGCATGGCGGCAATGACGGTCATGGCTGTCACTCGCCGGAATGGGAACTATTACGTACAGTATGGTTCCCATTCGTGTTTTATACCACTTTAATCACGGGTACACCCGTACGGGCTAATAGTGATAGGTCCGGACCGGAATGCCGGGCGAAAAAAAAGGGGCTCATCGCCCCCTGATAACTCCCCTGGCAGATTTGGTTATAAACTCCAGTATGTAATCGCGTTCCGGCGTAGCCGGGAAATTGGCGCCGATGTATTCCAGTGCCTTGCTGCCGTTCAAGCCCATATTGTAATAAGCCCTGTATATCTCATGCAGCTCATGCATCTTCTCCTTTGTGAAACCTCTCCGTTCCAGCCCCACGCTGTTGATGCCCATGTAGGCCAGCGGCTCACGGTCAGCTTTGATGAAGGGCGGCACATCCATGCGCACCTTAGATCCTCCTCCGAGAAAAGCATGGTTGCCGATCCGGACAAACTGATGCACCATGGTTCCCCCGCCCAGCGTCACCCAGTCGCCTAGTTCAACCTCACCGGCTATCCCGCATGAGGCTACCATGATTACATTGTCGCCAAGACTGCAGTCATGCGCCACATGTATGTAAGCCATAAGCAGGCAGTTCTTTCCGATGGTGGTCCTGCCTCTTGCACGCGTTCCCCTGTTGAGAGTGGCAAACTCCCTGACGGTGGTATTGTCACCAATCTCAAGGGTAGTCTCCTCCCCGCTGAATTTCAGGTCCTGCGGTATGGCCGATATGGAGGCGCCGTTGAAGATACGGCAGTTGGCGCCAATCCTCGCACCATCATAAATAACTGCCCCCGGACCGACCCAGGTACCGTCGCCTATCACAACATCACCATAGATGGTGGCAAACGGCTCAATTATAACTCCCTTGCCAAGCTGAGCTTTCGGATCAATATGTGCCAGTGAAGAAATCATATCTTGTTACTTGTTCTTTATAACCTGCGCTGTCATCTCTCCTTCCGCAACCAGCTTTTCACCAACGAAAGCCTGGCAGTACATGGTAACTATGCTCCTGCGGATCGGTTCGGTCAAATCGGCCCTGATAATAACGGTATCACCGGGAATGACCTTATGCTTGAACTTCATCCTGTCTATCTTCAGGAAATAGGTTGAGTACCTCTCAGGCTCGTCAACATTGTGCAGCACCAGTATTCCGCCCACCTGCGCCATCGTTTCCACCAGCAGAACACCGGGGAACACATGCTCCTGCTCGAAATGACCCTGGAAGAAGGCTTCATTGTAAGTTGTGTTCTTCATTCCTATCACATGGCTGGTGGTGAGTTCAAGAATCCTGTCGACCATGAGGAAGGGGAACCGGTGGGGAAGCAGTTGCTTGATCTGCTGTATGTCCATAACCGCCGGTTTGGTGGTATCCAGAAGAGGAATTTCCTTTTTCGTTGTCTGCCTCTTTATCTGCTGCCTGATAAGCCTGGCAAGCCTGGTATTGGAATAATGCCCCGGGCGGGTTGCCACCACCTTTCCCTTTATAGGCTGCCCCACCAGCGCGAGGTCGCCTATCAGGTCAAGTAGTTTGTGCCTGGCCGGTTCATTGGGGTATCTGAGCTTTGTGTTGTTGAGCACACCTGCATTGTGTTCCGTAATGCCGGGCTTATTGAATATTTTTGCGATTCGGTCAATCTCTTCCTGTTCCACCTCACGCTCCAGGATCACTACTGCATTCTCAAGGTCACCACCCTTTATCAGTCCCATCCGGAAGAGTGGTTCAAGCTCATGGAAGAATACAAAGGTACGACTGCCGGCCACTTCCTTTTCAAAGTCATTGATCTGGTCAAGGATAGCATACTGGTTGCCAAGTATCTTCGAGTTGTAGTCAATCAGCACATGGGCACTGAAGTGATCATCGGGATAGATTATCAGGTCTACTCCATGCTCCTCGTCAGAGAAGGTAATCTTTTCCTTGATGACATAATAGTTGCGTTCCTCTTCCTGTTCAATGATTCCGGCTTTCTTTATCGCCTCTACGAACATGCGCGAACTGCCCCCCATGATCGGGGCCTCCGGACCGTTTATCTCAATCAGTGCATTGTCAACGCACATCCCGGCAAATGCTGCAAGAACGTGTTCAATGGTTGCAACGGAGGCTTCACCCTGTACCAGTGTCGTCCCCCTTGAGGTCTCAGTCACATGGTCAGCAATCGCATCTATTATGGGTGAACCGGGAAGATCAGTACGACAAAACTTATAGCCATGGTTCGGAGGAGCAGGTTTGAAGGTCACAATTACGTCAATTCCGGAATGAAGGCCCTTACCGTTGAGACTCACTTCATTAGCCAGCGTCCTCTGTTTTTCACTCATATAAGATAGGTTTTAATTGGGCAAAGAAAAAGAAAATTATCCGAACGGCATAATGAAAAACCCTACATCTGTGTGATGATCAAATCATTTCCTTTAGACCGTCATACGGAACTAGCTGTTTTTTAAAGCTTCAACTGCTTTTGCAAGAGCATCAACCCTGTTGTTCAGATCAGGCAGTTTTCTCAGATAAACTGTTGTTTTCAGGAATTGCTTGCTGTCAGTTGCAGGGTATCCCAGGTAAGTGGCATTCTCTTCACTGATGGTGCTCATGATTCCTGACTGCGCCCCTATCTTTACACCGTCAGCAATCCGCAGATGGCCTGCCAGGCCCACCTGCCCGGCAAACATGCAGTTCTTTCCAACAATGGACGATCCTGCCAGTCCTGACTGTGCGGCTATGACAGTGTTCTCTCCTATCTCGCAGTTGTGACCCACCTGTATAAGGTTGTCTAGTTTGACTCCCTTCCTGATAATTGTGGAACCCATTGTAGCCCTGTCAACACAGGTGTTTGCCCCTATCTCCACGTTATCTTCAAGTATGACATTGCCTATCTGGGGAATCTTCATGAAATTGGCATCTGAGACCGGCGCAAAACCGAAACCGTCAGCGCCTACCACCGCACCTGCATGAATGATACAATCATTCCCGATAACACAATCACGGTATACTTTTACTCCCGGATGGAGCGTGCAGTTCCTGCCGATTCTGACATTCTCACCAATAAATACCTGGGGATGGATTGAGCATCCGTCACCTATTACCGCATTTTCAGAAATTACGGTACAGGCACCAATCAAAACGTCTGCCCCCACCGATGCTTTATCATCAATTACAGCAGTGGCATGTATCCCCTTCTTTGCCGGTCTGGCCTGTTCATAAAAAGCCAGCAGCCTGGCTAACGCCTGGTAAGGATCCTCCACGCGTATAAGGGTAGCTGTAACCTCCTTCGCCGGGGTGAAATCATTTTTCACCAGCACCGCCGAAGCGGCTGTGGTATACAGGTAGGGCTCGTACCTGGGGTTGGCAAGAAACGAGAGTGCACCCGGGCACCCCTCCTCTATCCTGGCCACTGTGTTAAGTTTTGTTTCCGGATCGCCATCCACAGTACCGTTAAGGATGTGGGCTATCATTGCAGCAGTGAATTCCATCTGTCTTATTTTTCTTTACTTGATTATTTCCTTTGGATAACACAGGTAATATTTGGTTACTTTTTCTGAAAGCGCCTCCTTGTCAAAGAGGTCTGACACCGTGGTGATGTCCGGTGTTGTTCCGTTCTTCAGCAGGATTCTCACCTCAGGAGTGCCGGGAGCATATGTCTGGTTGTATACGTCGCCTGTATTGACGAAGTACCTCACCTCGTCGTCCTCCAGACCGAGCACCTCCTTCGCCCTGCGGCCGGTTTCAATCACCCTTGCCGTGTCAAACGGTGTTCTCTGAAGCTCTATCGCCAGAAGATCCCTGTTGACGAATCTCCTGCAGAGCTCTTCAAGCACCCTGTCTCCGCATCTCATCCATACCTTTGTGGCGGAGAGAATGTCACTCTCGTCGAGAGCGGTGAAGTGCCCCACCAGTGATGCTCTATCCTCTCCTTCAGCCTTGTTGTGACGTGGTTCAAGAAAGTAGGCCAGCGCCGGGGTGGCAAACAGCTTCAGCCCCGCTGCAGTCACCTGCCGTGCCCTGATGAGAAGGCTGGTAAGCAGCTTCTCCGCCGAAACAACAGTGCGGTGGTTATAGACCTGCCAATACATCATACGCCTGGCTATCAGGAACTTTTCAACAGAATATATCCCCTTTTCATCGACCGCCAGCCTGTCATCTGAGACATTCAGCATCCTTATGATCCTGTCTGACCCTACTGAACCTTCAATCACCCCGGTGAAGAAACTGTCACGCCTGAGGTAATCCATCCTGTCCATATCCATCTGTCCGGTTACCAGGTCGTGGAAAAACCTCCTGGGGTATTCTCCCCTGAAGATAGCAATGGCGACCGCAAGCCTTCCTCCCATAACATTATTGAGCTCTTCCATGATAAGGAGTGACATGGTCTCATGGGGCATATCCTCTATCAGGGATTGTTCGAGGGCATGAGAGAACGGCCCGTGGCCGATATCATGCAGCAGAATGGCTGCAAGCACTCCTTCCTCCTCTTCTGCCGAGATGTCAGTCCCCTTGCTCCTTAGTGTGTGAACAGCCTGCCCGGTCAGGTACATCGCACCGAGGCTGTGCTGGAAACGGCTGTGTACCGCACCGGGGTAGACAAGGCTTGAAAGTCCGAGCTGCCTGATGTTACGCAATCGCTGAAACCAAGGATGACCCATAAGGTCATATATAAGATCATTTGGTATACTGATAAATCCATATACCGGGTCATTGATAATCTTTCTCCTGTTAGTCAAACAGCTTCGGTTTTATGGTGGCAAATTTATTCAATAGTTTCCAAAAATGGGAAAGAAAAGCTTCATATACAGCTCTCCGGACTCATTTTAGTACAATCTATCCATTGATAATTGAAAAAATGATTTTATCTTTGCACCCGAACAGAAGGGTACGAATGGCCTAGGGGACAAAAGTCCCCTATTTTGTTATCAAAAATCATACTATGATTACAAAAGACCATATCAGGAAACTTGCGGAGGAGCACATCAGCGGCACCGGCATCTTCCTCGTTGATGTCAGGCTGAGCAGCACCGGACGCATTACCGTTCTGATTGACAGGACGGAGGGAGTCACCATTGATGACTGCGCCATGCTGAGCAGGCATATAAGCAATGACCTCGGAGAGGAAGTCGGCGATTATGAACTCAACGTCTCATCCCCTGGGCTCGATATGCCCCTGCTGGTTCCGCAGCAGTTCAGGAAGAACGAGGGGAGAATGGTTGATGTGGTCACCAGCGAGGGCGAACGCTTTAAAGGGACCATGATGAACGTCACTGCCGGTGGATTTGATCTGAAGACTGAAAAGAAGGTGAAGAAGGAGATGACCGAGACTATCAGATCATTTAATTTTGAGGATGTTAAGTCAGTAAAAGTAATTATATCATTCAAATAAAAAGTATAGATTACAGCAATGGAAAATGTAAATCTCATAGATACTTTTTCGGAGTTCAAGGAGCTGAAGAATATAGACAGGCCCACCATGATGAGTGTGCTCGAGGATGTGTTCAGGGGCATGCTTGCCAAGAGATATGGCTCGGCAGACAACTTTGACATCATTGTCAACATTGACAAGGGCGACTTCGAGATATGGCGGAACAGGGAGGTGGTTGCCGACGAGGAATTCACTGATCCGAACATGCAGATACCGCTCTCCGAGGCTCACAAGATCGATGAGGATTACGAGGTGGGTGAAGAGGTGTCCGATGAGGTGAAATTCCTTGATTTCGGGCGCAGGGCGATACTGGCCCTGAGGCAGAACCTGGTGGCCCGCATCCTTGACCTTGAAAAGAATAATATTTATCTTAAATACAAGGACCGCATCGGTGATATCGTCACCGGTGAGGTTTACCAGGTGTGGAAGCGCGAGACCCTCGTACTTGATGACGATGGCAACGAGCTGATCCTGCCCAAGGGCGAACAGATCCCCTCTGACCATTTCCGCAAGGGTGACACCATTCGTGCCGTGGTCATCAGGGTGGAGATGAAGAACAACACTCCCAACATTATCCTGAGCCGCACATCTCCTGTCTTCCTCGAGAGACTTTTCGAACTGGAAGTTCCGGAGATATTTGACGGTCTGATCACCATCAGGAAGATCGTAAGGGTTCCCGGCGAGAGAGCCAAGGTGGCCGTGGAATCATATGATGAACGCATTGACCCGGTTGGCGCATGCGTAGGCATGAAGGGCTCACGCATCCACGGCATCGTCCGCGAGCTGCGTAATGAAAACATTGATGTCATCAATTTCACATCGAACATACAGCTCTTTATCACCAGGGCGCTCAACCCGGCCAAGATTACTTCAATAAAGCTCATCGAATCAGAGAAGAAGGCTGAGATCTATCTCAAACCGAGCGAAGTATCACTGGCAATCGGCAAGGGCGGATTGAACATCAAGCTTGCCGGCCAGCTCACCGGATATGACATTGAGGTTTACCGCGAACCGGATAACGAGGATGAGGAAGACGTAAACCTCGACGAGTTTGCAGATGAAATCGAAGGATGGATCATCGACGAGCTTAAGGCTATCGGTTGTGACACGGCACGAAGTGTACTGAGACTGACCGTCCATGACCTGGTCAAGCGAACTGATCTTGAGGAGGAGACAATCAAGGAGGTTGTCAATATTCTCAAGTCGGAATTTGAAAAGGATTAACCTGCAACCTCAAGACAGCAATATATAAACTTAAAAGAGGTTACTATAAAGGGATATATGACTGAAGACAAAAAGGCTATACGTTTAAGCAAGGCAGCCCGCGAGTTCAATGTTGGGATCCAGACCATTGTCGAGTTCCTTCACAAGAAGGGATTTGACATCTCCCATGATCCCAACGGAAAGATTCCGCCTGAGGCTTACGCTCTGATAGTCAAGGAATACAGCAGCGACCTCAGTGTAAAAAAGGATGCCGAGAAACTGGCCCTCAAGGAAAAGATTACTCCAAAGAAGTCTCTCTCCATCGAAGATATGGAGTCAGGCAGGGAAGGTGACAACGGTGAGCCTGATGAGGATTTCCTTATCACGGACATTTCCGGCGTTAAGAAGCATATCGACCTCCGGACCGAGATACGGAAGCCTGAGATCAGGACAGTAGGCAAAATTGATCTCACTCCCCCGGCCAAACCGGCAAAGAAGGAGCCTGAGGTTCCTGTTGAGCAGGCGCCTGCCGCTGCTGCACAGGTAACAGAACCGGTTGTCACTGCGACAGCCGAAGCACCCGTAGCTGCTGAAGCACCTGTAACGCCTGCCGAGCCCAGGCAACCCAAGGTAGTGGGCAGGGTTGACCTCGATAAGCTGGTCAAACCCGAGAGGCCATCGAAAAAGATTGCCGGAAAGAAAACAGAAGCTGCCCCTGAAATGAAAAAGCAGGAGCCTGTGGCACAACAGCCTGAACCGGAAGTGGTAAAGGTTGCACCAGAGCCTGAACCCCCGGTAGCCCCGGAACCAAAAGAGACAGAAATATTCCGTCCGGGATACGAAAAGCTTGCCGGTCCGAAGATCATTGATAAAATAGAGCTCGTACCTGAAGTCAAGAAGAGCCGTGACCAGTCCGGTGCTGACAAGCACAGGCATGATAAGAAGAGGGAAAGGATCAAACCGAAACCACGTGAGAAAGTGGCCCTTGACACCCCGGTGGCTCCTCCTCCACAGGAAGCCAGGAAAGATAAGAAGGGACCGCAGAAGGATCACCGTGGTGGTGACAGGAAAAAGTCGTTCCGCGCCCTGAGGCCTGAGGTTGACAGGGAAGACGTTGACAAGAATATCAGGGACGTTAACCTGCTGATGAGCAAGAGCAAGTCGAAGGTGGCCAAGTACCGCCGTGACAAGCGTGATGCCATCAGCCAGAGAATGAAGGACGAGACCGAAAAGAGAGAGCTCGAAAAGAGCGTTCTCAAGGTGACCGAGTTCGTGTCAGTGAATGAAATGGCAACGATGATGGACGTACCGGTGGTTGAGATCATCTCCACCTGTATGAGCCTGGGACTTATTGTCTCCATAAACCAGAGGCTCGATGCCGAGACCATGGCCCTGGTAGCCGAGGAGTTCGGATTCACAGTTGAGTTCGTCAGCGCCGAGCTGCAGGAGGCGGTAAAGGAGGAGGAAGATGATGAAACAAATCTCGAACCCCGCCCGCCGATTGTAACCGTTATGGGACACGTTGACCACGGCAAGACCAAGCTGCTTGACTATATACGTAACACCAACGTGGTGGCCGGTGAGGCTGGCGGCATAACACAGCATATCGGTGCTTACACCGTCACTCTGGACGGTGGAAAAACCATAACATTCCTTGACACCCCCGGTCACGAGGCCTTTACCGCCATGCGTGCACGTGGCGCCCAGATTACGGATATCGTTATCATTGTTGTGGCCGCTGATGACGGAGTGATGCCGCAGACCCGTGAGGCAATAAACCATGCGCATGCAGCTGGCGTTCCCATAATCTTTGCAATCAATAAGATAGACAAGCCTACGGCCAATCCTGACAGGATACGAGAGGAGCTTGCCAACATGAACTTCCTGGTTGAGGAGTGGGGCGGCAAATACCAGTCACAGGAGATCTCAGCCAAGAGCGGTATCAATATAGATCTGCTCCTTGAGAAAATCCTGCTCCAGGCTGAAATGCTTGAACTCAAGGCAAATCCTGACAAACTTGCTATAGGCACCGTGCTGGAGTCGTCTCTCGATAAGGGGCGCGGTTTCGTGGCAACAATGCTTGTCAAGGCAGGAACACTGAATGTTGGTGACGTGGTCATAGCCGGAAGCTGCTTCGGACATGTAAAGGCAATGTACAATGAGCGTAACCAGAAGATAACCGAGGCCGGCCCGTCAATGCCGGTGCTGATACTCGGCCTGAACGGCGCACCCCAGGCAGGTGACAAGTTCAATGTCATGGAGTCTGACAAAGAGGCAAAAGACATAGCTACCAAGAGAGCCCAGCTTCAGAGGGAACAGGGTCTCCGTACCCAGAAGCACATCACCCTCGACGAGATCGGCCGCCGTATCGCTATCGGCAACTTCCAGGAACTCAACATCATTGTCAAGGGCGACGTAGACGGATCAGTGGAAGCTCTCAGCGATTCACTCATAAAACTCTCAACGGAAGAGATCCAGGTAAACATCATCCACAAGGCCGTGGGACAGATCTCAGAATCGGATATCCTTCTGGCAGCAGCATCGAATGCCGTTGTTGTGGGCTTCCAGGTAAGACCTTCGCTCAGCGCGAGAAAGCTTGCCGAAAAGGAGGGAATCGATATCCGTCTCTATTCGATTATCTACGATGCTATCGAGGAGATCAAGGCCGCCATGGAGGGTATGCTCTCACCGGAGATCAAGGAGGAGATTGTGGCCACCGTGGAGGTGCGCGAGGTCTTCAAGATCGGGAAGGTGGGAACTGTTGCCGGCTGCTTTGTGCGTGACGGCAAGATCACCCGTAATACCAGGGTGAGGGTGATACGTGACGGAATTGTGATCTATACCGGCGACCTGGGCTCACTCAAGCGCTTCAAGGATGACGTCAGGGAGGTAACATCGGGTTACGAGTGCGGCCTCAACATTGACAACTTCAATGATATCAAGGTAGGAGACGTCATCGAGGGGTACCAAACTGTACAGGTCAAGAAAACACTTTAAGATTTGCGATTTGCGATGTTCGATTTAATACGGCAATCGCAAATCGCAAATCGCAAA
>DHUL01000094.1:37049-41365 GCA_002409145.1 Bacteroidales bacterium UBA5235
ATAAAAAAAGCTGCGTCCCCGCAGCTTTTTTATGCTTTTATAGGTCTGATTACGCGCCTATGAGTTTCTTGTATGCCTCGGCATCCAGAAGGTTTTCTGCCTCTGAGGGATCTGAAAGTTCTACCTTTATCATCCATCCCTTGCCATAAGGATCGCTATTCACAAGCTCAGCAGCAGTGTCAAGTTCCTCATTCTTCTCCTTAACGGTCCCGCTGACAGGCATAAAGAGGTCTGATACGGTCTTGACGGCCTCAACCGTTCCGAAGACTTCCCCGTGGCCAAGCTCCTCACCTACAGTCTCGATTTCAATAAAAACAATATCACCCAGCTCATGCTGAGCAAAATCGGTAATGCCTACAGTTGCTTCGTTTCCTTTTATAAGAACCCACTCATGATCCTTGGTGTACTTCAGGTTTGTCGGGACATTCATTTCTTTATTATTTTTTGTTAGACTTTGATCTTCAGGTATCAGGTTGTCAAAAATACATCTTTTTTTATATTAAAACCCTGATATAGGCTTTTTTTCGGTCCCACCACAGCTGTCACTGAACAAGCGTGAACCTGAGACTGAATCCGAAGTTGGTGTTCGAGGTCAGGAAAGTGTTGGCAACAAATGGGTCATTCATTGTATGATCAGCATAAATCTGCAGGTTGAACCTGTCGCTGAGGACATAGTCAGCCGTTGCGCCAATGGTGAAGACCCTCTGCCCTGCTACAGGCTGGTTTACCTCCTCAATCAGCTTACGGGCCAGTGTCTTGTTGTCCCTGATGGAGAAATCGAGCTTGATGTTAAGGTCACTCTCCAGGGCACGCTGACCAGTGCGTGAACGAAGCGTGATGGCCACATCGTCAAACCGGTAACCTGCACCGATTGTAATCTCATCATTCCTTATATCGGCAACCTGGTTGCTCGTGAGGTTCAGGGTGATGGTGCGTGACTTGCGGTACTCGATACGGGTGGTCAGTGAGTTCTTCCAGCCCAGGTCAATGTTGATGAAAGGACTGAACTGCTCATTGATGGTCACGGTATTTATCTCGTACTGGGGAATGAAGTTCGATTTAAGGTCACGTATCCGGCTGATGCCCGACGCATCGGGGTCATAGTAAAGGCTGGTATTGAACGAGCCGATTGTGTATGTCGACCTGTACTGGTGTGAAAGGCTGACCGAGTTGAAAACCTTCCTTACAGCTTCAAACTTGGTAAGTCCCTCGAAGTTTATTCTCCAGTTGGGCATCATTCGCAGCATGGAGGGGAAGGGTGACAATGATATCCTGTTCGGGTCTCTCTTTGTGTAGGCAGCAAGGAAAGCCGGGACAAGCACCTCGCCCGATGTGAGGCCATAACCGCTGGCATACGGACCTGTTACCGGTTCTCCGGTGACAGGGTCAAATCCGGGATCATAAGTGTTGTCAACCCGGGAACGCTCATCAGCCCTTCTCTGTGATATAAGTGTGGTATACTCGCGGAAACGTTCGAAGGTTCCAGAGACGTAGTCTCCGGATTTGGGTATCTTTTCAAAGGCGGTACCCCATGAAACAACTGAGATCGTAAAGTTACCTGTGAGACGGGTGTTGCGGGTGCTGTCAGGGAAGTTGCCATTGCGGTCTGCCCTGAGGTACGATGAAACAGTCTCTGAGTAACGGCGGTCACCGGTGATGTCTATCCGAAGTCCCGGGAATGGCTCCACGTTCGCCCTCATGTTAATCTGATCGCGCCTGCTGAATGATGCAGCGTTGTTGAGCAATGTGTCTGTTGTGATCCAGCCGTTGACCACTGCCTCATCGAAGAACCTCTCGTCCGTCAGACCCAAAAGGAACCGCCAGCCGGGAGATGACATTCCCCCGTAGTTCTGTTGTCCCAGGACGGTGGTGCCGGGAAGGTATCCCGGGAGAATATGTCCCTGTTCAACCGTATACGTGGCTGAGACATTGCGCAATGCCATCAGCCCTCTCACAAAATACTTTCCTGCAACGCTTGCTATTCCGGGTTTCTTTTCCACCCTGCCCTTTATGTCAACACTGGCATTTGTCACGTCAGC
Organism: Bacteroidales bacterium UBA5235; assembly: GCA_002409145.1. GTDB lineage: Bacteria > Bacteroidota > Bacteroidia > Bacteroidales > VadinHA17 > SR-FBR-E99. The sequence continues at coordinate 39,089 of DHUL01000094.1, forward strand.
ATCGGCAGTGAAGTCAATGCGCACATCAGAGACAACATCAAATTTCCCGCTGACAACAGTGCCATCCGGTGCTGTGACAGTGACAGTCACATCCTTTGTTTTGAGGTTATGGTTTATGATGCGCGGTTTGCCAGCCCTGAAGGTGAGTCCTTTTCGGCTGTGGGTCACCTCCTCGTAGCCAAGGCTCATTCGGCGCACGCCGCCAGGTTGGGTGGAAGCCTCCACCTCCTTCAGAAACTTGACCTTGTTGTAGAGGTTGGTAAGATTGGCCTGAACGGTGAACTGGCCGTTGTTGGAGTTCTTGATGGTGTTGCCCGGATTGATATTCAAGGAATCGGGGAAAATGGTGCCGGCCAGCCAGTCGTACCTGGCGCTGTAGCGTGCGTTGGAAGTCACCCAGGAGAGCAGCGGCAGCTTGTTGACAGGGATGTTGTAGTTGAAGTTCAGCAGGTGATAATAACTGGTGGTGCGCCCAAAGTCGGCCAGGTTGGACATGATGGAATCACGCCATGCGTCGAAGAGCTCCGGGTAACGTCGGCGGTCAACACCCCCGGCAGGCTCGTCAATGCGCGCTATGCTGCTGGCAGTGAAATCGACCTTCAGCTGTTTCGTAATATCATACTTGACATCATAGAAACGGTTCCACTGAAAATCCTTTGTAAAAACCGGCTCGATGAGCAGATTGGGATTATTGATGTTACGTGTCTTGACCTCATTATAGTACCTGTAGAGATCAGTTCGCACGGTGATATGTTTCGGGAAGAGGTAGATGTTGAAATCCCTGATGAGCCTGAAGGCAGGAGAGCTTAATAGGCTCGATTTCTGGAACGGGGTGAAGTTCTTGGGTCGTGCCTCGAAATCATAGGCTATGCCTCCCCTGTATGTACGTTCCACGTCGACCTCAGTCCTTGGATCAGTGTTGTAAACTTCATTGAATGCATAGCTGACGGTGACATTCGCCGGGTCCCAGGCATGTGGTTTTTCACCTCTTTTTGTGGTGCCCGCGTTACTGACGGTAAGGGTACGGCGACGTGAGTACTCCTCTGACAGGTTGAGGACACTGTCACGTTCTGGCTTTGTCTCCAGGTTATCAAGAGCATCATTGAGCAGTATGTCAGGATCGAGCGGGTCATACTGAGGCCTGATGCGGTTCTCCGAATAGCCCATGTAAACCGGGATACGGATACCTGCCTTCTCCGGAAAGAACTTGCCCAGTTCGAGGTTGGAGGAGAGGTCATATTGTATCACCTGTTCCATGCTTCGCTGGTTGACGTTCTTGTCAATGCTTCCCCATCCTGGTGTGCTTGTCTGGCCCACGAGGTTGATCGTTCCCAGGTCAGCCAGCCTGGCCTGCATCTGTGCATTGGCAGCCCAGCCGCCGTCTTCGCGGAAATCGCTGAGGCGGAGTTCATTTATCCATACCTCTGCTGATCGCGGGGCACCATCATCAGTCTGCGGACGGCGTGTGCGTATGGGGTTCCTGACGCCAACCATCACAACCCTTACATTACTGAGGTTTGGACTGCCGCTGACCGATATGCGTACCCTGCCGTTCTGCACTGACCATATGTCAGCTTCGCTTACCACGGAACCCGCAGCACGCATGGCTGCATCACGTTCCTGCTTGGCATCAAGCAACTGCGAAAGATCAATGTCTATCTTGTTCAGCTCAGGCCAGACTTCAGCTCTCTGCTCCTCGCTGTCATTACTGTACCTGCCATACGGAGTAAGCTTCACCGGGATCTCGTACTCATAGAAGTTGCTCCTGTAGTCTGATCCCAGCCTGACAAACACGGTCACCTCGTCATCCTGCAGCGGTTCACCTATCAACGCCTCGGCATGAACCTCCATCTTAAGCCTGCGGTACTGCCTCATGTCAAGGGTCACATTCTTGTAGGTGGCCCTGGCATCACCGTCAGCCAGGTCGCGAACGCGAAGTACCATAGACTGCTCATTGAGCTGCCTCAGCTGCGGATTGGCCGGGTCAATGACACGGTCAAAGCCTGGAGGCAGAACATAGTTCACCGGCTCCTTGCCTGCATTTTCCTCAATGCTTACCGAACTGATCTCAAAGGTGCCATCATCCTCCTCGGGAATAGTAATGCGTTCACCGCCCTCAAAGAAGGTAAGGTTGTATTTGCGCCATTCTGACCTTACAAGCTCCAGGCGAGCAAAACGCATGATCACCTCTTCATCGAAATTACGCATATACATACGCAGGAACCTGATCGACTTGAAGTCGCGTATCGAACCCACTATCCTCTCATAGTCAGTTAT
>DHUL01000094.1:41628-43316 GCA_002409145.1 Bacteroidales bacterium UBA5235
TCATCAACGATGAAATTCTTTCCCACAACCATATCCGCAGGCCTGAGGCTCACATGGTACTGATAATAACTTTCCGTCTCACTGAGGGTGTTGTCACGATTGATATCCTCCATGTCAGGCAGTGTGGTTCCGCTGGTGGGATATGACTCGGATGACATCTCTGATGTGGGCGAGTTGCCCTCAGTGCCGTTGAATTTCTTGTAACGTTCAAGGATGCCAAGCTGCAGCAGGTCATAGTCAGAACCCCTGAAATAGTGGAAATCATCATTTGCCGGGTCTTCAAATATCCTTTCCAGCACCTCGGGACTCACCACAGCACCTACAGCCTGCAGGTAACTGTCAAAAAAGGAGACTTCGTCCGGGTTGCCGAGGCCGTCAAGACCAACGTCCTGGTATCGGCGTGACTCTATGTTGTTGTCAAAGGCGTGCACCACAGCCTGAACCGTGGGAACCCTTCCCCATACAGTGGTGTCAACGTTCAGTACCAGCGGCGAGGTGGGCAGCCCGTTCTCAAACTGTTTCCGCGAATCGCGAAGGATATCCTCTGAGATGTTACCCAGGTTGAAGTATAAATCTCCGCCCTCATGATCAGGATTCTCAACGAACGGATCCATTACCCAGAACTTGATGTACTGGATGTTTGCCGACTCGAAGTCATTTGTCAGCAGTTCACGCATCATCCCTCCCCATCGTGTCCGGGGCGAATTCAGCAGCCCGTCTGAACTGAGTCCCGCCGAATAGGCTCCCGGAAGTACATCAAAGTTGTAGGGCCCGCGCTCATAGGGATAAAATGCCACGTTCAGCACTGAAATGTTTGTGGGGATACCGCTGGGCGATTCCTTGTAGGGGAAAATTTCGGTCTCATAGATTTCCCTTACGAAGTGACTCGACTGGGTATCAGGGTTAGAGCGGATATGCCCCGGGGTGGTTGAACCATTGCGCAGAAACAGCGGGTCAATTACATACCAGGCCATCCGAGCACGGTTGAATCCGGAACGGATGTCCTTGCTCAGCCTTGCCTCGGGAAAGAAATGATCGATACCCTGTGGCACACTGGCCAGTGACCATGCGTTGAAAGCCCTGAGGTCAAGGGAAATCTCACTTGCCTCGAAGTCATCAATGTAAACAGCTCCTTCAGAAGTGATTGCTCTGCTGTGGCCGGGTACGAGATGGGCAAACTCACCGAAAAAGTTTATGGATGAAGGGGCTTTCGTTTCAATGAAGGGGAGCCAGTCAATGGCATTGGTCAGAAGCTGTGACTCAGACCTGTATGATGCATCAAAACCGTATATGGTGTTGGAGATCGGGTCATCACCATATGTAACCTTCTGTGTATACGGTCTCTCAGTTAATCTCAGTACTGTACCGCCAAGGTTTAACCTGTCAGAGAGACGGTAATTGAGATGGGTCCCGACAAGCGTTTTGGTCTGCAGGCCGAAGAACTGGTTGCTTTCAAGTGATACCTGGACCGGTGTCTGAGACTCGATGATTGCAGAGTTGATGATCTTGACCGAACCCATGTTGTAGTCAACCGTGTAGTCGACGTTTTCAGTAAGCGTGACCCCGCCTGCTGTAACCTTGACAGAGCCGGCCGGAATATTGGCTACGTTAAGCCTTATTTCTGAGCCCGATGCGGATGTGAACTGGCCGCTGAGGACGTACTTGTTCTTCTCGGCCATCTGTCTTGC
>DHUL01000081.1:0-8691 GCA_002409145.1 Bacteroidales bacterium UBA5235
TTCATTTTCCTCCTACTCGATTTACAGCCCGGCGCTCGTTGGCGAGGCAGAGGGATGGAAACAAAAAAGCCCAGAGAGCGCCGCAGGAGCTCAGGGATTTTCTTGCAAAGGTTTCTCTAATTGCCGGATCACGCCACTTTTCCCACAAAGCAGAAATAAGCCTCTCGCTGATCCTTCTGGGGATACCTGTCTATCTCCTTCGGCTAAGAAAAGGAGGACTGAGAGATAGAGCCGTGGTGTAAAAATCAGCGGCCGGCCCCGACATGGCTGTATGCGGATCTTTAATAAAATGATTTCTTGCTTTATTCTCAGAACTGAATCTTCATTGACAGACCGCCATACCTGATACGCAGGTTCAGGCTGGTAAGATCCTTTACCGGCAATTGAACGAACGGTTCGAACAGCAGATGTGTCTCCTTGCCGAATGGCATTGAGTATCCGGCAGAGAAGTTTGCAAGCCCCAGGAGGTCAATCCTGTTCAGCAGTTCATGCTCACGCTCAACCTGCACGGAGGTGGTCATTGTCTCATGAAAGACTCCGCCATAGGAGTCAGTCGTGGTTTTTGTATAGGTGTTATTGAAGCTTCCGGTCATGTGCTGGCTCAGATAGATAAGGGTAGAGGCACCGGTGGATATAAAGAGGTTAGTCCCGGCCCTCTTCCGGATCGAGAAAACGAAGTTAACCGGCACCTCCATTGAAACAACATCGATATCTGCTTCATAGGAGGTAGTGGTGCCTGACAGGCCATTCAGTTCCGGTGCAGCATAATCCAGGGCTATGTTTCCTCCTGAGATCATTCTCTCGGGTGTGCCTTCCAGTCCGTAACTGTGTTTTGCCATCGCCAGACCTGGACGGATCGAGATTCTCCGGGTGAGCTGCCGCTCCACCCAAAAGCCGACTGAAACACCCTGGGCAGTTGTTGTTGCATTGTCAATGCTGGCCATCATTCCGGAAAAACCGGTCATAAGGGTGGTGGTCATTCTTTCATGGGGCAAAACCAGATAATCTTTCAGGGCTTTTATGGGCGGCAGGTTCAACCTGGAATCAGCTTCATCTGCTAACCTTATCTCTATAGGATTTGCAGCAAGGTTCACCCCGGAGGAAATCCCGTCAGGTATAATGTTCTCAGCCAGAACAGGAATGGCAGCTTCATTAATCAGGTCTCCGTTTCCTTCCGTGACTGACTCCCTGGTTTCCCCGGCCCGGTGGTCTGTATCCGGAGTTTGCCCTGTCCTGCTTCCCATATCCGGGGTTTGACTGACACGGTTTCCTGTATCCCCCGTCTGCCCGGTCTGGCTTCCTGTATCCCCGGTTTGCCCGGCCCGGCTTCCTGCATCCCCGGTTCGCCTGGTCTGACTTCCTGTTTCACCCGTTCGCCCGGCACGGGCAAATGTTTCGGGTGAGACCTTTTTACTGTCTGTCATAACCGGGACTGATTCGGCGAGTGCAGGTTTTGCTGCATTTGTGTCGGATTTGGCCTGGATGGAATCAGTCATTTCACTCGGGATCTGCTGTGCTGACTGATCAGCTGGTTCGCCATCCTGCCGGTCATTTAACCGGTTCATGAAGAGCACACCTGCCGTGACCAGGATAATTATTGACGCAGCCCTGGCCCAGAGCGGGATCACCAGCGCCCGTCTCTGTTTTTTCCCTTGTTTCGCGGTAAACGAGTCCCATCCATCCCCTGCAAGGTGGTCAGCATTATAGTTGTCAAATGCCTCCTTCGCCTTCCGGCTGAATATGTCGTCAAACCTACTCATGACTCTTCTTAACCGAAGCAATATGCCTTTTATAAAGCTCCCGGAGCATCTTTTTCGCCCTTGCAAGATTTGCCCTGGATGTGGAGGCTGACACTCCCAGCATCTGCCCGATCTCCTCATGTGAATACCCCTCTATCTCGAAGAGGTTGAACGTTACCCTGCAGCTTGCAGGGAGGTGACTGTAGAGAGCCAGGATATCATTCGCGGAAAGCTCCGATTCGATCTCGGGCTCATTCTCCTCTGTATCTGTTATTATGCTTACCGGGAGGTAGTCATTTTGTTTCAGGTTTTTCCTGTAATTGTCAATGGCAGTATTTACCAGTATTTTACCATACCAGCTTTTAAACGCCCTGGCAGGGTCGTACTCGGAAATTTTATCCAGGACCTTCATATAGCTGTCATTAACTATTTCCATGGCTTCGTTTTCATCTCTTGCATACCTGATACAGACTGACATCGCAAAAGAGAAATATCGTTTGTAGAGAAGTTCCTGTGAGCGGATATCGCCGCCGGCACATCCCCTGACCAGATCCGGGTCTGTATATTCATGACCATCCCAGGTTTTTCTGCCCATTATACCGTCAGGAATCAAGTTTTCCCGAAATAACTCAATTCGGACGATATTATGGTTACTACTTTCATTTTTATTTACCTACATAAAAACAAAGCCCAGATGGAACTCCAGCCTGTAATACTGGGTTACAGTCTGCATGATAGAGCTGCCTCCCCACCAGTATGAAGGCTGGTTCAGGGTGACCTTCTGGTACCTGTATCCAATGCCAAAGTTTACTGCAGTTCTGTTCCATGTAAACATGGAGATGCCCACCCCGGCATTGAAGAGAAATCCGCCATCAGTTTCCGTGTTTGCTGAAGCATCGTCTATATATGAACCCTCTTGTTCAGACAGAGCGAAGCTGTAACCGGTTTTCATCCAGACGTAGGATGACGTTCCTGTATTAAGAGGTGTGTATCTCAAGTCTGCATAAAAAGGGACCAGTATCGTTCCCAGCTCTTCCATTCCCGAGCCCATACCGACCGCAAGACCGTTTCTGAACTGAAAACCATTTGAAATATGGAAGCTTAGACTGCCCTGGTTACCACTTTCATTTTTTCCGGACAGGATGCTTGTGTTGAACCTTACGTAATAGCCGGAGGTTTTAAGGTTCTTTTTGAACGGATAGGTTGCAGCTTCAACCGATGATACCTGTGCCCTGCCAATCCTTATGACCTGGGGCGAAGTAATCTTAATATCCAGGTAATCTGTAGAATCACTAACGATGGTTCCCGAGATCCGGGAGCCATCGTTAAGCACAACAGTAGATTTTCTGTGCTGGCCTGTTGCAGAGACTGTAAGCAGTGCACAGACCGCAATTGCAGTGAGTCTGTGCATATATCTATTCTTCCTTGATTGTTATGTGGCTGATCTGAACAATATTTTCCGGGTCACTGTAATCATACTGATAGATACCTCCAGTTCCTACCAGCATGAGGATACCATTCATCGGAATTACATCGTAGGTATCAAAGTCCGGGTAGTGAGCCACCTGGTTTGTAATGATTGCCAGCGGATTAGATTTGTCGTAGATTTTCAATCCGGCTGCACCATCGCAGACGAAGAGCAGGTCCCCGTCTGTGCCCAGTCCGTGCGGATTGAACATCGGGTACGATTTCACCAGGTACGGATTTTTGATGGAGGAAATATCGATTACCTCCAGCAGGTTCTGTGCGTTGTTGCACATGTTACCGGACCGGAGTGTCACATATGCATACTGGCCGTCGACCACTACAGGGTCACAGGCTGTAATATGGTCATATGAGGATATCTGGACAGGCTTTTTCGGGTTGACGAGGTCGAAGATCAGCATCCCGGTTGTGGTTCCAATGAATAGGTTATTCTCAAGGCGGAAGAGGGTTTCCATGTTACGCGGCACGTCAACACTGTCGACAACCGTCATTTCTGTCGGTGAAGTGATGTCAACGGTTTTCAGCCTGACGGGAACAGCGATGACATACAGGTAGTCTTCATTAAGCATGAAGCGGGCCATGGAACCTCCGGTGCCGCTTCCTCCGGTCCATGTGGGTCCTGCTGCATCAGCGTTCAACATGAATTCCATTCCGCCTCGAAATATCCACCCACCATGATTATATTTTTCAACTTCCTCCGTGATCTTTTTCACCTCCCAGCCAACAATCACTCCCTGGGATTTGTCAACCATTGCGTACGGGTACCATAACTCTCCCTCCGGAACAATTTCCGGGAAGACATTTTCAATACGGTCAATCTCGACAGGATTTTCGACATCGGTTATATCAATTGCCAGGAGGTCAATATAGCTGTCAGCGTACAGGACGTTGCCTTTAATAGCCATATCAACATTGCCCAGGATCTCATAGAAAGCAACCTTTTCAGGGTTTGAGGGGTCTGAATTGTCAATCACGTGGATGCCTTTCCCGTACTCATTGACGAAGAGATACCCGTCCTTGAAATACATTTTTCCGGGGTGAGCGATCTCAATCGGAGCGCTCTTCAGGAAGCTTGCCCGGAAATCATCAAAAGGCATGTAGACCGGTACATTTGCGTCATAGGTAATCAGTTCTGTTGTCCTGTCCTTGCAGGCTGACATCGCAGCCATCAGAACTATCAGAAACAGTGCGGGTTTGATCAGATTTTTCATATTCGGCTTTTTTGTTGTCGGTTTTAAAAATGCGAATTCTTTCTATGCAGGTTCTCCGGATTACTTATCAAGCGGATTTACCACCTGCCCTATGAAAAGCAGGGTGTTTGTGGTCCGTTCGCGTATTGCAAAGACAAAGGGTTTATCAATAGTAAATACCTGCGGTTGTGGCGGTATGCTGGTCAGTTCAATACCTATTGTGGTGACAGCGGCCGCTTCGGTTCCTTCTTCATCAACCTCCACGAAGGTGTTTTGCTTCACGAAGCTGACAAAGATCGAGGCATCGGAAATTCCTGACAGGTTTGCCAGGTCAGGATTAAATGCATCCAGCATACCCATACTTTGCAACTGGTCATTGAGGAGTTTCTCATAAGAAAATTTGAACTTAGGCATGTAAACAGTCAGTTTGCCGTACTCTTCCTGGCCATCAAATCCGGAGGTGATGGTATTCCATTTCTCAGCGTCAAGTGACGCTGTGAAGTCGGAGAGTGTACCTGCCGGCACGATCACATCCATTGTAAAGTTGGTCTGGCCATAGGGCATTTCGATTGCCCTGTAACCGGCTCCAAAAGTTACTTTTGACCCGACCTCTCCCTTCATTGTGCTTACGTCTACGGAGTTTGAGCCATCAGTGTAAAATGGCCTGTCAGCTGTCAGATCCTTGTCGAACTGGTAGCTCCAGTCGCCCTTGAAATAAAGTGCGTTCATGATGAACATGACTGCTTCTGGAGATATCTCGTCCAGGACTTCATGGATCTTACCGTTTGTATTGTCGCTGGCCCATTTGTTGATTGTTGTAAGTGCAGCCGGCAGTGAAAAGTCAAGACCTGCAACTTCCGCGTTAAAATCATTGTCCATCGTGCTGAGGAACGGGTTCTTGACTGTGAATCCCATCCTGTAGAATATTGCGTTGGCCAGGGCCAGTTTAACCTTTGGATCAACTACAAGCAACTGAGAGACAAGGCTTTTGTAGACCTCATTTATTTCAGTGATGGTCATCTGTTCAGGATATTTCAGGGTCGCCTTCAGCTGATCATATGTTTCTCCGCCACAGCCATTGAGCAGCATGGTCAGTGCAGCGCTTGCGCTGAGCGGTGAGAGCATGAAGTTTTTGTCCTCTGCAAGAGCAACTTTTGTAAAGAGCTCAACACCAAATTCATTGCTATTGGCAATGACTTCAGCGCCCTTAGCGGTCAGATCAAGGTTTTCCGGGGTGAGGTCGGGCTCCCGGCCATTATCCTTTGAACATGATGACAATGCGGCAAAAGCCAGAAGGTACACAATTATTAATACTGGATTTTTCATACAGATTTTTTTAAGCAATAGTCCTAAGGAATTCAGGTCTTTTATAACCTAATACGAAATGACACGCCCGAACGCTGCAATGGAAGAGATAAAAAAATCTCTGCCCTTGCCTGCGAACCTTTTCGCCCTAAGCAGATCACGGTAAGTGACCGTCTTTAATCTGATTGCGAAATGGACAGAAAAACTTATTTGATCTTTCCGCCTACAACCGGGATTGTCACCTCTGTTCCGTCAAGGTCAACGGTCAGCTCTGTTCCGGGTATCGGATGAAGAGTGAACTCCTTGTCACTTGAGAAGATCATGAGTCCTATCTGTTTTCCGGCAGGAATGATCTGGTCATCGGGCTCCAGCCCGAAGCTCATCTCATAGAATTTGCCAGGCACCAGCGGTTCACTCTCTTGAAGGGAGCGATAATTCTGGAGGTCGGCCCAGCCGCGGGTGATGATGCTTTCAGTCATCCTCATAAGGCGCCCCTCTTCCCAGGGTAATGCCACCAACCACACAGAAAGGTTCACTGCAGGTTTGCTTGATGCTGCCCTGATCTTTATCTTAACAACTCCCGAGATGTGTGCGGGCTCTGTCAGAACGGGAGTCAGATAAAGGAGGCGGTGGTTGCTGAATTCAGCCTGTGCAAGGGCTGAGCCTGTGAATGAATAATTATCGACCAGGGTTTCCTTCTCCTGCCTGGCGGGCTTCGTTGTCACCAGGCCGCCAGCTTCAGGGGCACCACCCGTAAGATACAAGGTGACAGGCCTGGCATCCGGGTTGGGATAATCAGGATAAGCCGTCGGGCTGAGCCTCTCTGCTCCCTCACGGACGATCCATGCCTTCGGATCATTTTCCACCCCGTTCTCAACGCCAAACAGGTAACGTGTGAACCATCTGTTCATCATCTTAAACGGAGGCTCACCGCCGTGACTTCCCTGGTGATAGTATATCTGCAGCGGCACTCCCATCTCCTTAAGCTTTTCAATGAAACGGTAACTGTGACTTGGTACAACGTTCCAGTCGTTGAAGGCATGTGCCATCAGGGTGGCAGCTTTATATGACTTCATGTAGTTCATCAGGTCACGTTTGGCCCAGAACTCATTGTAGTCACCGGTAACACGGTCGAGTCCGGCAGCCATCTCACTGTCCCTTACCACACTGTCGCAGTAATCGCAGTTATCCGGATTGGAGTGGACAAAATCATAAAGAACATCGGCATCTTCACCAAGGTATCCGCCCGGGCTCCTGACAAGACCGTTGGAACGATAATAATGATAGTATGATGTGTTTGGCGCAACCGGGATAATTGCCTCAAGCCCATCTACTCCGGTAGTTGCAGCAGCGAAGGGGATGGTGCCGTTGTACGATGTGCCTATCATTCCCACCTTTCCGGTTGCCCAGTATGCCTTTACCTCCTCGTTCCCGTCGGGGGTGGTGTACCCTTTTGCCCGTCCGTTGAGCCAGTCTATAACTGCCTTGGGTGCCAGCGCTTCAATCCTGGTGCCGATTGTGGGGCATCCCTGCGAGAGTCCTGTTCCGGGTGCCGATGAATGAACCACGGCAAAACCATAGGGGAGCCATGCCTTCACCTGTGAGTTTGAAATTACCGGCCGCTCCCCTCTTCTTTTGATCTGTGGAGGATAAATATGCTGCCTTGGAACAGTGTTGAGCTCCTGCCTCACGTTCCAGAAATATTCCCTGTTGTTACCCGCAGTGCCTGCGAAGTAGGGGCTCGACTCATACACCACCGGAAGCTTTATCCCTTCAGTGTCAGTCTGCTTCGGACGTGTGACATCAACATGCATCCTGTCAGGCTTACCGTCACCGTCGGTGTCAAACTCAGTCTCCACCCACAGATCCTCACGGATCCAGTTGCCGGCATCTTCAAATGCAGGTATCTTCTGTGCTTCACCGTTTACTATTACCGGAACAACGGTAGCTGCCTGCACCTGCTGCTGTGCCCCGGGCATCACGGTTAATGCCGGCCGGGCCGGTGATTCAGCTTTCCTGTTTTTTTTCTGTGCAAAAAGGTCCGGATGACAGCCAAGAATAAGTGTCATCACAAAAAGTACGAGGGTCGTTTTTTTCATTGATTTTGTTCAGTTACGGATCTCTCCTTCAAAAGAACAAAATTTCTGAAGATAAGGAGATGTGATCGGGAAGATTATTGAAACAGGTAGTTGATTGACTTCGTCGAGTTCTGAAGTTTAAATTGCGAATTTATAATGGTCTGGGTGTCATGCATTTTATGAATCATGATTATCTGGCAGTGGACCGTTTTACCCGACTTCATCATGTCAAGAACCTCTTTTTTGAGGTCTGATCCGGAGCCGGCCGCAGCCCTCCCGGCGCCCTTGTTACGGGTGTCGCCTGTTCGCCAGACCTGCCAGTCTGATTCGATAATATACCTTCCGGTATTGTCATCCCAGCCCTGTTTAAGGTCGGCAGGCTGATGTATGTATAGCTTCGTGCTTTCGTCGAATCTCAGCACTATGGTGTTAACCGAGTATTCAGTGCCAACATTTTTGTTGAGCAGAATCTGCCCGGAGATCTGATCATAAGGATTTGCACCTTTGGTTGAGGTCCCGGGGGTTACATCTCGCATGATCCTCAGTGTTTCAGTTCCGCTTGTGGAGACAACGAAAGCCATCCTGTAGGTTTTTTCGTATGTCTCGGCAGTCTGTGCCTTCCACTGGGCGCTGACGCCAGTGCAGATAATCATTGCCAGAAGGGGAATGACCGGTTTTTTCATGTTTGGGAGCAGCTCTTGTTACTTTCTTTATACGCATAAGTGTCTGGAAAGTTCACCCGGTATAATAGTGCATCACGCTTCTCACCTCGCACCTTGCACAGGGCAAATCTCACATCGGAAATCACAGCATGCAAATTGCACTTTGCGAATCTCACATGGTATATCGCAAATCCCACATCACAAATCTCACATGGCAAGTCACATTTTGCAA
>DHUL01000081.1:8897-16630 GCA_002409145.1 Bacteroidales bacterium UBA5235
TTTGCACATCGCAAATCTCACATGACAACACTAACATGGCACATCGCAAATCCCACATCACAAATCGCAATTCTCATGGCTTATTTGTTAAATTAGCGTCTTCACCCTAAGAACTATGCCAGCTCATGACTGATCAGAGAAGTTTATCCAGGACACTCGGGCTCGGGTATGTAGTTATCTTTGTGATTGCCAATATTATAGGATCAGGTGTTTATAAAAAGATCGCACCTATGGCCAATGAGCTGCAATCCTCGGTCTGGATCCTCCTCGTATGGATTGCCGGCGGACTCATCACTCTATTCGGCGCACTGAGCAATGCCGAACTTGCCGGAATGCTCGCCGATACCGGTGGCGACTATGTATATCTGAAGAAGATCTATAAACGTTTCTTCTCTTTCCTTTACGGCTGGTCGCTTTTTGCAGTTATCCAGACTGCGACGATTTCTTCCCTGGCGTATGTGCTGGTGCAGTCGCTGAACAGTGTCATTTCAATTCCTGACCTGCTTCCCGCACTGCATGATTTCTCAATCGGCGGGGTTTTCTTCCCATTCCAGGATTTCGGTATCAAGATGACAGCAATAATAGTCATCATGCTGCTGACGCTGCTCAACATGTCAGGACTTCGCAGTGGAGCCTGGACCGGGAAGGCAATATTCTTTTTTGTTTGTGCAGGACTGCTGGTAATCATCATTGCCGGCCTTACCAACGGTAATCCGAAGCCTGATAACTTCATTGAATTCAGGGAGCTGGGCAACAGCCAGGTGACCCTTTCATCGTTTTACACTGCCATACTGGCTGCCTTCTGGGCATACCAGGGCTGGGTGTCAGTGGGGTTCATCGGAGGAGAGATTAAGAATGCAAACAGAAATATTCCAAAGGGAATAGCCATCGGGGTGCTGGTTGTGATAGGGGTTTATGTGTTGGTTAACCTGGCTTATATGAGGGTTATGTCAATCCCTCAGCTTGTACGGGTTCATGAAGCCGGGAACCAGATTGCAGCCATAGAATCCATCAGGAGTTTATGGGGGCATGGAGGGGTTCTCTTTATCTCGGCGCTGATCCTGATAACAACACTGGGATGTCTGAACGCGAGCATACTTACAGGATCGCGGCCATATTATGCAATGTCACAGGAGAAGCTTTTCTTTTCCGGTATCGGGAAGCTGAACCGTCACAATGTACCGGGTAATTCGCTGCTGTGGCAGGGGATATGGGCCTCAGTGCTTGTGCTTTCTGGCACCTTCGATCAGCTGACTGACATGTTGGTCTTTGCAGTTTATATATTTTATGGTGCAATGGCCACAGGGGTTTTCATACTGCGCCGCAGGATGCCCGAAGCCCACCGCCCGTACAAAGTCTGGGGTTACCCGGTTGTGCCGGCTATCTTTGTTCTCTTCTGCATAGGGCTCTTTTTCAACACTATTATCACGCGGCCCCGCGAAGCTGTGATGGGCTTGTCACTAATCGCGGCGGGAATTCCTGTATATTTTGTTTTCAATCGGGGTCGGACCAAGCTATAAGGCGAGTGACCAGATGATTAGTGACCTAATTAAGTCATTTTAACACCTTAAAATGACATTTTAAGGATTTAAAAGCTATGTTTAAGTAAATATTTGTGGAGGCTCTGGTAAATGCCATTGTCCTCCTCCACTTATAAGGTGGTGAAATCCTAGTATGCTAAAAATTAATTATTTATGATCAGAAAAGTACTTGTATTGTCAGCTCTGCTCCTGAATTCAGCAGTCTCCATTACATCCGCTCAGGATAAACTGTTTACTGCGGACGATTACCTTAATCCGTCGCTTCGCCCGAAGGGCATAATGAACATCACGTGGCGTGGTGAGACGGATTACTTCACATACATTGAAAATAATTGTCTTATCCAGAAGAGTGCAGTAAATGCTTTACAGGCAGATACCCTGGTCAGACTTGCTGAGTTGGATGCCAGATTGAAAGCATCCAGGGGTAGGATGTTTCAGCGTTTCCCTTCAATAAACTGGATGGACAACAACAAGTTTTACTTCACATACGAACAAGACATATTCCTATATGATCTAACCCGGAAAAGCCTTACAAAGGTAAATGAAACTGACCCCGGAGCGGAAAACATCTTGATCGACAGAAAGATGCTGAATGCAGCATGGACAATCGGAAACAATCTGTTTGTAGCTGCTGGGGGCCATCGGATCCAGGTTACTGATGAAAAGGACCAGGCCATAGTATACGGCCAGGTTCCTTCACGGAATGAGTTCGGGATAAATGCAGGCATGTACTGGTCTCCTGACGGGAAGAGGCTTGCATTCTACAGGACTGACCAGAGCGATGTGACCGACTATCCATTGGTTGATATTGGTGAGAGGATAGCTCAGAGCGTCCCTACGAAGTACCCTATGGCAGGGATGAAGAGCCAGAAGGTTTCGCTGGGAATCTTTAACCCGGATCTGAACGAAACTGTATATCTTCAGATCGCCGGTCCCGATTACCAGTACATCACCTCTGTGACCTGGGATCCGACCGGGCAGTATATTTATGCTGGCATACTCAACCGTGACCAGGATTATCTGGCAGTCAATAAGTACGATGCCTTCACCGGGCTCCTGGTGAAGACCCTCTTCAAGGAGCGCAACAGCCGGTACGTTGAACCGCAAGGCGGACTTCTCTTTAATCCCGGTAACGGCTCCGAGTTCATCTGGCAGAGCCGGCGTGACGGCTGGAATCACCTTTATCTCTACACTACGGAGGGAGTATTTGTCAGGCAGCTGACGAGCGGTCCCTGGGAGGTGACAGGCTTCACGGGCTTTGATACGGAAGGGGAACGAGTTCTCTATGATGCAACCAAGGAGAGTCCGCTGGAGAGGCATCTTTATATGACCGATATCAAAACAGGCAAAAGCGAACAGATTACCGGCGGCGAGGGAGTACACCGCACAATTGCGTCGAAGAGCATGAATTACTTTATCGATGACTTCAGCGGACTGACCATGGCACGGGCTATATATCTGCTCGACAGTAAAGGCAAACAGGTGAGCACTCTTCTTGAGGACAAGGATCCGTATAAGGAGTATAAGATCGGGGAGATGTCAATCTTCACCATCAAAGCTGATGATGGAATTACCGATCTTTATTGCAGGCTGATCAAACCGGTTGATTTTGATCCGGCGGTAAAATATCCGGCTATAGTATATGTATACGGCGGTCCTCATGCCCAGATGATCAACAAGTCTTGGACCGGCTCTGCAGGCTTTTTCCTTAACTATATGGCACAGAAGGGATATGTTATTTTCACGCTTGATAACAGGGGTTCGGCCGGTCGAGGGTTTGAGTTTGAGAGCATTATCCACAGACAGGTTGGCGATGTGGAGATGGCTGACCAGATGGCCGGTGTAAGCTATCTCAAATCGCTCAGTTTCGTTGATCCAGGCAGGATCGGAGTACACGGATGGAGCTACGGTGGATTCATGACGGTCTCGTTGATGCTGAGACAGCCCGGTGTATTCAAGGTGGCATGTGCCGGCGGACCGGTGATCGACTGGAAATGGTATGAGGTGATGTACGGTGAGCGTTACATGGATACTCCGATGAAAAATCCCGAGGGATACAAACGCTCGTCGCTTCCCGGCTATGCCGGCAATCTTGAAGGGAAGATGCTTCTCATCCACGGCACAAATGATGACGTTGTAGTGTGGCAGAACAGCCTTTCGCTGATCGATGCATGCATAAACAACGGGAAGCAGGTTGATTATTTTGTATATCCCGGTGCCGGGCACAACATGGTCGGCCGGGCGCGAGTGCATCTCTTTGAGAAGATAGCCGGGTATTTTGACGACTATCTCTAGACGAGGATCGAGGATCAGGGTCGGGCTAAGCTATGGGATAGATAATCAGATATTTAAATACTAATTTTAGTGATCTTGATGCCTTATAGTGATAATTTGGAGATAAAAAGCTAGGTTTAAGTAATATTTTTCAATGCCCAGGGCCAACAGATATTACACACCAGGACATATATGGCATATTACTCACCGATGCCATAAAAGGGATTTTCTTTTGAAATTCGCAAAAGACAGGAAACTGTGGATAAAATGGTTATTTCAAGCGAAGAAGCGTTACGGAGTATCTGTACTGAATTATATTGTTACCAGTAACCACATACATTTACTGGTTTGTGATAGTACACCTGCGAGGAGCATTCCCATTTTCATGCAGTTGGTTCAGGGCAGGACGGCCCAGGTATATAATAACAGAAAAGGCCGAAAAGGAGCTTACTGGGAAGACCGGTATCATGCAACCGCTATCGGAACCGTCGAGCATCTTCAACACTGCATGGTATATATCCATATGAACATGGTCAGGGCAGGTATGGTTGATCATCCGATAGAATGGGTAGAGTCTGGATATTATGAAATTGAAAATCCAAAGCTGCGATACTCGATAATTGATTACAATGCTCTTCTTGACGTTTTAGGTGTCGAATCAATCTGCCAGCTGCAAAAGTTACAGTCGGAATGGGTACAGGAAGCTTTGAAGAGAGATGACCTGAAGCGTGAGCCAAAATGGACTGAGAGCATTGCTGTTGGAGATGAGGCCTTCATCGAAAAGATCAGATTACAGCTTGCCATCAGGCCATCACCGGGGAGGGTCATGCAGACGGATGATGGATTTACTCTTGCTGAGGGTGACTTTCCTTATCCTTACAATGACAATTCAGTGTCAAAAACATCATTCTAAGCATTGGAACGACCTGGAATTGCTTTGTAATATCCTTATAATCAAAATTATATCTTGGTCCGACCCAATAATGTGGGACGTACTGGATTCGAACCAGTGACCTCTTGCGTGTGAAGCAAGCGCTCTAAACCGACTGAGCTAACGTCCCGGGCGGGGGCAAAGATAAAACAAAATTGAATTCACCATACACCCGGAAGGAGACGATACCGTGTATGCCGAGTATATTCCGTATAGCCGGCAAGCTCATTCTGCAGAGTCCGGTCCTCCATAGATGTGCGGATGACCAGGATCCCTATCGTGATTACAACAGGTATCAGGGTCCACAGTGAATCTAGGAATAAGGGTATACCGGCATATGTTATGGCAGCACCCAGATAGCCCGGATGACGGACCCACCTGTAAGGGCCCGAAGAAACCACCTTGTGATCACGGTCGTTCTGTATCCTCACCATACCCGAGAAATACCTGTTGGCAACAAGGGCGTATGACCCCAGTAAGTAGCCTGCCACAACAAGGACGAAACCGGCAACCACCCAGGGCATGCTGAATCCTGCCGACCACCCCTTAAGCCTGTCGAGTCCTGGTAAAAGATGGATAATAAGACCTCCAAGCGTAAGAAGTAATGTCATCTTTCTGTCCCATGATTTGGCGTCAGTTTGCTGACCAAACCGGGCTCTCTCTGCCAGCAGTCCTGGATTCTTCCTTGCAGCCAGCAGCCTGCTTATTACGAAACCCAGAATGCAGATGGCTGCATATATCCAGGCTTCCCCCCAGTCCCATTGACTTGAGACAAGCAGAGGAAGCATCGGTATCACCACAACTGCCAACAAAAGCATTATAACCAGCCTCGGGGTAATGATCTTTTTCTCTTTGCTCATAATCGGCCTCTTTTCCAGGGGAAATTAAGCATTTTGGTCCGATGGCGGCATCAGTATCCGGCCATTTTCTTCATTGCAGGAGTCCCCCCCGAACCGTCAGGTGAAAGTCAATGCATGGCGAAATAATTTATCTTTGTTTTCATGGCATCCAGCCGTAAATCCTGATGACTGAGGACCCCGCCACCGAAAAGAGAGAAAAATCGCGCTTCGGACTCATCCTTCATCTGCATCCACGTAAGGTAAGGGAATCGACGCTCCGTTTCACCCTTACCTTTGGCCTGGGTGGTATGGCGGCCACGCTCCTTCTAATACAGGTAATCACCGGTTTGCTGCTTAAGTTTCACTATGAACCATCCCCGGAGAGTGCCTATAACTCGATACTGAACCTGCAGGAAAGCCTGCTATTCGGGAAGATGTTACGCAACATTCACCATTGGAGCGCAATAGCCTTTGTGTGGATTTCCTTCCTTCACATGCTCCGCGTTGCATTCACCGGCGCCTACCGTCCGCCGAGAGACGTGACCTGGATAACAGGACTGGCACTGCTGCTACTGGTGGTCCTCTCCAACTTCACAGGATATCTCCTGCCATGGGACCAGCTTTCATACTGGGCCGTTACAGTTGCCGCCAGTCTTCTCTCCTACATCCCGCTGGCAGGAGACCCGATTCGTAGAATACTTTTAGGAGGAGTGGAGGTTGGCCAGCCGACTCTCACAAACTTCTTCAACCTTCATACCGGAGTCATTCCGCTGCTGATAATCGCACTGATGGCATGGCATTTCTGGAGGATTCGTCGTGCCGGGGGGGTCATTGTGGCGGAGAGGGACAAGGAGAGCCCCATTGTCAGCACAAGGCCGCACCTTATCAACAGGGAAATCGTGGTTGCCATGGCACTGCTTGCCGTGATATTTATTATAAGCAGTCTTCTCGACGCTCCCCTGCGTGAAAGGGCAAACCCTGCTTTCAGCCCCAATCCCGCCAAAGCTCCCTGGTACTTTATGGGCCTCCAGGAGCTGCTGATACATTTTCACCCACTGTTTGCAGTCTTCATACTGCCAGTTACGATTCTGGCTGCAGCTGTATGGATGCCATACGTGAGAAGCACAGACAAAAACCAGGGCATCTGGTTCCTGTCACCTTGCGGAATCAGGTCGGCAAAGATGGCGGCATTCACAGGTGCGCTCCTTACAATTATATTCATCACTGTAAGCGAGATTCTTCCTGATCCCGAGGCGCTTCTTCCAAGAGTGCCTCCACTGTTGACCACCGGCCTGGTTCCGTTCATCCTGACAAGCGGAACAGTCTGTTTTTTACTGAAATACCTCCACAGGCGTTACTCACTTAACCGCGCAGAGATGATACAATCAGTGGTGGTCCTGATGGTTGTATCATATGCCGTACTGACCGTTACCGGGATATTTTTCAGGGGTGAGGGGATGAACCTTGTATGGCCATGGGATCGGTGATGATGCACAGCGAAATAAATGGACAACCCTGGCAGGGCGATAAGGCAGGTGATTTAAAAAGCAAAATCCTGAGATGAATCCAGAAAGGAAAAATCATCCGGAAGAACCAGCTGAGGGGAGGAGGACCTTCATGAGGAGGCTATGGATGATCCTTGGCATTGTTGCCCTTGCCGAGTTACTATGGTTTATCCTCAGCCTTCTCAAGCCGTCAAGGGAAACCCATAAGAGCAGGCCGGCAGACACCCTCCGCGTGATCGGCAGCGTAGAGGAGTTCCCGGCTGGATCAGTCACCCCTGACAGGGTCAACCGGCTCTACATTGTCAGGGAGCAGGACGGAGGATTCCTGGCACTGTCACTGACATGTCCCCATCTGGGTTGCTCGGTGCTTTGGAATGAGGAGAGCAGGCAGTTCGACTGCCCATGCCACTCATCGGCATTTGACCGCCGGGGCATGGTTCTCAGCTCACCTGCACCCCGGCCACTCGATTACCTGCCTGTCATCATACAAGAGGGTAAGGTGAAGGTCGATATGGGCAGCATTACAAAGCGAAAGAGATTTGAACCCAACCAGATAACCTATGCACTTTAGCGGTGCCCGATAAGGTATGAAGACCCTAGAAATTACAGGGATTATTGACAGAGACCGAATGAGAACCAGGGA
>DHUL01000081.1:16866-34302 GCA_002409145.1 Bacteroidales bacterium UBA5235
ACAATCCTGCTGGTGGTTTCTTTCCCTGTTTACCTGGTGCGTACAGCACCTGCCTGGCAAGGAGTGGAGCACCAGCAGGGCCCCTCATTTACCGGCGCCTCCACCTGCATCGAATGCCACAAGAGAGAGTATGATCTCTGGAAAGGATCACATCACGATCTTGCAATGGACATCGCTACAGACAGCACCGTCCTGGGAGACTTCAACAACTATGAGTTCAGGCACCGGGGAGAGGTGCACCGCTTCTTCCGAAAAGGAGAGAAGTTCTTTGTCAATACCGAAGGATCTACCGGAAGATTTGAGGACTTCGAGGTTGTCTACACCTTTGGCTATACTCCCCTGCAGCAGTATCTTGTGCCATTTGCAGGGGGACGTCTCCAGTGCCTCCCGATAGCCTGGGACACGGAGAGAAACAGGTGGTTTCACATGGGTGATACTGTCTATACTGACGAGGAGGTAGGACCGGGCAACTGGCTGCACTGGACACGTCAGGCGCAGAACTGGAATGGCATGTGCGCTGACTGCCACTCAACGAACCTGAAAAAAAACTATAACCCGGTCACCAAAACATACAACACAACCTGGTCAGAGATCGATGTAAGCTGCGAGGCATGCCATGGCCCGGCATCGGAGCACCTGGTATGGGCTGCACTTCCGGAGGGCTCCCGCCCGACGGATGTCAACACCGGGCTGATTGTCAGTACCAGAGACCTGGACAACGAAGAACTGCTGAATGTGTGCGCCCGCTGCCACTCGCGCCGTGCAATCATGGGAGACTACACAGGTGACAACAGCGACCTGCTCAACTATATGATCCCGATGCTTACTGCTCAGCCACTGTATCATACTGACGGGCAGATTCTTGACGAGGTGTATGAGTACGGATCTTTCACCCTGAGCAGGATGTTCGAGAAGGGTGTCATGTGCAGCGACTGCCACGACTCCCACTCTGTGAGGACCAAGGAACCTGATAACCGGCTGTGCCTGCAGTGTCACAGGCCGGATGTATATGATTCGCCCAGGCATCATTTTCATAAGATGGATCCGGGATATGTAACAGGACCGGGGAGCATCAGCAAGGATGGAGGGAACTCAATTGTTACGGGCATCGGCCTCAGGAGTCATCAGGATGATACCCGAATTACCGGGATTTCCGACAACAGAAGGCTGATCAATCGTGGTGAACCAAAATATATAGAGGGTACCGGCGGCCAGTGCGTCAACTGTCATATGACAGGCCGGTACTATATGGGCAACGACTACCGCCGCGATCACAGCTTCAGGATCCCTCGCCCTGACCTGACGGCAAAAACAGGCGTACCAAATGCCTGCAACGACTGCCACAAGGATAAAACGACTGCCTGGTCACAGAGTTATATCCTGAAGTGGTACGGAGAGCGTACAAGGCCGCACTACGGAGAGAAATTTGCTGCAGCAGAAAGAGGAGACCAAGGTATCATTTCTGATCTGATCCTTTACTCAGAAAATGAGTTGTTCCCTCTGATGGTCAGGGCCACGGCAGTGAGATTCCTCGGAAGACTGAACACCCCGGAGAGTAACCTGGCTGTGGAACGGGCTCTGACAAACCCGGCATCGCTTGTGAGGCATACTGCGGTGATGAGCTACAATGTGACTGATATAATATCATATGAGAAGCTGATGCTTCCCCTCCTTAATGACCCGATAAAGGGCATAAGGGCCGAGGCTGCAATCAGGCTCTCCGAGGTGAGGGAGGATCAGCTCAGTCCTGCTGCCCGCAAAGCGCGAAAAGCTGCACTTGATGAATACAGGGAGGTAAATCTGTACAATGCCGATTTTCCCGGAGGACTGTTCAACCTTGGGATAATGTATGCCAATGCAGGCGATTTGGACGGAGCAGAATCCGCATACCGCGAAGCACTGGATGTTGACGATCAGTTCTACATGGCGAAGGTGAACCTGGCAATTGTCTGCGCACAGCAGGGGAGAACGGGAGAGGCTGAGAAGCTGCTGCGCGAACTTATCGCCAGTCACCCGGACCTTGCAGAGTTGAACAGTTCCCTTGCCATGCTGCTTGCGGAGCAGGGGAGGTATGAGGAAAGCAGGGAATACTTTCTGAAAGCCGCAAAGCTGATGCCGGAACAGACAAGGATACTGTACAACCTCGGGCTCCTGGAGAATACTCTTGGAAACACGGTCCACGCCGAAGAATACCTGGTAAAGGCTCTTGAAAAAGATCCCGCCAATTATGATTACCTGTATGCCCTGGCTACATTCTGTCTTGAGCACGGCAGAAAGGAAAGGGCGCTGACCTATGCCCGTCAGCTGGCAGCCAGGTACCCGGGTGACCAGGCAGCCAGGCTGTTGATTGAGGCTGCAGACAGATAGGATTTTACCCGGCAGAGGCTATCCTGTTACCACAATCCACAACCTCACAGACCATGGTTAAATTAGCCGTACCGGCCGAGCCTGCAATTTCTTAATCGGTCACCACAATCCAAGGTCTGACCGACCATTCGGTGATGAGGCCATTCTTAACATAGGGATCGCGGCTGACAAATTCATGAGCTGCCTCCGGGGTGTGACCTCGGAATACCAGAACCGCACCATCGGCCGGGTCCGCAAGGGCTCCGGCCATGATTAGCCGGCCATCATTGTGAAATTCACTCACAAGACTTAGGTGATCTCCACGGAACGGAGCCCTGCGCTCAATGTAATTTTCTATTGTCTTATAAAAGAGAATGTAATACATGACATTCTTTGTTTTTCAATGAGAGCAATAAATTTTAGATGCATCAAAGTAATAATAAAACAGATATATTTATCCTGCTTTAGACCTCAAATACTCTCATAGCTCCCAAGAATATGAATTACTCAACAGGTACGGATTACAGGAAAATCATTGTAACTGTACTGAGAATGGCCATAGGCTGGCATTTTCTGTACGAGGGGATTTCGAAAATTGTCATGAAAGACTGGAGTGCGTTTTCATACCTCGCAAACTCCACCGGGCCTTTTTCCGGTTTTTACCACTGGCTTGCTACCTCGGAGGGTCTGCTGAAGGCCGTAGACCTGCTCAATGAATATGGCCTGATCCTGATTGGTTTTGCTCTGACCACAGGACTGTTTTCAAGACTGGCGTCAGCCTTTGGGGCGGTTTTGCTGATGCTCTATTATTTCGCCTATCCTTCTTTCGGGGATTCATTGCTCAGTTCGGAACAGGGGAACTTGTATATCATAGACAGAAATTTTATTGAGGCAGCAGCTCTGCTGGTTCTTGCCTTCCTGAGGGAAAGAGGGTATGGTCTTGACGCCCTCATCGGACACCATAAGAAAACGAAGGATTTACAAACCGGAGTGCCTCACTCGGATTCCCGTCGCGAGGTGATAAGAAACCTGGCTTCAGTGCCATTCCTGGGGCTCATGGGATTGGGCGCAGTGAACGCAAATAAAAAGTATGGCATTGATGCCCTATCCGGTGCGACTATCCAGATAAACCGTCAGGCCCTTGGTGAACTCTGGGGCACCCTTCCGAAAGGGAAAATAGGGAAACACGAGATAAGCAGGCTTATCATGGGAGGAAACCTTATAGGGGGCTGGGCTCATGCACGGGACCTTCTGTATGTCAGTTCACTCTTCAAGGCCTATAACAACGAAAGGAAGGTCTTCGAGACCCTGATACTCGGCGAGAATGCAGGCATCAATACAATCAACATCGGTTTCCCGACCAATGCCCTGATGGCTAAATACAAAAGGAATACCGGAAGCAAGCTTAAGGTTATTTCTCAGGTCGCTCCCAACATGGAGAATGGCGACTGGTATGAACAGATAAACCAGGCAATTGATCATGGTGCTGACATTCTTCAGGTACAGGGTAACTGGTGTGACTGGCTGGTCAGGGATAAAAAAACCGAGGTTATAGCTGCAATGCTTGAAAAAATCAGGTCCCAGGGTTATACGGCAGGTCTGGCAGCACACACGATTGATTCACTCATTTACTGTGAACAGCAGGGGCTCATCCCGGATTACTACATGAAGGCTATGCACCACGATAATTACTGGTCTGCCCATCCCCGGGAGAACAGGATACCATTTGAGGTTGATGGTATGAAGTATGCGGATCACAATAAATTCCACGACAATATTTTTGACCTCTTCCCTGACCGGACTGTCGAGTTCATCAACAGGGTAAAAATCCCGGTAATGGGGTTCAAGATACTTGCCGCCGGGGCTATCAGCCCTGAAGATGGCATCAGGTATGCCTTTGAGAACGGTGCTGATTTTGTATGCCTGGGGATGTTCGATTTTCAGGTAATACAGGACATAAACATCTGCCTTGACGTACTGGCAGATCTCAGTAAACGCCGCAGGGAATTTTGCGGGTGAGGGTAATATTTAAAATCATTCCTCACCCGCAGCTGTTCCCTGAGAGAATATTTTTTCAGATACCTGCAACAACCACATCATCAATCACCAGGCTCGGGAACCGCCCCTGGCTATACATATAGGGGTCATTGGCCACTTCGACGAGCCTGTTCCAGAAGTTCATGTGGTTGTCAGCAATGTTCATTTCGGCAACATTCTGAATAAAGTTGCCATTTTCATACAGTTTCCCGATTATGCCCACGGAGAAGTCTCCGGTGGTTGTGTTGGAGTTGCCACCTATATAATCGGTAATAACAATACAGCGTTTAAGATCCCGGATAATCTCTTCGAGGCTGCGCGTTCCCGGTGGAATAATAACGTTTGAAAGGGAGCCTGAGGTGGGTTCCCATCCCAGTTTGCGGCTGTAATACCAGTCTACCAGGAACTCGTTCAGAATGCCATCGGCGATAAGGCTGCGTTTACGTGCAGGGAATCCGTCACCGTCATAGTATCTTGATCCCAGTCCTCTCGGGATGAAGGGATCATCAATGACGGTCAGCAGGCTGCTTCCAACCGCAGTTCCCTTTTTATCAGCCAGGAATGACCGTTTCTGCTGTATGTTACCGGCGGACATCGGGTTGACCAGTCCGTTCAGAATCCGTCCTGCTCCGCGGTTTTCAAGTATTACGGGAATCTTTGTTGTTGCAATTTTCTTCCCTCCCATCAGATCGAGGGTTCTCCTTGCAGCTTCGGCGCCCACATCCTCCATCGGGGGAAGATCGCTTTTATACCTGCAGCCGACGGAGTTATACCCTGCCGGTTTGCGGTCTCCCTTATCCTGTGCGGTCATCGAGGCTCCCACGTTGCAGTATGTGCTTTTTGAAGAACCTTCAAATCCGTTGCTTGTCTTCACGTATTCCTCGTAAGACTCATCATATTCACCTGCTTCAACTGAGATTACTTTGTCGCCTCCTTTGCTGAGGCATGCTTCTTCCACCGACTTTGTCATGGCATGCCGCTCCTCCGGAGTCAGTTTACCGTATTCCGGATCAGACAGTTGAAGGTCTGTATCGGACCTTCCCTCATAATACTTCGGATCTGGGAGGGTACGGAAGGGATCTTCCTCCATAATGCCCGCATTAGCCACCAGGTCAGTGATAAAAGTCTCAAGGGTAGACTTGCGGAAGTCAGGTGTTGACTGGCCGGCATAGCGGTTATTGGTGAATACTTCAAGATAAAGCCCCTGTGTTGTGGCTTCCTTGATCACTTCCGGTTTGCGGTCACGGTAGTTAATTTCCACAGACCGTCTTCTTGACAGGCTCACCTTGCAATCGCCGGCTCCGGCTTTCAGTGTGCGGCTTATCACCCAGTCTGCCAGTTCGGGGAA
Source organism: Bacteroidales bacterium UBA5235 (assembly GCA_002409145.1). Classification (GTDB taxonomy): domain Bacteria; phylum Bacteroidota; class Bacteroidia; order Bacteroidales; family VadinHA17; genus SR-FBR-E99. Next base: position 22,598 of record DHUL01000081.1, read on the forward strand.
ACTCATCTGTTTGTTTTTCAAGGTTGTCATGACCTGCCTCCTTTCTGTTCAGTTCCACCAACGGTAAGAGATTTGACCAGGCATGTGGGAAGTCCGAATGAGACCGGTGCTCCCTGCCCGTTCTTACCGCACTGTCCTGCTCCGCCTCTGCTCATCTCAAGGTCATTTGCAGCCATAACGATGTTGGCGAGCATTTTTGGCCCGTTGCCCATTATATTGACATCCTTGATTGTAGAGGTTAGTTTTCCGTTTTCTATCATTCTGCCCTGTGAGACATAGAAGGCAAAGTCGCCTTCGCCGATCTTGACCTGCCCGTTACTCACATCTTCCACATAAATCCCGTTGCCTGCAGCTTTGATAACATCGTCAGGCGTTGCATCGCCGCCAAGCATATATGTATTACGCATGCGTGGGATAGGATAATTCATGAAGTCCTGACGCCTGCCGTTGCCGGTGGGTTCCACACCGTAGTATTTGGCAGAAATTCTGTCATGGATATAGCTTGTGAGTATCCCGTTTTCCACAAGCACTGTTTTTTTACCGGGGATTCCCTCATCATCCACGTTAATGCTGCCGGCCAGGTTCATGTTTGTTCCGTCATCGATAATAGTCACAAACGGTTCTGCAACCTTCTTTCCCATCATGGTACTATATGTCGATGTCTTCTTTCGGTTGAAGTCGGCTTCCATGCCATGGCCGATGGCTTCGTGCAACAGGATACCGGTAATACCGGGTCCGAGAACCACAGGCATCTCACCTGCAGGAGGCTGAATCGCATCAAACAGTTTCAACGCGTTATTGACTGATTTTGATGCCACCTCATTTATTACATCATTGTCATAAAATGAGAAATCACGCCGCCCGCCAAGGTTCCAGAATGACTGTTCCCGCCTGCCATTCCTTTCTGCCACCACAGACGAATAGAGGTATCCTCCGGGAATAATATCCTCAGCCATAATACCGTCGCTTGTAGCAATCAGAATACGCTTTATGCTGCTCTGGAAACCGGCATTCACCTTTACGATCTCAGGAGAAAGCGAAAAGCATTTCTCATTGATCTGTTGCAGGACAGGAAGCTTCGACTGTGCGGGGATACCGTCAAAGCCATCGGGCACTGGATAATAACTGCCCGTCTGTGGCCGGCTGAAAGAGGTTGCAGCCTGCGCGGCCGTCATATCACACAGGGAGGCTGCAGTTGCTGCAGCAGACATCATGGATTCTTCAGACAGTTCCTGGGTATAACCGTAACCTGTCTGGTCTCCTTTCACAGTACGTATTCCGACTCCTAGTGAGATGTCACCGTATGACTGGTTTACTTTCCCGTCTTCAAGCCCAAGATAGTTTGATACGGTATATTCAAAATAGAGGTCGGCGAAATCACCTCCTCGTGACAATGCTTTTGACAGCAGTCTGCTGATGAGAGCATCATCAATTCCGAACTCCTCAAGGAAGTAGTTTCCGGATGGACAGCCACCTGCAAACCCGCATCCCTGTATTCCGGGAAGGAACAAAAGTGCTCCTCCTGCCAGGGCAGTACCCCGGATAAATTTTCTTCGTGGAATAGGTTTCATTTCTATGATTGTATTTCAGTAAGACAAGTTATGCATTTTCACGGAAGCAGTCACCACTATAATTGGTTAATAGTATGTTAAGCGGAGAAATAATTCTTTTTCCGTAAAGGAGCCCGGATAATTGCTGAAAAGTTACTTTTACACACTGATTTTAGTTCCTGCTCAGCCTGTTGCTGACAGGGGAGGTTCATTAACAACCAATTCATATGAAGGAGTCTGAATTCAAGGTTTACGGTTACAGGTGGGTCATGCTGGCTGTATACATGCTTGCGATAGCTGTTAACCAGATCATGTGGATCACTTTTGCACCCATTACCAAAGATGCCACAGTATTTTACGGGGTTTCCGACCTGCAGATCGGAATCCTCTCTATGAGCTTCATGATTGTATACCTGATTGTATCTATCCCTGCATCGTGGATCATAGACACTTACGGCATCCGCGCCGGTGTTGGCACCGGAGTAATTCTGACAGGTGTGTTCGGTTTGTTACGGGGTCTCTTTTCAACTGACTATGACCTCCTCCTGATTTTCCAGATAGGCATTGCAATCGGTCAGCCGTTTCTGCTGAATTCAATCACCAAGGTTGCTTCAAGGTGGTTCCCGGTAAGCGAGAGAGCCACAGCCTCCGGGCTGGGGACACTTGCGATGTATTTCGGGATACTCCTGGGAATGAGCCTGACCCCGTTTCTTGTTAATGGCCGTGGTATAGAAGGAACACTTTTTCTTTACGGGACAGTATCCATTCTGACCGCTGTCATATTTTTTATTTTTGCAAAAGAACGGCCCATAACACCGCCCTGCCGTCCAGACCAGGAGGAGCGTGCACTGGCAATCGACGGAATGAAGCTCCTATTCCGCAACCGTGATTTCCTGTGGCTGATGGTAATCTTCTTTATCGGACTGGGGGTATTCAACTCAGTTACTACATGGATAGAGAATATCCTGAGTCCCAGAGGCTTTTCTGCAGAGCAGGCAGGCATCACAGGAGGATTGATGATCCTCGGAGGTGTTGCCGGCGCAATCATTATGCCAGTTCTATCAGACAACCTCAGAAAGCGGATCCCCTTCATTAAGATTGCGCTTGCCGGAGCAACCCTGAGCCTTGCCGGTGTTACCTTTACGGGAAATTACACCCTGCTTCTGATGTCAGCAGCGGCATTTGGATTCTTCCTGCTCAGCTCAGGCCCGATAGGATTCCAGTACGGGGCGGAGGTTACTTTTCCTGTCTCGGAGGGCACGTCCAACGGTTTTCTCCTTCTGATGGGACAGGTATCAGGCATCGCATTCATCTTCAGTATGGATTTGTTCAAGTCCCCGGCAACAGGGTCGATGACAATACCTCTGACAGTACTGAGTATCCTGATGCTTGTAAGTTTCCTGCTTTCGGCAAGGCTTAATGAATCAGCCTTTCTGACAGAAAATAAAAAAGGTGATGCAGAATGAAAATCTTATGTGACAGGTTGTGTAGTGCTGTTGCACTGTTTGGTATCCTTTTTTTGTTCAATCACAGTCCCCTTGAGGGTCAGGAAGTTGTCCACGATACGTTGGCAGGCAGGGATATCCGGCGGGGACCCGTAGATATGGATCAGCTAAACAGAGATAATATTCCGGCAGGCCAGCATGGAGATTTCCCGGGAATTCAGGTAACAGCCCTTAAGGATAAGGCTGGCGTCGAAGCATGGTGGTACGCATGGCTTACAGGGTACAGCGCCGCAACTGCGGGTCAGGGAGTGATCTTCTTCACATCGGATGACAAAACCCTGCGCCAGGATATGGTTCTGGGCGCCGCAACAACCTTCCTCGGGGCAATGGGTCAGTTGATCACCCCCGTGCTCCGGAAAGATTCAGATTATCCTTCATACCGTGATTATGCCTCCGGCGAAAAACCGCTGTCAGCAGACGAGGCTGCACAGCTCCTGAAGACACTGGCCGCCCGGGAAAAGGAGGGGAGGTCATGGAAGACGCATGCCATTGCCGGGGTGGTGAATATCGGCAGCGGACTCATTACTTGGCTCGGGTATAAGCGCACCTTTATGGACGGACTGGAGAATTTTGCCATCAATACAGTAATTACAGAAGCCCAGATATGGACCCAGCCCATGAAAGCTGTGCGGGATTATGAAAGGTATTGCCGGAATGCCAGCTCAGGAGCAGAAACGATGACTTCCAGGCGTGACGGTGAATGGAGCTGGAGCATTTATCCGGGAGGTTTTTACGTAAGGTATGTTTTCTGATAAATCAGGAACGTAATCTTATAAGTGATGAAAATCTGGGTAAAAAGGGGAAACAAAGACAGCGGATCAATTCCTTTAAGGGTGAGCACAATCTTCCGTTCACTCCGGCATCGTAACTACAGGCTGTTTTTCAGCGGACAGAGCATCTCTCTGATTGGAACCTGGATGCAGCGCATAGCCCTTCCGTGGGTGGTCTACCGGATGACTGATTCGGAGGTTCTCCTGGGGGTGGTCGGCTTTGCCAGCTCAATACCCTCGTTTGTGCTGGCGCCGTTTGCTGGCGTTCTTATCGACCGCTGGAGTCGTTACAGGGTGATGCTTGTCACCCAGATCATATCGATGATACAGGCGGGCGTGCTTGCCTGGCTGAGCCTGACCGGTGGACTGGATGTCTGGCATATAGTGGTGTTGAGCCTGATCCTGGGAATAATCAACACCTTTGACATGCCGGCCAGGCACTCCTTTGTTATTAACATGGTTAACGGCAAGGAGGATATCGGCAATGCAATTGCCCTTAACTCCATGATGTTCAACGGTGCGAGGCTGATAGGGCCCTCTGTTGCCGGAGTTGTACTTGCCACAGTTGGTGAAGGCGCCTGCTTCCTGATAAATGCGGTGAGCTACATCTTTGTGATAGCTTCATTGCTGATGATGAATGTGAATGAGACGAAGGAAAAGAAAGAGAAGACCCCGATATTTCGCGAATTGAAGGAAGGGCTTGATTACACCTTCGGTTTTGCCCCCATAAAGCATATAATTTTATTGCTTGGCATTGTGAGTTTCATGAGCGCCTCGTACCAGGTACTTATGCCGGTCTATGCAAAGGAGGTGCTCAGTGGTGACTCACACACCTACGGATTTCTGATGGGCAGTGCCGGCGCCGGAGCACTGCTTGGGGCAATATATCTTGCTTCCCGGGACACCGTCCTGAGGCTGGGACGCCTCATACCCGCTGCTGCGGCTCTCCTGTCAGCAGGACTGATTGCCCTGGCGCTGAGTTCATCTTTTTTAATTTCTATGTTTCTCATCTTCTTTACCGGCCTTGGGATGATGGCACATACCGCCGCCAGCAACACCATACTGCAGACAATCACTGACGAGGACAAGCGCGGAAGGGTGATGAGCTTCTATACAATGGCCCTTATGGGAACAGTTCCTTTCGGAAGCCTCCTGGCGGGCTGGATGGCAAAATGGATCGGAACACCATGGACCATTTTCGTCGGTGGCGCCGTCTGCCTGGTCGGAGCGCTGGCATTCTACCGGCGCCTGCCGGAACTGAAAAAGCTTGTCAGGCCAGTTTATGTCAGGATGGGCATCCTGCCCGAAGTGGCGGAAGGAATACACACTGCATCCGAGCCCGCTTCAGGGACATAGGAATCTGCTTCGTGACCAGGAACCTGGGACACGGTTCCATGAATCTGTACAAAATTGCAGTCCGGTTCCGTCGGCTACCGGGAGGATTCTGTCGGTAAATCGCGCCTTCCGGTCTAAAAGATTTTTTTCAGCACTGTACCCCATTATAGTTTTGTCTCATCATGTTTCACAAAATGAAGAGAATGAGAACGAAACTATTTATTACACTGACGGCGGCCATATTATTCACGGCCGGTGTCATTTCAGCACAGCCCGCACAGAAATCAGGGACTGTGTCAGGCGCAGCCCTGGAAACATCCCCCTCTGCCCAGACAAGGCGATGGTCACTGACAGACTGCATCGGTTATGCGCTGGAGCAAAATATCCAGGTACGGAAATCAGCTGTGTCTGTCAGTCTCGGTGAGATCAGCCTTCAGCAGGCGAAGGATAACATGCTGCCTTCACTCAGCGGTTCGATGGGTGAAAACCTTGGATGGAGACTTGATGCAGGCGGTACTGATGAATCCTCATGGGGAGGATCATCACGTACCACCGCCTCATTAAGCAGCGGACTGACGCTCTTCAGCGGCTTCCAGCTCAGGAACAGGGTCAGGCTGGCCGGACTTGATTACAAATCAACGCAGTACAGTGCTGACCAGACTAAGGAGAGTGTTTCACTAAATATAATGAGTGCCTATTTACAGGTTCTTTATTCGCAGGAGCAGGTTACAAATGCCCGCAACCAGGCTGATGCCACACGTGAGGAGCTTGCATTGGCAGCAGAGAGACTTACACTCGGTGCCATCGCCAACAGTGACTACCTGCAGGTTAAGACACAGCTTGCGTCAGAAGAGTCTTCACTGGCATCAGCGGTCAACAACCTGAAGATGGCAAAGCTGAACCTGATGCAGCTTATGGAATACCCGGTAGACGAATCGTTCGAGATTTTACGTCCTGATATAGATGCCATCATCTCCACAGCTCCTGCCGCTGACGCAGTGTCTGTCTACCAGGAGGCGCTGGAGGTGAAGCCACAGGTGAAGATAGCTGCGATTAACCGCGAAGGCGCCACAATTGACCTTGAGATAGCCAGGGGTGCATTCTTCCCGTCATTGTCGCTCAGCGCCGGGATGAGCACTGGGTTCACCGAGGCAGCTGAAATAGGCTCACAACTGAAAAACGGATTCTCTCCGTCTCTGGGCCTGTCAGCTTCGATTCCAATTTTCAGGAACAACCAGAATAAAGCCTCAGTGTCAAGGGCGAAGTACGGTATCACCACAGCCGAACTTGATGAGCTCAATACCAGGAACCAGCTGCGTAAGGAGGTGGAACAGGCGGTGCTTGATGCCGAGTCGGCGCTGCTGAGTTACCAGGCAGCATTGAACAGGTATGACTCATCAGTTGAAAGTTACAATGTGTCGGAGGAAAAATTCAAGCTTGGAGCAATGAACTCGGTAGACTTCCTGATACAGAAGATAAATCTTACATCCGCCGAGAGCAACCTGCTCCAGGCGAAGTACGAGCTTGTGTACTCTCACAAGATAATCGACTTCTACAGGGGAGTCGAGCTGACATTCTGAAATATAAACAGCAAAAAATAATCAAGATGAAAAAAAGAAATGTATTCATAAGCGCCGGAATCCTTGTAGTGGCTGTTGTCACGCTGCTCACGGTGCACAGCTGCCGGAAGAGCAATACTTACGAGTATGAGACGGTAAACGTGACCAGGGGTTCAATAGTCAATGAGGTCACTGCCACCGGCACCCTTGAGGCAATCACCTCGGTGGTTGTGGGAACACAGGTGTCAGGTATAGTTGAAAAGCTTTATGTCGATTTCAACTCACCGGTAAAGAAGGGCCAGGTGCTTGCCGAGCTTGACAAGACGGCCCTTAAGTCAAGCGTTCAGCAGTCGCTGGCCACCCTTGACAACGCAAAGGCCGAGATGGAGTACCAGGCCTCGAACTATGAGCGCAGCAAGGCTCTCTGGGAGAAGAATCTTATAGCTGAGGCTGATTATGACCAGGCGAAGTACAACTATAACCGGTCAGTAGCCAGCCTGAAGAACTCGCAGGCCCAGTATGACAAGGCGCTTGTACAGCTCGGCTATGCCACGATCTATTCACCCATTGAAGGGGTTGTGATGAACAGGGCCGTGGATGAAGGCCAGACGGTAGCAGCAAGCTTCAACACGCCGGAGATCTTCACAATTGCACAGGATCTCACCCAGATGCAGGTGGAAGCTGACATAAACGAATCAGACATAGGTATTGTCAAGGTAGGCCAGAGGGTTGAATTTGATGTGGATGCGTATCCCGGTGAGAAATTCGCAGGAACAGTCGAACAGATAAGGCTTTCGCCTGTGACAACATCCACTGTGGTTACCTATACAGTGATAATCAATGCCCCGAACCCGGATCAGAAACTGCTTCCAGGGATGACGGCCAACATTATCATCTATGCGGAAGAGCACCTTGATGTTCTTACCCTCCCTAACAAAGCAATCAAGTTCAAGCCGGAAGCTGAGTACCTTGCCAGTCTCTTTGCAAAAGCTTCATCAGGGAAGGCTCCTGGCTTCGGTAATCCTCCGGCAGGAGTCACAGGCGGCGGACAGTGGCAACGCCCTGCCGGCGCTTCAGGAGGAGTACCCTCGATAGGTGGAGGAGCAGGCAGAATGGAACAGGGCACAATGCCAGGCGCGGGTTCAGGTTTCCCACCATCCGGTGGAGCAATGCCAGGCGCAGGATCAGGTTTCCCGCCATCAGGCGGTGCGATGCCTGGCGGCTTCCCCGATACAATGGTATGGATCAAAACTGATGACGGTATCCGCCCGGCCCCGGTGCAGCTCGGATCAAATGACGGTGTAAATGCCGAGGTNNATCTCCCGCCAGGCGAACGAGCGGGGGATAGAGGCATTGCTTTTGACCGGCGACCGGGACGCGCTGCAGCTGGTGGGGGATGATACCAGCATGCTGTTCACCAGGCGCGGCATTTCGGACACCATGCTGCTGACACCGCCGGGGGTGAAGGAGTATTTCGGCATCACCCCGGAACAAGTGACGGACTTCAAGGGCCTGATGGGGGACAGCAGCGACAACATTCCCGGCATTCCCGGGGTGGGGGAAAAGACGGCGCTGAAGCTGCTGAATGAGTATGGCAGCAGCTAAGCAGAAAAAGGCAAAAGACGTAGCCTCCAATCCCTTTATGCCAGGCCCTCCGGGAAGAAGAAACAACCAGACCAGCTCACGTTCAGGAGCAAACTCATCGACCAGGACACAGCAATGAAGACGATAATCGATATAACCTCACTGAAGAAGGACTACCACGTGGGGGAGGTCACTGTACATGCTCTCCGCGGGGTGGACCTGAAGATAAACGAGGGTGAGTTTGTTGCAATCATGGGAGCCAGCGGTTCAGGCAAATCTACAATGCTGAACATAATCGGCTGCCTCGACAGGCCCTCTGACGGTATTTACCTGCTTGACGGTGTCAATGTGGCAGGGATGTCTAAAAATGAGCGTGCAGCGATCCGCAACCTTAAGATAGGGTTCGTATTCCAGTCGTACAACCTTCTCTCACGAACCTCCGCACTTGAAAATGTTGAGCTCCCGCTGATGTACAACCGCCTGATCAGTACGAAAGAACGCAGGGAGAAGGCCATTGCGGCCCTCGAAGCAGTGGGGCTGGCAGAAAGGATGGATCATATGCCTAACCAGCTCTCGGGCGGTCAGCAGCAGAGAGTTGCAATTGCACGTTCGTTGGTAAATGACCCGGTTGTGATCCTCGCCGACGAGGCAACAGGTAACCTCGACACGCGCACATCGTACGAGATCATGTCACTCTTCCAGGAGCTGAACAGCAAGGGCAAGACTATAGTCTTCGTGACGCACGAACCGGACATTGCAAAGTGCATGACCCGCAGTGTTGTCTTCCGTGACGGCCATATAATCAGGGAAGAGGATATAAAAAACAGGCTGAACGCCGCAGAGATGCTGACAGCCCTGCCAGTGGAGCAGGATTAAAAACAGAATGAAATGAATCCGGGAAATCTTTTAAAAGTAGCAATCAACGCATTGAAGCGCAATAAGATGCGCTCATTCCTGACGATGCTCGGGATAATAATCGGCGTTGCGTCAGTAATTACAATGCTGGCTATCGGGCAGGGATCAAAGAAGAGCATCGAGGACCAGATAGCAAGCATGGGTTCAAACATGCTGTTCGTCATGCCAGGCAACATGAGAATGGGAGGGGTTCAGCAGGGGAGCTCATCATCGCAGCGGCTTACCGTGGCTGATATCAAAGCAATCAAAACGGAGTGTGATGCCATTGTTGCTGTCTCGCCCGAAGTAAGAAGCAGCGGTCAGGCCGTTTCCGGCAGTTCAAACTGGCCCACGACTATCTATGGCGGGAGCGAACAGTATCTTGAAATAAGGAGCTGGAGTGTTGTCAGCGGACGCAATTTCACCGATACCGAGGCGGAAGGTTCCGCAAAAGTATGCCTTGTAGGCCGTACAGTGGCCGACGAGCTATTCGGGGAAGGGATCGACCCGACGGGAGAGACAATAAGATTCAAGAACATACCATTTAAGATAATCGGTGTCCTCGAGGAGAAGGGTCAGAACAGTTTCGGGCAGGACCAGGATGACGTCATCATCGCACCGTTTACTACGGTACAGAAAAGGGTCCTCGCACAGACGTACATACAGTCAATACAGATGTCGGCCCGCAGCGCCGAAGAGTCAGAACTGGCAATCTCGCAGGTGGAGGAGGCACTTCGCCGCACCCATAAACTGCGTGAGAACGAAGACAACGACTTCGAGGTAAGGAGCCAGGAGGAGCTTGCTACGACCATGACCTCTGTTACAGAGATACTTACGATCCTTCTTGGAGCCATTGCCGGGATTTCACTTCTGGTGGGCGGCATCGGCATCATGAACATAATGTATGTTTCCGTCACGGAACGCACAAGGGAGATAGGCCTCAGAATGTCTGTCGGCGGCAGGAGTGTTGACATCCTGCTTCAGTTCCTGATTGAGTCGATACTCCTCAGCGTATTCGGCGGGCTGATCGGGATAGTCCTGGGGTTCGGCGCCTCCGCGATTGTTGAGGCTCTCACATCCTGGCCGATAACCGTCATGTGGAGTTCGGTCATACTTGCCTTCGTGGTATGTACTGTGATAGGAGTCTTCTTCGGATGGTATCCTGCTCGACGGGCAGCAGAACTTGACCCAATTGATGCCCTGAGATTTGAGTGATTATTTGACTGGAATGATTAGCTTTGATGACACTATGAATGCCGGTACGGTTAAGCTAAAGAGAAAGAGACTACCTGTTCTGCTCCATGCAACAGGCTGGCTGATACTGTTTATCATTCCCCAGTTCCTTATCTCAGGAGGGCTTTTCAAGGATGAGCGGACAACCCAGATTGTCCTTTTCAATACTTTCGTGTTCCTGGTTCTCTTTTACACCAATTATTTCTGGCTTGTTCCGCGGCTGGCCCAGAGGAAGAAATGGCTTGCCTTCCTGGTGCTGGCAGCTGCATTGATAGTATTGATGGGTTATACTTCCGGCAAGTACTACGAGAATCTTTTCGCGCCGCCGCGCGAAGTCAGGGAGCGTATCAGGGAGGCGGAACAGGGACCTCCCCACGATGACCGCGGCAAACGGAGAGGTGGCGGGATGGCACTATACAACTTCTTCATCACATCATTTCTTGTCTCCGGCTTTGCCGTAGGGATAAGGTACGCCGAGAGCGCAGTCAGGAAAGAGGAGGAGATCAAGGAACTGGAACGCGAGAAGCTGAACTCGGAGCTGGCTCTGCTCAAGAACCAGGTCAGCCCGCATTTTTTCTTCAATACTCTCAATAATATCTATTCGCTGATAGAAATGAACCGGGAGGATGCCAGGGAGGCGGTCCTCAGCCTATCAAAGATGATGAGATACATGCTCTATGAGTCGGAGCAGGGTAACACCCGGCTAAGCAATGAGATAGCATTCATGAGGGGTTATATAGATCTTATGAAACTCAGGATAAGTGACAGGGTGAAACTGACCGTCAGCTTTCCCGAAGATTATGTTGACCAGGACCTGCCACCGCTGCTTTTCATTCCTTTCATTGAAAATGCCTTCAAACACGGGGTCAGCACTATGGGAAACTCATTCATTGATATTGCACTTGGTGTTGAAGACGGACTGATAACGTTTATAGCGGCCAACAGTATAAACCGCAAGGGTTCCGACGGTCCGCAGGTGGCTTCCGGCATAGGACTCGACAATGTCAGAAAGAGGCTTGCGCTGCTGTACCCGGGCCGCCATGATCTGAGGATAGACAGCCAGGAGACGGTCTTTACTGTTAAACTGACTGTAAGAAACTGACAACAGCAAGAGATGACCAGGGTTGTTGCCATAGACGATGAGCCCCTCGCTCTGCAGCTTGTGAAGGGATATGTCGAAAAGACTCCTGCTCTTGAGCTGGCAGGGGTGTTTGACAATCCTGTCGATGCCGTGGCATTCATACAGTCAGCAGAGGTTGATCTGGTACTGCTTGA
>DHUL01000012.1 GCA_002409145.1 Bacteroidales bacterium UBA5235
ATTTTTTCGCGGTACTCCTCCTTAACCGGTGAGTTATCACTCTTGTTATGTACAATTATGTAAGGAATTTCGAGTCTGACGAACTCCTGAGTCAGCCCGGCCTCATGGTCGTCAAAGATGTTGTCAGAAAGCACCAGGATGGCCAGGTCAATCAGTTTCAGGACAGCCATTGATTTTTTTATGCGTAGCTCTCCAAGATCTCCTGAATCATCTATCCCAGCCGTGTCAATCAGGATGAGGGGTCCCAGACCGTGGATCTCTATGCTCTTTTTCACCGGGTCTGTGGTTGTGCCGGCTATCCCGGAGACAATTGCTATCTCCTGACCAACGAGTGCATTTATCAGTGAGCTCTTGCCCACATTCCTTCGTCCGAAAATCCCGACATGGGGTTTGGTATCTCTTCCTTTTGCTGTCATTCTTTTTCATCCTCAGAAACAGGAGGCGAGAGTTTTCTTGAATGTGCCTCTGCCTCGATCTCTTCACTCTTCTTCTGCAACTCGTCAATTGAGATAATCTTGGCGCGCTTTTCGGTAGGCGGATTCAGCTTCTCCGACTTCTCGAACTCAATGACCTGTTTTTTAATGTCTTCCGGAAGCTCCTTCTGGCTTTTGAGTACTATATCAATAAACTCTTCAGAGAAAAACTGGTCGACCTGTATGCGGCGTTTGACAGTGTGTGCAAATTTGCCAATGATGCGGCAGATGCTGTCGCGGTCTTCCGGGCTCAGCTTATCCGCCAGATCATACTCTTCGATCTTTTTGAGAGACAGAATCACCGGTTCGAGGGCATCCCTGGTGATGACGAATACGTCATAGTCGCCCAGCCTGTATGTCAGCTGCTTGATTTTGTCGATAGTGTTGGTTGGCACAACCAGGAAAATTGATTTCTTGACATTATCCTGGCTCGCGTATTTCTTCAGGTTGTCAGCCTGCGTCTTTATGTAGGTCGGAAAGTTCGAGAGATCGTCGTTTGCCGGGCTCTTTGCGTCAAAGATTATATATTCGCCGCTGATCTCGATGGTGTTGTCCGGGTTACCCCTGAAGGGGACCTTCTCAACATAGTTTACATGGTTGACATCGCAGATGCGGATAATTGAGTTTTTCACATCTGTCTCATGTTCTGACCATTGTTTCTTCATTACCTCCAGCCTGTCAGCCGCCTCACGCAGTTTTTCCTCGGTCAGTCTGCGGCGTTCTGCCTCGAGGCTGTCCTTGGTCTGGTTGAGCCGGGCGATGTTCTCGTTATAGTTTTTAACATTATCCTCCCTGATGGCTTCGAAGCCTGCCACTTTTTTAGTAAGCTCCTGTATCCCGGCCGAGTGTTCCCGCAGCCGTCCGTTGAGCTCCTCGATATTTGCGTCCTTACGTGCCGACTGCACCTCCATCTCGCGCACCCTCTGGGAGAGGCTTTCATTGCGTGCCGACAGCTCCGTGATTCGGTTCTGCAGCCTGCCGGTGGTCTCCCTGACAGCCTCCGACTCCCTGGCGAGTGCACGGAACTCCTCGTATGCGTCGAAACTAAGGTTGCGGACCCCTCTCCAGTGGAAGAGCCTCTGCCAGAAGCTGAGATCTTTTATCCGGTCAAAAAAGAGGTTAAGTTTTTCCATGAATGCAAAGTTAGCAATTCTGCCAAGGAGGAGGTAATGACCGGAGGAATTACCTGAGTAGTGCCGCGGTACACCAGAGTACAGGTGCCTGGCCATGGAAGTCGCCTGTGTTACGTTTCCGGTTCATATAATGTGAGCGGTCATTGCTGGTTCCTGTTCCTTCGCAGACTTCAGTCACATTTCCTTCAGCATCAATATATTTCACCAGTGAGAGCCATGCTTTTCTGGCAGCAGTACCGTATGTTTCCTGGTCGAGCCATCCGTTTCTCACCCCGGTGATCAATGCATAGGTGAACATAGCTGTGGATGAAGTTTCCTTCCAGAACTCAGGATCGTCGATGACCTGGCGCCACATGCCGTCTTCTGCCTGGTGAATGAGGAGGGATGCCATCATTTTCTGATAGCCTGCCAAAATCCGGGGGCTGTCAGGATGATCTGCGGGCATGGCACGCAGGATCTCAGCCATACCTGCGGCCATCCACCCATTGCCCCGTCCCCATGAGAAATGGGCATAGGGTGCGTGGTAGAAGAGGCCGTTCCCGAGCTGGATGGTATCGAGATAGAGGATCATCTCCCGGGCAGCGCGGTCAATATATTTCCTGTCGCCGGTAGCCCTGAATGCCTGGGATTGCACTGCGGTGATCATGAACATGTCATCAATCCAGATGCGTGTCTGCCAGGTGTAGCCGCGGTCAGCATAAGCCTTTTCCTCCAGCGCGGCATCTTGAGGCAGGGTCCACTGGGTGTCTGCATAGTACAGGCCCAGGTCCAGGTATTTTTTATCGCCCCCAACGAGGTAGAACTCCAGCGGAACTGATCCGAAGACATTGTTGTCAACGTGATTTGGAGGCGGCAACAGGTTGGAAAGGGTGTCAAAAAGCGGTTCAAACCGGTTCTGCAGCCTTGTCAGCAATTCCCTGTTGCCGGTTGCTTCTGCAAACCAGGTGCTGCCGAGCCAGGTACAGACCTCAGAATAAACTATCTGTGTGGGTTCGTCCGTTAAGCTTACATCCCCGCTGCTTTTGTGCGGTGTGGCAAGGTACCGGTCCGAGAGCAGGAGTCCCACCTTCACCGGATCAGCGTCAACCGGCCAGTTTTTAAGATCATAATCAGCTGTCAGTGTGCAGGCGGATGCCGCCAGCATCAGCAACGGACAGAAAAGAGAAAGAACATTTTTCATAGGAGTGGAATCAAAGGTATTTTTTAAGAGAATTGACCGAATCAAACGGAACCACATTGTTCAGTGACATTTTTCCGGCATAGGGTGCCAGTATTCCGGCAACAAATATTGTCTGATCCCTGAATACAGAGGAGATATGTTTCAGATAATCCTCAGGCCTGCCAAAAGGCAGGTTTGTCAGGGCACCTGTAACCAGGAAATCAGGGTGCCATTGCTCAACGAGTTCCTTCAAGCAGTTGAAAGGGGTTGACTGGCCAAGGTATAAAACACTGTGTCCGGTCTTCCGGATCATATAGGTAAAGAAGAGGAGCCCGATCTCATGCAGTTCGCTCTCAGGCAGAAACATTATGAATTTCTTGCGGTCACGATGTTCCGGAGGTGAAAGCGTATCAATGGCTGCAATCAGCCTTTTCTTGAAGATATTTGAAACGAAATGTTCAGATCCGATATCCACTGAGCCGGTATGCCACATAATTCCGACCCTTCTCAGGAACGGGAAAACTACTCCGGTAAATGTCTCCTCAAAGCCTTTGTTTATGATCGAGCGCATGAGTAGATCATTGATTCTATCCTCATCGAGGTCTGACATGGCCACAATCAGTGAGTCGAACAGGGTTTCGGTGTCAGAAGATTCCCGTGTGAGCAGTATGACCTTCTCATCTATCTCTGCCTCGCTGAAGGTTGCGATTTTTGATATCCTGATACCCTTGCGATAGAGGATGGAGATGTTCAGTATTCTTTTGAGATCGTCATTGTCATACCACCTGCGGTTCGTATCGGTCCGGTGAGGTTTTATTATTTGGTACCGGCGTTCCCATATCCTGATAGTACCGGCCATGATGCCGGTGAACTTCTCCAGGTCGCTTATGGTGTAATGGTTCATCAGATGGTAGATTCCCAGGTTAAATATAGTTCTTTGCCAGTAGTTTGCCCTGATCACCTGTAAAAAAAGTGACTCCATGGCTGAGCTTCGCCATTTATCGGGTATATATTGATGCCTTGCGGCAGGAGAACTTTATCAATCACATGTATCATGCCACTCTTCAAATCGGACATGTACAAAAATAATACAACACCTTTCCCCGTCTTGACCGCAATGAGGCTATTCCCTGGTCCAGATGCGGGTGTTCAGGTTAAGATCTTCAACAACTCCTGTCAGTAGTGTCAGGAAGCGGAGGCTTTCTTCAAGAAAGGCATAATCAGCAGCGGGCCTGAAGGGGCGAAGTTCAAACAGGTTCTTGTCCATGCTTATGGCAATATATACCCTGGAATTCAAAAAGGACAGGTAAACCTCCTTGTTCCATTTATTTTTAAAGACCAGAATTCTTTCCATCAGGGAGGGGGTGAGGATATACCTGGCTTCCACCTGGTCTTCGCCATATACACAGAACTCCTTCTCGAACCGTGGATCTTCGAGCCGTATCAGCTCTCCTCTGCCGAATGCAGCAGATTGTAATGTCTGGCCAAACCTGCCGAAGAGCTTTTCTGCAGTGTCAGGCAGCACAATAGTATTTGTTCTGAAATTTTTATTGAAGTCGGCTATAATGAAAAGTCCCTTGAAGAACGTAACATATTCATTTCTCTGTTTAACTCCGCTGCCTGATGATGAAAGGTATTTGGCTGTAATTTCTGAAAATTCTATTTCAGTCTTCCCTGATCTGCCCCTGAAATGATCCTCACCTGAGTAATGGTCACATGACTGAAGGAAGATCCGGCTCCTGACGAACTCATCCTTCGGTATAGAACCTTCGGGTGAATAGAGAAGGCCCTCATCGGCGAATGCGGCAATTCGTGCAATGATACTGGTTTTGTATTCATCCTTGAAACTCTTGCCGGCCACCCCTGCGGTGATCAGACCGGCCATGACTGTAATGATTATGGGTGCAGGTTTTGGAAAACTGGTGTTGCCAGGAATCAGAACCACCTCCAGCAGCACCGCTATGGCTGTCAAAGTCAGGGCGGTCAGAACTTTTTTGTTGGTAGTCCTGCGTCTGATATCTATCGATTCCAGGTCAGGACGCAGTTCCTTTTCATAAAAATCCCTGAATGTATTGTAACTGCTCATTGTGCGGACCCTGGTTTATGCCATGTTCACCGGTGGTTTTGCGCTCACCTCATCCCTTGCTGCAGCGGGTATCTCGAAAAGTGTCCTTCTCCTGTATTTCATCATCGAGGCAACAATGTTCGAAGGGAAGACCTCAATACTGTTATTATATATCGTAACGGCAGCATTGAACGCTCGTCGTGATGCTGCTAGCTGTTCCTCCACCTCATTCAGTGTTCCCTGCAGTTGCAGGAAGTTTGTGCTTGCCTTAAGGTCAGGGTAATTCTCTACAGCAACCAGCAGGTCAGTCAGTTTTGTGCCGAGAAGGTTATCCACCTGTACCCGCTCCTCTGCCGGGAGGGTTTGTGACAGTGCTTTAATCCTCAATTCGGTAATCTCGGTAAGGAGCTCTCGTTCATAATTCATGTAAGCCTTTACGGCTTCAACGATCTTCGGAATGAGGTCATATCTCTTTCTGAGCATGACATCAATGGAGGCGAAGGCATTCTCCACATCGTTTTTTCTCCTGATGAGGGAATTGAAGATAAGTACTGCCGTAAGCAGCAGTAAAATCGCTGCTGCGATTACCGTATATAGCATTGGAAGTGTATTTGACATTTCTGGATCAAAATAGCCTTTAAGGGTGACTGACGAGTAAAAATAGCTATTTTAATCTTCTTAGCGGAACGAAACGCACCGGTTCGAGCCTTTGTTCGGTGATCTTCCCCTTTCTTTTGGTAAGCACCATAAGCTCCTGTACTGTTGCAGGATTGCCCACCGGCATCACCAGTCGCCCTCCCTCAGCCAGCTGTTCTTTCAGGGGACCGGGTATATGGTCTGCCGCAGCGGTTACCAGTATTATATCAAACGGTGAGTGTTCCGGCCAACCCCTGTAACCATCGCCGTACCTGGCAACCACATTGCCGTATCCCAGTACCTTGAGCCGCGAAGCAGCCTCCCTGGCCAGCTCCGGCACAATCTCAACCGTATAGACCGTGTCAACAATCTCGGCAAGCACGGCAGCCTGATACCCCGAGCCTGTTCCTATCTCCAGGGCCTTCTTGCCTTTTGCCGGCTTTGACAGCTCTGTCATATAAGCAACAATAAACGGTTGTGATATGGTCTGGTTGTAACCGATGGGGAGGGGCTGGTCATTGTAAGCTGAATTTACCAGCGCCGGAGGCACGAACAGGTGACGAGGTACGCTGTTCATAGCTTTCAGTGTGGCAGGATCACTGATACCGCGGGCGACTATCTGGCTCTTTACCATCTGGCTGCGGGCCCGGGTGTAGCGAGCCTCTTCCTGGTCCGGGGACAGGAAGGCAACAAGGGTCATTATTATTAGCAGGCTCTTCATTCAGTTCCGACTGATACAAGTTACGAAAAATTGCCCGTATAATACATTCAGGCGGAAGTATGGCAAGGCTATCCGGCCAATAATACCCTGCTCTCCGGCATGCTTTATCCATTGTCTTTTTCTTAAATTCATGTCATGAAAAATCTTGTCATCTTAACAGGAGCCGGAATGAGTGCCGAGAGCGGCATTAAAACATTCCGTGACAGCGGAGGTCTCTGGGAGCAATACAAGGTTGAGGTGGTGGCGTCTATTGAAGGATGGTACCGTAATCCGGACCTTGTGCAGAAGTTTTACAATGATCGCCGGCGCCAATTGGAGAAGGCTGTGCCAAATGCAGGCCATACAGGTCTGAAGGAGCTTGAAAAAATGTTTGATGTGCATATTATCACACAGAATGTTGATAACCTCCATGAAAGGGCCGGCAGTACAGATGTGCTCCATCTTCACGGGTTGCTGACGCAGGCACGCAGCAGCAAGAATCCTGACAGTGTCATTGATATAGGCTATCGCGAGATAGTCACGGGTGAGAAGGCTGCTGACGGATCACCGCTGAGGCCGAACATTGTCTGGTTTGGTGAGGCTGTTCCTGCCATGGAAGCTGCGGCGGACATCGCCTCAAAGGCAGATTTTTTTGCCGTGATAGGCACATCGCTGAATGTTTATCCGGCTGCCGGACTGATACACTATGTTCCGGCAGACACACCTGTATTCCTGATTGATCCGAAACCTGTAACAGTATTTACAAACCATAAGGTCGACTATATTTCAGAAGGAGCAGGAAAAGGAGTGGCCATTCTTACTGAAAAGCTGAAACAACTAACCTCCTGACCAGTGCCGTTACCCCGGACTGTGTAAATCACGGAATGATCGCTCCGGTATCCTGACCCGGATCACCGGAAGGTCGGACTAACCTGCATATCGTCAGAAAAGAGGTAGACACTGACTGTCATCTACCGGACTAGGCTATCTTTAATAAAATCAATAAAATACTTGACAAAAGGCTAATGGTATTGTAACTTTGTCGTGTCGCAATCAATGAATATAATCAATATGGCTATAATACTTTAAGATTTCAATATTATCTGTTTGGTCTTTTTACGATTCTGCTAACTCAATGATATGTTTTTACTTTTTTGTTGAGACTGTAACGCTAAAAAGGAGGTAAAGATGAAAACGAAATCTGAAAGGCCCGTAACTCACCTGATGTGTGTATTGATTTGCGGTCTGGTATTTGCCCTGATGCTGAGTGGATGCGGGATAAAAGCTGCAATTAACAAGATAGATGCGAGGATGGCTGACGCTATCCACAGCATGGACAAAGCGATAGCTACTCTTTCCCAACAGTCTTCCGACTGGCAGACAGTGATCACCGACCTGGCTGAAAATATAACGGAGGAGATGCAATCTACAATTGATAATGAGGTCCAGAACCTGACACGTAATTCTGTGCTAACAACCGGGGGAGAATTGCGTTGCAACGCTGAGTTTATGAGAGTTAAGCTGCGTCGTTCATTAATTGAGATGCGTAACTCCCTTGCACAAAGCCTGAACAGTGAACTTTCCGGATTGGGTCTTTCAGGGTATCAGTTCAGCATGATACCTGAAGAGATTGTAGAACCCTTTATTTGTGACATCGTCCCATCTGCCGTTGATCTGTCTCTTAGTCCTGACAGACGAAAGAAACTTGATATCTATGGGTTTGACCTTCGGTCGATGCCCATTTATGTAACTTACAGAAGCTACGGCATGTTTCAGGCGAAGCCTTCGGTTGGATATTCAGACTTTGTCAGGGAGATGGCCCCGAGGGCTGACAGATTTATATTGAACAGGTCTGAAATGATTTCTGCTGCAGTCCGTGAAGATATAAGGATGTCCAGTTTCAACCTGGCGGAGCCCCGTAAAATTTTCCATCCGGTCATTACCGGATCCCTCTCAGTGTTAAGCGACTTCCATGCTGTCCTGGACCTGACTGCTGCCGGCGCCAACCTTCCCCCAAATGCAAGTGTAATAGTTCTAAGCTGGAATAACCAGCTTAAATCTGAAATACCCATTTTAACTGACATTCAGATTCTTGAGTGTGAGACTACAGGTAAAC
Source organism: Bacteroidales bacterium UBA5235 (assembly GCA_002409145.1). Taxonomy (GTDB): domain Bacteria; phylum Bacteroidota; class Bacteroidia; order Bacteroidales; family VadinHA17; genus SR-FBR-E99. The sequence continues at coordinate 8,283 of DHUL01000012.1, forward strand.
CGCTCAAACCGGGCCTGGCAGAAACCTATATTCCTCCGGCAGTTCATGGACCTGATGCCGAGTTTGACGGCCACGGACCCTGTATGTCAGTCTACATCAGACTGTGGCTTGACGCTGAAAGGAAGAATTTGTTTGCAACTTATACTGTCAACGCATATGAATGCAAGGATGATTGGAGCGGTAAAAAAGACCATACTCAGGCATACGGTACAAAAACAATCACCCTTTTTACGGTATCTGAAGATAATGAGACAATTGAAAGCTATGATGCAGCTTCAACATTTTATGATTCATACAGAGATTCGGATCATGACTGGTATCATAAATATTACTCCGGGACAGCTCCTGTCGACAAGATAGATTGGAACGGTGATACAAAAGGTGATGAAGCCGGTACAAGAACAGCAGTGACAATGACATTCCGGCAGTTCAATGTAAACGTGAAGAAATGCGTTTATAAATAGGGCAATGCCGGTTCAGGATAGCTTCTTACACAGGCAGAAACAGTGGTCCTGCTGTGTAGGGCACTTCCTATAACTTTTTTTAACTTTCGGCAGGATTAATTAATCACTGCAGACTTTTATATCAAGACCATTATTGATAGCTTGGCAGGTCAAAAATCTAAAAGTACCTGCATGAAGAAACTATTCCTTCCCTTGTTTCTTGTTTTTCTGCCTTTCAGCCTTCAGGCCCAGCAAAACAAGGTTGTTGACCGTATTATTGAATTAGGTCAGACAGACAACCGTACGATGCATCACCTTGATGTCCTGTCGAACCGTTTCGGAGGCAGGCTCGTTGGTTCTGATGCATATGAGAATGCAGCTGAATGGTGCGCATCGCAGTTTAAAAGCTGGGGCATGGAGGTGATCATGGACGAAGCCGGATCAGTACCGGTAGGTTTCAACCGCGGTCCCTGGTTCGGCAGGTTGCTCTCCGATAACGGTATGACACTGCATTTTGCCACTCCTTCATATACTGCCGGAACTAAGGGTGTTCAGCGTGGCCATGTTCTCCTTGAACCCCAAAGTATGGATGAGTTTGAAAGGATGAAGGGAGCCCTGAAGGGAGCCTGGGTGCTTATTGGCGGGAAAAATGACGGCTGGCCAATTGACTGGTCACCAAGGGGCGACAGCATAAGAGTTGCGGCAAGGGTTTACAACGACTCCATCTCGGGACTCAACAGGGAGATCATGCGTGAGAACATGATGAACAGGGAGAATCCTCCGAAGGAACCACATAAACTCAGAGAAGTACCGGCTCTCTTCTACCGCGAGATGTGCGAGGCAGGAATACTTGGGGTAATTCAGTCTTCGGAAGTACCCATCAGGGCGCTTTATGACAGGAAGAACCTGGAAAGGATGTCGTTTGATAACCTCCCCACGGTTTGCGACATCAAGCTTGATGAGCATCAGTATGATCTTATTGCCCAGATGGCCCGTGAGAGGAGGTATTTTCTCCTCGAGTTCGATATTAGAAACCACTTCAGGCCCGGGCCGGTGAAGTATTACAGTGTGATCGGCGTGATTAAGGGTAAGAAGTATCCAAACGAATATGTGATGATGGGCGGACATCTTGATGCTTTTGATGTTGCCACCGGTGGTGTCGACGACGGATCTGGTGCCAGCCCGACCATGGAAGCTGCACGTCTGATAATGGCTGCCGGCGGGAAGCCTGACCGCACCATCCTTGCCTGTTTATGGGCTGCCGAGGAGTTCGGACTGATTGGTTCGAAACACTGGGTTGAAACAAATAAGGACAAACTGCCTGATATCTCCAACTACTTCAACCGTGACGGTGGACCAATGCCAAATACAGGAATAACAGTCACACCGGCCATGTATGATGATTTTGAAAAGATCTGCAAACCACTGAACAGCATTAATCCTGACTTCCCCTTTACACTAAAAAAGCGTACTGATCAGGCCCGGCCCCGTCCGGCTTCAGCCGGCGGTTCCGACCATGCCTATTTTGCAATGAACGGTGTTCCAACGCTTAATTTTGACGGGCCGGATGTCAAGGGATACAATTTCAATTACAGGGAGATATGGCATACTGAACGCGACACTTATGACAAGAGCATCGCCGGGTACCAGGAACATACTTCAGTGGTAACTGC
>DHUL01000048.1:0-38452 GCA_002409145.1 Bacteroidales bacterium UBA5235
GCGTTTCCTCTCGATGGATGAGCCTGAACTGGCTGCACTCAGTTACAGCCTGCGAATCACAGGCGGCGGCGGAAAAGTGGAACTCATTCCCTGGTTGAACGCCGATGTTTATAATGAGGATGCTAATTACGACGAAAAGTTCTGGGAGGAAGAATCGGCTTCCCGTGATGGCAGACGCTCAGTTGTTGTTGCGCAGACGCGAAAGACTGCTTTCGTCGTTGCCACTGCGATGGAAAATTCCTTCAGCCTGAACGGTAAACCGGCAAAAGACGAACCTGTTATTACTACAACTGACAGGACGGCCCGCTGCTCATTCACTTCGGTATATGCTGACGGAGACAATTTCACGGTGACCACATATGCCGCGGTGCTTTCATCTTTCAATCATCCTGTTGACGGCATCGCGGCGAAGTCAATGGCTTCGGCCGGCAAGGCCGCCGCAAAGGGCTTTGACGCATTGCTCGGGGCCCACCGGAATGCATGGGCCCAGAAATGGGAGCACGGCGATATAGTTATCCGGGGTGATATAGCAGCTCAGCAGGGAATACGATTCAACATCTTCCAGCTGAACCAGACCTATACCGGTGAAGATCCAAGACTGAACATCGGGCCCAAGGGATTCACAGGCGAGAAATACGGCGGTAGCACCTATTGGGACACCGAGGCTTTCGTCTTCCCCTTCTACCTGAGCACCTCAGACACCCATGTGGCACGCAACCTGCTGCTTTACAGATATAAGCACCTGGGTAAGGCCATTGAGAATGCGAAGAAACTGGGCTTCACGAGTGGGGCAGCACTTTACCCGATGGTCACGATGAATGGCGAGGAGTGCCATAATGAATGGGAGATAACCTTCGAGGAAATCCACCGCAACGGCGCTATCGCCTATGCTATCTTCAACTATGTAAGGCACACAGGCGACCAGGATTATCTTTCAGAGTACGGCCTCGAGGTGCTGATAGCTCTTTCGCGCTTCTGGGCGCAGAGGAGCAACTGGTCGCAGGAAAAGAACAGGTATGTCATCCTTGGTGTCACCGGCCCCAATGAGTATGAGAACAACGTCAACAACAACTGGTATACAAACAAGCTGGCGCTCTGGACGCTGAAATACACCTCTGACACTCTTGAATGGCTCAGGTTAGCCGGCAATGTGAAGTATAACGCCATAGTTTCCCGCACCCATCTTGATACAGAGGCAGAACTGAAACACTGGAAGGAGATCATTGAAAACATGTACCTGCCTGTACACAATGAACTGGGTATAATCCTGCAACAAGACGGCTTCATGGATAAGGTGCAGCAGACGGTCAAAAATCTTGACCCGGCTGAACGGCCTCTGAACCAGCACTGGTCATGGGACCGCATCCTCCGGTCAGTTTTCATCAAACAGGCCGATGTGCTCCAGGGGATCTATTTCTTCGAGGATGAGTTTGACGAGGATACCATAAGGCGCAACTTCGACTTCTATGAACCACGCTGCGTACATGAATCATCACTCTCGGCAAGCATCCACTCAGTGCTGGCAGCCAGGCTGCATGACATTGAGAGCGCATATACCCTGTACCTCCGTACTGCAAGACTGGACCTTGACGACTACAACCGCGAGGTGAAGGACGGACTCCATATTACAAGCATGGCCGGAACATGGCTCGCCATTGTGGAGGGATTCGGCGGGATGAGGATACGCAATGAGCGTGTCTGCTTAAACCCGGTAATCCCTGCAGCATGGGAATCATATTCATTTATAATAAGATACAGGAACAATCCATTCAGGGTTGAGGTCAACGGTATAAAGGTGATAGTTGTCAATCTCTCGCAGGCTGAAATACCTCTTACAGTTTACGGAGAACAGGTCACCCTGAAGCCCGGGGAAGAAAGGAAATTTGAAAAATGATGAAAAGACTATTACAGGCACTTGTTTTATTAATGGTTCCGGCACTGTTGCCAGCGAAGGGACAGGTAATTGAACGCATTGACCCGCCATCCTGGTTCACAGGGATGAATAATGACGCTGTCCAGCTGATGGTCTACGGAAAGGAGATCGGATCATACGATGTGAAAACTGATTATCCGGGGGTGGAGGTAAAGACTATGGTCAGGACTGACAACCCGAACTACCTCTTTGTCAACCTGAACATCTCAGACGAGGCCGTTCCGGGAACCGTAACCCTGACCTTCACCCGCGGCAAACAGAAGCTGACACACAGCTATCCGCTCCTGGCCAGGCCGGCCGGACCGGCAAGGGGATTCAACTCCTCAGACGTGATCTACCTGCTGATGCCTGACCGTTTCGCCAACGGCGACACCTCCAACGATAACGTTGCGGGCATGACGGAACAGCTGAACCGCAGCAATCCGGGCGGCAGGCACGGCGGTGACCTTAAGGGAATAACAGATCATCTCGATTACCTCAACAAACTGGGCGTAACAGGAATCTGGCTTAACCCGTTCCTTGAGAATAACCAGCAGCACTCCTCCTACCACGGCTATTCAACAACTGATTTCTACAAATCAGATTCGCGCTACGGATCCAACGACGAGTTTAAAAACCTTGTTGCCGAAGCTCACAAAAGAGGGATGAAAGTGGTTATGGATATGATATTTAATCATGTAGGATCATTCCACTGGTGGATCAGGGATCTCCCTTCGAAGGACTGGATACACAAGTTTGATGAGTTCACCCGTACCAACTACAAGTCATCGACATACATGGATCCCTACGCCTCCGAGACTGACAGGATGATTATGGAAAAGGGATGGTTTGACGTGACCATGCCTGACCTCAACCAGGACAATCCACTGGTGGAAACATATCTCATCCAGACAAGCCTGTGGTGGATAGCCTTCAGCGATCTCGACGGCATCAGGATGGATACTTACCCCTACCCGCAGCCTGATATGATGTCAAGATGGGCAAAGCGGGTGACCGATGAGTTCCCGGGCTTCTTCATTGTAGGCGAGGTGTGGTATGATGATCCCGCACTCACTTCATACTGGGCACTGAACAAGGTGAATCATGACGGGTACAGGTCCAACCTTCCTTCGCTGACAGACCTTCCGGTCTGCTTTGCCACACACAGGGCGTTTGAGGGCAAGCTTAATCCGACTGACGCACTCTCGAAGCTTTACAATGTGCTCTCCCAGGATTTCCTTTACCCGGAACCTCTCAGAAACGTAGTATTCCTTGACAACCATGACATGACGAGGTTCTACACCCAGACAGGCAAAAGCCTTGCTGCATACAAGCTTGGGCTGAGCTTCATTATGACAACCAGGGGCATACCACAGTTATATTATGGCACGGAGATAGTCATGGAAGGCGAAAAGAGCCTGGGTGACGGGCGGCTGAGAGATGACTTACCGGGCGGATGGCCTGGCGATGCAAGAAATGTTTTCACCGGAACCGGGCTCACCGGGCAGGAGAAGGAAGCACTCGACTTTACAACGCTTATCCTGAACTGGAGGAAGAATAAGGAGGTTATCCACACCGGCAAACTGAAACACTATATCCCTTCAGACGGCGTCTATGTCTATTTCAGGTATAACTGCAGTGAAAGCATAATGGTGATAATCAACGCCAACGGCAAGGAAAGCAAAACGATCGATGGCAGTAGATATGCCGAATCAATAGATGGCTTCACAGGCGGAATGGATATCATCTCGGGCCTGCAGATTGACGATCTGAAATCGTTCACCATAGCCCCACAGACAGCAATGATAATTGAACTAAAATAACCTGATCACAATGAAAGAGCACATTTTCAAGATTTTACTGATGATCATCGGTGCTGCAGCACTGATAATAGCCTGCAAGCCGAAACCGGCTGCAGTGATCGAGCCGCTTAAGACCAGTGTTGTCCATGCCGACTGGACCCGCAACATGGTCCTCTATGAGATTAACACCCGGCAGTTCTCCACAGAGGGAACCTTCGCCGGAGTGCAGGAGAGACTTCCCCGGCTGAAGGAACTGGGAGTGAACGTTCTGTGGTTCATGCCCATCTATCCCATTGGCGAATTAAACAGGAAGGGAGAACTGGGCAGTTACTATTCAATCCGTGATTATAAGGGGATAAATCCTGAGTTCGGAACCATTGACGACTTTAAAGCGCTTGTTGATACTGCTCATGCCATGGGTTTCCATGTAATTCTCGACTGGGTGGGGAACCACTCAGCCTGGGACAACCCCCTTGCAACAGAGTTCCCCGGGTGGTACGAAAAAGATTCCGTAGGCAATTTCATTTCCCCGTTTGACTGGACCGATGTGATCCAGTTCGACTACACTGCTGAGCCCTTGTGGGATTACATGGTTGGTGCAATGAGGTACTGGGTGGAAGAGGTTGGCATTGACGGCTACCGCTGTGACTTCCCGGGTCTCGTTCCCGAGGAGTTCTGGTTCAGGGCCACCACAGAGCTCAACTCCATTAAGCCGGTGCTGATGCTTGCAGAGGATGAGGAGCATTCATACCTGCTTGAGCGTGCCTTTGACATGAACTACGGCTGGGCTCATCATCACCTGATGAACGCAGTGGCAGGAGGCCAGCGCAGACCGGCTGCCCTTGACAGTATCATTCAGTATGAACTGAAACGTTACGCTCCTGAGACGTACAGGCTGCGTTTCATGACCAACCACGACGAGAACTCGTGGAACGGCACCATCGACGAGAAGATGGGTGATGCACAGAAGGCATTTGCATGCTATCTCTTCACCGTTCCGGGCGTACCTCTCCTCTACAACGGCCAGGAGGCTGACCTCGACAAGAGGCTCGAGTTCTTCCAGCGTGACCCGATTGAGTGGAAGGAAACCGAACTCACTCCCTTCTATACAAAACTGGTGCATCTGCGTACATCACATCCTGCACTGCGCCATGGTACGGAGGGCGGGTCGTATGATGTACTGAAGACAACGCAGAAGAACGTGGTCGCCTATAAGAGGGTCAAAGGTGAAAACGAGGTGCTGACAATCCTCAATATGAACAGCAAGCCGGTAACGGTAGCACTGAAGGATGGAGTCACAGCCGGGGCCTACATGGATCTTTTCACTGATGGCAGCATAGAGATCGCCCAGGGCAGGAAGATGCAGATGGAGCCGTGGGGATATATGGTACTTGTAAAGTGAGTCTGAGAGTCTGAGGGTCTGATCCGCCAGTTGGCGGATGAGGGTCTGATACAACTCCCAAACTTTCAGACTTTTTGACTTTCAGACTTTTTCTAATACCTGACCACCCTTTGTACCGCTGAAACCCTTCCGGATGTTACCTTCAGGTAATAAATGCCTGCATCCAGTGATGAACCGTCAAGGGTGATGTCATCGACGCCCGCGGGTGTATTCATTACCTGTACTACGGCTCCGGTGGCAGCGATCACCTCAACCATGTGCGGCTGATACTGATCATCGCCGGCGAATTTTATCACAGCCCTGTCACGGAAGGGATTCGGGTAGACGGTAAACAGTACGCCCTCATCGTCACCGGCAACCGGTTCTTCCACGCCAAGGAGGAACGATGGCCTTGAAACCTGTTTGGAGGTATATACCCGGTATTCGCCCTGTACAAGAGAGATCGGTGTATTCTGGTTAGAAGCGTTCACCTCAACCTGAGTGCCACGGAAAAACTCGTACCATGTGCCTGTGCGGGTGAAGTTAGGATCGATCGTGCGGGGGAAAAAGTCAAAGTTTCCCAGAACTACCACATCCATATCCTGGTGAACAATGTTCAGCCTCTTGGTCATCCCGCTCTGGTAGAGTGTGAAGTTGTCCGAGGAGAAGGCCGGATATTTCTTTCTCAACTCAATCAGACCGGCGAAGTTGTCAAAAAGATTCTTCCTTAAGGACTCAGTATAATAATCCCACCTTATCGGCTTCTCTTCAAGCCTCTGATAGCCATCTCCAAGGATATAGTCATACCCCAGTTCCTGGAACTGCCAGAGCATCTTCGGGCCTGGTATTGTCAGGAAGAATGTGGCTGTAAGCTTTACCCTTCTAATGGCAGTGTTGAAATCCCTGATATTATATCCTCCTTCAGCCTTCCCCTGGGTAAGATTGAGGTACATAATCCTCTCCTGGTCATGGCTCTCCATGTAATCAATCACCCCCGGCCGGTCAAAACCAAGGAGTTTCCATGATGCATCAGAGATGTCTGAAGACTTGCCTGTTGAGGCGTCTTCGTATCTCCACTTTCCATTGCCCCACAGCAGAAAATCGTATGCTGCCAGTTCCTTCTCCTCACTGTTGTCGGTAAAATGCTCCAGTATCAGAAGGGCATCAGGCTTGTAAACTCTGATCCTGTCACTTATACGTTTAAGGATGGCTATCCGTGAGGCGTCATAGGCTGATACAGTGTAATCATTGTAACTGGTTTTATTTGTAAACCCTTTGGTAAAGTCGAACCTGAAACCGTCAAACCTGAACTCGTCAATCCAGTAATGACATACACTGTCAACGAGTGCCTTTGTAGCATTGCTCTCATGGTTGAAATCGGAACCTCCGAAACTGTAATAATGTGGGGTTGTGACATTAAACCATGGGTTGTTTGCTGCCGGCTGATTGTTTGTGCTGTTCCAGTAGAGCCTTACGAGCGGATTGGAATTGTATGAATGGTTGAGGACTATGTCCATGATAACTGCTATTCCCCTTCCATGGCATGAGTCTATCAGTTCCTTAAGATCATAAGGGGTACCATAATACTTGTCGACCGCAAAATACATTGAGGGGTTGTATCCCCAGCTTTTGTTACCCTCGAACTCGTTCACCGGCATCAGCTCTATGGCATTTACTCCCAGGCGCTTGAGGTAATCAAGCGTGTCACGCACGGTCTTGAAGGTGTGTGTCGCCACAAAATCGCGCACAAGCATCTCATAAATTACCAGGGTATCCCTTGCAGGAACTGTAAAGTCGTTGTTTTTCCAGGCGTATTCCGGAGGGCGTGTCCGGAAGACTGACACAAGCTCATTTGTCAGTCCCTCCGGGTAGGGTTTCAGGCCAGGGTAAACGGATTCGTCAATGAACTTATCATTCCATGGGTCAAGGACCTTTGTGGTATAAGGATCAGGAATCCGGAGCGTCTCATCAACAAGGTACTGGAATCCATACTCCTCGTCAGGACCAAGTCCTGTCACCTCAAGCCAGTACCAGTTGCCGTCAGGACTTCTCTTCATGAAACCCTCGTTGCTGTGAATCCAGTTGTTGATGTCGCCAATGACAAAGACGCTGCTCTTGTATGGGGCATAAAGAAGGAATGCCGCCGAGTTGTCACCCGTGATGTTCACCCCGGGTTTCAGCCCTGCCGGAACAGGTGCCACCGCCGTTGGAGTACGTATGAAATAGTAGGCGGAATCAGCTTTCATGACATTGTTGTGCCATGCTTTCGCCAGCAGCTTGAAGCTTCCTGAACCGGCAGCAGTTACTGAATGGGTCAGGGTTGTCTCGGTCACTTTCTTGAGCTGTACTTCGTTCTGGTAGAGAATGATTGAATCGCACACCGAAGCTGATACAGAAACAGGGACCACCTCGCCAGCATTCACCAGGGAAGTATAAAGAGCAGGTTCAGAGAGCAGTATTTCAAAACTGGCCTCTTCGCTGACGTTGTAGAATATGTCCGCACCATTGTTGTCACGTCCGGTACGCGAGGCGTTGCCGTTGCGGAACACAAAAGCCATTTTCTGAATCGTCTCCGATTCCGGGACGCCGTAAAATGTCCTTATTGAAGGCGAAATGGTAAGTGTATATGTGTTGGCGTCAACACGCGTCAGCTTTACTTTATCAGGTGGCGGCACCGTGGTGCTCCAGGTTCCTGAAACAACATACCTCCAGTCAGACTGGCTTGAGCTCAGGTTGGTGATAACGCCGGTATGAGCGTATACATCGTCTCCGGTGTAATCCTTCATTCCAATGTCACCCCTGTCAGCATGAAATGTAATTACCACCGGGGCTGAGGCCAGGGCGAAGACCGGGTCTGTGGTAATCACCTGTGATGACACGGCCATGCTCCACCCTGCAAATATCAGTACCAGTGCCGGGATCTTGATTTTCATTGTTTCTGATTGAAAGTGTGAATCATGCTAAATATTATCAAAAACCTCTTCCTGTCACAGAAGAGGTTTTTGATTTCAATGAACGCTACGGCCGCGGCCGTAACATGGGGAACTATTCCGCTTAGTTCTTGGTCACTGTTGCCACTCTTGCCCACGGGTCAAGAGTAATTTTATAGTTACCCGCTTCGGCAATCGGGATATTAGGTGCATTGTCAGAGCTGAGATCAGTGAGACTTCCACCGAAGTTATAGCCCCAGTCATCATTTGCCCTGAACTTAATTTCACCTGCAGTAAGGTCAATAGTGGCAATGAAAACTTTATTTACGGCATCCCATGACATGTTCTGATCTACGTCCCAGCTACCTGTAGCGCTTCCTACTATACCCCACCTGTCAGCACGGTATGTGTATGCCAGCGGCTGGCTGAGATCAAGGGTTATGGCATAGTCATCAGCAACTGTAATGCTGAGGTTGTCTTGGCTACCTGCTACCAGGTCATTGCTGCCGGTGCCTTTTCCATAGTTGTAATCCCAGTTGTCATTGGCCCTGAACTTCCATCCTCCTACAGGCATATGCATGGCACCTTTCCAGACGTGTAATGCCGGATCATAGGTCAGTGGCACCTGGGCGCTCCATCCGTTGATATCACCTATCACACCCCAGGTCATTGCAACTGCCGTGTAGGTCATCGGGTCAACACCGGCATTGACATTTAACTTGTAGAATCCCTGAGGCAGGTTGTTGTTTCCTGCGTTCGGATCCGAGCTAAGTACTCCTGCCGTTCCGCTTGCACCGTAATTCGGTCCGTCCCAATTGGGCTGTGAGGCAAACTTGAAATTGTTACTGGCGTTAGCCATATAGACATACCCTTCAACATTGTTTGGATTAGCCTCATTGCTCTTGACCATAGGTGACTTGTCAGGTGCCCAGTCGGCCAGGCCTGAGCCCGGATAGCTGGCAGCCACATAATCACCCGGAACGTACCATTCGCGAACGCTCACCAGCGTGGTGAAGGTTATCTCGTTTCCGTAGGCTGTGCCTGCACTGTTGGTGGCATAAGCGCGTGCATAGTACTTGGTCAGTCCCTTAAGACCCGAAAGATTGCTAACAAATGATCCCAGCCCTGCACCATCGACAGTCTTGCCGTTGGGGGCGTCAATGGTGGGTTTGGTTGTGGTTCCGAAGCAGACACCGCGGGCGGTGACAGCAGACCCTCCGTCAGCAGTGACGCTGCCGCCTGAGACTGCGGTTGTACCCTCAACATCAGTTGCATCAACTGTGGTGACGGTTGCCACGACAGGCAAAGTGGTGAATGTCAGTTCCTCTCCATAGACAGTACCAGCGGGCCCCGTGGCAAATGCACGTGCAAAATAGGTCTGTGCAAAATCCAGGTCTGTCAATGTCACGTTATACGCAGCATTGATCGCAGGACCGGCAAACGGAGCCGTCGACTTTGAAGTGGTAGGAGCAGGCTGCTTGTCATAGCAAACGCCCCTTGTGGTGAATCCCTCACCTTCAGCCACGACAAATCCTGTTACCGTTGCTGAATTTGAAGTGATATTGAACACCTTGGTAGTTCCAAGCTTGGGATCAAGTCTTATTTCAGATGTCTCCTGAGTACAACCGGCAAGGATAAGTACCGCTGCTACAGGGAGCATCATTATCTTCAAAATTGATTTCATTTTCATAAATCTTGTTTTTTATAATGTCCCTGAATCAGTTATTCTTCACAATAGTGCATGAACCGGCTTCGTCAGGACCGTTGGGCTGGGTAATCGTCAGGGTGATGGTGTAATTACCTGCAGTGACCGCAATGTTATCACCGTTATGGAACAGGTCAGCGGGATCTTTACCACCCGGACGGTAACCGAGGTTCCATGCCCATGCATTATTAAACCTGAACTTGATCTCACCATCCGCGAGAGTTATTGTAATTGACCATGTGCCGGTTGCAGGATTATATTCCATTGCCTGGTCCGGAGAATCCCAACCGTTCGGGGTAGCTGAACCTACCAGGCCAATCCTGTATTCCGAGATGTCATAGGTCAGGGCATTAACATCAACGTTCAGCCTGTGCCATCCGTTAGCGGTAGGAACAATTGCTTCTCCGTTTACTGCCAGGTCTGTACCGGTGGCTCCGTATTTGGTTCCGGTATCCGGGTCAGTCAGGGTAAAGGGCTTGGTGACATCGAACTTGACCAGACCGGTGTATTTTCCGTCACCGAGGGCTGACTCAATTTTCTGTGTCATGCCGGAGCCTATGAGGTCAAGGCGTGGCAGGCCGTACAGTGCTGCCGTTGCACTTTTTGACTCGGAAATGTAAGAGAAGGTATTGGTACCGGTACCGGGAGCTCCCGTGCCGGCATCAACTACAAGTACAGCCCTGAGTCTCAGGTCAAGAGCAGAGGATGCGTCAGCAGGAAACTTCTTGATAAGGATACCATTCAGGTCACTGACGGTGATCTTCATTGACTTGCACTGATTCCCTGACCAGAGGGTTACCGGATTAGCAAAAGAGGTTCCTGACGCACATGCCTCAAGGTAATATGTTGCAGAGGCCTGGAAGCCAGGGTCAACAGGGGTGCCGATGAATTCAAGCACGTTCATTCCATTGGTTCTTTGAAACGTAAGGTCAGGAACTGTGGTGAGCACCGGAGCTACCGGATCTGAAAGCATGATCACTTTCTCACCATCCTTTTCACAGGAAGTGAGGAGCGCTGTCAATCCGATGAATGTCATATATATTAAGATATTCTTCTTCATTTTTCTTTGCATTAAGGATTAATAACCCGGGTTATTCACTCCGTTGTAGTTCGGGTTTGATGAAAGTTCATCACCGGGGATCGGGAACAGATTGAGGTGCTCCGAGGTGCTGGCACCTAGGTATGCCCCACCCTTCCACTGCCACAGATAGTCGCCTCCGGTGAATTTGCCAAAGCGTACCAGGTCAGTGCGTCTCTGGGCCTCATAGTAGAATTCGCGTCCGCGCTCGTCAATTATGAAGTCGAGATCAAGATCGGAAGCAGTGATGTTGCCGCTGGTGTTGCCGTAGGCACGCTCCCTGATTTTGTTTATGTCAGCTACAGCTGCAGCAATATTGGCCTCACCACCCATCCTGTAAAGAGCCTCGGCTCTCATCAGGTATGCATCTGCCAGGCGGAATACCGGGAAATCAGTGCAGGCATAGGCTGTATTATAATTGGCAGGTGAAGTGCCATCCGCATTACGTGCAGTGAATTTGTAGACACCAATTCCATAGTCGCCGCTGGCTGACGGACTCGGTATGTTCCTTGACTTCTTGATCTTCAGGAAGACCCTTTTGTCAGGGCTGAGTGAGAGTGTCGGGTCGTCAGCCGGAATCGGCTGGTTGTCATATACATCAAGGGTGTCAACCATTTTTGCCAGGAACTGAATCCTGGCACGGTTGCCGTTCCAGTTAGTGTTGGCAGTAAGACCGTGGTAGTCTTCAGCCCTTAAATATGTAGCATCGCTTGATGATTCTATGATAAAGGTAGTGCCTACATATCCCTGGACGTTAATGCCATCCTGTTCCCATGCAAAGATCATCTCCGGGTTGTGGCGGCCATCGTTGTCAGCACTGAAGTTCTGCCTGTAGTTGGTTGCCAGCGAATACATGTTGCTGGAGATGACTTTGTCACAATAATCCTTGCAGTCATCCCACCTGGGAGTACCTGTGTAAACCTCAGCGTTCAGGTAGAGCCTGGCAAGAAGCATCCATGCAGATGCCTGGTCTGCCTGGGGATATGAAGACTTGGGTGCACCAAGCTTATCCTCAATGTCAAGCAGTTCAGACTCGATAAAGTCGAAAATGGCACTCCTTGTTCCAATTTCCGGGAAGAACTTGCCTACGCCGTCTTCTTCTGTTGTGAAGGGGAACTGTCCAAAGAGATCTATTGCCCAGTAATAGGCAAGTGCCCTCAGGAATCTTGCTTCAGCCACATACCTGTCAGTATTGGCACCACTGTACATCTGCGCGTTTTTGATAAAGTCATTGGCGTAGGTGATGCTAAGCGCCAGGCGCTGATAGAGAGCTGTAAGGAAGGGGTTGCTGGGGCTCCACGTCTGGGTGTTCAGGTCGGCTATGCCAACATCACCCCATGCACATATGGCTTCATCAGTGGTTATCTCCTGGAGGTTCCAGAGAGCCCTCATGGTTGTGAAGAAGTTCTCGTCCGCTGCTTCGATATCAGGACCGCCATTGGCACCCTGTCCCGCGATGATGAAGCTGGCATATACCTTTCCAAGGGCCATCTTCATATAATCAGGATTATCACCAAGGTTACCGGCAAGAATTTTTGACGGGTCCTTCGGGGTGACTTCCAGGTCCTTCACGCATGATGATATCATCAGCGCTGAAAGTATTATTCCGAATATTATAATCTTCTTATTCATATCTGCTTTTCTTTATATTATTAGAAGGAAAGCCCTATACCGAGCATGTATGTACGAGGCCTGGGGTAGAAGTTGTTGTCAATACCGTCGGGGACCTCGGGGTCAAGGCCGCTGTATTTGGTCAGGATCAGTGCGTTCTGCACCGTAAAGCTTACGCGGGCACCCACTGCACCGAACAGATTATCAAACCGGTAACCTGCACTTATGTTGTCAAGCTTCAGAAATGATGCATTCTCAACAAAATAGTCGCTGGTAAACTGCCGTTTGACAAAGTTTGTCTCCGCAAGTGCCTTTGAAAAGTTCTTCCAGTAACCAATCTGCTGCATCTGGTCATATGAAGCTCCGGCAGCTATCTGGTTGTAAACATAGTTTCCTATGCTTGCCCTTGCTGATGCGGAGAGATCAAAGTTCTTGTACTCAAACCTTGCTGAGAGACCAAAAAGATAATCTGCCACGGGATTATGATAGATGTACTTGTCAGCATTGTCACCGTTGACCACGCCGCCTTCACCTGATTCATCAACATAAAGCCCCTCTATCGGGTTGCCATTGGTATCATAAACCTGGCGGTTGACGAAGAATGAACGAGCCGGGAATCCAACCCTTGTTACCTGCTTGGTGCCGGTCATGCCATCACCATAAGGAATGCCCAGGTATTCAGGATCATCTGTAATGAGGAGCTTGGTTATCTCCATTACATTGTATGTCGCATTGACACCAATTGAAAGAAGCATGTCACTGGTTGAGACCGGTATAAAGTTCAGCGAAAGCTCAGCCCCCCTGTTTTCAAGGCTTCCCACGTTTGTAAGCAGCTTGTTTGAGAAGTTGCTTCCGCTGGGGATTGTGACTGTGTTCAGAAGATCATCAGTAACCCTCTTGTAGATGTCCAGTGATCCGGTAATACGGTCACCGGCAAAGCCAAAGTCAAGACCTGCATTAAGCGTGGTTGTCTCCTCCCATTTGATAAGAGGATCATATGTATCTGGTCTGAGTGTAGGTATGTACTCACCATCAATATAATAATAGGATCCTTCAGATGATTCAGCATATAGTGCCTGTGCGGGATAGTCCTCGAAGATATCCTGTTGTCCTGTAATCCCCCAGCCAAGCCTGAGCTTGAGGTTGGACACAGCTTTTACGTCCTTAAGGAATGATTCATCCTTAATCTTCCATGCAAGAGCAACAGAGGGGAATGTACCCCAGGGGAGGTTGTAGAAGCGCGAGGAACCGTCCTCCCTGAGAGTAAATGTGAGAAGATACCTTTCAGCCAGTGTATAGTTTAACCTTCCAAAGAATGATAAAAGATAGTACTCGGTTATAAAGCCACCAGGCCGGGGAGGTTGATATTTCGGGTGTTCCTGTCCAACCGTTCCTTCCGAGAGATTATCTTCATCTCTTTCAAAGTGTTGCCATGAATAACCTGCCGTTACATCAATCCTGCTGTTAATACTTTCAAGACCCTTGTTGTAATTAAGATAGAAATCAAGAAGATTGTTGTAATTGTGTGCATTATAATTATATATCTTACCAAAGTAGGGATCCGTCAGATTCGGGGAAGTTGTAGACGGACGGTTATTGTGCCCTTCACTCTTTGTCTGATCTGTTGCCAGGTTAAGGTTAGCCCTCAGCTCGGGCAGGAATGGCAGGGCATAATCAAACTGGATATTCCCGATTATCCTGTTCACAACTGAACGGTTATCTACCTCGATGGCCTGTAAAACAGGGTTCGGGGTTCCCAGGCTGGCACCATAATTTGCCCACAGGAAATAACCATCAGAAGCTGGATTCCCGTCAAATATTCTCTGTGTAGGATCCATATTTACAGCAGATCCTATAGCTCCCTGGTCACCATAGTTATGGTGGGTATTCATACCTTTGACGTTTAAGTTGATCTTAAGCCTGTCATTAAAGAATGTCGGATTAAGACTCAGAGAACCGGTGATTCTCTGCATATCAGTGTTCTTCAGGATACCATTCTGATCGGTGTAACCTACTGAGAAGCGGTAGGGAAGTGTTTTGACTGCGCCTGAAAGGCTCAGGTTATGGTCATGAGAGACAGCTGTGCGGAAGATCTCCTTCTGCCAGTTAGTATTCTCAACCCCGAGGAGGTCGAGATTGTCTATTCCGAAGAGTTCTTTCTTTTCAAGAGCAAGCTGCCTTATCTCGTCACCTGAAAAAACGTCGACAAACGCAATTGCATTTGCCACTGATACATTTCCGTCATAGGAGACTTTCAGGGGACTGCCTGTTGTTCCTTTTTTGGTGGTGATGAGTATTACTCCGTTTGATGCCCTGGAACCATAGATGGCGGTTGCCGAGGCATCTTTCAGCACAGTGAAAGTTTCAATGTCATTAGGGTTTACAAATGACAGTATGTTAGAGCTTCCGGCAACATTGTTGTTGTCGATGGGAACACCATCAATGATTATCAGAGGGTCGTTCGACGCATTAAGTGATGAGCCCCCCCGAACGCGTATGGTTGCGCCGCTTCCCGGTGCTCCGCCGGCAGTAGTGATAACCACACCTGCACTCTTACCTACCAGCAGATCCTGCGGTGATGTGATTGCACCTTTGTTGAAGTCCTTTGAGCTTACAGCAGCGACAGATCCCGTGGCATCACTCTTCTTGACGGTTCCGTAACCGATTACCACCACCTCGTCGAGAGCCTGAACATCAGTACGCATAACCACGTTGATGACAGTGCTTTCACCAATGGTTACCTCCTGCGGAAGATACCCGATAAAGGTGAACACGAGGACATCCCCGGGCTTCGCCATAAGGGAGTATTCCCCGTCTATACCGGTAATGGTTCCCGTGAGCGAGCCCTTGACCAGGACGTTCACTCCAGGTAACGTCTGTCTGTCGGCTGCGTCGGTAACCGTACCTGACACTCTTACCTGTTGCCCGAAGACAACAAGACTCATCATAATGCCGAAGGTCAGCATGAAGAGCCGTTTTCCAGTTAGTTTCTCCATAAATAGATCAGTTTAGTTACTTTTCAGAATTGTTGTTATTGCTAATATTAATAGTCCAGGTTTGGGACGATAAAAGTCGACCTTTTTTCAGAGTTAACCAACTCTTTTTCAGCTTTTTTACGCAATCGTTACCGCAAACGTTTGAATTGACGGCGAGCTATATTTTTATGGTTCCCCGCATAGAACATTTTTTATTATCTTTAGCATCTGACACCTCCTTCTGATATGAGCAGGGAAAACATCACCATAAAGGATATCGCGCGCGAACTCGGCATTTCTCCCTCAACTGTATCAAGGGCCCTGAAGGATCATCCTGACATCAGCCAGGCAACCCGCGATGCCGTCAATGAGCTTGCTGAACGCTGGAACTACAGACCAAATCCCATAGCCTTGAGCCTGAAGAGCGGATCTTCAAAAACTATCGGGGTGATCATACCTGACGTAGTGCATTATTTCTTCTCGACTGTCATCAGTGGTATCGAGGATGTTGTCTACCAGCAAGATTACAACATGATTCTCTGCCAGAGCAACGAGATGTGGGAGCATGAGGTAAAGAACATAAAGACCCTTCTCTCCAGCCGCGTTGACGGCATACTTGCATCTGTTGCAAAGACTACCTCAGACTACCGGCATTACCGGAACATAACGGAAAAGGATATACCCCTTGTTTTCTTTGACAGAGCTGCTGAAGAGATTGATACTGATAGTGTTGTCATTGATGACGAGACCGGATCATACAAGGCGGTGAACCACCTCCTCCGCACGGGAAAGAAGCGTATCGTGCACCTTGCAGGGCCTCCTCAACTGGCAATTGCCCGCCACAGGATTAACGGATATCTGAAGGCAATGAAAGAGTACCGCCTCACCCCTCAGGATGTAGACATTGTCAAGTGCGATGACATCGAGAGTGCCGATAGGTTGATCCCTGCATTGCTGACCCGCACCCCGAGACCTGACGCTTTTTTTGCCGTAAATGATCTGACGGCTGCACAGACACTCATGATAGTCAAGAGACACGGACTGAGGATCCCGGAGGATATAGCAATCGTGGGATTCACCAACAGCCAGATTGCCACCCTGACTGATCCCGGTCTGACATCCGTTGATCAGAAGGGCTTTGAAATGGGACAGATAGCCGCCAGGCTGCTGATTGACCGTATCGAGAACCGCCGTGGCCCTGTTCAGAAAAAGATAATCACCTCCGATCTGGTGATCCGGGGGTCTTCCTCATCCAGATAATGCCATTCAGGTAAAATCGGCAAGCCTCCCCTTTAATCCTGCCCTGATTCCTTTCGGTGTTTCTGAAAGTGTACAGCATTCATATGCCGGATCATGCTGGAATACCAGCAACCAGTCATTCTGAAGAGCCTCATGCAATATCTCCTGTTTTTCGGCGATTGTGACCAGCGGAAGGAGATCGTAGGCCATGTTCCAGAGCAATGGAATATGTGCAACCGTGGGGATCAGATCTCCGGTGTATACCATTGTCTTTCCATTACAGTTTATAACGGGGATAAGCATTCCCGGGGTGTGACCATAGCAAATCCTCACAGACACTCCCGGGAAGAGTTCGCAGGGCTCTTCTACCAGGTGCAGTCTGCCGCTTTCGCCAAATGGCCTGATATTCTCCGGAAGGAAAGCATCCTCCTCGCGGAGGTTTGATTCATTTGCCCATTCCCACTGGGCCCGGCTGATGTGCCAGGCGGCATTGGGGAAGAGAGGCACGGTACCGCCTCCCTTTGCGTTTACAAAACAACCTCCGCAATGGTCGGCATGCAGATGGGTGATTATCACATCCGTGATATCCTCAGGCCTGTAACCGCATTCTGCAAGCCCCCCGGCAAGCCCTGATCCGCCGTGAAGATAGGTGTGACGAAAGAACTTTTCATCCTGCTTGTCACCCCACCCGGCATCAACGAGAATAACCCTCTCTTCTGTTTCAATGACAAGCGAGGTTAGCGATAGCTCTATGGTATTGAGCTCATCTGATTGTACCTGCCGGCTCCAGAGAGCCTTCGGGATCACCCCGAACATTGCCCCCCCGTCGACCCGGAAATTGGATATATTAAAAAGAGATAATTTCATTTTATAGCAGTTTAACCGATGCAAGATAACCAATTTTGATATTTTTGACTGATGATAACGCAATGCCAGGGCAACGATGAATCCCGACATAAACACATTATTATTTGCATTCCTTCTTACTCTGTTTGCCGGTCTGTCGACCGGTGTAGGCAGTACTATTGCCTTCTTTGCAAAGAAGACCAACACGAAGTTTCTTACCTTGAGCCTGGGTTTCTCCGCGGGGGTGATGATATATGTTTCTTTCGTTGAGATCTTCGTCAAGGGCCGTGAGGTGCTGACGGGAGTAATGGGAATGCGCCAGGGATGGTGGGCTGCCGTCATCGCTTTCTTTGCCGGGATAGCCCTTATCGGTATCATTGACAAGCTCATCCCGTCACAGGAAAACCCTCATGAATTTAAAAAGATTGAAGGAGGCGAGGAAGAGATCAGAAGCGGCAGGCTGCTTCGCATGGGTGCCATGACGGCCTTGGCAATAGGTATTCATAACTTTCCTGAGGGACTTGCCACATTCACTGCTGCAATCTCTGACCCTCAGATAGGGATAGCCATTGCCGTAGCGGTAGCAATACACAACATCCCAGAAGGCATTGCCGTGTCAGTGCCGGTTTATTATGCTACAGGAAGCAAAAGAAAAGCGTTCAGGTTCTCTTTTCTGAGCGGAATAGCAGAACCTGTCGGGGCACTTGCCGGATACCTGATACTGCTTCCCGTAATGAATGACACAATCATGGGAATACTCTTCTCATTCGTTGCCGGAATCATGGTTTTTATCTCACTCGACGAACTTCTTCCGGCGGCAGAGAAATATGGCGAGCACCACCTGTCTATCTACGGTCTGGTCTCAGGTATGGCTGTGATGGCACTAAGTTTGTTGCTCTTTAAATAAACAAAATGTGCCCTGATCTGTTAGATAAATATATATTTGCACGTTCAATACAAACTAAACAAAATTATGATGAAAAGAACACTGACTGTCATTCTGGTGTTGTCAGCACTGACTTTCGGCGCCCAGGCTCAGAGCTACAAATCAGCCATCGGGCTCAGGGGAGGTGATCCTTCAGGTATTACCTTCAAGACTTTCCTCAACAGCACCAACGCACTTGAACTGATTGCAGGAACAGGTTACTGGGGTCATAACTTCGCAGTGACCGGCTTTTACCAGTGGCAGAATCCAACCGATTGGACGCCCAATCTCGATTGGTTCATCGGCCCCGGGGCACATATCGGTTTCTGGAATGACTATTATAAGGATGAATACAGTACCGGTATCCTTATCGGCGTTGATGGAATAATAGGGCTTGAATATACCTTTGATGATATTCCACTGAACCTCGCCTTTGGAGTAGGCCCCTCAATACAGCTCACAAGCGGCCCGGGCTTCATGTACTGGAACGGCGGATTCTCAGTAAGGTACGTCTTCTGAGAAGGCCCGGCACTGTCATTTAGGAGCGGATCAGAATAGGAAGCATTTTTTCTGCATATTTTTTTGCAGATTAAAAAAAAGATGTGATCTTTGCATCCGCTTTTTTAAGTTCTTTAAGGTCCATTCGTCTAGTGGTTAGGACGTCAGGTTTTCATCCTGGTAACAGGGGTTCGATTCCCCTATGGACTACTAAATTATATTAAACAACAAATATGGCTAACCATAAGTCGGCACTCAAAGCCGTAAGACAGGCAGAGACAAGGAAGGAAGACAACAAGTACTACGCCCGCACTATGCGTAACTCGCTTAAGAAGATGCGCAGTACAACCGAGAAGGCAGAGGCAGAAAAGATGCTTCCCGAACTCAATGCCATGCTTGACAAGCTGGCAAAGAAAAACGTCATCCACAAGAACAAGGCTTCCAACCTCAAATCTTCAATAACGAAACACGCTCAGAGCCTGAAATAGGGTTCTGTTCCAGATATTTTCACAGCCGTTGCTTCATTGTGACGGCTGTTTTGTTTATATTGCAGCGGGATAATACGTTTTGCTGCATGTCAATGAAGATCTCAGACTGGGCTGTCGAGGACAGGCCCCGTGAAAGGCTCTGGAACAAGGGCCCCTCAAGCCTCAGCGA
This sequence comes from Bacteroidales bacterium UBA5235, assembly GCA_002409145.1. Taxonomy (GTDB): domain Bacteria; phylum Bacteroidota; class Bacteroidia; order Bacteroidales; family VadinHA17; genus SR-FBR-E99. Next base: position 19,560 of record DHUL01000048.1, read on the forward strand.
TGCTGAGCTGTTAGCCATTCTCATAGGATCAGGTACCAGGAACAACTCAGCCCTGGACCTGGCACGCGAACTGCTGGCTATGGCCGGCAACTCACTCGGTCAGCTGGGAAGACTCAGTGCCGGAGAGATACGTAAAATAAAGGGCTTGGGCGAGGCAAAAGCGGTCACAATTGCTGCCTCCCTCGAACTGGGCCGACGGCGAAAAATGGCCGAGGCATCGGAAAATCCGCAGATACGTTCATCAGCCGACGTGTTCAGTATCATCAGCCCCCTGATGGAAGACCTCACCCATGAGGAGTTCTGGATCCTCTTCCTCAACAGGGCAAACAGGGTGACAGGCAGGATGAAGATCAGCCAGGGTGGCGTAAGCGGTACCGTAACCGACGTCCGTATTGTCATGAAAAAGGCGATTGAGACACTCGCATCAGGACTTGTCATCTGCCATAACCACCCATCGGGGAACATCAGCCCCAGCGATTCTGACATTCGTATCACCCAGAAGATCAAAGAAGCAGGTTCACTGATGGATATCCAACTGCTTGACCACCTGATTGTGGCCGGTAAGGATTATTACAGTTTTGCTGACAACGGGGCGCTTTGAAACCAGCCGGCACCCGGCCTGTTTCATCCCGCGTGCCGGCTTATCCCCGGGACTTCCTTATAACTGACGGGCAGCCAGCCTGACATCAGAATTGTCGTCACAGAGCTGAAGCATCTCAGTCACCGTCAGCCCTGTCACCGGGTGAACAGCAGCCGGGGCCACCTCTGCGAGTGGCTCCAGGACAAACCTTCTGCCAGCTATCTTCGGATGGGGAACTTCCAGCCCGGGGAGAGAAATGACCCGCCCTTCCCAGAAGAGGATATCAATGTCAATAATGCGCGATTCATACTTCCCGCCTCCGCTCTTTTTGCGTCCCATACGCCCTTCAATTGACCGGAAGAGCTGCAGGAGCCTTTTCGGTTCGAGCCTGGTCTCTATTACAATGACCATGTTCAGGAACTGCTCGTCAGCCTCAAACCCCCATGGCTCAGTCTCCCATACTGATGATGCCGCAGTAATCTCTCCCGCCTCTTCCCTGATCAGCTCCAGGGCACGCTGAAGAGCCTCAAACCTGTCTCCCAGGTTGCTGCCGAGACCGACGATTACGGTTGACGGGGCTGATAATATCATAACAAGCACTTTAGACACTCAAAGATGCCTGTTTTTTTTATAATTTGGCCAAATAAACAAACAACATCAGAGATGAAAACCTTCCTCAAGATGGTCTTGGCAGTGATAACAGGGCTCATAATCGCAAGCATCCTCTTCTTCGTGGTCACGCTGTCGGTTTTTTCCGGTATGGCAGCGGCAGGAAAGAAATCGATAACAATACCTGAAAAATCCGTACTCGTAATGAAGACTGGTGCATTGATCCCTGACCGTTCAAGCAGCAACCCGCTCAGCACCCTTGACCCGCTGACAATGTCATTCACCCAGACTCCGGGGCTCAACGAGATACTGAAGAACCTTAAAAAGGCTGCCATGGATGAGAATGTAACCGGCATACTCATTGAAAACGGTACAATGCCTTCAGGCTGGGCAACCGCTGACGAGATACGTACAGCACTCTGGGAATTCAAAAAGAGCGGGAAATTCATTTATTCCTACTCTGATTATATGCTGATGCAGGAGAGCTATTTCATCTCCACTGCTGCAGACGCCATCTGGATAAACCCAACTTCGATGTTCGACTTCAAGGGACTGGCCGCCGAGGTCACCTTCTATAAGGATGCCCTCGAAAAGCTTGGCGTTGATGTGCAGGTGATAAGGCACGGCAAATTCAAGGGGGCAGTGGAACCTTACATACTTGACAAACTCAGTGAGGAGAACCGTCTCCAGATTTCAGAATACATCGGTTCCATCTGGGAGCATGTTGTGGAGGTGATTTCTGAGTCGCGCGGCGTGCCCGCGGAAAAGGTGATGGCTCTTGCCGATTCACTTGCCGGATATGACGCAGTGCTTATGACCACGGCCGGACTTATCGACGGCACAATCTACCGGGATCAGCTCGAAGACAGCATCAGGGCAGCAACAGGGACAGACAAGGGCAAGAAGATCAGCTATGTCTCAATGTCAAAATATTCAAATGTTGCGGTGAAGCATACAGAGGCCACCAGCAGGAACAAGATAGCGGTTCTTTTTGCTGAGGGCAGCATAGTCATGGGTGAAGGCGATGATACAAACATCGGTGGAAACAGGTATGCAGAGGAGATGCGTAAACTCCGCAATGACTCAACAGTTAAGGCAGTTGTATTCAGGGTCAACTCGCGTGGTGGCAATGCCATTGCCTCGGACCTGATATGGCGCGAGGTGGAACTGACTGACCAGGTCAAGCCTGTAGTGGTTTCAATGGGTAACTACGCAGCAAGTGGCGGATATTATATCTCTGCCGCCGCACGCAAAATAATTGCTTCACCTGTCACAGTCACCGGATCTATCGGCGTCTTCGGTCTTATACCCAATGCCGAGGCGCTCCTTGACAACAAGCTGGGTATCAGCTCTGACGTCGTCCGTACAAACGCCCACTCCGACTCACCCTCTCTGACCCGTCCGCTCAGCGCTTTTGAAAGGGATGCCCTTCAGAAAAATGTGGAACGCACATACAGCACCTTCACGGGCGTTGTTGCAGCCGGAAGGGATATGAGCCAGCCGGCTGTTGACAGTATCGGGCAGGGTCATGTATGGAGCGGTGCCGATGCAATTCCAATCGGACTTGTTGACTCCTTTGGAGGGCTCAGTGATGCAATCAGGGAGGCCGCATCGCTTGCGGGTATCGGGGAGTACAGGACTGTTGACAAGCCTGAGACAACTGACTTTTATACGAAGTTCCTGAAGGAACTCACAGGTGATATCCGTGCACGGGCCATCCGCAATGAACTGGGAGAGATCTCAAGGTATTACTTCGATCTGAAGGATATCATCTCCTCCGGAGGAATAATGGCCACGATGCCATATTACCTGGAAATCCGCTAGGATGATAATGCCGGGGAAGCTCTTCCTGTGGACCGCCTCAAAGATCTACAGCATAGCCGTGGCCGTGAGGAACAGGCTATATGACCTCGGTATATTCCGCAGCCATTCATTCAGTCTTCCGGTCATCTGCGTTGGTAATATCACAGCAGGTGGTACGGGCAAGACACCCCATGTGATTTACCTTGCCGAAAAACTTTCATCAATTGCCTCTGTATCTGTGCTCAGCCGCGGTTATCTTCGGAGGAGCCGCGGATTCTTGAGAGTTACTGCTGACAGTACCACCACAGTCTCAGGAGACGAGCCGTTGCTGATGGCACAGAGCCTTCCGCAGGCACAGGTCTTCGTTGACCGCGACAGGGTAAACGGGATCAGGGAGATCATTATAAAAGATCCGGAGGCCGGGGTGGTGATCCTTGATGATGGATTCCAGCACAGGGCAGTCAGAGCCGGGATGAATATCATACTTACTGACTTTACCAGGCTGATGACCCGTGACCGTCTTCTGCCCCTGGGGATGCTCCGTGAACATATCAGGGCTGTCAGAAGGGCTGATGTGGTAATAGTGACCAAAACCCCTGAAGTAACCTCACCCTCTGCCAGGGAAGAGATCAGGAAAGAATTGACAGCTGCCGGTGCATGCGAGACCATCTTCTTCACTTCACTGGCTTACGGGCAGCTGCTTCACCTGTTCAGTGAAAACGCCGGCGAGATCCGGCGAAACACCTCCGTACTGCTTGTGACCGGGATAGCCAACCCGGCGCCACTGGAAGACTACCTCGGAACCATGGCCGGTAATGTTTACCATTTAGCCTTCCCCGATCACCACGCTTATACCATGGCAGATATCGGCAGAATAACCTCAGCCTTCGATTTAATGAGCGGGCCTGACAAAATAATTGTAACCACTGCAAAGGATGGCGTCAGGTTAAAAGAAATCGCTAATATTGCAGACCATGTCAGGCAGGCGTTGCATTACCTGCCCGTCAGGGTGCAATTCATTGAAGATGAAGAACTATTTCTAAATAAAGTATACTCATATGCTGGAAAAGATTATCAAAACCGCTGATTTCCTGGCTTCAAAAGGAATTAAGGATCCTGAGGCTGGTATTGTTTTAGGAACCGGACTGGGCGGTCTGACAGCAGAGATTGACATCCAGGTTGAAATCCCCTACAAGGATATTCCGGATTTTCCCGTTTCAACGGTCCAGGGTCATGCCGGCAAGCTCATCTATGGTGATTTCGGCGGAAAAAAGGTAGTTGCCATGAAAGGCCGTTTCCACTATTATGAGGGATACGGCTCCGAACAGGTTACTTTTCCTATCAGGGTCATGAAGGAACTGGGCATCAGGGCCCTTTTCCTGTCAAATGCCGCAGGAGGAGTCAACTCCAGTTTCAGGATAGGTGACATTATGATAATTGAAGATCATATCTGCCTGGTGGCCAATCCTCTGATCGGGCCCAACGATGAACGCATCGGTCCCCGTTTCCCGGATATGAGCCAGCCCTATGATAATAAACTCATTGAGAAGGCAATTACGATTGCTGCAAGCCTGAATATACCTGTCACGAGGGGAGTGTATCTCTCAACAACCGGTCCCACCTTCGAGACTCCGGCAGAATACAGGTTCTTCCGGATTATCGGGGCAGATGCTGTGGGTATGTCTACAGTCCCGGAAGTGATCACCGCCAGACATATGAATCTTCCTGTTTTTGCTGTCAGCATCATCACTGATCTGGGTGTTGAAGGAAAGATTGAATATACCACTCATGAATCTGTCCAGGCAGCTGCCGAGCATAGCGAAGAGAAGATGACGCGGATCATGAAGGAGCTAATCGCAGCTCTCTGATCTGTAATTATGTTATTGATTTACTTACTGTTCACCGGTAAAGCAGGGCGCATACCTTCTTCCAGCGTCGTGATGATCCGGTGGTATTGAATGATTCCGCAATCACCATGTATAATCCTGCAGGCAGCCTTTCACCGCTGTCTGACAGTCCGTCCCATACGAAACGGCTGCCCTGGTCGGCAGTGACCTTTTCAGCCAGCCGCCTTACCGGATAACCCCTGTCATTGAATAGTGTCACCGTAATGACATTCCCTTCCCCTCCCGGGAAAACATCCACAGAGACAAGATCCTCAAATCCGTCGCCGTCAGGCGAGATCCTGCCTGATGAGAGGGAAAGACCCCCGCTCTCGCTGGTATCCTCAATGATAATGGAGTTTGGCGCTCCTGGAGTGGCAAAATTGCATATGCCCAAGGCTGAATGCCAGTTGGAGGCAACATCGGATGCCAATTCGGGAGAAACCTTTTCAAGTGCCACTCCTTCAGTGCCGGATAGAAAGATCATATGCATCCCGGGACTGTAAACGACCCTGTCGATAACATTTAGACTCCTGTCATAGAGTATCAGGTTGCCGCCGTCATCAGGCAAAACAGGCAGTCGGTCTGCATGGAACACTGACTTTTCATCGGCACAGGGGTAGAAGGAAGCGAACTTCTCCCTTCCGGTTGTGAGAGCCACACAATTCCCGGGCAGGAGCTGACGATGCAGTCCGGTAATGGCTGTGGCAGCAGCCTTGCTGTTGCCGGCAAGATACAGGGCTGACAGGTCAAATACCTTCCCTGAATTGTTAAATAGCTCTATATACTCACTGTTCCCTGGTACAGGTTCAGGCATCAGCTCATTGAACATAATCTCCCCCGGAGCCGGGTCAGATGGAAAACCTGTTCTTACTTCACTGATACAGGGTTGATTTCCGGCAAAATCGGTTAATGCCCCTGGGATCTGCAAGGTTAGCACAGTACCTTGGTCCGGTTCCCTTGCGAGAGTCACCAGAAGGGTGCGGTCTGCAGGATCGCCTGACACGGCCTGCATTGTCTCCCTGCCGTCGGCCAGCCATGGTCCGGACCCCTCCGGTATAACTGATTCGTCAAAAAGCACGGCTATCACCCCGGGCGACAGAGGCCAGGCAGCGATTACTGACGGGCATCTTGTGTCAGGAACTGCCGTGACGATTGAATTGATTCTTCCAGGTGTGCCACCCGATGGATCTGATGAAGGGCTCCAGGCATCGGGTTCATGGAATGGATTATCCGGATCGGTTAGCTCTGCTGACCAGCCTCCGCCGGAGCGGGGTCCGTCACCCAGATACTCCGGGTTGTAACTGACAGCATGAATCAGGGAGCCACCAGGGGTGCGCAAGGCTATCAGCTCACCTGCATCATTCAGAGTTGGGAACGATTTCACAGCCATGACCCTTCCAAACGGGAGCAGGTCAGTCCTGCTTCCTGTGGAACAGAGTATGATCCGCTCCCCGGGAGTTATAAGGCCATCAGGCAGATACACCGTATCATTCCCGGCAATGAGCATGATACCTTTAAGCTCCAGGGTATCTCTGCTCCGGCTGAATATCTCGAGGTACTCACGCTCTGGCAAGCCTCGTGAAGGGGTGGGATCTGCCATTATCTCGGTAATGACAATGCCGCCTGTGACCGGGAAAGTATAGGCAGCATTGCCCGTCTGTGCCGTAACAGACAGATACAATGGCAATAACGGCAACAATATAATCTTTTTCATGCAGCGGGACTAAAAAAGGATTAAATTTGTCGCACTTTTCTCTTTATAAAGTTCATACATTTTTTTTAAACACAAAAGAAATGAGAGTAGCAGTTGTCGGTGCAACCGGAATGGTTGGCAGAATGATGTTGAAGGTTCTCGAAGAGAGAGAATTCCCGGTTGACAGGCTTTTTCCTGCAGCATCGGAGCGTTCAGCCGGCAAAGAGGTGATCTTCAGGGGCAAGCCAGTAAAGGTGGTGAGCGTGATGGAAGCTGTTGAAGCTGTTCCTGAACTGGCGCTCTTCTCTGCCGGCGCAGCGGTATCCAAAGAGTGGGCTCCTGTCTTCGCCGAAAACGGCACCACAGTAATTGACAACTCCTCCGCCTGGAGAATGGAAAAGGGAATACCGCTGGTGGTACCCGAGATAAACCCTGCTGCAATCACTTCAGAGACACGTATCATTGCCAATCCGAATTGCTCAACCATACAGATGCTGATGGCTATTGCTCCCCTGCACAGGGAGTATGGTATAAGGCGGCTTGTAATCTCAACCTACCAGTCAGTGACCGGCACCGGCGTCAGAGCCATAACACAGCTTGAAAACGAGAGGCGTGGTCTGAACGGAGAGATGGCATACCCCTACCCTATTGACCTCAACTGTATACCTCAATGTGACATCTTCCTTGACAACGGTTACACGAAGGAGGAGATGAAACTGGTGAATGAGACACACAAGATTCTTGATGATGAAGAGATACGGATTACAGCAACAGCCGTAAGGGTACCGGTGACAGGAGGGCATTCAGAGGCAGTTAATATTGAGTTCGCACGCGAATTCGACCTTGACAGGGTCAGAGCCCTGCTGGCCGCAACCCCTGGAGTGGAACTCTATGATGATCCTGCGCAAAACAAGTACCCCATGCCCCTCATAGCTCATGACCATGATGAGGTCTTCTTGGGACGTATCAGACGTGATTTCTCGCAGGAGAAGACACTGAACATGTGGGTTGTGGCTGATAACATACGTAAGGGCGCTGCCACCAATGCGGTTCAGATAGCTGAATACATGATGTCAGCAGGCCTGCTTAAATAACGGGCTCCTCAGACTCAAACAGGAAATCATTGTAGGGATAACGTTGCACGTGAATCTTCTTCACCTCAGCGTACAGCATCCGTCTCAGCTCATCAAGATTATCACGCTTTTTGGCCGAGATGAAGACAGTGTGCCGGTCACCTGCGCCTGCCATCCATGTCTTCCGCAGGTCGTCAAGAGACAGGTTCTCGCGCTTCACCGGGGTAAGGTCATACTCATCCTTAGGGGTAAAACTAAACAGGTCTGTCTTATTGAAGACAAGAATGGTAGGTTTGTTGAGTGATCCCAAATCACGGAGAGTGGCATTGACCACAGTCACCTGCTCTTCGAAACCCGGATGGGAGATATCGATGACATGAAGCAGCAGGTCAGCCTCCCTGACCTCGTCGAGGGTTGACTTGAATGACTCCACCAGGTCATGGGGCAGTTTGCGTATGAAACCCACTGTATCAGAAAGAAGGAAGGGCAGGTTGCCCAGCACCACCTTCCTCACCGTGGTATCAAGGGTGGCAAAGAGCTTGTTCTCCGCAAACAGGTCCGTCTTGCTGATCTGGTTCATCAGTGTCGATTTTCCTACGTTGGTGTAGCCAACAAGGGCAACCCTTACCATCTTCTCCCTGCCTTTGCGGCGGGTATTCATCTGGGTATCAATCTTTTTGAGCTGCTCCTTGAGTTTCGTGATCTTGTCACGGATAATGCGGCGGTCAGTCTCTATCTCTGTCTCCCCGGGACCGCGCAAACCGATGCCTCCCCTCTGCCGTTCGAGGTGTGTCCACATGCCCGCAAGTCTCGGGAGAAGGTACTGGTACTGTGCCAGTTCCACCTGCGTGCGGGCATGTGAGGTACGGGCTCTGCCCGCAAAAATATCAAGTATGAGATTGGTGCGGTCAATGATGCGGCAATTGAGATCCTTCTCTATATTGCGCATCTGGCTGGGTGTGAGTTCATCATCAAAGATGGCCAGCGTGATCTCACCCGCAGCAATAAAGGCAGCTATCTCCTCAATCTTCCCTTTGTTGACAAAGGTTCTCGGATTGGGATGCTCAACACGCTGCAGAAACTTCCTGACCGGCACGGCGCCTGCCGTCTCTGCCAGGAACGCCAGCTCGTCAAGATATTCACGGGCGCTGTTCTCACTGATCTCCGGGGTGATGACCCCTATCAATACTGCTCTTTCTATTTCTCAGAAGATTAATCAGAATGTATCATTCCCTGCCCTTCCGGGGCCGGGGGCAGTCTTCTTGTCGTCATAGGTCTGACACCTAAAAACCGCCCCGGCTACTAAGTGCCGGGGCGTCAAAAATAATACAATCTAGTTAATATACCTCCTGTTGGCCTCCATGAAGCCCCTTATAGCGGTCTTAAGGTTTTCGCTGCACATTATGACCATATCAATATCCATAGGGAACTGGACCGGTTGCGACTGCAGCATTTTTTTCTGCTCCTGTGACAGTGCATTAACGTCGCCTATTGCCCTGGCTGAGATATGTTCAAAATCAGACCTGGCGCCAATAGGCTCCTTTTTGATGGTGCGTTCCGGATAGAGAGAAAGCATCTCCACATCGCCCTGTATGACACATTCCTTGACCTGTATGGTCTGTATGAGGGCACACTGGAGCTCCCTGAATTTCTTTACCTTTATATCATTGCCAAGTGAATCCTTCATCACGTTGCCCCTTGCATCCTTGACATAGTCGAACCCGTCCTCCACCGTGGCCTTCATGAGCGTATCGCGCTGGAACTGCCTGTCAGGACTTACAGCAATTGTGCGAAGGTTAATGTTTATCTGGTAATCGATCTGGGTATCATTATTCGGTATGGCCGTGTAGTATTCAACCCACTCACTGTTAAGCCGTGGCAGGTCGAGGGCCAGCAGTTCCTTTTCGAATTCTTCGGGAAACTTAATAACAGAATAGTTTTTGACAGTGACCCACGCCCGGCTGATGCCCAGGTAATGTGATTCCTGCATCATCTGGTCAATGTCCGGATAATCACCTACATATTCCCTGGCGCGGGCAAATTCAGCGTATGCCTGCCGGTATGACTCCTTGGTGTTGTTTTTCATCAGCTCCTGACCGTGTGCATAATAGAAGTCGGCTGCCTTCTTCTTGGCGACGATCATCTCCTGCATGTAATCAACATAAGGCCATTCGATGATTCTGCCCTGGTACCTGATCGGGGTCACCGTGCGCACAGCTGCCTGGCGGTCACTCATCTTTTTATAGATCATATAGATCTCATCCCAGGCATTGGCCCTGCCTTCGATCTTCAGGAATCGAATTCTTTCGTTGTCCTGTTCGAGGGCGATGTTCATTGCCCGCTCGAGTGTCTCGATGTCCTTTTCGCTGTCGGGCTTTTTTCTGAGTTCTGCAACGGCTTTGTTGATGGCAGCGTCATAGTTGCCGGCTTCAAGCTGTTTTTTTGACGATCCGCAGCCTGACATGAGCAGGGCTGCAACAAATAAAATTCCGAGGGTTCGTTTCATATTGCAAGATTTAAAAAACCCCGCTGTTCTTGTTGAAGGCGGGGTCTATACTAAACGTTGGTTACGTCTGATTATTGCAGCTGGAAGATGATTGGGATTGAATACCTCACCCTCACAGGCCGTCCGCGCTGCATGCCCGGTTCCCATTTGGGTGAAGCCATCACTGCTTCCTTGGCAGCATCGTCAAGGAGCTGGTCGACGCTGCGGGAGACGGTTACGTTGCTGACGTTGCCGTTTGTTTCAACCACGAAGGTGATGAATACTCTTCCCTGGATTCCGTTTTCGGCTGCCAGTTCGGGGTAGCGGACCCTTTTCTGGACCCATTCGCGGAACTTGTTGATGTCACCACCCTTGAACTTGGGCATATCTTCAACGATAACAAAGATTTCCTCTTCCACCTCTTCCTCCTCAGCCTTCAGGACCGGGGCGTAAATCTCCACCACTTTGTCTTCGGATGTTTCGTCGTCCTCGAATCTCACTTCGTTGTCTATGACCACATTGTCTTCGACGATCTCGAAGAGGTCAGTGACTGTCACTTCAGGCGGGGGCATCTCTTCCGGGGGTGTTTCTTCCGTTACCGGGATCTGTTCCTCCTCAATTGCCTCTTCTGTCATACCAGCGAAGGCCGAATCTTTTTTCTGGCCGCTGGTCCATTCCATAGCACCGAGGCATACAAGCAGGGCAATTATAAGGCCTATCTCCAAGAACAGGGCTTTCTTGTTCTCGAGGTTTGCCTTTTCTGATTTTTTTGGTTCCATTGTAATGCTGTTAAAGGCAGTCCAAAGTTACAAAATTGTTTGTGATCTCCGACTGTGAGTCATAATGAGATTTGGAAAAAATTTCTATATTTGCACCGCTCCGGGAGTTCGGAGGTTATTATCCGGCACCGTGGGGGTTCATTAAAGCATGGGGATATAGCTCAGTTGGCTAGAGCGTGTGACTGGCAGTCACAAGGTCAGGGGTTCGATTCCCCTTATCTCCACAAAATCACAGTGCAAATCAATGCAAAACCCTGTAAACTTGAAGTTTGCGGGGTTTGTTGTTTTAAACCCCTGTGCAAAAAAGTACACCGAATTGAAAAGTAGATCCACCGAATTCGGTGGGTTTTTTCTGTCTTTCACCAGATCCACCGAATTCGCCATATTTCATTGTTTTGCAGCATTTTGCATTTTTAATAGCGTAATGGCAGAAGTAGATTTGTGAAACTTATAAATTTGTCATTATGAGAATCAAAACATTGTCAGTGCTGGTCTTCATCAGAAGATCAAGGGTGCTTAATAATCAGGAAGTTCCGATCTATCTACGTATTACTGTAGATGGTGAACGGGAGGAAGTATCGATCAGGAGAAGCATCGATCCGTCTCACTAGAACGAGAAAGGAGGGTATGTAAAAGGTTCAGGTTTCATAAACCTGAGCTTAGAAGCCTCGCAAGAGAACATCCCCCAGGAATCGTGGTATGCAAAAGCCACAGCAAGGGATCAGAAGTCGGGTCGTAGGTGTGCCTGGTGAGACAGGAAAGATAGCACTGAGATATCCCCGATAGCTTCGAAAATTGCTCTGATATAAAGATGTGGGAATGAGATGCAACGGGGTAGCTGATTGCATTAGCAAAGTGCTCACTTGTAGGTGTAAAGGTATTCTTCTGACGTACGGCACATAAGAAGTTCAGAGTTAATATCGGATCCTGGCAACAGGAATCTCAAGGACGTAAAAGGTCAATTGTTGTGAAAAACCGGCAGGGGTTTGCTGTATTCTTAGGTAGTATGGCAAGAAAATAAATTATACAGCCAGTTTCATCCTGACTTGATGCCGTGATTTCTAATTGCAGAGGTTATTCTTCCTTATATTGACGGTTTGATTCTCTTTATGCAGAATTTATCATTCCTCAAGTAAGAGGTAAAATCTGCAGAAATGCAAGGGGCAGCTGAGACTTTATTTTGCTTTGGCTGTAAGAGGGATCGTCCGGCAGTTAAGTCTGGGAACTTAATCTACAACGCAATCTGGAAATTGAGGAATCACTTCACAATGAGGACGGATAACTAAACTTGTTTCTATCGCCTGATATGAGATTTTGGATATTATTATTTACCTTTCAGAAAACTGCAAGTGTAAGAGCCAAAACAATAACAATTTTTTTCATATGTATAGATTTAGAGGTTCTTATAAAGTTATAGAAAAAATATTCACAAATTATGGTCAATCTGCACAAATACCACCGAACGTTAAGTTTAAGGGAAAGTATGCCTGATAAGAGAATGAGACATCACTTATTAAATTCCGGGTGCATCTCCCAATCTGATTCAATTGCACTAATAGCATTAAACAAACATCGTTGGCAAAGAACTGAATCATGCCTGTTTTTACATGAATATCCTCTTGGGTCATTACGGTAAAACTCCTTGAGGTAGGGTAATGCTTTTTGAGATTTTATCTGACCTAATGTCCAAATAGCTACATGTGAACGTTGATAAGGAGTGTTCGTCTCATCCAGCAAGAATAAAATTAATGCGTCCTCACCATTTCCATCATACTTCCCTTTGGCAATATCAATATTCTTTATGATTCCACTTTCGATAACTGGTCTGGTACAGTATAATAACCCCAATACAATTGCATTAAATATTACGAAAAGTAATACTGGAACCAAGATATAATTTAGGATAAACTTCTTCATCCCGGGGAACATTTTACAACATCACCTTACCACAATATAAAGGTAAATGTTTCATTTCAAATATCATAACCTATCTTTGATATATCATAGGCCCTGGTTCGACAAAAAATTCTTCACACGAGGGAATGCAGCGAGACAATGAGCCCCATATGCACAGACAGGTTTGGGGCTTTTCCTTTATCCAGGCAGACCATCCCGTATTCTGACAGAGATCCCGTCCCGGGAACATAGACATTAATATCGGGACTGATTTTCGCATTTTGGTACATTGAGAATATTCTTTGGGACGCAGAGCAAAATCCATTTCTCAATAATGGTCGAACTTTCCGGCAGAATCTGACAAGAATTGTGACAAGGGATTTTATATCAGTAATGCTCTGAAGTATAAAATAAATTCAGGTGACTATGAAAACAAAAACCTTACAGCTATGAAAACACTAAGATTCCTTGGCCTGATTTGTATCGGATTGGGATTCGCTCTCATTGAGGCAAATTCCCAGCCTATTAGAACTGAATTACCTGTCCGGGTAGCTTTTTACGTCCCATGCGTCAACGAATTGATTGGCGGAGATATTATCGCTGAGAGAGTGGAGTGGCGCAATGTAAAGGAAGGTACTATTCACATAGTGAGTAAGATACAAATCAAGTATGATCACGTCGTTCTTTACGGACGAACAAGCCATCTTGCCTATAATCTGAATTTCGTATCGTCCAGCGTCTTTCCGGGTGAAGGCAGCCAGGGACAGGGAGCTGACGTCAATCACTTTGTCAGGATGACAATGGTGAGACTGGATGGGAAACTTATAGCCCTGCTTCCTATCCTTGTTCAAATGGTCATAACGCCTGACGGAGAAACAGTGGTTAACATAAACGAGTTCGATGTACGGTGTTTTTAACCTTTTTTTGCTGACAGTACCTGGCGGACACCGGAACAGTAATTGATTCAGACCACTTGTATCCGCACAAACTGAAAACCTACAACACGAGGCAATTTCACCGTCTATGGAGTTAACAGGTATGGGAATTTGCCGTTATGAAGGTATTCCCTTCTCCTTCAGTGAGTATCGCTTTTCAGGTAATAGTTGTTGTGACTCGTGACTGGCTTTTATTGAATGAAAGTAAGTCACTCCGTGGTGTTCTTTCATGAGTACAACCTTAAAGCCAAATTCATTCAGGAGATTTGTAACAGTTTTCCGTGTAAGAGATCGGTCGGTCTTCGCATCCATTAAATTGTATATCCTGTTTACAAAAGGTATCCTTGATTCAATTCCAATCTCATAGGATTCCGGTATTTCCGAGAGCTTTTCAGAAAGGTTGTTGTATTTAAATGAAAAACGATTTTGGGTTTTATTGTCAACAAAGCATCCAATGAAATTGGCCTGGTAATGCAATAATTCCGAAAGTTTACGTACAAAGCCTCTCAACTCCCTGACATGGTTAAGTTTCATCAGGTTAACAATCGTTTGCACCCTTTTCAGTTCTTCAAAATCGTAGAAATAATGATTCCTGTGAGGGAGGACAAGTAAACCTGATTCAACCCCGATACCCACACTGGCAAGGTAGTTTATAAAGTCCTCCGGCATTCTGTCAGATATTTTACCGGAAGATATGTTAAGATCCATATGATCAGATGAATGAGTCTTATGGAGTATATTATGGTCAGGCCGGTCCATCGATTATAACATCAATACCTCCGCAATAACGGTATTTGTAAATGAAGATCTAATGAAATTGAACTTTCTGTACGGCATTAATAGAGTCAGATTGACCACCCCGGTTATTTAAGCCGCAGATTTCCGGGATCAAGATCCGGAGGCATACCCTGCGGGAATCGGCTAAACCTGCCTAAATCTTTAAGGCTGTACTTCAGCGGGTATTTCATTACGTTTCCATATAATTCGTTCATACTCATAATTGTACCGGTTACCAATAAAGGAATCCCGATGATCAGAAGTGCAACTCCGGGGTCCGGCCTTATTATTGCCCCGATCATAGTGGGTAATAATGACAAGCCTGTAATAAAAGATACTGTTGCACTCTGCGGCTTGAAAGGGTAGAGTACGGCTGTTGTGACAGCACCTTGATGGATCTTTAAAAATGCAGAACTTGTCAGCAGATAAACAGTGTCATTCTCAATTGCAATCAGCTCCCCTGAGATTTCTGTTGGCCGGGAGAGTGGCAGATCCTGTTGCATTTGTATCACTATCCAGCTGCCGGTACTGCTCTTTTCCGCCATGGATGGTTGTGGCATATATGCCCTTGGAATCATTGAATTCTGACATTCAGTCAGGAATATCAGGCATACTATGAGCCGAATTATCTGGTTAATTCTTTCTGACATATCTGCTATTCCAGAAACTATTCTCCAAATCGTTTTCCACTTTCTTGAAATCATTGCCTGCATGCCTCAGGTAGAGCCCGGGAAACCCGAAGAAGACTGCAGCCTTGAGATGATTCTCTTCCTCCAGCCATGATTCTCTCATCCATTCCAGGTAATATCCCCTGCTTTTAAGGAACAGATCATAATCATCGCCAACATCGGGTATCCTGTATTTTATTTCGTATACATCCCCCGGGAGTGTTATAAGGGTTGTCTGCAGACCTTTCAGAAGCGGGGCTGCTGCGGTATCCGGATTATTTTTGGCTACGACCTCTGACGGTTCAACTATTATAGGATCAGTCTCATTCCCCAGCCTGCCCAGCGCAGCATAGTCAATCCTCCATAATCCCTTTGTCATCCGAAGCTTTATTTTCACCTCTCCGGAACCTGTCCCGGGAAGTTTTATCAGATGTAAGTCTGAGGCAATTGGCCCTGACTCTGAGATTTCATCTGCCCTGATCCATTGTCCGCCGGAATCCCGATAAAATATTTCAATGGGGCCGAGAAGATCTTTTATCCTGTCAAATTTGCGCTGCGGTAGCTTGTCCCCACTCTCAATTCTTGCGGCAAAGTAACCTGCAGATCTGCCAAGGTATGCAAGCCCCTGATAGAAAAGATAGGTTGTCATGAATGTCTGCCTGCATCCTAAAATAAGTCCAATTTTACCCTCAGGCACATCATTAAAAGTAAGTTCAACGGATTCCTTGGAAATAAGATTATGTGGATCACTCCGGCTGTACCTTTCCTTTTTGTCCATCGATCTCAACTGCTCAAGACAGTCACCTTCGGGAGCCTTGCATGATGTTGGCGCATGAATATCTGATGTCTGAAAGAACTCACCTTCTTCAGTGGCAAATACCCTTTCTCCGTCACCCCTCGGCAATAACATTATGTTGGCATACCTTATTACATGAGTCTCCAGAGCTTCGTTCGTGAGCTTAATGCTGAAATTGTTACCGGCAGGATGGGCATGGTAGAGCATGTCGATATCATCCGTCTCATATTTCCGCAAAATGCTAGATGAGAAACCTTCCGCCATGAGTGTCGTGTCAGTTCCGTCCCATGAGTAAAATGTCGGGCATGAACCAAAACATGCTTTGGGGTTGGCCAGGCAATAAGCTGTAAGGCCAATTGTAGCGGCAGAAACCAGGGATATGCCCAGAATTTTTCCCGTCATCTTGCTTTTTATCTGATTTACTTCTACAAGGGCGATATCTGTCAGGGCGACAGAGAACCTTCTATCTATCCACTGACCTGACAGATCTGTGTTTGTCCTGATCACATCCCTGTATTTATCATAGTAAATCCCGAATCCATAAGCAGTATCTGAATTATTATCCATATCAAAAATGTCAAGCACATAAAGAGAACCGTCTTTCATATGTACCTTGACATTGTAAATAGATGAATCAGCGGCTGTTACAGGAGGTTGTCGCAGCTCCCTGATAAGCGTGGTGGCACAACGAGTATTGAACATGAGTATCAGAAGCAGGATTGGCAACAAATAGCAGGTATAGAATTTTATTTTTTTCATCTTCAGAATTTAATTGACCCGATATTCCAACGTGCTCCTTTAAAATCAGCGTCAATTTAATCCAATATCCCTTAACCGACTTTGCTATACGTCCCAAAGAATGTTCTCAATGTGCCAAAATGAGAAATGCAGTCGACATCTTAATCGCCATGATCCGGGAACGGAAATGCAGATATTGACATTCATGGGTGGATGCCGGTTCAGGATAGGCAGAACCAAATTGCCGGATGATTTATTTGACTTCAGCCCGGCGGCGATATAATTTTAATCTCTTAAAGGTCTGATATGAAACAAAAAACAGTCAACCGCAGAACATTCCTGTCAAAATCGACAGCATGTATTACAGGCGTAGGTATAGCTGGCACATGTGCGATGTTCGGCCGGGAGAATCTACCCCATGAACAAAAGCAGCCGGCAATAAAAGAATACAGGGTGCTTGGGCGTACCGGGTTCAGAGTGTCAGACATCGGATGTGGCTATCCGGGCTTGGTAAACGAGAGTGTTCTGAAAGCTGCTATAGCCGGCGGGATAAATTTTATCGATACAATCGAGGGACATGGCGGCGGCAACAGTGAAATCGCCATCGGCCGGGCAATCAAAACCTGTCCGAGAGATTCGCTGTTTATCAACTCCAAGATTGCAGTCACTGAGAAGGATACAGGAGAAACTCTTGTCGCCAGGGTAAAAAAATCACTGGAAAGACTTGATACTGATTACATTGACGGACTGATGCTTTGGCACGCTACCACTGCCAGGGAAACAGAGAACAAAGTTTTCCATAAGGCCGTCAGACAGATGCGGAAGGAGGGTATTGTGAGGTTCAGCGGCGTCTCCTGCCATGGGTCAAGTTACGCGGACGAGCCACCGGAGACAATGGATAAGATAATATGTGCAGCCGTTGACAGCGGGCGTTTTGACATCGTAATGTTCGTTTATAACTATGTCCAGAAGGAGATGGGTGATAAAATCCTTGAACTGTGCGGGAAAAAGAACGTCGGGACAACCCTGATGAAGACTGATCCTTTCGGGGGAGCTTACAATATCGTTACGAACATGGTTACAAATTACCAGAAAGAAAACAAGGAAATCCCTCCGAATATTCAGAAAGTTTATTCGAAGATAATGAAGAGCCAGGAGCAGGCGATGCCGTTCCTGATACAGCATGGCTTGTCTGATTTAAACGCCCGGAAAGAGGCTGCGATAAGTTTCGTGCTGAACCACCCGGCTGTCAGTACCGTCCTGATCTCATTTTCAAACTTCACGGAGGTTGCTGATTATATTAGATTGTCCGGATCACGACTGACTGACAGGGCATTGTCAGAGGTAAACTCGCTCAGGGCAACATTCGGCCCGCTTTACTGCCGTCACGCATGCGGCATATGTGAGAGCACCTGTCCCAGGAGAGTTCCTGTCAATACGATCATGCGGTATAACAATTATTTCGTGGCACAGTCACGCGAAAAGTATGCCATCAGCCAGTACCTCGGGCTTGACAGGCCAAATGCCGGGAATTGTGCCGGTTGTGAAGGATTCTGTGAAGCTGCCTGCCCGTTTGGAGTCCCCATCCACGCACTGCTTGTGGATGCTCATAAAAACCTGAGTCTTACAGGTGAATATGCCTGATATTCCTGTTCACATGCTCATTTAATACGGATGAAGTGGTCCATGATGCCCAGGAAAAGATGTTCCTCATCGGGTAGGCTTAGCTCATAAGTTGAGCACAGGAAATAGTCTTTCCTGACGGTACCAAGTCCGGCCAGGGAGGCGGCAGGCCCTGAAAAGAGTCTTGTCAGGTCTCCGGAAATGGTCTCATCACCCTTCACCTGTTCCCTTATCCTGTCCTTCAGGAAAGAAGTGAACTGCGGTTCAGACGGATTGGTTGAATAAAGCAGTACGACGATAAGGATAAGGACTACCCACCCATAGGGAAACCGACCTGATTTTTTTGCTGCAATCATATTTGCGGTATTTGACGGATGTATTATCCGGGAACTTCTCCGGGGTTAAAAATACAACGCAGAAGGGGTTAAAACAAGTATCCAAACTTACCTGAAGAGTTTTCAGGGCAATCATTTTGGTACGTATAGAACAAATTTTGGTACAAACGGGAAAATCCATTGCCAAAACGGAGCCGAACTTTGTATTAGTTGCTTG
>DHUL01000048.1:38695-67781 GCA_002409145.1 Bacteroidales bacterium UBA5235
ACACCCGGCCATGAAAACAAAGAGAAATCACTGCATGATTTACATTGCACTGCTCTTCCTCCTGATTCCCGGCTTCAACTCATGCGAAGTATTTTATTGCGAGCAATGTACCAACGGGGAAGAGACCTTCTGGGAATGCAGTCAGAATGCAATCGATATGTGGGAGAGTTCAGGTTATTCCTGTGAGTAGCAAAAAACGCTTCCGGGGACAAAGAGACACAACTTTGGGACGATTAGCAAAGTGGCCTTCGCTGATGTGACAGAACTTTGTCATAAAATAGATACGAAGCATTTCGGATCAGGAATATAGTTCAAATAACTAAAATCTTCCGGATATGAAAAACCCTAAAATCTTATTTGCCGCCTTTCTTGTAATGTTGCCAGGCCTTATTGTAAAGGCACAGGTAATTACAGACAAGGCCAAATCTTCCGAGACAGAATCACTTGCACAGAAGATCGTCAATCAATGCGCCAACATAAAGGAAGGCGAATTCGTATTCATTAGTGGCGGAGTACGTGATATGGAGTTGCTTGAAGACATCGCCGTCAACGTGGCAAAGAGGGGAGGCTATCCCCTGCTGACAGTCGGGAGCGACAGGCTGACCAGGAAGTTTTACACTGAAGTGCCTGTCATGTATGATTCACGCACTCCTGAACTTGACTTCAAAATCGTTTCCTTCCTTGACGCAGCCATAGGGATCAGTTACAATGAAGATCCCCTCCTGCTTGCAGATATTCCGGCCGACCGCCTGGCAACATTAAGCCAGGCCAGTGCCCCGGTGACCGACCTTGCATTAAGCCGCAAAATCAGACAAGTCAGCATCGGTAACGGACTTTATCCCACGGAGGCAAGGGCAAAACAATTCGGAATTACAATCAAGGAACTTTCAGACATGTTCTGGAAAGGAATGAACGTTGATTACCAGGTACTTGAAGCTACCGGAAATTCATTGAAAAAAGTATTGGAGGCCGGCAATGAAGTGCATATAACCAACCCTAACGGGACCGACCTGAAAGTAAAGATTACAGGAAGGAAAACTGTAGTTCTGGACGGAATCGTGTCAGACGAGGATATCAAGGAAGGAGTTCTTGCTACACAGGTTTATCTGCCGGCCGGCGAGGTGGCCCTGGCACCTGTACCCGGTACTGCTGAGGGGAAAATAGTTGTTGCCTCTGACTTCGGGTCAGGAGTTGAAGCGAAAGATATAACACTCGTCTTTCAGAAAGGGAAGCTGGTCTCGATGACAGCGAAGTCAGGGATTGAACGCATTAAGGAACTATATGATGCATTTGCAGAAGGAAAAGATGATTTTTCTTCCGTTGATATAGGTATAAATCCCAATGTGAGTATCATACCCGGCAGCAAGCTTGCTTGCTGGATGCCTGCCGGGATGATTACGATCGGAATCGGGAATAACCTCTATGCTGGCGGGGAAAACAAGTCCACTTTTGGATATAATTTTCATCTGCCCGGCAGCACCCTGACTGTTGACGGAAAGGTGCTGGTGGATGGCGGTACTCTTGTACCTGTAAAAAAGTGATCCAGGTATAATCTAATCATTAAAATACTAAGCCTATGAAAGCAAAGATCTTTACACAGCTTGTTTCAGTCATGTTGTTCGTGGCTCTCCCTCCGGGAAATGCTCAGGAACTTCTGATTGATGGCGGATTTGACTCCACAACTGTAATTGTACCTTTTCCGGGAGATCCTGCTCCCCCGAACATCTGGTGTACATATATAGGTTATCCGGCAAATGCCTCGATCTATCCGGAAAATGGGATATGTGTCTGCAATTTTTCCGAATACGACAATCCCGGATATTATACTTCTGACATCCAGCTGGTTCAGGCAGGTTTTAATCTGCAGCAAAATCATATGTACCGGCTATCATATGACGTAAAGGCAGATGCCGAGCGCACATACGGTCTCTATCTGGGAGAGGTGTTTGGTTCATGGACCAGCCTGATCGGGTATGACAAGTATGAACAACATGCCACCACTGAATGGCAGACAGTTATAATCGACTTTAAAACCCCGCTCATCTTTCCTTATCATAAACTCAGCTTTGAGCTTGGTACCATTGCCGTAACCACCTACTTTGACAACATTTCACTGACAGATCTTGGCCCATACACACCTTCAATCGGAATCCTCGGGTCTTCACTCAGCGGCTGGGACACAGATGTTGATATGCTGTCTGATGACGCGATCCACTATACTGTTCAGCTGTACCTGTCAACAGGAAGGGTCAAGTTCAGGCAGGATGACACCTGGATGGTCAACTGGGGCAACTCTGAATTCCCCGCAGGCACCGGTATACAATACGGCCCGGATATCATGGTAACCAATCCGGGAACCTATGATATCTCTTTTAACAGGGAAACCGGGGAGTATTTATTCACCTGTATTGACAACTGCTCTGCTTTTATCGGTGTTGCCGGTACCGCAGTTCCTTCCTACCAGGAGTGGAATACTGATGTCAACATGCTGACATATGACGGTATAACATATATGCTGACAGCATATCATTTTACAGACGGCGAGGCTAAATTCAGGAAAAATGACAGCTGGACGGAAAACTGGGGCAATAATTCTTTCCCATCCGGAACCGCCATTACTGATGGCCCTCCAATTCCGGTAACGGCAGGCGACTATAAGGTTACTTTTAATATTCTGACCGGGGAATACAATTTTGCATTCCCTAGCATCGGGATACTGGGTGATGCATTGCCGGGATGGTGGTACGATGACATTGATTTGACAACCACTGACGGAATCACATACACCCTAACCGATTATCCGTTCAATCAGGGGGAAGTGAAATTCAGGATGGAAAATGCATGGGATGTCAATTGGGGAGGTTGGGGATTCCCCACAGGCTACGGTTACCAGGACGGACCCAATATCCCGGTTCCCGCCGGGACCTACACTGTGACATTTAACAGACTGACCGGAGAATATGCCTTTACGGCAACATCATGCCCGGTGCCAGGTGTCATATGTCCCTCCTTCATCTATGCTTCAACTGACCCGGGCCTTTGCGGCGCCTATATCTATTACCCCGATGTAACGCCTGCCCCGAATTGCGGAGGCGAAGGCATCACGGTGACCCAGGTTTCCGGCCTGCCCTCCGGTTCTTTCTTCCCGACGGGAATTACGACAAATACATTCATCCTTGCAAATGCTGAAGGCGCTACGGAAACATGCAGTTTTGACGTATATGTCTGGGACAGTGAAGCACCGGTTGTGACAGGTCTCAGGGAGAACTATGATCCGTTATGGCCGCCTGACCACAGAATGGTGCAGGTTCCGCTGGAATACCAGGTCTACGACAACTGCGGCAGCACCGAATGTCAGCTTTATGTTTACAGCACAGAGCCGGACGACGGAACAGGAGACGGAGACACGGCTCCTGACTGGGAAATCATTGACGGGCATACTGTCATGCTAAGGGCCGAGAGAGCCGGCACAGAAAGCGGAAGGGAGTATCATATCATCATAGAATGCCGTGACATGTCATGGAATTACTCCTATAATGAAATCGTGGTGAAGGTACCGCATGATATTAACGGAAAAGCGCCTTTCATGACCTATATCTGGCCGAACCCGACTGAATACGATTTCTACCTCCAGGTGGAGTCAGATTCTGATAATCCCATACAGGTATCGGTTACCGACGCTACAGGAAGAGTTCTTTCAAAATACCAGACAAGTAATAACGAGACTATCAGTTTTGGCAGTAACCTGATGCCGGGTACCTATTTCGTATATGTGAAACAGGGCAGTTATTCTGAAACAATAATGGTTTTCAAGCAGTAATTGTTGCTTTAATATTTCGCTAGATCAGTTAGTTGTGAAGTTAAGATCCTGCAAATCTAATATTTGCAGGATCTTTTCATTCAGTGCCATGATTCCTCCTTCAGCACCCTGAGGCTTTCCCGGAAGACTCCGCAAATCGCATTGTGTCTTCCGGCTGATTCCAGCGCTGTTTTATCAATCCTCTCCTGCCCCTCTGTAGAGTACCTGCCTGACCCGTAATAGTCGAACAATCCGTACAGAGTCTCTGAGAGGAAGAGATTGCCCTGAGCAACAGTCTCCAGGTAAACAGATCTTTGTCTCTCTACTATATCATTTGGTTCTCCGAAATGATCCCGTACTGCCAGGAAATTTCTTACCCATTTTGCCAGATTCACGGCGCCTTCGCGTCCCCACAGCCACTCAGCGAAGCAATCTGAAACTGCCTCCCAGCAGGCGTCAAGGGCCGGAGTCAGGAAATTATAATCGAACCTCCCGGGTCGGCCAATGAGCCGGCCGGCCTCCCTTAATTCTCTTTCCACACGGGTTCCGAAGTAAGGCATGAGCTTCAGGAAGGTCATGGGAACAATGCTATTGCTGCAAATCTCCTCCAGGAAGTGCAGGTTCTCCCTGAGTGATGAAAAAGTTGATTCAGGCTGGAACAAAATATAACCATAATCAAACCCGATTCCGAGCTTCCGGAGTACCTCAACGCCATACCTGGCAGATTCCACAGTCATCTTTTTGTTATACCTGTTCAGCCCTTCGTCTGTCCCGTCCTCCAGTCCGATGAATACCATAAAGAGTCCGTGCCTTTTCATCATTGAGAAGGTCTCCGGCTCAATCTCATCAGGTCTGCAGTTCATCTTCCAGATTATCCTGTTCAGAAGGCCCGTCCGCTCGATTTCACTGCAGAACGACTTCATCCAGAAGTTGCCGCCGGCAGTTTTTACCGGATTATCATCATCCTGAAAGAGAAAAATTCTGCATCCGCCTTCAGAGTAGAGTCGTAACATCTCATCCACTACAGCCTCAGGTCTCCTGATGCGCTTAATGGGCCCGCCTGCCTGCGTGTAATACTCTGCTGTATTGCAGAAGGAACAATTATATGTACAGCCTCTTCCTGATATTAATGTTGAGTATCGCTTGCCCGGTGCGTACTCCCTGAGAGGCCTCCGGTAAGGATATGGGAAACTGTCAAGGTCCTTCTCGGGTTCCCGCAGGGGTGTCCTGATTACCCTGCCATCTTCCCGGTATGCCAGGTTTCTCAGTTCTCTCCAGTCGGATGCTGTTGTGAGGCAATTTACAAGCTCAAGGAACGTGTATTCACCCTCAAACCTGACAATGGAATCAAGTTCGGGTATAAATTCAAACAGTTCTTCGGGACAGAGGCTTGCATAATGGCCTCCGGCAGTGAAGTGGCAGTCAACGCCACACTTTCTCAGGTATCTGGCAAGCCCGATGAATTCATCCAGGCAGGTTTCAAAGATCACCGAGAATCCCACCACAACAGGACCTTCTCTTCTTATGGCTGCCAGGATTTCCTCATTATCATACCTTATATCGATCATCCTGCAGGTGATTCCGGCTCCTGCAAGCATGGACATAAGGTACCCTGCCCCCAGGTTTTCTTCCTCGCCGAAGGCAACTAACAAAACAGGTTTCAAGGAAGGATTCAAACCTTACTTTCGAGGTTGTTTATTACATTGATCATTCCTCCGATCAGTTTTTCTTCCTCCTGAGCGCATTTTTGAAAATACTCAAGGAGCATGGTCGCCAGAGCTTTCCGTTGTGCAGGATTAAGATCCTGCGCAGTGAAATACTGAAGAGCGTGCATCGGGAAGGGCCTTGGGTAAGGCCTGATAAATTCCCTGTCATCGAAACTTGTCATGACTTGATAGTTTAAAGTTAATACTAAAGCGGTTTATTATAATTGTTTAACTCCCTTATCATTGTCTTGAATTCAGGGGTTTCTGACAGTTTTTTCCATGATGGGTCAATCCTGATGAGGTTCAGAGAGAACCATGAAGGATTGGTCAGGAGATATTCCACCTGCCGGCTTGCCTCGGGATAATTCCCCGTCATGGCATATATTTTGGCCAGGTTGACAATCATGTCCTGTTTCATAAGGGTTTCACCACCGGCCAGTTGCACTGCGGTTTTTCCGGCAATGACAGCATCGGTTGCATTCCCCAGGCCGGCATAGGCCAGGCCGCAAAGGCTGTAAGAATATGAGTCTTCCGGATTCTCCAAAATAAGCTTCTTGTATGTCATCAGTGCAGAGTCATAGTATGCCATTGTCATTTGAATATCATCGAGCAGGCTGCAAGTCAACCCGCTCATGAGATACCGCAATCCGGGGGACTCGAAGTCATCATTGGATGATGACTTTAAATCTGTCAGGGCATCACTGTATCTGCCATCGTAGATATTAAGAAGGATCCTGTAATAATTATCCGTTTTACCTGTTTTTGCCAGGAGTGAGTCAAGCACTTCCCTCGCCTCACCGGTATTTCCATCTTTCAACAGGCAGGCATCTATCGCGTTGATGTAGGGTCCGGGCCATTCCGGCAAGACATTTATTGCTTTTCTGAAATGAACCAGGGCGGTATCGAAACTGTGCATAAAGGCAAATGAGGTTCCGATATTGATTAGCACGAGTGCATCCTGGGGTTCGTCAATGATTACCTTCCTTAAAAGATCCTGTGATTTTTGCCATTCGCCCAGTCTGCGAAAGACCATTGCCATATAGAACGAAGGTTGATAGTCTGAAGGATCCATCTCAGCTGCCAGGCTGAACTGTGATAAAGCTTCCCGGTAATCTTCCACACAGTAATAGTTGTAAAATCCGAGCGCAATGCGTGCATCAGGCAGGTTCCTGTCAAGTGCAAACGCCCTGTCAGCGTCAGCCTTGCATTTTGGTACATGTGTATCATCAAGCTGATGTGAATAGTATCCCCATGAACGTGCGATAGCTCTCCTGGCATAGGCAAGGGCAAAACCCGGATCCTCGGCAATTGCCTTATCGTACATTGAAATAGCCGCCGTAAAGCTTATAGAGTCGACAAACTTGTTTCCCGCGAGGAGGAAATATTGGGCATTATCAGAAAGAACGTTGGCTTTAAGAAAGTTACGATAGGCGCCTGCACTTCCGGTAGGATTTTTCTCGATGCGCGCTTTCTCTTCGGGAGTGAGTACTGCCTGGAGGGTTGCTGCAGTCTTTATGGCTATGTCTGTCTGCATGCCATGCAGGTCATCCCAGGTCCCCTCAAAGATATTACTCCATAGCTGCTGATCTTTCCGCGCATTTATCAGTTTTACCGTTATCCTGACAATTTCATTGAAAGTCTGGCAGTTACCTTCAATTATATAGTTTGTGCCGAGCTCGTGTCCGATATCAGGTATTGATTTGGTCGTTGACCTGTACCTCATAACGGAGGTCCTTGGCCGTACCTCCAGGTCATTAATCTTGCACAATTGTGAAATGATCTCGTCTGTCAGTGCATCTCCCAACCATATATTCCCGTCACCGGTTCCGATAATTTCAAAGGGAAGCACTGCAATTGATTTTTCATTGATTGCTGCAGATCTCCCGGGGAGGCCCATAGTCCTTGCCAGTACAAGGAGAAGAGAGGCGATTAAAATTACCGGCAGCAGGAAGGTAAGGAGACGTTTCAGCGGCACGAACCTGAAGGTTTTGTGCTTCCCATAGCCGGATGGTGTTCGTACCGGTTCTTCCCACGGTTCTTTCCCAACCTGTTTATCCCTGTGTGCCGGATGCTGATCTGATTGTAGGGCCAGTATTATCTCCCTGACAGCATTGGCTGTCTTGTTGATCTGATTACGATACCTGGTACCGGACAGGTTCCTGTGCTCATCATCATCGGGGGTGAGTGGCCTGTTGACTCCGGGTTCCCGGTAGATAAAATCGATGGCCCTGAGTACACCTCCGATCTCATTCTCAATAAGCTTGTTGTCCTCATCATCAAGTTCATGTATCCGCACGGGCAGTATCCGGCTTGCCACGTTGCCGCTGTGCAGGGTGACCTTCAGCCCGAGCCTGTCGGCTTCGGCTATCCTGAGGAAGGCCCGGAACTCATGCTCCCATGCAAATGATTTAGGATCACAATATGTTCGTGAGATGACAGGAATGAATATCAGGCATTTCAGTTTTTCCTTCAGTGATTCGTCAACGTCATGAGTATCAAGCAGACCGTTATGAGGATTCAGATCAAAGTAAACATTAACCTCTTCCTTGAATGTGGTTTCCAGCTCCCCCTTCAGATGGTCTACGAACCGGTTAACCCATCCGTCATGCCTGTTATCGTTCTGGCGGTAGCTGATAAAGATATCATACACGTATCCCGCTATGAGAGAGGCCATGTTATCCGTTCAATTTTATAAAGTTACGAAAGTGCGCAAGGCAAAGCAAAAATTTTCAGCAAATGCCTCACTTTACATAATATATTAAATCCGGAGATCGCAATAACTATGACATTTCAACCTTATGCACCTCTTAGATGAAATATTCAATCAGATATGAAATATTTGTCCAGCAGGTTCTTAAGACGGATGTCAAACCGGAGTGCTGCAAGGTCGGGATGTGCTTTCAATCCATATAGATCCCTGTAGCCGTTTTCAAGGGCAAGCTGGATGTAATTAAGGGCACCTGTAATATTTCCCTGAACGCAGAGTACTTCTGCAAATGAAAAATATCGGGAAGAATCCAGCTCAACAGCCTTCTCCAGCAGCTGTTGCGATAATTCCATCTCGTCAAGCCGGGCAGCAACAGAGGCCAGCGATGTATAAGTGGAATAATTTTCAGGGTAACTATTTAACCATGTTTCTTCGGTACTCTCCCTGAACCTCAGGAAACAGGCTCTTGCGTTCCGGTGATCTCCCATGGCTTCGTGACAGCAACCCAGGTTATAATATGCTGCGGACTCCTCAGGATTCCTGACAAGCATTTCTTCAAGGACCTTGATTGCTTCGGCATATTTTTCCGCATTCATGTAAGCGTGGGCCAGCCGGTAATTATTAATAATCAAATCCGGGAATAATTCCCGGGCCTTTTGATGGTAAACTATGCTCTTCTGCAGGCTGTCAACCGACAACCATGCAGATCCCAGATGCAAATATCCCCAGGCATTGCCGGGATTGTCCCTGATCATTCTCTCTGCCCATACAAAGACAGAATCTGTATTCCCGAGAAACTCTTCGTAGATCCAGAGAATGCCTGCGTATGTCAGGCCCTGATGAGGGTTTAGCCTGACAGCCTCCTTATACTCTGACAGGGCAATATCGTACTGCCCGTTCAACTGATGGTACCATCCAAGATTATTATGAATTATAGGGTCATCAGGATAGAGCCTTTTCAATATCTCCATACTGGCAATAGCCTTATTATAGTCACGTTCAATATTCTCAGCATAAAAAGCAAGTATGCTGTATCGTTCCCTGTCAGTAAGGCTTCCGGCATCCCTGACCGCCTGCCTCACAAGGTCCCTGCCAGCCGAATCGTTGAATTTCTGGATTAAAATGTTCCCCAGTGATGCTTTTGCTGCCACAAATCCCGTATCAATGTTAAGCGCATTCTCGTAATACTTCCTTGCGCTTCTGAAATCAGAAAACAGGTGGCTCTCATGGCCCAGGGAATACTGCTGCAGAGCTGGAAGGGATGAGGTTGTTACTTTTGTCAGAGGCTTGTCCTGAAGAGAGATATCGTATCTCGGCTCACCAAGATCCTTCCGGATCCTCCTGGTTAATCTGTCAATCACAGGGAGAATTTCCTCCTCGGTCCCGGCAAACAGGATCTCTGACTTCAGGGGATTACCGGTTTTTGTTTCAATAATTTTCGCCGTGATGGCATACTGGTTCCCGGCTTCGCTTATACCGGGTACTATCATGAGCCCGATCCCTTCACGCAGGGCTATCTCCCTGCCGGTATTCTCGTCGATATACTTCAGGTCTGCCAGCTTCATCCTTGACAATGCTTCGAGCATCCTTGACCTGGTGAAAACATTGGCATACCGCGACTGGCCTGCGGAGATAGAAAAGGCTGTGTAAAGCGATTGATCAAAGAGAGGGTTGGCGGTATTGTTCTCGAAATCAGAAATAAGTATCCAGTCACGTTTGGAGAATGGTAAAGTGCTTCCTCCGGAGAAAAGATAGAGGGAGATCAGGGCGAGGATTATAATCAGGGAGCCTGATGTAATTGCCAGCCTTTTCTTTCCGGCACCGGACATTTCAGACCCCCTCTGCCTGCCGGCAGGAATTTCAGGCGGAGAATCGTTCCCGGCCGGCTGGTCTGACGAAGCTGCCATGACAATGCCTGATATAACCTCATCTATCGTATTGGCAACCTTGTTGACCTGGTTGCGATAGCTGATTTTGTGCAGGTTCTTTTCTGCTGAATCTTCTGGTGTGAGAGGGCGGTTTACACCAGGTTCGGAGTAAACAAATTCTATCGACCTGAGAAATCCACCCAGTATCTCTTCAACGAGAGACCTGTCATCAGCCTTAAGCTCATGTATCTGAACCGGGAGGACCCTTGATGCCACATTCCCGGCAGGGAGTTTCACCTTCAGTCCGAACCTGTCATTGGCAGCCATCTCCACAAAGGTCCGGAACTCATGCTCCCAGGCGAAGGATTTTGGGTCACAGTAGGTACGTGAGATGACCGGAATAAATATGAGGCATTTCAGCTTCTCCTTCAGTGATTCATCGACATCATGGGCTTCAAGCAATCCGTCATGCGGATTCAGATCAAAGTAAACAGTTATCTCTTCCTTAAAAGTTGCTTCCAGTTCACTTTTCAGATGCTCCACGAATTCAGTAACCCAGCCGTCATACCTGTTATCTTTCTGCCGGTAGCTGATGAAGATGTCATACTCATATCCCGGGACAAGGCTGGCCATGTAATATATCTGTTTTATCAAAGTTAGGAAACTAAAAACGCCATGTCAAATAAAGTAATGGCGGTGACCAGATCCGGTATTGTCACCCGGGCAGACGTTCTGAAAAGTATCACACCCTGATGCCGATGACGGTAATATCGTCTGTCTGGTTTTCATCCTTTTCGCCTCTCCACCGCTCAAGTTCCTCAAACAGCATATCACCCTGCTCCGCCATGGGGTGACTGCTTATTTCCAGCAGGTATTCACGAAGGCGGGTCCAGCCATATCGGCGGCGACTACCGCCTCCAAACTGGTCTGCGAACCCGTCAGAGCAGATATACAACATGTCATTAGTGTTCAGCTGAAGGGTTTTTGTTGTAAAACCATAGCTGTCATTACGTAACTGGCTTTCGGAGAGTTTTTCTGACAGATTTTCGGAAATTTTTCCGTCGGTGACATAAAAGATGGCGTTGCCGGCACCTGCATAGTTCAGCCTCATGGAAACCGGGTCAAACCTGCACAACACAATTGTCATATCATCAGATATGCCTGATTCCCGGCTATCTTTCCGCAGGAACATGTGAATGCCTGAGTAGAGATAGGCAATTGTTTCAGAAGGATCGTCAATCTTCAGGACATTCACTGCCTGGTCCAGGATCCCATATCCGATGGTGCTTATCAGTGCCGCTGGTATGCCATGCCCGGTACAGTCAGCAAGGCCGAAGGTTACCTTTCCCTCCCTCCTGCTGAAGAGGTAGAAATCACCGCTTACAATATCTCTTGGCTCGAAGAGAACAAAACTGTCGGTGAAACATACCCTGATGTCAAGGTCACCCGGCAGAAAGGCATCCTGTATGTACCTGGCATAGTTGTAGCTTCCCTCCACCTCATTTATCGTGAGTCTGATCCTGTCATCAATTGACCTCAGCTTCTCCATGATCTCGGGCGAATTCCCGGCCAGAAGGCTGATCCCGGCGCTCAGATCATTAGCGTCCATAAGAAGCTTATGAATGCTGCTCCGGGGTTTAAGGGCATATGCCAGCCTGTCTGTATGTTCAGAAGAGACCGGGTACGCTTCATATCTGATATCGCTCAGAATGCCGGGCACCAGTCGCACCAGCTCACGATCCTTTTCCTTCTCATCCCCGGTCAGTTCCTCGTAAGGCACAAGGTTGGGATGCCTCTTATGACGTTCATCCCTGGCCCTGCCATATGTCCACCCGTTGAGCCTCTTCTCCCAGCTCCATCTGAGATGTTCCACCCTGGCCATAGTCTCAACTTCTTCGTCATCAAGATGCAGAGCCTTTGCTTTGTAACCCTTCCTGACAGGCCGTATCCTGTATCCTATGGCAAGCAGTTTGGTAGGTATATGGATCGCATGGCTGATGTTTGACTCGCGAATCTCGTCCGGCAGGTCATCAAACTCTGCAACCCTGATGACTTTTTTCCCGGTTGTCCCGGATGCCTGCCTGTTTATTTCGCGCAGGTATCCTGAATGAATTGCACGGGCTATCTTCCTTGCCAGTGAGATTGTTACACCCTCTGCCTCCTCCTCTCTCACAATCTCGAAGCCGGCCTCCTTCAGGCAGGCCGGGATGAGATAATTCAGAGTGCGAAAGAAATCTCTGCGCTCTGTTGTGTCAGGCTGACCGGAAAAGCTGTCAATATCCATGGAAACAAGGGTATTTATTTCTTCTTCGGTAATTATGCACGTCCTGCAAAATTCCCTGAAAGGCCTGATAAGAAGACCCAGCGTGGTATATTTTGAGGGAATTCCTTTAACATATAATAACAAGAACTCTTTTTCAGGCTTCGCGTGTTCATGGCGGATGTTTGCCAGGGGAGTCCTGCCGCTCCTGGCAACTCTGGTGAGATGTCTGCAAAGGCTGGCCCCGACCTCTGTGGCAAGTTGCTCATTGAACCAGGCCGGGTCAGCAGGTCCGCTGTTTGTTGTCATTGATACTAAAGTTCTATCAGATCGAAGGGAATGTTTACAATCATTTCCATCTCCCTTCCGGTTTCCATCATATCATTATCACCCCTGAGATAGTACCATTTTATTGAGATATCCGTACCCTCTGACTTTATTTTGGCAAGTATCTTGCAAATATCGATGATGCATTTTGCTGATGCAGAATTGAAGTAGTTGAAGTTAAAATGTGAAACAACGGGCTTCCCAAGGCTGCCTGATCTCTGAAGCGACTCGCCGTATTCATTCATCCACTGAATGATGGGCCCGAAGAACTCCCGTACGTCGTTTGGCCTTGACTCTCCTGAAATTTCAAGATAATGCTCCTCGTGATCAAGAATGACCCTGGGCGTGAAATCAGTGGGGCTTAGAATCAGCTTATCCATCGGAGTTCCTCCTTAGGTCACAGGAAAAACAGAGGGTACGCAGCCTTTCCGGGCATGGCGACAGGATTAATCTGAATTTCCCTCTTCATGTATTTTTTTATTAGTAACTTGAATATCTTGAACAAAGATAAGATTCTGGACGGATTTGAGGCAGCAGCAATGCTAAAAGAAAAGGCGGCGTATTAAAATAAACCAACCGGGATGAGTGAACCCATTTTAAAGGCTCTTATTCAGCTTTTCGCGCTGATAGGCGATGTTCATGATGATCCTGAGATATCAGGCAGGGGACGAGATATTGTCAGGCTTTTCCTGGCAAAGCACCTGAGCAATGAGCAGGTTTTGAAGTATATGGCCATGTTCGACGAATATATCAGGCTTTACCATCCTGATGTATTATCGAAAGACAGTATCCGTGACATGAAACGGACTTCCCTTACGGCAATGCGGATACTGGCAATCTGTGAGAAGATAAACGAGGAACTGCAGCAGAAGCAGAAGATATATGTGCTGGTGCAGCTGATGGATTTCATCTCCTTCAGCACCAGGGCCGCCGGTAAGGAACTGGAATTCCTCGAGACAGTAGCCACAGCCTTTAACATCGATACCAGAGAATACCGCGACATGCTGGCTTTTATCCTCGAACCGGGTGACGGAGGCTTACGGAAGGAGCGGATGCTGGTAATCAGCAGCGACTCTGTCCATGACAGCCAGGGGATTAAATACCTGTATAACGAAAATCTGAGAGACAGGCTGCTGTTCCTCAATATTGCCAGCACAAACACTCTCCTGATGCGCTATGAAGGAAGGGAAAATCTTCTCCTCAACGGACAGATTATTTTCACCGGGCAGACTTACGTATTCGAACACGGATCATCTGTCAGGGGGGCCGGGATTAACCCGGTGTATTTCAACGATGTGGAAGAGGTCTTTGTGGGAGAATCTTTCAAACAGAAGATATCGCTGGATGCCCGGGATATCAGCCTCAGGTTCAAAGACAGTGAAAACGGCGTCCAGAAGCTGTCAGTCCATGAAGAGTCGGGGAAACTGGTAGGTATAATGGGAGGCAGCGGCGTGGGTAAATCAACCCTGTTGAATATCCTGAGCGGAATTTTCAGACCTGATTCAGGCAATGTCTTCATAAACGGATATGACCTGAACACACCTGAAGGCAAAGAGCACCTCAGAGGCGTAATCGGGTTCGTTCCGCAGGACGATCTGCTGTTTGAGGACCTGACAGTCTTCCAGAACCTTTACTATAATGCAAGGATGTGCCTGAACAACCTGGGGAGGGAAAGAATATGCAAAGAAGTGAACAGGATACTGGCTGACCTGGACCTGTACACTGTCAGGGACCTGAAGGTTGGCAACCCGGTTAACAAGATCATCAGCGGCGGCCAGCGTAAAAGACTCAATATTGCTCTCGAACTGATTCGTGAGCCTACCATTCTGTTTGTGGATGAACCCACTTCAGGACTATCTTCGGTTGATGCCGAGACTGTCATGAACATGCTTAAGGAACAGGCTTACAGGGGCAGACTTGTTATTACCACCATCCATCAGCCCGGGTCAGACATCTACAAGATGTTTGACCGGATAATGATACTGGATAAGGGAGGTTACCTTGTTTTCCATGGTAATCCTACTGAGACAGTAGTCTGGTTCAGGAAAAGTGCCAGCCTGGCTAATCCTTTTGAAGATCAGTGTATCACCTGCGGACATATAGACACTGACCAGCTTCTCCGGATAATTGAGACCAGGGTGGTCAATGAGTTCGGCAAGCCAACGCCCGTAAGAAGAATCTCTCCTGCGGAATGGGCTGATAACTTCATGCTGGAGAAGGGTAAAAAGGAGACTGAAAGAGTAATAGTCAAAGAACCTTTACCTGGTAGCAATTATTCAATACCCGGTCTGACGAAACAGGCACTGTTATTCTTTAAAAGAGATATTCTTTCAAAGATCGCAGACAGGCAGTATATGCTCATCGCCCTGCTGGGAGCCCCGTTACTTGCCATTCTGCTTGCATTCTTTACAAGAAACGTCTCAGGTCAGGCATACAGGCTGAGTGAAAATGAAAACCTTCCGGCATATATGTTCATGTGCGTCATTACAGCCTTTTTTATGGGATTGATACTGAGTGCCGAGGAGATAGTAAGGGATCGCAGGATATTAAAGAGAGAATCTTTTCTTAATCTTAGCTGGTTTAGTTATATCAATTCCAAGGTATTGATGATGCTCCTCTTCTCTGCCATACAGACGATAACGTTTGTTCTCGCCGGGAACCTTATATTGGGTATCAGGAGTATGAATTTCACTTATTGGATCATCCTGTTCAGCACTTCGGTGCTTGCCAGTCTGACAGGCCTTAACATCTCATCTGCCTTCACTTCGGTTGTAACAATCTACATTCTGATTCCATTTATAATTATACCGCAACTGCTGTTCAGCGGGGTGCTGGTGAAGTTCGACAGTCTTCACCGCAGTGAAGATGCACAGAATGAATATGTCCCGGTGCTGGGTGAACTGATGCCCACGCGCTGGGCGTACGAAGCACTTGCCGTTGAACAGTACAGAAGTAATAAATACCAAAAGAACTTCTTTGATTATGATCTGGAGATCAGCCAGAACTATTGGTATTTTAATTTCCTTATTGCGGAACTCCGGCGGGACCTCCTGGAGTGTAGTGCCTATTTTAACAGCCCTCATTACGCCGGCTTTTTGGCTGATAATCTTGAAAGGCTCAAAAAATATTTTAACAAGCTCTCTGAGTATGCAGGTTTTGATTCGCCTCCTGCGGAGCTGATATCATCGCTCAGTCCTGAGAAATTTAATTCAACCGTGGCGGAATATGCCGAAAACTATCTTGAAAGCCTCGCTGACCATTTTAAGGTTGAAATGAAAATCAACACTCTGAAAAAAGACTCTGTCACATTGACGCTTGTTGAATCAATGGGGAAGCCGGCATTCATTAAACTGAAGGATGATAATACAAACAACAGGCTCAGGGAAATAGTGCTTGATGAGTTTGGCCAACATAAGATTGTGGAAGCCGGGGGAAAGTACATCCAGAAATATGAGCCTGTTTATATGAAACCCGTTTCACTGTACGGCCGGGCCCATTTCTATGCTCCGTACAAAAAGGCAGGCAGGTTGGAAATCGAGACTCTGTGGTTCAACCTTATAATCCTGTGGCTTGCGTCACTTCTTTTGTATGCAGCGTTGTACTTCAGGCTGCTGAAGAAAGCTGTTAACCCCGTCAGTTAGCCTCCAGGTACCTGATCAGCCGGATCACGCTCTCCATATCATTGTAGTCCGTTTTATTGCTGCTGATGTACTCCTTTAACCGGTCTTTCCTGTCGCTGAATATTTTATTCAGCTGCTTAAGATTATAGAACTTTTTAATCTCTCCGTCTTTTTTAAGCAAATAGATCAGGTAAGGATTTATCTTGAAGTCATCAGGCAATTTCAGTTCATACAGGATTCCTCCGCTGTACACCCCGGAGTATGTAGATACGGAGGTTGTTTCAGAGGTGCCTCCGTATCCGGCCGGTTTGCCGGGATATTTCACGTCGCACCTGTGTTCGGCGTACAGCTCATACCCCGACCGGTACAACAGCTCGACAAAACAGCCGTCCAGCACAAAGAACTTCCTCTCAGCAATGTATACAGTGTCAACTTTCTCCTTTTCCTCCTTACTAATGGCAAGCTTCATGCCTTTATCCTCAAATATCATCTCCTCAGACAACGTATTATAGTTCATCAGGGCCTGAAGTTGCTGCCCGGACTTCATTAATACTGTACCTTTAGTGAACTCCGGGAAAATGTAATGTGAAAGTTCAATCCCCCTGCTCTGTGACCAGGATGAGAACAAGATAAGGTTGAATAGTGAAAACACAAGAATTCTTTTCATGACAACAGCAATTATACTGTGAATACTCTCTTCCACGGTAAAAATACGAAAACCATAATAATACTAACAATGGAAGGAAAAGCTTTACAGCAGTATGCCTAAGAAAAATCTCCTCCTGACAGTTTCACCAGTTTGGAAACATATTGTTTGTCTTCGGCATACGGGATACATTTCAGGAACACAAGGTAGAAATCTGTGTCCTGTCCTCCTCCAATCCGGTATCCCCTGGAGATGTAATATTCCTGCCAAAGAGCATAGTCAATCACTGAATCAGACCAATGGGCATAACGTGCATGCTCCTTATAGGTGCCGGTTGCAACAGTGGGTCTGAAAACCGGGTATCTCATGCCGAAAAGGTTGTTGCCGTTAAGGAAAATATCAGAGGTATAATACCCTGTTTCAAGACGCGACTGCAGCAAAACAACCTCCTGGTATTTTATGCCTTCATACCCGAGGCATTTTATCAGCAGCTCCTCGCTGAACGGAAGGTATCTGACCTGGAAGTAGAAGAGATCCCGCTCAGCGCGAAGTTGCATATCCGCTGTTATTTCAGGTTTTCCACCAGGGACGGCATACGTATTAAGGAAAAAGATCATGGATAATAAAATGACCCTGTGGGCACCGCTTTTTACTGTCAGCCTGAGTTTTAGATTCCTGATTATTGTATTGCATCCGGCCGCAACGCCTAAACCTGAAGAAAAATGTCTGAATGTCTTCATGGCTGTTCGTTTTGTTCTTCCTGACAAAGTTACAGCGCGAACCACTGCCCGGCAAAGAAATGCACTCCGAATTACATGATTATGTGCTAGTTACGACATATGCTCGTCAAAATTTTGCGGTACCTCGCTTACCCTGCAGACCGACTGGCGACCGAAAACAAATGCTTCGTCAAAAAGAGCCCGGATTTTTTGACTTTTGACCAATGCATCTTCAGGAAAGGTGGAAATTTTTGACAACAGCCCAGGAAGAGTCGGACCGTCCCACCCGAAATCTCACAATGTAAAACCATGAAAATATTCCTGCCCGATAAACCAGGTCTCTTAATTAGCCATATCTTAGCTGAAGGCAATTCATTCAGTTGCCGGCAGCATCATGTTTGATATCAGAAAAATCCAGGAAGGGGTGCTCTATGGCGCAGTGAAGAACGAAAGCAATGACGAAACAGCAAGAATGGTTGTCTTCGGTGATATTCTGAAACCCTGCCCGGAAGATAATCCGACATGGGTTAAGAACTCCATGAGACGACTTGAGGAGAATTTTAGCACTGCTACGGTAAAAAAGATCCGGATGAACTGCCAGTGCGGCTATGCGATGGAGGAGAAACTTCAGCTTGTTCAGGAGGTGAAGGAAGACTCTTCCAGCCTTGAGGAGTTCGGCAATCATCCAAAAGCACTGGCAGCAGGACTTTCATATTCAGACGGTGCCATAATGCTTATGTTTCCATTCTGCCCATGTCCCATGGTAACTGAAGTAGATAAACTGGATACACGTACATGGTGCCAGTGTACCACTGGTTACAGCAAGGTGCTGTTCGAAAAGGCATTCGGATGTGAGGTGTATGTTGAGCTCCTTAAAAGCATCAAGGCCGGGGATGATATCTGTCTGATGAGGATCATTCCTCAGGGCAGTATATGGCAATAGCCCGGCCCGAAATCTGTTGTCCCGCCTTCCCGAATTACTCTTTCCTGAATCTTACCCGGGTTACCTCATTGACCCAGCTGCCAACGGTGAAGATGACTCCCTCGTCAAGGATCTTGCGGTAAAAGCACTCCTCTCTTGTGGGGAAATTCTGCATGTAGATCTTTATCCTGGCTTCAGCCTCCTTCCGCAGTGAAGGATCTGCCTTGACGGCTGCATCAAGGTAATCGGCCGCCACCCAGTAGGCAGTGTGATTGTCAAACGTGTTGCCTAGTTCGGCACCGGCATAGCACTCGGCCAGGAGCATCAGCGCTGCAGCGTTACTCTTGTTTAACTGCCACGCGTGCTCCGCACGGTCCCTGGCTTCCTGCCTTTTACCCTGGCCAAGCTCCATCAGCGCAACCCGGATAAGAACTTCTGAACGGGCGATACTGCTTGTGTCACGGTTATATGCCTCGGTGAAATAGGAAATGGCCTTATCGTTATTACCGGCAGCTGCGTTCAGTTCAGCAAGCCTGACAGCGTTTTTCGCCGACCGTTCATTGGCAAACATCTTTACTGCAACATTATAATACAGATCTGACCGTGTGCATCCGGCTTCCCGCGTCATCGAAAACACCTTACTGACAAAAACCGTATCCCTGAAATTGCGGTCGAGCTTCTCCCCATAAAGAGTCTCAAGCCCTTCACAATTCATCGCACCGCTGGTGCGGTAAAAGGTTTCCATATTCTGCAGATCATCTCCATTGCTGCAGCCTGCAATGTTGTTTTCCATCCGCTTGTCGACGGTTCCGATTGCCGTTACAAATGCATTGCCCATCTCATCTCCGTCAATAATACCCATTGCATAAAGGCTTGCTGCCACAGTGGCCATCTGCACAAAATGACGGCATTCCATTTGTTCCGGAAAACTCCCGGCAGCCTCAGCTAGGATGTTGTAACACAATCCCAGGTATGTTGGATCATCACCCGCCAGTTCAAGGATAATTTCCGCCTTGTGGAGATCATTTGACGGCTTGTTGCTGTAATAGTAAGTTCTCTGTGTCAGGATCATTACGATGGAGTCAATGTACTCTTGTTCACCGGTTCTGTCAAAGAGTCCTCTGTAGATCAGCTCCCCGTCAGTATAAAGTTCTTCAGAAACGGAAGGGCATCCGGCCAGCACCTGTCTCCATGGTTGCAGTGCGCCGCTGAAGTCTCCTGCCTTCATGGCAGCCCTGTACCCTGAAATGTAATCAGCACACTTCAGGCTGTCATCAATACTTCCCGGCACTGTTCCCGGTTCAGTCACGGACTGGCCCATGGTATACGGTGTCATGAGCCCTATCAGCGCTATCACCGCAGTAATGTAAAAGTGCCTGCTACGTTCCCTTTCCATCGTATTTCTGTCCTTTTTAGATATGGTGACTTTCATTCTAAGATATATAACTCCCGGCGGTCTCAATTCGTATCCGGAATCGGGGTGTTTAAACAATCTTTTTATAATATGAACGTTAAATATTTACGGATGAAAGAGATGTAACTGATTTCAGGAGCCGGCATCCGCAAGACATTGACGGGATTTGACTAACAACAGGTATTTCATTCGATATGGACTACAATTTTCACATAATGAGTCTGCCGCATGGGAGAACCTACCTGATGAACCTCACGAAGAACGTTGTGATAAGGTCTTCGCCCGGAAAGATCAGCAGGTTCTATGCAAAGGAGAAAGGCGGGAAGGAGTTTGAACTTCATCACCTGAGTGACCTGTTGCACGACACCCTCAAGGCAGCCAGGAGGATAACCAGGGTGGAGTATGCTCAGTTCTGAATGGTCTGTCTCAGCACCTGCAAAGGTGAGAGGCTGATCATTGAGGGCATGGAGACACCTACCGGGCGCATTTTTTTGCGGCCCTCCGCAGATTTTTTGTTACTCTGGTTTTTACATTCTGTAAAACATACAGGAACATCCTTTGACCTGAAGCGTATAAAGGGAAAAGAGCTACTTTTGATTTTCCCCGGGGATCAGGCTGCTGATACAGGATAGCCTGGTGCCCGGGATTGTTATAAGGAGATGCGCCCCAGATTAATCGTACTAAGCCTCACCATCCTTCTTTGTTCAGCTGTCGCCGGACAGATCGGATTCAGCTCCGGTTCAGGGTATAGATACCTTAAAGGTTCCGGCGCTGAAAGCCTGCCTGCTGACTGGATGACCGCTCAATTCAATGACTCGGAATGGAGCCAGGGAAACGCCCCTTTCCGCTACGGAGACGGAACAGGCGGGGTAGTACTCACTGACATGGCGAACAGGTACTCCACCCTTTACATGAGAAGTTCATTCAACGCCTTTGCCATAGACAGGATCAAAACCATCAGGTTCAGGGTCAACTATGATGACGGATTTGTAATATGGGTCAATGGCATCAGGGTTATGAGCCGTAACGCCCCGGCCACCCTGGCTTACAATGCCCTGGCAGCGGCGAACCATGAGTCAGGCACGTTTGAGACTTTTTACCTTGACTCAATTGATGTGCCACTGGTTGAAGGGACAAACCTGCTGTGTATTCAGGCTTTCAACGTATCACTCAGCAGTTCAGACTTCTACTTTGACATGGACATCAATGCGTCACTCTCCCTGCCTGAGGTGCCGGAGACGCTGCCACTGAATTTTAACCATGAGGCCGGATTCTGTGAAACACCCTTTGACCTGGTCTTGTCATCCGGTCAGGCAGGGTATGATGTCATCTATACAATTGACGGCAGTAATCCTCAGACCTCATCAACTGCCGTCAGAAGTAATACGGTGGTTACGCTGAGAATTGATCCGGCCATATCGGCCGGCCGACCAGCCACACCTGTATTCCTGGTGCGTGCATCACTTGTCGCTGATGGCTATTCGCCTTCAAGGCCCGTTACAAAATCATTTATATTCCTCGATAAGGTACTGACCCAGGGGTACCCGGGAGGCGGCTGGCCCTCATCGCCAGTAAATGGCCAGGTAATTGACCTCGATATGGATCCGGAGGTGGTGAATGACTCCAGGTACAGCCAGCAGATGAAGGCAAGCCTGACGGATATACCTTCAATATCACTCGTGACTGATCTTGCAGATATGTTCGGCTCTTCCGGGGGCATTTACGTCAACGCGTACCAGCACGGCGAGGAATGGGAGAGACAGTGTTCGCTGGAGCTCATCAGCCCTGACAATACAATTGGCTTCCGGGTAAATGCGGGTGTTCGAATACGCGGTGGTGCCAGCAGAACCTCAGACAACCCAAAACATGCCTTCCGGCTCTTCTTCAGGAAGGAGTATGGCCCCGGAAAGCTGCTCTATCCCCTCTTCGGCGAGGAGGGAGCAGATGAGTTCGATAAGGTTGACCTGAGAACAGAACAGAACTATTCATGGAGTAAGGACGGAGACTCTCATAATACCTTCCTGAGGGACATTTTCTCGAGGGATACGCAGCGTGACATGGGACAGCCTTACACCCGGGGGAACTATTATCACCTCTACCTCAACGGAATGTATTGGGGACTCTTCCAGACCGAAGAGCGCCCTGATGCCGACTATGCTGAAACCTATTTCGGTGACGGAGATAACGACTATGACGTCATCAAAGTATCAGTCGAATCATGGCCTTACAAAAATGAGGCTACAGACGGCACTATGGCATCATGGCAGGAGCTCTATAACCGGTGTAACCGTGGCTTTGCATCAAATACTGACTATTTCGCCCTGGAAGGGAAAGACCAGAACGGAAATCCTGTGAAAAATACCAGGGTATGGGTTGATATTGACAACCTGATTGATTACATGCTGGTAATTTTTTATACTGGTAATTTCGATGCACCAGTGTCAGCCTTTTATGGTAATGCCATGGCCAATAACTACTTTGCCATACTGAACCGGAAAAACAAGGGTGAGGGATTCGTCTTCCTTGCCCATGATTCCGAGCATTCCATGTTTGTGCGTCCATATTCGCTGAGCCACGGTATAAATGAAAACAGGGTGTCAATCAGCAACCCGGCAATGACAGTGTCAGGAATCAATAACTTCCAGCCCCAGTGGCTGCATCACAGACTGATATCAAATGCCGAATACAGGCTTCGCTTTGCAGACAGGGCTTATAAGCGTTTTGCCTCCGGGGGGGTACTCTCGCCGGGTAAGTGTATCAACCGGTTCAATGCCAGAAAGGCCGAGGTGGAGATGGCCATAATAGCTGAATCAGCAAGGTGGGGCGATGCGAAGATCCAAGAGCCCAGGGATAAGATTGACGACTGGCTGCCGGAGGTTACCGACCTTGTGAACAATTATTTCCCCGCCAGATCAGACATTGTTATGAGCCAGCTCAGATCAGCCAGTCTCTACCCGTCACTGGAACCTACAGTGGTAAAGGAGTCAGGGCTTACCATCCGGGAGGAGAA
This sequence comes from Bacteroidales bacterium UBA5235, assembly GCA_002409145.1. GTDB lineage: Bacteria > Bacteroidota > Bacteroidia > Bacteroidales > VadinHA17 > SR-FBR-E99. The sequence continues at coordinate 61,694 of DHUL01000048.1, forward strand.
GGTAGTTGACACACCATTGACAGTCAGGCTTGAAAATCCCAACACCAGGGGACAGATTTACTATACCACGGACGGCAGTGATCCCCGCCACCTGGGTGGAACGGTTTCATCAAAGGCAGTGCAGGCACAGAACGGCTCAACCCTCGGAGTACCAGGCTCAATGATCTTCAGGTCGCGGATCCTTGACGGACAGACCTGGAGTGCGCTCACGGAGGTAAGGTTCATTGCCCTCAACGAAGATTACAGTAACCTCAGGATAACTGAGTTGCACTACCACCCCTCAGACCTGGTAAAGGGTGCAGATACAGTTGACGGCAAGGATCTTGAATTCATCGAGCTGAAGAACACGGGCAAGGGTTCGATGAACATCTCCGGTATTACCCTTGATACTGCTGTTTACTACAGCACTCCTGACGGAACCATGTTGCCGCCAAAAGGATTCTGGGTGGTTGCTTCCAAACCAGAAGAGTTTTATTCCTACTACGGGATGAGTCCCAGTGGCAACTATAGCGGAAATCTGTCCAACGCCGGAGAGTTCCTGTTGATAACCAATAAAAACGGTGACAGGATTTTTTCCTTCACTTTCTCGGATGACTCCCCGTGGCCAATTGAGGCAGACGGTGACGGGTATTCGCTTGTTTCAATGTCTGCAGATCCGTCAGGCAATCCTGATGTTGCCTCTTACTGGAAGCACTCGATGAATAAGGGAGGTTCTCCTTTTGCCGATGACCCCGTCTCCACATCAATTGAAAGCCTCATCAAAGGCAGGATGGGTGAGCTCCTTATCTATCCCAACCCGACCAGCGGAATGGTAGTGATAGATGTGGGCGAGGAGCTCAGCGGTCCGGTGAAACTCCGTTTCACATCGGTTACGGGTGCAACAGCACTTGTCCTGGATATTGAAGGTGCGACCCCTATTGACCTGTCAGAGCAGGGACTTGCACCGGGAGCCTATACCATCACTGCCTGGCATGCCGGGGTAACATACATGGCAAGACTGGTTTACATTCCTGAAAGGTAATGGCCGGAATCAGGTCAGTGGAATTTTTCCTGCCCTGAACGGTAAAAAATGATTTTGAAATCTGTCCTGTACTTAATTAAATTTGCACAATATGGATTTTGAAACCGGTATATTGTCATCCCTGAAGAAAATAATCTTCCGTATGGCGGGAGTCATGCTGGTTGTTTACATGCTGACCTTTGCTTCATGCGATACGGTAGAGATCTGCTGGTATTGTGAGAATCCGCATAATCCAAGCCAGTGGCAGCAGGTATGCAACTCTTCCTCCAAGAACAAGCTTGAGTCATACGGCTACGTCTGCACTCCGTTCTGACCTGGCCTGCTGCTTAATCACACATCCTTCATCTTTCCCGGCCTGAGCATGTTTTCAGGGGCCAGTATCTGATTAAGCTTTTCTTTTGAAAGCAGGTTTTTACTGAGCACCAATGAGTAAACGCTCTCGCCCGAAGCCAGGGCTTCTCTTGCCAGTTCATTTGCTGCCTTGTACCCTATCCAGGGGACCAATGCTGTTACAAGCCCGATGCTGTTCTCAACCATTGACCGGCAGCGTTCCTCATTGGCTGTTATACCATCAATGCATCTGAATCTCAGCGTGTTTATGCCATTGATCAGCATCTCAACTGACTCAAAGACACTATGGACGATGACAGGCTCAAAGACATTGAGCTCAAGCTGACCTGCTTCGGAAGCCATTGTAACCGTCAGGTCATTCCCGATCACCTTGAAGGCTATCTGGTTGACCACCTCGGGTATTACCGGATTGACCTTGCCCGGCATGATTGATGACCCAGGCTGCATCGGGGGAAGGTTTATCTCATTGATACCGGCCCTGGGACCTGAGGAGAGCAGCCGAAGGTCATTGCAGATCTTTGACAACTTGACGGCCAGACGCTTCACGGCTGATGAATACATGACGAATGCTCCTGTATCCTGCGTTGCCTCAACAAGGTTGGATGCAAGCGCCAGTTCAAGACCGGTGATCCTCCTCAGATGCCGGATAACCTTGTCAGAATAGCCAGGCTCTGAATTGATGCCCGTACCTATTGCCGTAGCACCCATGTTAACTTCCAGGAAGAGCCGGGCATTCTGGTTCAATCTCTCTATCTCCTCTGCCAGGGTGACGGCATATGCCTCGAACTCCTGACCCAGGGTCATGGGAACGGCATCCTGCAACTGGGTGCGGCCCATCTTTAGAACATGAGAAAACTCTTCACCTTTCCTGTGGAACGACCCGACGAGCGTTTTAAGCACCGCTACCAGCTTCCGGTTTGAATTATAGAGTGCAATCTTTACTGAGGTCGGATATGCATCATTGGTAGACTGTGAAAGATTCACATGGTTGTTTGGGTGGCACTGTGCATAGTCGCCCTTTTCATATCCCAGCATCTCAAGTGCCCGGTTGGCGATCACCTCGTTGGCATTCATATTTGTTGATGTTCCTGCCCCGCCCTGGATCATGTCAACAACAAACTGGTTATGATATTTTCCGTTCTGGATCTCGCGGCAAGTCAGAACAATGGCATCCCTGACACTCTGGTCAAGCAGTCCCAGCTCAAAGTTCGCTTCGGCCGCCGATTCCTTTACCATTGAGAGAGCCTCAATGAGTGAAGGGAAAAAATTCAGCGTCACCCCTGAGATATTAAAATTCTCCATTGCCCTGAGTGTCTGCACGCCATAATATGATTCAACGGGCACCTCACGTTCACCCAGAAGGTCACTTTCAGAACGTGTGTTGCCGGAATCATATTGGGCATTGTAACCCAGAATGCGGGTATTCGCATTCCTCATCCGCCTGGAAATAACCCTGGTTATATTAAGAAGGATCTTAAGGGTTGTTGACGGGCTTTGATGAAAGAATTCGCTGCTTATATCCAGGATGGTCGTTGACTTTACAGCCCTGGCGGAGGTGGAGTGGAGCGAATTCTCCTCCCAGATACCCTCCCCGATGAAATCACCCTTGCCGAAGAGAGCCAGTCTCATGTCAGCGCCATAGGCATTTCTCTTGAACAGCTCGACCTCTCCATTATAAATGACATATATGTCTTCACGGGGACTGTTCTCCCTGAAGAGAATGTATCCGGCATTGCAATTCTTCTCCCTGATGTGGCCGGCGAGCTCGTTAAGCTCCTCCTCCGTCAGGTTCCTGAAAAGCTCAATACCCTTCAGAAATTGAGAAATTTCACTCTTGTCCATGGTTCAGCTATCTGTTAATATGTGACAGGCCTCAAAGGAAAATAAATTTAAGAAAATTATGAATGCCAAACCTCAGAATAGCCGATGTCGATCAGTTTTACTATCTTGGCAACTCATACCTGTTGAAATCTATAGCTATGAATACCAGTCTGAAAAGAGTTAGTCTTGCAGCGTTTGTGATACTGTTCGGGCTTGGCGTCTCAGGGCAGAACCAGATTCCCATTGACGGCCCATGGGAGGATGAGAAATTCTTCAGTGCCGGTTACACCCTCGGGTTCAACGTGATGACTTTTGGCGTAGATCCCTCGGAACAGTTTACCACCACCGATTCAGTCTATCCCTCCCGGGGATCCTTCTCTCCCGGGTTGAACATACACCTGGCATTGAATTTCAGGCTGAACCAATTTTTTGATATAAGGCTCCTGCCCGGCATTTCTTTCGGGCAAAGGAATGTTGCATACTCATCTGACCGTTTGCATGATACGATCTTCAGTCCGCAGAAGGTGGAGTCAAGTTTTATAGAAGTACCCCTGCTCCTGAGGTACGGGTGGAGAATGCAGAACATAAAGCCATATATCGTCGGAGGCATCAATTACAGGTATGATTTCTACGCTCAGGAAAAATACCGGCTGGAGCGTCCTGTTTACCTCAGGCTGAACAGATCCGACCTTTATTATGAGGCAGGCGCGGGAGTCGGTTTTTACATGGGCGGGTTAAGGCTTTCCCTGGAGCTGAAGATGTCAAACGGAATTGCTGATGTACTTGCTCATGACCCTCATCCTGAGTACCCTGAATACTGCAATACAATTGAGAAACTGAAATCACGTATCTGGGTATTGTCGCTGCATTTCGAGTAAGGGTGGCAGGTATAAGAGGCCGCGGGTGTGTAACCTAAGAACTCTGTCCATTAATCCTCTTAGTCCCATTGTTGGTCAAAATTATCCTCTATTTGAGGGCTGAAGTGCTCAAACTATGAGCTTTATTCGCGAAATTTGGGCAGGCGATGGGAAAACTGCAGGCTACGAGATACCTGCTGCTTAACTGACAATATTGATGAAATACAACTACAAAAACCTTTTTGCGTCGCAGCACGAAAAGTTTACGGCGATATTGGGTCAGGATTATTTCTCATCGCTGCTGGTGGATGAAGATCTGTCAGATTCCGCAATTATTATTTCAGACAAGAGAGTTTACCAGGTAGGACGGTTATACGAGTCACGTTCCCGCATCTATGGCGGCGGCCTCAGGGCAAGCAGGGGGAAAAAAATTGTCAGTCTCCATGATATTACAGGTACAGCCTGCAAGGAGATAACAAAACCCATTCCCGGAGGAGCCCTGATAGCATTCGGTGTGCTGGCGGCCACCCTCGGCCTGCTGTCAGATGTGCGTCAGTCAACATACATCATGCTTGGCATAGCGGCTGTTTCGATTGCCGCAGGCATCTGGCTCATCATTAAACTCAGGAAAAGATACCTGATCATAGAATATGCCGGCGGCAGTATGGCACATCCGGTAAAATTCATTACTGACACCGAACTCAACCTGTTCCAGGGTATCATAGCCGACGAGAAAGAGAAGCTGATGTCCGGAATCGGTGAACTTAAGGAGTGCCCGAATTGCGGAGAGAAAATCCAGCTGGGAGCAAAGCTATGCCGCTACTGCGGCGAAACCCAGCAGGAGACCGCCCCGGAGGAAACACGCTAAAGATCAGACGTAAATTATCCAGTCAGAAATTCCGGAAGCAGGGTCAGCCCTATGTATGATGATGCCCTAAACCCCCAGGCTCCTGAATGCTTCGAGCACCAGGAACACTGGCCAGACAATTGCCTTCAGGAACCCAAGCACCCCCATCCAGAAGCCTGTTGCCCCGGAGATAAAATAGATGGCTGCACCTATAAGTCCCAGCCCGTAAACTGCGCCTGACGCCGGCGAACATTCTTTCATTCTGTCGGTCATAGTTGATACCTCCCAGTTCTTTGGTTACACAAAAATGGAATATGTCATTTAAGTAAAATGATTGCGACGCGTAAAATTATGACAGTCAGTTATTAAAGTCAAATTTATTTTTTTTCTGGAACATTTGTCATTTTAAGCGGTTTATTTATCAACTGATTACACTTATTCGTCAAATCGGGATTTATGCTGTACAGAAGGTTCACCGGGCGTAAAGGGCCGGAAAAATGCAAGTGCGGGATACTTCAGATAATTAGAGGAGTTATCCGTCAATCAAATTATTTTTGCATATACCTCCTGTCATCTCTAACTTGTAACTTTTTAGGTCCGGAAACTGTTGTCAGGGCCAGTTAAAAACAAGGAATGGCAAAAAGAAACACAATAAGAATACTCTTTCTTGCACTGCCTTTTCTGACAGCCTTCAGCATTCCGGCCGGGAACAGCAGGGAATACAATTACCTGACAAAACCGGAAACATTCATGCACGCTGCGATGATCCCGCAGGATGACAACCATGATTTTGGCGATGCCCCTGAAAGCTACGGATCAGCCGACCATATTATCACAACCTATTACCTGGGTGGTGAGGCCGATGCTGAGAAAGGAAGTCAATATTCTGAAGAAGCTGACGGTGATGACCTAAACGGGATTGATGACGAGGACGGAGTCACCATTCCTTCTCTAAAACAGGGAGAAAAAGCCACTATCAGGTATAATGTCTCTACCCCATGGCTTTCAACTGGTTATCTGAATGCATGGATTGACTGGAATGGTGACGGAGATTTCGATGATCAGGGAGAGAGGGTCGCTACAGACGTACGCAGAGGATCAGGATCTTATAACCTTGATGTGACTGTCCCCTCGTCAGCTATTGCATCCAGGGCTACTTTTGCACGATTCAGGTTTGGCCCCAGATCAACA